>NC_010125.1:2336250-3010000 GCF_000067045.1 Gluconacetobacter diazotrophicus PA1 5
GGCGGGCCTGCCGCCGTTCGGTGACGTCATCGGCCACGCACAGTTCCCAGCGCGCGTCGCCGCGTTCGTCCGCGATCGTGACGTAGCGCGTCGCGACCGCGCGCATGTCCCCCGCGCGGTTGCGCAGCAGGCTCTCGGAAACGCCCTCCCGCCGCGTGCCCTCGGGATGCACCAGGGCGTGGCCGATCTCGGTTTCGGTGAAGGCGTCGGCGGCGGTGTGCTCGACCAGTTCGCTCCGCTCGCGGCCGGTCATCAGTTCGGCCGCGCGGTTGATCAGGACCAGCCGGTCGTCGCGCACCGACCTGACCACGAGGGCCGAGGGGATATTTTCGACGATCGTATCCATGAACAGCTTGTCGCGCAGGATCTTCCTGTTCGCCTTGCGCAATTCCTCGGCCGTTTCATGCAGGTTCGCGGCGGACGCGACCGCATTGGAATGCGAGGCATTGATCAGGTCCAGGGCCGTTCCCGTGCCCAGATACCGCCCCCCGGCAACGACGATGTAGCCGCGCAGCACGTCCGACGACTGCGCCGTGATCGTCATGGACGTGAAATCCGTCGACGAGACCGCGGCATCCACGATCACGGGCCTGTCGTCCATAAGCAGGGCCACGGGGCGCCCGGCGAACAGCGCGTGCCCGAACTGCCCCGAAACCTTGGCGAAAAAGGCCTGCCGTTCCACCAGCCCGATCGGCGCGCCGCCTTCATCGACGACGGCGACCAGCATCAATTCCGGGTCGTCCCGGAACAGTTCGAAGATCCGTTCGCCCTTGTCCGACGGGCCAACGGTAGGGCCTGGCGTGGAAAGATCCCGCATCAAAAGGGATGACGAAGCGGAATGTTTCATTTCTGCTTCCCGCACAAGCCAGTTTCATCCACTCGTCTAAAAAAACAACACATTTATTTTATTAACGGTACGTATATGGCGATATCAATAGGCGGTTTGAATTTGAAAAAAATTTTGCGCCAAAATAAGTTTCATTAAAAATTTATTGTTAAATTCATTTGAATGAAACCCAGTTCAATCTGGTATTATTTCACACGGCTCGCCTGAGAGTATCCGTTGTGGTCAAGCGGCTTTTGGCGTCCAGAGGCGGTAATCCCGTACCCGTGCGTTGGCGGGCACGATAAGTTTTCGCATGACGGCGGCAATGGCGACTTTGGCGTGTTTTCCGATGGTGGTCAGTCGGTCATAGACCCGCCTGAGATAGGGGTTGAAGCGCATGGCGACGATGGCTGGCATGTAGCGTGCCTGCCGGAGGGCAGCCCTGCCGCCCTGAATGACACTTCTTCCCCGCCATGTTCCGGACGGGCGGGTGATCGGGGCGAGGCCGGCCAGCACGTCCCGGCGCCGAGACAAGTGCGGATTTTCTGCCACCAATGCCGCGATGGCGGCATCGAGAGAGGCGATCTGCACTTCGATCTGCCGCAAACGATGCCGGCCATGGCGTTTCAGTAAATCGATCGTCAGGCTTTTGAGGCGATTGATCGTTGCCGTCCGGTCTCGCATCAGGCTGCCGCGGGTTGACCTTGATCGTTGGCACGCTCAAGGGGGCCAGACGTTCCTTCAGCAGCCGGTGATACGGGCCAGTCGGCTCGAACACCACCCGCGCGACGGCCTTCATGTCGCCGATCCAGCGCTCCGATGCTCATGGCTCATAAGGCCACTCCGCTTCAGTGCTCGAAAACACACGACGGGCGCGACCTTCGGGCCGCTTTCGCTCGCCAGCCCACATTTTCAAACAGGCTCTTCCGATTGATACAGATCAAGGAAAAGAGATATCCCCACCTGTTATATACGTAGACAATAGGATGTTGCTGATTTGACACTGGGAAACAATTCTACTCTGCCGACCATACACATTCCGTTCAGAACGTTCTGCCCGGTCGCGTTTCTTTGCCGTGAAATTTAATCAGACCCAGGGGCAACTTTCCCGAAGATAAATATATTCGATACTCAATCGATAATATTTGTGTCCCTCGCCTTTTTTTATGAGAGACTCACTATTCAGGGCGACAAGATTCTTCCGTCTCGTTCGGGCCGCATTAGTCTTTTGGTAAAAATTTCCGGCATCATTCCACGATACGCTCCGTTCACCCGCGCACTGAAAGCTGGAGGTACGTATGCATCGAATTTTCAATTCTGTCTTCCCTGGCGGGTATCGTCCCCGGGTGCTGACGGAAATCGAGGCACGCGACCCGGTTGTCATCAAGGTCATCGTTGACGAACTGATAACCGAATTCCCCATCGCCGCCGATATCATCGCCGAAGTCCTGCTGCAGCATGATGCGTGGCTCGCCGCGATGGAATATCTCTGCGCCCCCGCTGACGAAACCGAGGTCAAGGCCGAGGCGCGGATGATCGACATGGAAAAAACCGTGCTGGTAACCGGCAGCAAGTCGCACGCGTAAGAAGAAACCGGGCAAGACGGCGCGCTATTGGCCCTTGCCGCCCGCGCGCAGCCGCGCCCAGTATTCCAGACGTTTCCCGATTTCGCGCTCGAACCCGCGATCGAACGGCCGATAGAGCTGCTGCGGGCCCATCCCGTCGGGGAAGTGATCGCGCGCGGCGGTCCGCTGTCCCGCCCCCGGATCGGCATCCGCGTAGACATCCGCGTATTCGGAATCGTAGCCGCGACCGTATCCCAAATCCTTCATCAGGTTGGTCGGCGCGTTCAGGATATGGGCCGGCGGCATCAGGCTGCCGGTCGATTTCGCCAGGCGCCGCGCGGCCTTGTACGCCGTGTAGACGGCATTCGACTTCGGTGCGGTGCCCAGATGGACCACCAGTTGCGCCAGGGCCAGTTCCCCCTCGGGCGAGCCCAGACGTTCGTACGTCTCCCACGCCGCGATAGCCAGCGGCAGGGCCTGCGGATCGGCCATGCCCACGTCCTCGGCCGCGAAGCGGGTCAGCCGCCGGGCGATGTAGCGCGGGTCCTCGCCGCCTTCGAGCATGCGGGCGAACCAGTACAGGGCCGCATCGGTATCGGAGCCACGCAGGGATTTATGCAGCGCCGAGATCAGGTTGTAATGCTCCTCGCGGTCCTTGTCGTACAGCACCGCGCGCCGGGCCAGCAGGCCGGACAGGCCGTGCGCGTCCATCGGCTGGTCCGTGCGAACCGCCAGAACCTGTTCGACCATGTTCAGCAGGTAGCGCCCGTCACCATCGGCCATGGCACGCAGGGTGGCGCGCCCGTCCGGCGTCAGGGGCAGCGCGCGACCGGTTGCCTCCTCCGCCCGGCAGAGCAGGCGTTCCAGCGCCGGATCGTCCAGCCGGCGCAGCACCATCACCTGGCAGCGCGACAGCAGCGCGCCGTTCAGCGCGAAGGATGGGTTTTCGGTGGTGGCACCCACCAGGACCACCGTCCCGTCCTCGACCACCGGCAGGAAACCATCCTGCTGGGCGCGGTTGAAGCGGTGGATTTCGTCCACGAACAGCAGCGTCCCCTGCCCGGCTTCGCCCAGGCGCCGGGCATCGTCGAACGCGCGCTTCAGGTCGGCCACGCCCGAAAACACCGCCGAAAGCTGCACGAAACGCAGCCCTGCCGCGTCGGCCAGCAGGCGGGCGATGGTCGTCTTGCCGACCCCGGGGCCGCCCCACAGGATCAGGCTGGCCAGCGATCCCCGATCGAGCATGCGCCGCAGCGCGCCGTCGGGGCCCAGCAGGTGGTCCTGCCCCACCACATCGTCCAGCGATTCGGGGCGCAGCCGGTCGGCCAGGGGCTGCGTGCGCGGCGGCGCGGCCCGCCCCCGGCGCCCGCCGGAACCGGACGCCCCCTGCCCCGACGTGCCCTGCACGGGGGACGCCGGACCGCCGAACAGATCTCCGTCACCGTGGTCATCCCGCCTGCCCGCCATGCCGTCGCGTCCATCCCTGTCGCAGAGTGCCCCGGCCCGCCGGATACCACGGGCATGGCGCCGAGTGGAAATGCCTCACCAGGGCAGCGCGTGATCCATGTGAAAGAAGCCGCCGGTCGGGCCGTCATCGGGCAGGGTCGCCAGCCGCACGCTGGTCAGTGCGCCCTGGGCCACGTCCAGCGGCGCGTCCTGCCCGCCCATGTCGGTGCGCACCCAACCCGGATGGGCGGAATTGACCTTGACCGCCGTGTCCTTCAGCTCGTGCGCCAGGTGCACGGTAAAGGCGTTCAGCGCCGTCTTGGACGCATCATAGGCGAAGGTCAGCTTGCCGTAGATCGGCGAGGCCGGATCGCTGTGCGCGCCCAGTGACGCAAGGATGCTGGACAGGTTGACGATCCGCCCGGCCGGCGATTTCAGGACCAGCGGCAGCAGCGTCTGCGTCACCTGCACGGTCGCGAACAGGTTGATCTCGAACGTGTCCCGCAACGTCTTGTCCGGCGTCGCCGACGGCGGCGGGGCCGCCCCGTCCGCCCCCCGGTCCAGCAGGACACCCGCATTGTTCACCAGGATGTCCAGACGCCCGTAGGTCGTGGCGATGTAATCGCGCAGCGCGGTCAGCTGCGCCGGGTTGTCGATGTCCAGCACCACGCCCTCGGCCGACAGGCCCTCGCCGCGCAGCCGGTCGGCCACGCCATCCGCCTGCTCCTGCCTGCGGCCGGCGACCAGGACGTGAATCCCCTGCCGCGCCAGTTGGCGTGCGGTTTCCAGCCCGATTCCGCGCACCGCGCCGGTGACCAGCGCGATGCGCCGCGTTTCATTTGCCGTCATGATATCTGCCTCCCGACCGGGATCAGCCGCCTTCGGCGATGGCACGTCCCGCCGCGTGGCCGCTGGCCCAGGCCCATTGAAAATTATAGCCGCCCAGCCAGCCCGTCACGTCCACGGCCTCGCCGACCGCGTACAGGCCGGGGACCGACCGTGCCTCCATGGTGCGCGACGACAGGTCGCGCGTGTCGATGCCGCCCCGCGTGACCTCGGCCTTGGCGAAGCCCTCGGTTCCCGCGGGCACCAGGCACCAGCGTCCCAGATGCTGACCCAGCCGGTTCAGCACCGCGTCCGGCATGTCGCCGACCGGCCCGTCGGGCAGATGGTGCATCGCCATGGCCTGCGCAAGCCGCTGCGGCAGGAAGCCGGACAGCATCGTCCGCCCCTCGACGCGCGGGCGCTGCCGCTTGGCCGCCCGCAGGGCTTCGGCCGCATCACGCCCCGGCATCAGGTCCAGGCAGATCTCGCGCCCCGAATCCCAATAGGACGAAACCTGCAGGATCGCCGGTCCCGACAGGCCGCGATGGGTAAACAGCATCGCCTCGCGGAAGCGGGTGGTCCCGCACCGCGCGACGACATCCAGCGACACCCCGGCCAGGTCGGGCACCCACCCGGGGGTGGCGGCGTCGATCGTCAGCGGGACCAGCGCCGGCAGGGTGGGCGTGACCCGCAGGCCGAACTGCCGGGCGATGGCGTGCGACAGGCCCGTGGCCCCCATTTTGGGAATCGACAGCCCGCCGGTCGCCAGCACCAGCGCGGGCGCGCGGAACGTGCCGTGATCGGTCGCAACGCTGAAACCGTCGCCCCCCACGACATCGGTGATGCGGTGCGACAGGCGGATATCCACCCCGCCCGCGTCGCATTCCGCCAGCAGCATGGCAACCACGGCGCGCGCCGATCCGTCGCAGAACAACTGCCCCAGCGTCTTTTCGTGCCAGGCGATTCCGTGCCGCTCGATCATCGCCAGGATGTCGGCGGGACCGAACCGGGCCAGCGCCGACTTGGCGAAATGCGGGTTGCCCGACAGGAACCGCCCGGCATCGGTGTCCAGGTTGGTGAAATTGCAGCGTCCGCCGCCGGAAATCAGGATCTTGCGCCCGGCTTCGGCGGCGTGGTCCAGCACGGCCACCCGGCGGCCGCGCTGGCCGGCCGCCAGCGCGGCCATCAGCCCCGCCGCGCCGGCCCCCAGGACGATGACGTCGAAATCCATGGCTAAGGACATGAACGGATCAGAAATCGAGATCCGCGTAATGGTCGGGCGGCACGATTCCCGTCACCCGGTCGTTCAGCAGCGACCGGAAACAGGGACGGGACTTGATCCGGGCATACCAGTCCTTGGCCGCCGGGGCCTTGGACCAGTCCACGTCATTGATGAAATCGAGGCAGGACAGGTGCGCCGCCGCCGCGAAATCGGCCAGCGACAGGGTCGGCCCCGCCAGCCATTTCCGCGTTTCCGCCAGCCAGTCGATATAGGACAGGTGATAGCGGATGTTGGCATATCCGGCCCGCAGGGCGTTGCCGTCGGGATTGCCGCGCCCGGAAATCCGCTTCATCACCTTCTCATGCAGCAGGTTCTCCGTCACCTCGGCGGCGAATTTCTCGTCGAACCAGGTCACGAGACGCCGCACCTCGACCCGTTCGGCCAGGGTACGGCCCAGCAGCGGCGTGTCGGGATAGGCTTCTTCCAGATATTCGCAGATGACGGCCGAATTGGGAATCGCCAGCCCGTTCTCCTCGACCAGCAGCGGCACGGTTGCCGCCGGATTCGCGGCCAGGAATTCGGGACGGCGCTCCCATACCCGCTCCATCATCAGTTCGAACGGCAGGCGCTTTTCGCCCAGCACAAGACGGACCTTGCGGCAGAAGGGCGAGAGCGGAAGATGATAGAGGATGCGCATCCCTCCGCTTTATTGCATCGCCCCACGCTTCGCCAAGGCCCGCGATGATGTCGCCTGCCTGAAACACGCCCGGGAATTCGCACGGTCGGTCCACCGATCGCTCGACAGGGCGGGATTCTCACGGTAGCTGGAATGGGCCTCCATCATTCGCAGACCGAAGGTCCGTGACGCCCTTGTCCGACGATTTCCGACCGCCTCCCCGTATCCGAGCCCGCGGCCGTTCCTTCCTGGCGCTTGTGCTGTCGCCCGAGGCCGGGCTGGATGACTGGCTGCGGGGGCTGGACGCACAGATCGCGCGCTCGCCGTCCTTCTTCGTCGGCAAGCCGATCATTCTGGACCTCGGCCTGCTGTCGGGCGAAGCCGAGGGCCTGGCCGACCTGTACCCCGCCCTGCTGGAACGCGGGGTGCGGATCATCGGGATCGAAGGGGGGGATTCCGCCTGGCCCGCCCTGGCCGGCTGGGACTGGCCGCAGGGATTCGAGGGCGGCCGGGCCTCGGGCACCGTCGCCCTGCCCGAGGAAACGGATGGCGGCGAGGCCGCATCCGCCACCGCGCCGGCCGCGTCGCTGATCGTCGAGCGGCCGGTACGCTCCGGCCAGTCGGTCCTGCATCATGACGGAGACGTGATCGTCATCGGGTCGGTGGCCTCGGGCGCCGAGATTTCCGCCGGCGGGTCGGTCCATGTCTATGGAACGCTGCGCGGGCGCGCGATCGCGGGGATGGGCGGCCAGCCGGGGGCGCGGATCTTCGCCACCGCGATGAAGGCGGAACTGCTGGCGATCGACGGCTATTACATGATCGCCGAGGAGATCGATCCCGCCCTGAGCGGCCAGCCGGCGCAGGCCCTGCTGGAAGACGGCACCCTTGTCGTCCGGCCATTGCATTGAAGGGCCGCTTTCCCCGTTGCCCTCGCCATATCTCCGCCACTAGAGTCCCGCAAACATGACGCCGCAGAATGGCGAATCCGGACAGAGGAACACGCGTATGGCCAAGGTGCTGGTTGTCACATCGGGAAAGGGCGGCGTCGGCAAGACGACTTCCACCGCCGCCCTCGGCGCGGCACTGGCCCAGACGGGGAAAAACGTCGTCGTCGTCGATTTCGACGTCGGGCTGCGGAACCTGGACCTGGTGATGGGCGCCGAGCGCCGGGTAGTGTTCGACCTGATCAACGTGGTCCAGGGCGATGCCAAGCTGGCGCAGGCGCTGATTCGCGACAAGCGGGTCGAAACGCTGTCGATCCTGCCGGCGTCGCAGACCCGCGACAAGGATGCGCTGACGCCCGAGGGCGTGGCCCGCGTGATGGACGAACTGCGCGAGAAATTCGACTGGGTGATCTGCGACAGCCCGGCCGGCATCGAGCGCGGCGCGCAGCTTGCCATGTATCATGCCGACCAGGCCGTGGTGGTGACCAACCCCGAGGTCTCGTCAGTCCGCGACAGCGACCGCATCATCGGCATGCTGGACAGCACGACCGAGCGCGCCAAGCGGGGCGAGAAGGTCGACAAGCACCTGCTGCTGACGCGCTACGACCCGGCCCGCGCCGCGCGGGGCGAGATGCTGCGCACCGAGGACGTGCTGGAAATCCTGTCGATTCCGCTTCTGGGCATCGTACCGGAAAGCGAGGAGGTGCTGCGCGCATCGAACCTCGGCACCCCGGTCACGTTATCCAATCCGACCAGCGCCCCGGCCCGCGCCTATTTCGAGGCGGTGCGCCGCCTGGAGGGCGAGAAGCTGGACATCAGCGTGCCGACCGAGCGCAAGGGCCTGTTCGACTGGCTGTTCAAGCGGAGTGTGGCATGAGCCTTCTGGCATCCCTGTTCGGACGCAAGACTTCCGCCCCTGTCGCACGCGACCGCCTGCAGATCCTGCTGGCCCACGAACGCTCCGCCGGCGAAGGCCAGTCGGAGCTGATCGCGAAGCTGCAGGAAGAGATCCTGGCCGTCATTACGCGGCATATCACCGTCGATCAGGACAAGGTCCAGATCAAGATGGATCGCGGTGCCGGGGTCTCGATGCTGGAAATCGACATCGAGGTCCCGGAGCTGAAGGCCCGCGCGGCGCCGCAGGCGGCGGCCGCCATCAAATAGGCGCCCCCAGGCTCGGAGACTTTTGAAGCCGCCTCCTAGAAAGGCATCAGGGGCTCGATCCAGGTGCGCGCATATTCCGCGTCATGGACCAGGGCGAGGCTGGCCGCGATGGGGTCGCGGGCGCGCAATGCGCGCAGCAATTCGTCATGCGGGTGCGGGACACCGGGCGGCCGGGTGGGCGGACCGGTCCGTGCCAGCGCGTAGAGCGGGCCGATCCGGGCCCACAGGCTGCGCAGGATATTCGCCGTCAGCGGCAGGTCCGCGATCGCGGCCAGCATGGCGTGGAAATCGGCGTTGCTGGCCGCCATCCGGGCATCGTCGTGACGGGTGCAGGCCTCCTGGAAATCGTCATCCAGTTCGGCAAGCGCGTCCAGTTCGGCGGACGTGGCGCGCAGCGCCGCCGCCTGGACCAGCCGGCTTTCCAGATCGACCCGCAGCGTATGGATTTCCCGAAAGCTGGCGGGCGTGATCTCGGGCACCACCGCCGTATTGCGATCGTTCAGTTCCAGCGCCTGTTCGGACACGAGACGCAGCAGCGCTTCGCGGACCGGGGTGGGACTCAGGCCCAGTTCGGCCGCCAGGGGACGCAGCACCAGCCGCTGACCCACGCGGTAGCGGCTGCGGATCAGCCCGGTGCGGATATGATTGTAGGCGTCGATGCCCAGCATCTTGCGCCCGCCGTCGCTCGTCATGCCTTATACCGCGCCTTCCACGGTCATCGACTGACGCTCCAGGAAATCGCGATACGGGCCCACGCTGCGCTCCAGCAGCGCGACGGGGCCGTCCTGCACGATCCGCCCCTGGTCCATCACCACGATGCGGTCGAAATCGCGCAGCGTGGACAGGCGATGGGCCACCGCGATCACGGTACGGCCGACCTTCAGCCGGTCCAGGGCCGCCTGCACGTGCTGTTCGCTCTCGCTGTCCAGGGCGCTGGTGGCCTCGTCCAGGATCAGGATCGGCGCATTGCGCAGGAAGGCGCGCGCGATCGCGATGCGCTGGCGCTGGCCGCCCGAGAGCTTGACCCCGCGATCCCCGACCTCGGTCTGGAATCCTTCCGGCATCGCGTCGATGAAGTCGCGGCATCCAGCGGCGGCGGCGGCGGCCAGGACCTCGTCATCCGTCGCGTCGGGCTTGCCGTAGCGGATATTTTCCAGCACCGACCGGCGCAACATCGACACGTCCTGCGGCACCACCGACATGCAGGCCCGCAGGCTGGGCTCGTCCAGGTCGCGGATGTCGATTCCGTCGATCTCGATCGCGCCACCCTGGACGTAACGCAGCCGCTGGATCAGGGCCAGGATCGTGCTCTTGCCCGAACCGGACCGCCCCACCAGGCCCACGCGCGATCCGGCGGCGATTTCCAGGTTGAAATGCGACAGGACCGGCCGGGCGCCCGGATAGGCGAAGGTGACGTCGCGAAACGCGACCTCGCCGCGCGAGGTGCCGGTGAAGCCGCGCGCATCGGGGGAATCGACCATTTCGTGCCGGACCAGGATGGCCGACAGCGCCTCGTCCAGCCGGGCGATGTGCTGGATGGTTTCGACCAGCGCCACGGCCAGGTCGCGCGTGCCGTGCAGGATCATGAAGCCCAGGTTGGCCACCATCACCACGTCGCCGATGGTCGCGCGCCCCATCTGCCACAGCAGCACCACCCAGGCCAGCAGGCCGGCGGTCAGGACCGCCGTCAGCACCGCATGGACCAGCCGCAGCTTTTCCATGTAGCGCAGCGACCGGCCCCGGGCGCCCATTTCCTGGCGCATCACGTCGGCCAGGCGCAGGCGCTCGTAATGCGTCATGCCGAACGAGCGCACGAGCGAGACGTTGTTGATGATGTCCAGCATCTCGCCATCCACGCGCGAGGCCTCGGCCGCGTAATGCTGGTGCAGGCCGCGCCCGCCCGCCGCCATGCGGAACATCAGGAGGCACAGCCCGCCCGACAGGGCCACGATCACCCCGGCCATCAGCGGGCTGATCGTCAGCAGCAGCCCGATCGACAGCGCCACGTTCAGGCAGGGCGGCAGCACGTTCCACGCCGCCAGGTTTTCCAGCGTGAACAGCGACATGGCGGACGTGGAAATCCGCGATGCCATGGCACCGGGCATCCGGTCGGCGAAATAGGACGCGGAATGCCCGGTCAGGTACCGGAACAGGTCGCGCCGCACGTCCCCCGTCATCTCGACGAAGGCATAGGTCGCGAACCAGCCGGCGACCCGCCACGAGAGGTTGTCGAAGGCGATCACCACGACCAGGATCGCGACCGCGCGCCAGACGGCCGCCATCTCTCCCGCGCCGTGCGCGGTCATGGTATCGACAAGGAAGCGGGTGGCGTATGTGGCGCCGACCGTGCAGGCGACCGCGACCGCGACCGAAAGGAAGATCACGACATGCTGAACCGCATGGCGCCGCATATAGCGGAAGATAAAGGAGAGCGGCCGCCCCAGGTAGCGGACCAGTTGGTCGTCGGGAATGGTGGTCTCGGTATCACTCGCCAAAATCGGCTGCCCTCTCTACTGCCGGCCGCTCCGGTCGTCATGGCGTCCGGAAAGTCCTGCGCCCTGAACTGTTTATCTATCCGGATCAGGGGGAGGAAAGAAAGGTTCTCCTGACCGGCGACCCGCCGTTATGGCCACCTTATCATTACGGCCACCCTTCGTTACGGAACGTGGTTGCTCCCGTTCCGTTTACCAGTAACCCGGATCAGTGTCCCGGGCCGATGCCATGGATTTGCCGTTTCCCGGTCGCACGCTAGGCTCCCGCACGCTAGCATCCCCTGTTTCCTCAAGCGGAAGAAAGAAGTGAACTGCCCCATGCGTATCGCCCAGATCGCGCCACTCCATGAAGCCGTGCCACCCAAGCTCTATGGCGGGACCGAGCGCGTCGTGTCCTTCCTGACGGAAGAACTGACGGCCATGGGCCACGACGTGACGCTGTTCGCCAGCGGCGACAGCGTGACTTCCGCCCGCCTGAACGCCTGCTGGCCGCAGGCGTTGCGCCTGGACCCCGCGATTCGCGACCCGATCGCGCCGCACATGCTGATGATGGAACAGGTCGCCCGTGCGGCGGATCAGTTCGATATCCTGCATTTCCATATGGATTACTGGCCCTTCACCCATTTCAGCCGCCAGAAGACGCCGATGCTGACCACCATGCATGGCCGGCTGGACCTGATGGAGCTGCAGCCGGTCTTCAACGCGTTCCCGAACGTGCCGATCGTGTCGATTTCCGATAACCAGCGCCTGCCCCTGCCCCAGGCCCATTACGTGCGCACCGTGCTGCACGGCCTGCCGGCGAACCTGCTGACGCCGCAGCCCGGGCCGCGCGACTACCTTGCCTTCCTGGGCAGGATCTGCCCGGAAAAAGGCGTAGACAAGGCAATCCGCATCGCCCGCGCGCTGGGCGTGAAGCTGAAGATCGCCGCCAAGATCGACAAGGTGGATGTCGAGTATTTCGATCGCGAGATCCTGCCGATGCTGGGCGACGGCGTCGAGCTGATCGGCGAGATCAACGACCAGCAGAAGCCCGGATTCCTGTCCGGCGCCAAGGCCCTGCTGATGCCGATCGACTGGCCCGAACCGTTCGGCCTGGTGATGATCGAGGCCATGGCCTGCGGCACGCCGGTCGTCGCCTTCCGCCGCGGATCGGTGCCGGAGGTGCTGGAAGACGGGCTGACCGGCCTGATCGTGGACGACGAGCAGCAGGCCATCGCCGCCTGCGCCCGCCTGCCGGAGATGAATTCCACCCGCATCCGCCAGCGATTCGAGGAACGCTTCACCGCCCGCCGCATGGCCGAGGACTATCTGGCCGTCTATCGCGACCTGATCGCCGCCAGGGCGCAGGCCTGAACCGATCCGCCGCGTGACTATCCTGGCCGGCGAAACGTTTCGCCGGCCAGGACCTGGCGGGTCAGCGCCACCAGCGCCAGCACCACCCCCGCCAGCGTGACCGCATTCCACCCGGAATGGTGGAACAGCACCGCCGCCGTCACCGATCCGGTAGCGCCGCACAGGAACACGATGGTCATGAACAGCGCGTTCAGCCGCCCCCGTATGTCGGGCCGCAGCATGTAGATCGCCCGCATGCTGATCACCTGGTTGGTCTGCACGCCCGCATCCAGCAGGATCGCCGCCACCGCCAGCAGCACCACCGCGTGCCATGCCACCGCCACCAGTCCCAGGCCGTAGGCGCCGGCGATCGTCAGCATGGCCCCGGTGGTGGCCTGGTTGGTCAGCCCCCGGTCGGCCAGCCGGCCCGCGACGGGCGCGGCCAGTGCGCCGCCCGCCCCGGCCAGCGCGAACAGGGCGATCCCCGTCTGGCCCAGCCGGAAGGGGGCGGCGGCCAGCAGCAGCGGCACCGCCGTCCAGAAGATGTTGAATGCCGCGAACGCCGCCCCCTGATAGAAAGCGCGCCGCCGCAGCAACGGCGTGCCGGCCAGGATGCCGCCCAGCGAGCCCAGGATATGCAGGTAGGTCAGCCCGTCATGCACCGGCTGGCGGCGGGGCAGCTTCCACGCCAGGGCCGCCATCAGCGCCAGCATCAGCCCGCATGATGCCAGGAAGATCGCGTGCCAGCCGAAATGCGCGGCCAGCAGGCTGGCGACGGGGCGCGCCAGCATGATCCCGCCGATCAGCCCGCCCATGACCGTGCCGACCACCCGGCCCCGATCCTCGGGTGCGGAAAGATGGGACGCCAGGGGCACCAGGACCTGCGTCGCGGTGGCGAACACCCCCATGGCGAAGTCCATGGCCAGGAACAGGGCGGCCGAGGACGCCAGGGCGGAGGCCAGCAGGGTGACGCACAGGCCGGCCAGCGCCGCCAGGACCAGAAGCCGGTTTTCCACGATGTCGGCCAGGGACACCAGCCCGATCATCCCGCAACCGTAACCGAGCTGCGTCAGCATCACGATGCTGCCCAGCCACGCCGGCGCCAGGCCGATATCCGGACCGATCAGCGCGATCAGCGGCTGGGCGTAATAGATGTTGGCGACCACCATGCCCGCGGCGCACGCGATCAGGCGGATCACCCCGGATGACGAGGTCGGAATACTGCTCATCCCGTTATCCCGGACGCGGCGACGGCGCGGACAACCGCATCGGGCACGCCATGCGTTTCCAGCCGGCCGCCCGTGACCGGCCGGGTGGCGCCCGTCGTGTCCGGAAAGGACAGGGGCAGGCCGCGCAGGCTGCGCATGGCCAGGAAACCGAAACACTGGGCCTCCAGCGCGTCGCCGTTCCAGCCTGCGGCCTCGACCGGGTCGACGGCGGCGGGCAGGCTGTCGCGCAGCCCCTCCATCAGCACCGGATTATGGCGGCCGCCGCCGCAGACCAGCCAGCGGCGGGGCTGGAACGGCAGCTTCAGGGCGGCGACCGCGCGCACCGTGAACGCCGCCAGCGTCGCCGCGCCATCGGCGGCGGACAGGCGCTCCAGCACCTCCATCCCGCGATGGAAGGACAGACGGTCCAGCGATTTCGGGGCGCCGCGCAGGAAGAACGGATCGCTCATCAGTTCGGCCAGCACGTCCGGGTCGGGCCGCCCGGCACGGGCCAGCGCGCCGTCACGGTCACAGGGCACGCCGGTATGGCGCATGGCCCAGTCGTCCAGCAGCGCGTTTCCCGGCCCGGTGTCGCAGGCGACCAGCCGGCCATGCGGGCCGATCAGCGACACGTTCGCTACCCCGCCGATATTGAGCACGGCCACCGGGTGGTCCATCCCGTGCGCCAGGGCCTGATGGAAGACCGGAACCAGCGGCGCGCCCTCGCCGCCCGCCGCCATGTCGGCGCTGCGGAAATCATACACCACCGGCAGCCCGGTTTCCGCCGCCAGCAGCGCCGCGTCCCCGATCTGCCATGTCCTTGCCTCCTCGGGCCGGTGCAGGATCGTCTGGCCATGGAACCCGATCAACTGCGCCGGCCAGTCCAGGGCCCGCACCGCCTGGGCATGCAGCAGGGTCAGGTCGCGTTCCACCGCGCGCAGGTCCGGATCATCCGCCGGCAGTCCCGGCGCGCGGTCGCAGAGATCGCGCACGCGGCGGCGCAGGGACGGTGGGAAGGGAACGGTCGCCGCCGGCCCCGCGGCCCGAACGGTCACGCCATCCGTTTCCACGCCGGCGGCGTCCACGCCGTCCAGCGACGTACCGCTCATCAGGCCGATGACACGAATCATGCACTCCCCCGTCTTGCCGATCCGGCACGCTATCGCAAGGACCGGGATAACCAAACATTAAGCACCTGCCGATAGACCCGAAATGCGCCGCCACGGAGGGCCCGACCATCCTTTCCCACGCCGAGCCCATGCCCACCCCGCCCGGCGACACGGTCGTCGGACTGCTGCTGGATATCGCCTGCCTTCTGCTGAGCAACGGTGCGGACGCCCCGGCGATCGAACGCACCGTCGGGGCCTTCGCATCCTGCCTGGGCCATGACGCGGGATTGACCATTACGTACCGGGTGGACGCCTTCCTGCTGGACATCGGGACCAGTTCGGGCGAGCAGGCGCGGCACGCCGTGCCGATCGCGACCATGCGTGTGGCGCCGTCGGTGATCGAGCCGCTGCTGGCGCTGGCCGGCCACGCGTCCTGCACGCAGGACGACATCCATGCCGCGCGGGCCCGCGCGCTGCGGCGGGACGCGGCGGCCGATCCCGGGCACCAGCCGGCCTGGTACCGGTTCGACCCGGACTGGTATCGGGCGGCCTATCCCTTCGTCGCCGAGCAGATGGTCTTCCTGGGCTGCGACGACGTCGTGGCCTATTTCCGGGATTTCGGCATCGGGCTGGGCCATTCCCCCAACCCGTTCTTCGACGAGGCATGGTATCGCACGGCCCATCCCGACATTGCGCGACTGATCGCGGACGGCGTGGTCCAGAACGGATTCGTCCATTATCTGACCACCGGTTTTGCCGATCGTTCTCCGCACTGGCTGTT
The DNA here is from genome assembly GCF_000067045.1 of Gluconacetobacter diazotrophicus PA1 5. Classification (NCBI taxonomy): domain Bacteria; kingdom Pseudomonadati; phylum Pseudomonadota; class Alphaproteobacteria; order Acetobacterales; family Acetobacteraceae; genus Gluconacetobacter; species Gluconacetobacter diazotrophicus. The sequence goes on from NC_010125.1 coordinate 2,351,841, forward strand.
CGATTCCGGCCTGTATCGCAGGGCGCACCCCGACCTGTCGCCCGAAGGCCTGGCGATACGGGGGTACCGCAACCTTTACGACCATTACCTGGAAGTCGGCGACCCATCCGGCCTGCGGGGGCAATGGCTGTTCGACCCGTCCGGCAGGTTCCGGCAGGTGGCGGCGTCCCTGCCCCACGTGGCACCGACCCTGTCGCTGTCGCCGTGTTTCGACGCGATCTGGTATCTGAAGACCTATCCTGAAGTCGCCGCGCTGATCGCCGCCGGTGCCTATTCCTGCGCGCTGCATCACTACCTGGCCAATCCGACCCCGACCCGCTTCTGTGCGACGCCCTGGTTTTCCGAAGATTACTACCGTGTTTTTTACGAAGACGTGGACAGCGCGCTGCGGAACGGCACCTTCCGCACGGGATACGAGCATTTTCTGGAATTCGGCCTGCGGGAATGGCGGCGCCCCCACCCGGATGTCGACCTGCGCGCCTTTCGCGACCGGCTGGCGCGGACGAACCCGGAAATGCGCCTGGAACCGGACCCGTTCCGTTTCTGGCTGGCCGTACCGGCCGACCTGCGCATCGCGCCGGCCCCGCCACGCATCGACGAGGCGATATCCCGCGACGCCTTCCGGCAGGCGGCCGAGGATATGCTGCTGCTGCACGCGCACGAACCGATCGATTTCACGCCGGACGGGCCGGCCGACCTGGCCGTGGTGATGGTCGCGCACAACCGGTTCAGCCTGACGATGCAGGCCCTGGCCGCGCTGCGCACCGGATGGCCCGGAAACATGCAGGTCATCATTGCCGATTCCGGATCACATGACGAGACGCGGCATCTGGAGCGGTACGTCGCGGGTGCCCGAATCATCCGCTTCGCGCGCAATGTCGGCTATATCGAGGCCTGCAACGCGGCGCTGCGGATGGTGACGGCACCCTGCACATTGTACCTGAACAACGACCTGATCGTGGAGTACGGAGCCATCGCGCGGGCGCTGCGCCGACTGCATGCCGCGCCCGACATCGGGGCGGTCGGTGCGAAGATTGTCCGCAGCAACGGCATTCTTCAGGAAGCGGGGTCGATCCTGTGGCGGGACGGCACCACCAGCGGCTATCTGCGCGACCGCGATCCCGCGACGCCCGAGGCGAACTTCGTGCGCGAGGCCGATTACTGTTCCGGCGCGTTCCTGCTGGCGCGGACCGGGTTGCTGCATCAGCTTGACGGTTTCGATCCGGCCTTTTCCCCGGCCTATTACGAGGAAGTCGATCTGTGCGTGCGGATGCGCAAGGCCGGGTACCGGGTCGTCTACGATCCGTCGGTCATGGTGCGGCATCTGGAATACGGATCGTCCGACACCGATCATTCCCGTGTCCTGATGCATCGCAATCATCGCGTCTTCAGCGACAGGCATCGCGATATCCTGCGCTATTGCCAGCCCCGCGCCGCAGGGAACGCCATCTTCGCGCGCTCGCCCCGCGGCGCCCGGCGACGCATCCTGTATATCGAGGACCGGCCGCCGATCCGCCGCCATGGCGCGGGCTATGCACGGTCCAACGACATCGTGCGCCTGATGGTGGAAATGGATTATCAGGTCACCATCTTTCCGATCCTGATGACTGACACGCCCCTGCTGGACATCTACGGCGCCCTGCCCGACAGCGTGGAAATCCTGCATGACCGCCATATCGGCATGCTGGCCGACCTGATCCGCGAACGGCCGGGATATTACGATCTGGTCTGGGTGGGCCGGACCCATAATCTGGCGCAGATCCTGCCGATCCTGGCCGCGTCACCGGCCGCCCTGCCGGTCGAGGGCTTCATCCTGGACACCGAGTGCATCGCCGCCCCCCGGACGGCGGAGCGCGCGCGGGTGCTGGGCCTGGCATCCCCGCCGAAACTGGATCAGGCGGTGCGCGACGAACTGGCCTGCGCCTATTTCTGCCAGCAGATCGTGGCAGTCAGCGACCATGACGCAGCACTGGTGCGATCGGCCGGTTACGACAATGTCGCCGTGCTGGGGCACATGCTGGAACCGGCCCCCACGCCCTCGGGCTGGGCGGAGCGGAGCGGCATCCTGTTTTTGGGCGCCCTGCACGACATGGAGTCCCCCAATTACGACAGCATCGCGTGGTTCATCACGCAGGTCATGCCGCGCATGCCGGCGGAGATGCATCTGACGATCGCGGGCCATGTCGATCCGTCGGTTCATTTCAGCGCCCTGGCCGGCCATGGGCGCGTCACCTTCCTGGGCGCGGTCGATGATCCGCGGCCGCTCTATGACCGGCACCGTGTGTTCGTCGCCCCCACCCGCTTCGCCGGCGGCCTGCCCTACAAGGTTCACGAGGCAGCCGCCCATGGCCTGCCGGTGGTAGCCAGCACGGTACTGTGCCGGCAGGTCGGCTGGGATGTGGGCACGGATATCCTGTGCGGCGGATCGGACGACCCGCAATGCTTTGCCGATGCGATCATGGCGCTGTACGAGGATGCCGGATTGTGGCGTACGGTGCGCGACGGTGCGATCGGACGCATTGCGCGGGAGAATGATCCGCATGCGTATCGCCGCCGGTTGGCGGACATTTTAGAAAAGCTGTTATCCATGGGATAAGCGAAATAAATAAATCCCAAGGTGTTCGATGCGTTTTGGATTGCTGTCCCTTTTGTGCCTGTCGCTGATGATCGCCCCGGCGGCACAGGCACAGACCGTGCTTTCGGCCAATGATGCCCATTCCATCCTGCGAAACGGCGTGCAGGTCCTGCCGAAACCGTTGAAGCCCGATACGCTGTCCGTCCTGGACCGGGGGGCGGACGGGCTGTGGACCGTGCGCGCCAGCGTTGCCGTGCCCGTCAGCGTCGTGGGGCCGCCCACCGCTCTGGTCCTGACGCCGGATGGCCGGACCGCGCTGGTGTCTTCCGCCAGCAAGGCGGACCCGGCCCGGGACAGGATCGTCCTGGATGACCGGATCAGCGTCATCGACCTGTCCGGCGACAGGCCGCGCGTGGTCCAGCAGGTCACGTCCGCCCCCGGCGCCACCACGCTGCGCATCACGCCGGACCAGAAGCATGTGCTGGTCGCCAATGGCGCCGGCGGCGTGGTGACATGGTTCCGCTTCGACGGGCGCCGGCTGAGCGACCGCACGGTGATCACCCTGCCGGGGGCCGCCGGATTCCCGGGTGGGCTGGCGATCACCCCGGACGGACGGCGCGCGCTGGTCAGCCTGTGGAAGGGCGACCGGGTCTTCGTCCTGCATCTGGACGGGGATCGGGTCACGGTCGATCCGCATCCGCTGGAGATCGGGCCGGGACCATGGAATATCCGCCTGACCGGGGACGGGCATTACGCCGTCATGGGCATCCTGGGCCATGGCGAGGGATTGCCCGGCGCGCTGTCGGTCCTGGACCTGACGGCCGCGCCGATCCGCGAAATCCAGCGCGTCGTGGTTCCCAACGCGCCCGAGGGGCTGGACATTTCCAGCGACGGACGGTTCGTCGCCGTCGTGTCGCAGAACGGGTCGGCCGTCGTTCCGACCTCGCCGCACTATCATGATCGCGGGATCGTCACCGTGTTTTCACTGTCCGGCGGCCATCTGACGCAACTGGCGCAGGCGCCGGGCACGCTCTGGCCACAGGGGCTGGTCTTCGCGCCGGACGGGACGTCGATCCTGGTCCAGGGCGTCATGGACCGCATGCTGCGCACCCTGTCCTGGGACGGCACCACCCTGGCGGTGAAGGGGGACACGCCCCTGCCCGGCGGGGGCGCCGACATCGAACGCCAGCGCTGATCCGTCCGGACCGCGCCCTTCAGTCCTGCGCCGTTATAAGCCCTGCGCCATCAGATGTGGCGCAGGCGAACCTCGCCGACGGCGTGGGACCGTTCCTTGCGCACGACCAGCCGCGCGCGCTCGCGCGTCGGCAGGATGTTGGCCTGCAGGTTGGGCAGGTTGATCCGGCCCCAGATCTGCCGCGCCATCTCCTCGGCCTTGTCGCGCGGAAGGTCGGCGTAGTGGTGGAAATAGGATGTCGGCTTGCGGAACGCGGTACGCTGCAGCAGCAGGAAGCGTTCCACGTACCACGATTCGATATCCGCCGTCGCGGCATCGAGATAGATCGAAAAATCGAAGAAATCCGACGCCACCGCCGACCGGTCGCTGCCGGTCTGCAGCACGTTCAGCCCTTCGAAGATCAGGATGTCCGGACGATCCACCGTCTGGAACCGGTCGGGCACGATATCGTAGGCGTCATGCGAATAGAACGGCACGTCCAGGTGCCGCTCTCCGGCCTTCAGCGCCGCCAGGAAGCCGATCATCCGCCGCAGGTCATAGCTTTCGGGAAAGCCCTTGCGCTGCATCAGATCGCGCTCTTCCAGCACCCGGGTGGGCAGCAGGAACCCGTCGGTCGTCACCAGATCCACGCGCGGATGATCGGGCCAGCGCGACAGCACGGCCTGCAGCAGGCGGGCGAACGTGCTCTTGCCCACGCCGACGCTGCCGGCAATGCCGATGACGAAGGGGACGGAAATGCTCGGACAGCCCAGAAAGGCGCTTTCCACCATGCTGTTCAGGCTGCGCGACGCCATGACGTACAGGTTCAGCAGGCGCGACAGCGGCAGGTAGATTTCGGTGATATCGGCCAGCGACACCGGTTCGTTACGGCCGCGCAGGCCCGCGATCTCGTCCTCGGACAGGGACAGGGGCACGTTGGCACGCAGCGCCGCCCATTCGGAACGCGAGAAGGCCAGGTAGGGCAGAGGGGTATCGCTTTCGCGGAACGCCGCGACCGGCCGCACCGACCGCCCCCGGCGCGAGGAAGAGGATGTCATTCCCTATGCCCGGACCGGACAGAGGCCGCCTTGCCTGATGTAACCCGCCATGGACCCGTTTCCTTCGGATAGACCATCGTTTCGCCGCAATTCCGCGCGGCGTAACACCATCGCCCGGAGTGATCCAGTATCCTGCCCGCACCCTGACACAGACGTGACTCCGCGCGCCCTACTGGCCAGCGGCCGGCTGCCCCTGCCGGGTGCCGTGCGCGCCGTAGCTGACCTGCGTATCCGGGATCACGTAATGCTTGCCGTCTTCCTTCTCCGCGTCATCGTCGGACGCGTTGGAATCGAAGCCCGAGGAGATCATCTGCATGCCCGGGGCATCGGGCAGCGGACGATAGTCGGGCTGCCGGGCGGCCAGGTCGCCCGCATTGTCCGGCCGGCCCGGCCGGGCGGCCCCGGCCTTTCCGGGCGGAGTCGCATCCGGCCGTGGGGCGCCGCTGAACAGGCCGGTCGGCGGAACGTCGATCGAATCCCCTTCCGGCCGCTTCACCGTACACGCCGCCAGGCCGGCCAGCAGCATCAGCATCACACCGAAAGGCGGGCCGTTTCGGTTATTCGATTTCGGCAAGATCCTGTTCACCGGGGGATACCAGCATCGCTTCGGCCACTACGCCAGCCTGTTCGCGGACCCGCCGTTCGATATCGGCCGCCATTTCGGGATGTTCGCGCAGATATTGCTTGGAATTCTCCCGCCCCTGCCCGATCCGCTGGCTGTCATAGGAAAACCAGGCCCCCGATTTCTCGACAATGCCTGCCTTGACGCCCAGATCGATCAGTTCGCCCATCTTGCTGATCCCTTCGCCATACACGATGTCGAATTCGACCTGGCGGAAGGGGGGGGCCATCTTGTTCTTGACGACCTTCACGCGGGTCTGGTTGCCCACGACCTCGTCCTTGTCCTTGATCTGCCCGATCCGGCGGATATCCATCCGCACCGAGGCATAGAACTTCAGCGCGTTGCCGCCCGTCGTCGTCTCGGGGCTGCCGAACATCACGCCGATCTTCAACCGGATCTGGTTCAGGAAGATCATCATGGTGTTGGAGCGCGACACCGTGCCCGTCAGCTTGCGCAGCGCCTGGCTCATCAGCCGGGCATGCAGGCCGACATGGCTGTCGCCCATGTCGCCTTCCAGTTCCGCCCGGGGCACCAGGGCCGCGACGCTGTCCACCACCAGCACGTCGATCGCGCCCGACCGCACCAGCGTATCCGCGATTTCCAGCGCCTGCTCGCCCGCGTCGGGCTGGCTGATCAGCAGGTTGTCGACATCGACCCCCAGCTTGCGGGCATAGCCGGGGTCCAGCGCGTGCTCGGCGTCGATGAAGGCGCACACGCCGCCCTTCTTCTGGGCCTCGGCGATCGCATGCAGCGCCAGCGTCGTCTTGCCCGAGCTTTCGGGACCGTAGATCTCGACGATACGGCCACGCGGCAGGCCGCCGATTCCCAGCGCGATATCCAGACCCAGCGAGCCGGTGGAAATGACATCCACCGCCTCGTTGGCGCGCTGGCCCAGGCGCATCACGGACCCCTTGCCGAATGCCCGCTCGATCTGGCTGAGCGCGCCTTCCAGCGCCTTGCTCTTGTCAATGCCCGGTGCCTGCGCCATCGCCCTTAACCCCGCTCCACTATCATGAAATACCCAGGTCCTGCCCGCTCCGCCCGCCTGGGCTCGCCTCCAGGATCGGCACCGGGGCCGCATGACGCGAATCCCTGTTCGCCAAGACTAGAACAAAACATGATCGCCCACAAGCGACCCCCTTGCCGGCCGGGGGTTTAATCCGACCCGACCGCCAGCCCCGCCGCGCGCACGTCCGACGCGCCGACGCAACTGCCCTCGCCCCCCGGCAGGCCGGCCGGGCAGGAGATCGCATTGATCCGTCCCTCGGCCGTCACCGGCCGTTCGCCGGGCTTCTGTCCCGCCAGAACCTGCCGCAGTTCCGTCGCCACGGCGTCGGCGGCGTCGTTCTGCCCCGATCCCGTCGCCACCGCGCGGAAGGTTTCGCCCTGGCTTGCGATCGCGGCGGTCAGCAGCGGGGGCGGCAGCCGCTGCGGCGACGCCGCCATCACGATGCCGGTGCTGCCGGCCACGCGGCCGGTGCCGAACAGATTGTCCATCGTCAGGCTGCACGCCACGGCCCCGCCATGCCGGTCGACCACCGCGAAGGATGTCGAGGCCGGCAGATGCGGCAGCATTCCGCCGCCCGACACGGTGCCGGAATCGACCATCGCCTGCGCCTGCGCCACCAGGTCCCCGGCCTTCCGGGTTCCGGTCGCGCGCGCGCGCCATGCCGCCACCGCCTGCTGCCCCACGGTCCCGCCCTGCCCGCCGTCGGACAGGGCGCGGAACGCCATGGCGCTGCCCAGTCCGCCATCGGCCGGCGGGGGCAGGAAGGACACGGTCATGCGGTCCACGCGCACCGTCAGCGGCATCGTCTCGGACGGAAGCGCACCGCGCAGGTCGGCCGCCATCAGGCCGCCCCCCGCACCCTGGCTGCCGGCGACGAACGACGCCGCCAGCGCCCCGTTGTACAGATCGCCCACACCCATGGCACGCATCTGCTCCAGCACGCCGGCCAGCCGGGACTGGACCAGGCTGTCGCCTTCGGCCAGCACCGTGCCATCGTTGCGGCTGAACAACGCACGCGCGCCCGCATCGGCCAGCAGGGGCTGCTGCACGGCGGCCAGGTCGCCGGCCAGCGCGCGGCTGACCGTGGCCCCGCCGCGCGCCAGTTGCAGCGCCGGCGTGATCGTTTCGTTGAAATCGACGCTGCCATAGCGCAGGTGCATCAGGTACAGCCCGCGCGCCAGCATCGGCACCGCCGCCGGCCGGTCCACCGGCGCGCCGCCCTCCGGCGTCGTCGCGCCGGCAGCCGGCATGAACACGAACGCCCGGCCGCCGTCGCTGTCGCCGGGCCGCCAGGCCAGGCAGGCCCCGCCGCCGCCAAGCGACGCGCGCGAGGGCAGCGTCACCGCCAGCGCCAGCCCCAGGGCCGTCGCCGCATCGCCGGCATTGCCGCCCCGTGCCAGAACATCGCGCGCCGCCATGGCCGCCTGCGGTTCGTCCGCGACCACGTTGCCGATATAGCCGGTCAGGTAAGGCGACGTCTTGCCGGCGCCCGCGCCGCCGAAACCGAACAGTTCGTGGCTGACCATTCTGACCGGTGTGGAGGAGCACCCGCCCAGTGCGACCGCCAGGGCGGTCGACAGCAACCGGGCCCCATATCGACGAAACGGGGGATACAGGGGACGTTCACGCACGCACAAATTCTCCATAACCACCGTCGATCCCGGACACGACCACAGACACGACCACCCCGACGCGAACCACCGGGCCTTCGGGAATTAGCGGTCTTCCGGGCCATCGGCAACACGCGACATCCGCATCCGCCGCACCCTTCCGCGTCGGGGCGTTCTGCTCTACAGACGGCGGACCATCCAGGAACCGACTGCCGGAGCACGCCCTTGCCGTATTTCGCCCCTGTCCGCCCCCCTGCCCGCCGGGCCGCGCGCCGCCGCGCGGCCCTGTCGGGTGTCGCGGCCGCGATCCTGCTGGGCTTGAGCACGACGGGTGCGCGCGCCGGGGACGGCGGCACGTTCACCGCCGACCAGCGCAAGGAGATCGTCGCGATCGTCCGCGACGCGCTGAAGACCGATCCCACCATCCTGACCGACGCCATCGCCGCCCTGCGCGCGGGGGCCGAGGCGCAGGAACAGGCCACGACCCGCGACGCGCTGGCCGCCAACCGCGCCGCCCTGGGCACCCCCGCGCCGACCGATGCGATCCTGGGCGCCCCCCACGCCCGCATGACGATCGTGGAATTCTATGATCCGCGCTGCCCCTATTGCCGCAAGGTGCTGCCGGACCTGGACCGGCTGGTCCATGACGACCCCGATGTCCGCATCGTGGAAAAGGTGGTCGCCGTGCTGGGGCCGGCCAGCCTGCTGACCGCGCAGGCCATCGCCGCGGCGGCCCTCCAGGGGGGACAGGACGCCTATTTCCGCATGCAGCGCGCGATCATGGCCGACAGCCAGAAGCCCGACGCGGCGCGCATCCGCACGCTGGCGGCGCAGGCCGGGCTGGACCCCGACCGCCTGGCGACCGACATGGCGGGCTCGGCCGTCGCATCGACCCTGCGGGCCAATTCCACCCTGGCCACCTCCATCCATCTGGAGGGCACGCCGACCTTCGTGTTCGACGGGCGCTACGTCATTCCGGGCGCGGTGGACCTGGACGAACTGAAGGCCGCCATCGCCAAGGTGCGACGCGGCTAACAGAGCACCTGTCAAAGATGAAGGAAGCAGGGCATTACGCCCAGCTTCCTTTTCAGGCCGCCTCGACCTTGCGCTGGTCGGAAAGCCCCAGCAGCGTGACCAGCGCGGCGGTCATTTCGTCCATCATCTCGTCGGTGTGGAACGGGCCCGGGGTCAGGCGCAGCCGCTCGGTGCCGCGCGGGACGGTGGGGTAGTTGATCGGCGTCGCGTACAGCCCGTATTCCGACAGCAGGCGGCGGCTGATGTCCATGCAGCGATCGGCATCGCCCACCGGAATCGGCACGATATGGCTGGGCGTGGGCATGAAGGGCACGCCCGCCGCGGTCAGCCGCGCGCGGAAGGCCGCCACGCGTTCGAACATCCGTTCGCGCCGCCAGGCATCCTTGCGCACCATGCGCACGCTGGCCAGGGCCGCGGCCACCACCGACGGCGGCAGCGATGTGGTGAAGATGAAACCCGACGCCGCGCAGCGCAGGTAATCGATCAGTTCGGCCGACCCGGTGACATAGCCGCCATGGACGCCGAAGCCCTTGGCCAGCGTGCCCTCGATGATGTCCACCTGGTCGGCCACGCCGTCGCGCTCGGCCACGCCGCCGCCCTGCGGACCGTACAGCCCCACGGCGTGCACTTCGTCCAGATAGGTCATGGCGCCGTATTTCCGCGCCAGGGCGCAGGTCGCCCCGATATCGGCGATGTCGCCATCCATCGAATAGACGCTTTCGAACGCGACCAGCTTGGGCACGTCGCGCGGGGCCGCCGCCAGCTTGGCCTCCAGGTCGGCCAGGTCGTTATGTTCGAAGATGACGCAGGACGAACCGCGCGCGCCCTTGATGCCGGCGATCATCGAGGCATGGTTCTGCCGGTCGGAAAAGCAGATCCAGCCCGGCATGCTGGTCAGGATCGTCTGCAGGCTGGCCTGGTTCGAGACATAGCCCGACACGAACAGCAGCCCGGCTTCCTTGCCGTGCAGGTCGGCCAGCTCGGCCTCCAGCGCCGCGTGCAGGGGGCTGGTACCGGCGATGTTGCGGGTGCCCCCGGCCCCGGCCCCGTGTTCGCGGATCGCGGCGATCGCGGCCTCGGCCACGGCGGGCTCGACGCCCATGCCCAGATAGTCGTTCGCCGACCAGACCACCACGTCACGCCCCTCGGGCGGGCGGACGGCGCCGTATTCGTAGACCGGGTACCGATCGGCCTGGCGTGCCAGCGGGGTGAACTGGCGGTAGCGACCCTGCTGGCGAATATCCTGCAATGCCGACCGGCAAAAACGGTAGAAAGGATGCCCACCCACGTCGATACTGGCCACTGAGGAATTCTCCCGCGATGCCGGTTGCGGGGCACTGGCCCGCGCGGCATTCGCCGTTACGGTTCGTCCGGGTCCGCTGTGCGGATTACCTTTACGGTTCATCGCACATACACCCGGATCACGCCCGAGGTCATCGTCGAATCCGACATAGCGGTTATTTCCACCTGTGCCGGCCCGGCGCCGTCCGCCACGATCGCAGGAGGCACCGGCTGCCCGTACGTGGCCGTCGCGCGGGCCAGGGCGGCGCTTTCCTGCGCCGGCGTCGGCCCGACGGAACGATGACCGTCACCACGAACAGCACGTTCGGCTTGCGCGCCATCGCCCGGGTCACCGCCCCCTTCAGGGCCGGCTGCCACTGTTCGGGCGGCGTGCCGTGCCGGATTTCCACCAGCGGCGGGACCGGCTTCGGCGCGGGCGGCGGGGGGGGATAGTGCGGACGGGGCGCGCGGCTGGCCCGCGGATCGAAGGTCCGCTGGTCCACCAGGTTGCACGAGGCGAGGCACAGCGTCCCCGCCATTGTCGCAGCCAGCAGAAACAGTTCGGGACGGGAGGGATGGAACATGCGCGCACGGTTGCAGCATCCGCATCGCGGAGCAAGAGCGCAAAACCGGCCGCGGGCGCCGGGAGGACGCCGGGGTTGCGAGCGTGCGCTTGCGGGCCGCCCGCCACGATCCTAAACCATCGTTCCATGGCACGCGCGCGCACCCCGATGCCGGACCTGGACGACGACCCTGCTGCCGAGGCGGGACCCGGCATGGCGCCCGCCGATCCGGACGCGCGGAACATGGTCCACGCGCTGGGCGACGCCGTGCGCGGCTTCATCGGCGCCGCCGTGGACGACGCGGAGGCAGCCTGCCGCGCGGCGGCGATGGCCGTCCCGGCCTGCGTGCTGTGGAACCAGTTCCTGCGATTCGACCCGGCCTGCCCCGACTGGCCGGATCGCGACCGCTTCGTCGTGTCGTCGACCCGCCACCGCCCGCTGCGGAACGCCCTGATGCGCCTGGCCGGGCAGGTCACGTCCCCCGGCGAGGCGGTGATGGAATATGGCGCCCACCCGGCCGTGGAAATGGCATTCGGCCCCGGCGGCCAGGGGCTGGGTGCCGCCATCGGCATGGCGCTGGCCGAACGCCGCATGGCGGCGCGCTTCGGACGGTCGATCGTCAACCACCGGATCTGGGTCCTGTCCTGCGGCACCGAACTGTCCACCGGGGTCGCGATGGAAGCTGCCTCGCTGGCCGCGCGCATGGGGCTGGACCGCATCACGGTGCTGTTCGAAATCCCGCCGCAGGATGAAAGCGAGGCCGAGGACACGCTGGCGCGCTACGCCGCGACCGGCTGGTCGGTGCGCAAGGTCGCCGCCGACGATCCCGACGCGGTGCATGCCGCGCTGTCGGCCGCGACGCGCTCGCGCAAGCCATGCGTCGTCGCCTGTTCCATCGCGCCTCCCCCGAACGCGGCCGCCGCCCCGGGGGAAAATGCCCCCCGCGACCTGCCGGCGCTGCAGGACCTGTCCACCCTGCTGTGGCCCCGCGTCGCCCGCCGGGGGGCCTCGGCCCGGCGGGCGTGGCTGCGGCGGCTGGCCAAGCACCGGCAGCGCGGGGAATTCGACCGCGTGACGGCGGGACGCCTGCCCTCCTTCTGGCGCGAGGACTGGGCCCGGTCGTGGCAGGTCGGCACCGGGGCACCGCCACCCGGCCCCGGGCACGGTTCGGACCCCGCGCCCTACGAGCAGGGAACCCTGGGATACGGCCGGCGCGGGCTGGACATCCTGCGCGGCCTGGTGCCGGAAATGCTGTGCCTGGCATCGCGCCGGGGGGGCGAGCTGACCGGCCCGATCCGCCCGGACGATGCCGCCGCGGGCGATTGCGGCACCCGGGTGCATGGCCTGGCCGCGCTGCTGAACGGAATCGCGCTGCATGGGGGCCTGATCCCGTGCGGGGCCACGACCTTCGTCGCCGTGGACCGGATGCGCCCGGCACTGCGCTTCGCCGCGATGATGCGCAGGCGGGTCATCTACCTGCTGACCGATGACGGGCTGGCGCTGGGCCAGGACGGGGCGGGCTGGCTGCCGGTCGAACAGCTGGCCAGCCTGCGCGCCATGCCCAATGTCGCGGTCTTCCGCCCCGCCGACCGGCGCGAAACCACGGAATGCTGGGAACTGGCGCTGCACCGGGCCGACGGGCCCAGCCTGATCGCGCTGTGCCCCGTTTCGGCCGGCCAGGCCGAATTCCCCGACCTGCGCGGCCGCCGGTCGCGCGGCGCCAGCGCGCACGGCGGCTATGTCATGGAAGAGGCACGGGGCCCCCGCCAGGTCACGCTGGTCGCCACCGGCAGCGAGGTCGCCATCGCCCGCCAGGCCCAGCAGCTCCTGGTCCGGGACGGGATTCACGCGGCCCTGGTTTCCCTGCCCTGCTGGGAACTGTTCGACCGCCAGGACGCCTCCTATCGCGAGCAGGTCCTGGGCAGCGCGCCACGCATCGGCATCGAGGCCGCGTCGGGCTTCGGCTGGGACCGGTGGCTGGGGCCGCGCGGCGCCTTCATCGGCATGGAGGATTTCGGCGAGACCGCGCCGTCCAGCGAACTCTATCGCCGTCTGGGCATTACCGCCGAACGGATCCACCAGACGGCGATTCACCTGATCAGCGAGACGGGACGTGACTTTCACGCGCCGTCCGGGCAGAAAGCGGAAGGTGGCCGCGGACGATACGCCGCCGGAGGCACCGTCCAGCTACGGCCGACATTCCGTAACGGCTGAATACTCGGGAGAGCAATAGAATGGCTGTCAAAGTCGCAATCAACGGTTTCGGCCGCATCGGCCGCCTCGTCCTGCGCGGCATCATCGAAAGCGGACGCACCGACGTGGTGCCGGTGGCCATCAACGACCTCGGCAGCGTCGCGGACAACGCCCACCTGCTGAGCTATGACAGCATCCATGGCCGCTTCCCCGCCGACGTGCGGGTCGAGGGCAATGCGATCGTCATCACCGCCAACGGTCGCACCTATGCGCCGATCGCGGTCTCGGCCGAGGCCGACCCGACCAAGGTGCCGTTCGACGGCGTGGACGTCGCGCTGGAATGCACCGGCCGCTTCACGACCAAGGAAAAGGCGGCGCACCTGATCGAGGCCGGCGCGCGCAAGGTCATCATCTCGGCCCCCGGAACGCATGTCGACGCCACCATCGTCTATGGCGTGAACCAGGATACGCTGACCAGCGACATGACGGTGATCTCCAACGCCTCGTGCACCACCAACTGCCTGGCGCCCATCGCCAAGGTGCTGGACGAGACGTTCGGCATCGAGCGCGGCTACATGGTCACCATCCATTCCTATACCGGCGACCAGCGCACGGTGGACACGCTGCACAAGGACCCGCGCCGGGCCCGCGCGGCGGCGATGAACATCATCCCGACCTCGACCGGCGCCGCGCGCGCGGTCGGTCTGGTGCTGCCGCACCTGAAGGGCAAGCTGGACGGCACCGCCATCCGCGTGCCCACGCCCAACGTGTCGCTCGTCTCGCTCGATTTCGTGCCGACCCGCATCCCGGCCTCGGTCGAAGAGGTGAACGCGGCGATGCTGAAGGCCGCGTCCGAAGGCCCGCTGAAGGGGATCCTGGCGTACAACACCGCGCCGCTGGTCAGCTCGGACTTCAACCACAGCATCGCATCCTCGACCTTCGACGCGACCGAGACCGCGCTGGTCGATGGCGGCAAGCTGGTCCGGGTGTGCAGCTGGTACGACAATGAATGGGGCTTTTCCAACCGCATGTCCGATACCGCAGCGCTGTTCGGATCTCTGTGATGGCGGCGCTGTCTTTCAAGACGCTGGATGCGCTCCAGCCCAAAGGACGCAAGGTCCTGCTGCGCGCGGACCTGAACGTGCCCGTCCGCGACGGGAAGATCACGGACCTGACGCGCATCGAGCGCCTGGCCCCCACCATCCGCGAACTGGCGGACAAGGGCGCGCGCGTGATCGTCGTCAGCCATTTCGACCGCCCGAAGGGCCAGCGGGTGCCGGAGATGTCGCTGGCGCCGATCGCGGCCGCCCTGGGCACGACGCTGGGCCGTCCGGTGCAGTTCGCCGACGACTGCATCGGCCCGGTGGCCGAGGAAGCCGTTTCCAAGCTCCAGGACGGCGACGTCCTGGTGCTGGAAAACACGCGCTTCCATGCCGGCGAGGAAAAGAACGACCCCGACCTGTCCAAGGCGCTGGCCGCACTGGCGGATGACTACGTCAACGACGCGTTTTCCGCCGCCCATCGCGCCCATGCCTCGACCGAGGGCGTCGCCCGCTTCCTGCCGTCCTTCGCCGGGCGGCTGATGGAGGCGGAACTGAACGCCCTGAACGTCGCGCTGGAAAACCCGGTCCGTCCGGTCGGCGCGATCGTCGGCGGCGCCAAGATCTCCACCAAGCTGGACCTGATCGGCAACCTGCTGGACAAGGTCGACGTGCTGATCATCGGCGGCGCGATGGCCAACACGTTCCTGGCGGCCAACGGGGTGCGGGTCGGCAAGTCGCTGCAGGAAGCGGACATGCACGACACGGCGCGCGCGATCATGGCCAAGGCCGAGGAACGCGGGTGCGAGATCGTGCTGCCGGTCGATGCGGTGACGGCGACGGAATTCCGGGCCGATCCGCCGACCAGAACGGTGCCGATCGACGAGATCCCGGCGGATGCGATGATGCTGGATGCGGGGCCCGAGACGGTCACCCTGCTGATCCAGAAGATCGTGGGCCTGAAGACCCTGGTCTGGAACGGCCCGCTGGGCGCGTTCGAACTGCATCCCTTCGACACCGCCACCAACCTGGTCGCGGCGGAAGTCGCGCGGCGGACCCAGGCCGGCCAGTTGACCAGCGTCGCGGGCGGCGGGGACACGGTGTCCGCGCTGCGCCATGCCGGCGTGGCGGACGAAATGTCCTATACCTCGACCGCCGGCGGCGCGTTCCTGGAATGGCTGGAGGGCAAGGTTCTCCCGGGCATCCAGGCGCTGGGCGAAGTCTCCGGGCGGATCCTGCCGCTCTGACGGAACGGGACGGTTCCCGGCGTCAGGCCGGGCCGTCCTCCTTTTCCTCCGTCGCCTCCCCGCCCTCTCGCGGGGTCAGGCGCACGGAATCCCCGACCAGCCCCCTGGCGAAGGCTTCGGCCGAGAACGGGCGCAGATCCTCGGCCTGCTCGCCCACGCCCACGGCATGGACCGGCAGGCCGAACGTGTCGGCCAGCGCCACCACGATGCCGCCGCGCGCCGAACCGTCCAGCTTGGTCACGACCAGGCCGGTGACGTTGACCAGTTCCTTGAACACCCGCACCTGCTCGATCGCATTCTGGCCGGTGGTCGCGTCCAGGACCAGCAGCACGGAATGCGGCGCGCTTTCGTCGAACTTGCGCATCACGCGGATGATCTTGGCCAGTTCCTCCATCAGCGCGCCCTTGTTGTGCAGGCGCCCGGCGGTGTCGATCAGCAGCAGGTCGCAGCCCTCGGCCTGGCCGCGCTTCAGGGCCTCGAACGCCAGGCCGGCGGCGTCGGCGTTGGGCGGCCCGGCGATGACCGGCGCGCCCACCCGCTGGCCCCAGACCTGCAACTGCTCGACGGCGGCGGCGCGGAAGGTGTCGCCGGCCACCATCATGACCTTCAGCCCCTGCTCGCCGTAATAGCGCGCCATCTTGCCGATGGTCGTGGTCTTGCCGGTGCCGTTCACGCCCACCACCAGCACCACATGCGGCTTGCGCTGCGGATCGGGGACGAACGGCACGGCCACGGGTTCCAGAACCTGGGCGATTTCGGCCGACAGCGCGTCGCGGACCTCGTCGTCCGTGACCTCGGCGCCGAAGCGGGAATGACGGAACGATTCGATGATCCGCGCCGCGACGGCAGGGCCGAGATCCGCCGAAATCAGCAGATCCTCCAGCTCCTCCAGCGCCTCGTCATCCAGCTTGCGGCGCGTGAAGACCGCGGCGATGCCACCGCCCAGCTTCTGGGTCGAACGGGACAGCCCCGCCTTGAGGCGGGAGAAAAAACCAAGTGCCATGTCAGAGGGTTTCCGCCACCAGTCCGTTTTCGTCAATCGCCGTCGCCCGGACGGTCACGATCCGCCCCGCCTCGGCCGCAGTACCGTCCAGCCTGTCCGGGGCCAGCCGGACGGGGGCGAATTCCTCGGAATGGCCAGTGGTCGCGGTTTCCAGCAGCACGTTCAGCGTCCGCCCCAGCAGGCTGGCGTGATAGTCCCGCGCCGCCGCCTGCCCCGCCGCGCGCAGTTGGGCCGCGCGCTCCTTGCGCACGGCCACGGGCACGGCGGGCATCCGCGCCGCCGGGGTGCCCGGCCGCTCACTATAGGGAAAGACGTGCAGGTACGGCAGGCGCTGCGCACGCACGAAATCCAGCGTTTCGGCGAACAGGGCATCGGTCTCGGTCGGGAAGCCCGCGATGACGTCGGCGCCGATCCCCAGGTCGGGGCGGCAGGCACGGGCGCGGTCCAGCACGCGCGCCACGTCCTCGACCAGGTGCCGGCGCTTCATCCGCTTCAGCACCATGTCCGACCCGGCCTGCAGCGACAGGTGCAGATAGGGCATGAATCGCCCCTCCTGCGCCAGCAGGCGCCACAGATCGTCGTCGATTTCCACCGGATCGACCGAGGACAGGCGCAGCCGCTCCAGTTCCGGTACCAGCGCCAGCACCCGCCGGCAGAGCTGCCCCAGCGCCGGACGGCCCGGCAGGTCGCCGCCCCACGAGGTGATGTCGACCCCGGTCAGCACGATCTCGCGATAGCCCGAGGCGACCAGGGCACGGACCTGTTCCACCACTGCCCCGACCGGAACCGAGCGCGACGGCCCCCGGCCGAACGGGATGATGCAGAAGGTGCAGCGATGGTCGCAGCCCTGCTGCACCTCGACGAACGCGCGGGTACGGCCGGCGAATTCCGTCACCAGATGCGGCACCGTCTCGGTCGCCGCCATGATGTCGGATACGGCGTGGCCGTCCTGCATCGCGGCGGGGGTCCAGCTTGCGGCCTCCAGCTTCTCGCGATTGCCCAGGACGCGGGTGACGCCCGGCAGCGCCGACCAGCGGTCCGGGTCGATCTGCGCGGCGCAGCCGGTCACGACGATCCGCGCGCCGGGCCGGTCGCGATGGGCGCGCCGGATCGCCTGGCGGGCCTGCCGCTCGGCCTCGGCCGTCACCGCGCAGGTATTGACGATGATCACGTCGTCCAGCGCCGCCGCGTGACCGCGCATCACCTCGCTCTCATAGGTGTTCAGGCGGCACCCGAAGGTCAGGATCTCCGGCTTGGCGGTCATGACGGATAGCCTTCGGGATCGAACGTGCCGACGAAGCTGACGGTGGCGGGGCCGGTCATCAGCACATGCCCCCCTTCCCCTGGGTCATCCTGCGCGCGCCACGAAACGGACAGCGCGCCGCCATCCATCCCGACCGTGCAGGTCCGTTCCACCAGCCCGCGCCGGACGGCGTTCACCACCGCCGCACAGGCGCCGGAGCCGCAGGCCAGGGTCAGGCCGCTGCCGCGCTCCCACACGCGCAGGCGCAGTTCGGTGCGCGAGCGGACATGCGCGAAGCCGATATTGGCCCGTTCGGGAAACAGCGGATCATGTTCCAGCAACGGCCCGGCCACGACCGGGTCCAGGTCCAGCATGTCGTCCAGGAAGAACGTGGCGTGCGGATTGCCCATCGAGGCCGCCGCCGGGTCTCCCGCCAGCGGCAGGTGCAGCGTATCGGCCGCCCGCGCCAGCGGCACGTCGCGCCAGTCCAGGGCCGGGCGGCCCATGTCCACGGTGACGACGCCCGCGTCATCCACCCGGGCAGGCAGCAGGCCGGCCCGGGTCTGCAGCACCGTCTCGCGCCGCCCCTCCTGCCGCCACAGCAGCGCCGCGACGCAGCGCGAGGCATTGCCACAGGCCCCGGCCTCGGTGCCGTCGGCGTTGAAGAACCGCACCAGGACGTCCGCGCCGTCGCGGGTGGCGGGTTGCAGGACCACGAACTGGTCGCAGCCGATCCCGCGATGGCGGTCGGCCAGCGCCGCGATGCGGGCCGGCGTCAGGCCGTACCGTTCGGCGCGTTCGTCCACCACGACGAAATCGTTGCCCAGGCCGTGCATCTTGTGGAACGGGGTCATCATGCGCGCCTTATACGGCACGCATCGGCGGAGTGCGAGACAAGCTTGCAGCCGTCAGAGAAACCGGCCCGGGGCGCCGCGTTGCAGCACTTCGATCCGATAGCCGTCCGGGTCGGCGACGAAGAAGAAGCGCCCCACGACCCGCTCGCCCAGCGACAATTGCTTGACCGCCAGCGGCGACAGACCTTCCCGCGTGAAGCGGTCATGTTCGGCGTCGATATCCGCGACCGACACCGCCAGGTGGCCGTAGCCGTCCCCCAGGTCATAGGGGCGGTCGCGGTCGTGGTTGACCGTCAGTTCCAGTTCGAATGTCTGTTCGGCATTGGACAGGTAGATCAGGGTGAAACCATCGAAGACCAGCCGGTCGGCCACGCGCAGGCCGAAGGCGCGTTCGTAGAATGCCAGCGACGCGGCTTCGTCGCGCACGCGGATCATGGAATGGATCAGCTTCGCCATCGTTTCGGACTCCTTTATCGACAGGGTGGCGGATGTATAGCGGCCCGGCCGGCATTGTGGGTCTGGATTTTCCGCCCGACCTGTCGCATGTGCGGGGCATGACCGACGAACCGCACGGCTTCCACCCCGCCGCCTTCACCGTCGCCAGCGACGAACCCGACGCGTCGTTCTTTGCCAGGCGCGATCCCGGCCCCCTGATGGACCCCGGGGCGCAATCCGCCGTCACCGCGCTGTACCATACCCTGGTGGCCGAGGGCGCGGACGTGCTGGACCTGATGGCCGGGCCGGACAGCCACCTGCCGCGCGACGCGACCTATGGCTCCGTCATCGGCATCGGGCTGGACGCCGATGCGATGGCCGACAATCCGCGCATCGGCCACCGGATCGTGCAGGACCTGAACGCGACCCCCACCCTGCCGCTGCCCGACGACGCCGTCGATGTGGCCTGCCTGTGCGATGTCGCGCCCTACCTGCGCCAGCCGATGGCGACGCTGGCCGAAATCCGGCGCGTGCTGCGTCCGGGCGGGGTGGTGATCGTGACGTTCTCGGACCGGGTGATCGCCGGCAAGGCCGTGGCGCTGTGGCAGGCGCTGGACAGCACCGATCGGCGTCGCCTGCTGACCATCCTGCTGCAACGGGCAGGATTTGCCGGAATCGACAGCGGCGAGGTCCACCCCCCGGCCGACACGCCCTCCTGGCGCGACACG
The DNA here is from genome assembly GCF_000067045.1 of Gluconacetobacter diazotrophicus PA1 5. Classification (NCBI taxonomy): domain Bacteria; kingdom Pseudomonadati; phylum Pseudomonadota; class Alphaproteobacteria; order Acetobacterales; family Acetobacteraceae; genus Gluconacetobacter; species Gluconacetobacter diazotrophicus. Next base: position 2,371,511 of record NC_010125.1, read on the forward strand.
GTATATGCCATCACCGCCCGCGTGCCCAACGCCGCCTGAAAAATGAAGGCCATCCCATGGGGGCGGCACGGCCGATCCGGCAGTACAGGGTCAGGATGTCCCGCTATTGCCGGACATGCATTTCATATTGAATGAATGATATTCACATTTAGAATGAATCGTTACAATGTGATTTTTAAATGAAATTCTTGTTTACGCACTATTCCGACATATTTTGACATAATGATGCCCGATCATCATCGAGCGATGCTGCCGTCAATGTGGATTTCCGTGCGTACTTCCCCGCTTCCATGGCGCCTGTCGGTGCTGCTGCTGTGCGGCGCCACCGTTGCTCCCGCCCATGCCTCGGCGCAGGACGAAGCCGCGCAGATCGATGCGATGGAAAGCCGGATCGCGCGCATCCAGGCGCAGCAGCTAGAACTGCAGAAAGACCTGATGGCGATGCGCCAGGAACTGGCGCGACACCGCGCGCGCCTGACGGGCGGCCATGCCGGCGGCACGGCGGCGGCCAGGCAACCGGTACGGGAAGCCGCCTCGGCCGCGCCCCATGCCTCGTCGGCCATGAAGGTGACGGCGCCCGAAAGCCTGGCCGGCATCGACAGCCAGGACCGTGGCGCGCCGGTGGCCGATGCCGCGCCGCCCGCGACGGTTGCCGCGACATCCGCCCCCGCCCCGATGGACGTGCCGCCGCCCCGGATTGGCTTCGACGAGCCGACCGTGGCCGCCGTCGTCGGCCGCCGGTCCGAGGACATGGTCAACCGGATCGCCGACAACAATGTCGGCCCCCATCCCCGGGAAACCGTGGGCGCGCAGGCCGCCGGCGCGCTGGGCGATCACGGCGTGTTCCACCTCGGCCCGGTCAGCATCATCCTGGGCGGGTTCTTCGACACCGCCGCCGTGCTGGAAAACCGCCATATGGCATCGGGCACGTTCAATTACTGGCAGGCCATGCCCTTCCCGAACCAGTCCAGCTTCCACGAGAACAATTTCGAGGGCAGCGCACGCTACAGCCGCTTCTCGCTGATGGCGCGGGGCAATGTGGATGCCGACACCACCATATCGGGTTTCGTCGAAACCGATTTCGGGGCCGGGGCGGAAACGACCAATCCGTACGAAAGCAATGCCTACGTTCCGCGCCTGCGGCAGGCATACCTGGCCTATGACAACACGCGCTCGGACAATCATTTCCTGATCGGGCAGGCGTGGAGCCTGCTGACGCCCGGCCGCGGGGGCATCATCGCACGCCAGGAAAGCCTGCCGGAGACGATCGAATCCTCGATGCTGGCCGGGCAGACCTGGGCCCGGCAATGGCAGGCGCGCGTGGTGCATGACATGATGCATCACCGGCTGTGGCTGGGCCTGTCGATCGAAAACCCCGCCACGATCTACGACACCACCGGCTTTGCCAACGCCAACGGATCGGTCCCGCTGCCCAATGGCGGGACGGCCAACGTCGGCGCGAACGGCACCGGCCTGACCGAATTCACCACCAATTATTCCGACGAGATCGCACCCGACGTGATCGGCAAGGTCGCATGGGACCCGGCCTGGGGCCATTACGAGGCCGAGGGCGTCGTGCGCTTCCCGCATGACCGCGTGGTCGTGAACGGGGTCGGGCGGAACAATACCGCGATTTCGGGCGGCGGCGGCGGATCGGCGATCCTGCCGGTCATTCCGCACAAGGTCGAAATCCGCCTGGCGGGCCTGGCCGGCATGGGCATCGGCCGCTACGGATCGGTCCTGCTGCCCGACGTGACCCTGTCATCCAGCGGCAAGCCGAAGCCGTTGCCCGACGCACAGGGAACGGCGGGGATCGTCGCCCACCCCAATTCCGCGATCGACGTCTATGGCTATTACGGCATGCAACGATCGGGCCGGAGCTATTTCTCCGCCGACGGCACGGCCTACGGGTACGGCAACCCGAATGCCTCCAACGCGGGATGCGAGATCGAACTGTCGCCGCTGGCCTGCACGGCCAATATCCGCTCGGTCCAGGAATTCACCATCGGTGCGTGGTGGCGGTTCCTCAAGGGGCGGTACGGCACGGTCGAGGCCGGGACCCAGCTTGCCTATTCCCGCGTGGAGACCTGGAGGGGCATCGGCGGCGCGCCCTCGACCAGCGCCAGCCAGATCTTCTTCGATTTCCGCTACCTGCCGTTCCAGTAGCCTTCGAGTTGCGCCCGGAGGGAAAAGGGAGGATGTTCCCCGCTGACCGCACCGCAGGATGAAGGAGATCACGGTCATGCAGGACAAGGTACTTCGCGGATTGGCACTCTCCCTCTGCCTTGTCGCCATGGCCGCGCCGGCGTTGGCCGACGACGAAGAAGAAGCGCACAAGACCATGTCGCTGCACCAGTTGGCGAAACGGCCGCCGATACCCACCGCGCACAAGGATTTCAGCCAGTACCGCTACCGCCCGGCCGGCGACAAAATCGTGGAACAGTCTGACGCCGACCGCCTGATGTTCTGGACACAGGACGGCACGCCGGACGGCTATGCCGAGCGGCGCGGAAACGCCATCCTGTATTACGACCGGACCGGCAAGGCCGTCCGGGTCCAGGAAATGGATCCCACTGCCGATTAGAGCAGATCGTGATGAGGTGGGATCACCTCATCACGTGAAGATGCTCTGAAAACAAAAACCTGGAGTGGGTGATGGGGTTTACCCAATCACCCACTCCAGGAAGCCGGGTAGCCGTAGAGGCTGCTGATCGCGGCAGTCGACAGCACGTCCGCCGCCGGGCCGTCGGCAATCATCCGTCCCTTCTGCAGCAGGATCGCGCGCGAAAAGACCCGCGCGGCCCTTAGCGGGTCGTGGGTGGTGGCCAGCACGGCGTAGCCGTCGCCCGCCAGCCGGCGCAGCAGATCGAACAGGCGGAGCTGCTGTCCATAATCCAGGCCGGTCTCGGGTTCGTCCAGCACCAGCAGGCGCGCACCCTGGGCCAGCGCACGGGCGATCAGCACGCTCTGCCGCTCGCCGCCCGACAGCGCGGCATAGGACCGGTCCGCCAGGTGACCGATCGCCAGATGATCCATGGCCTGCCCGGCCGCCGCGCGATCCGCGGCCGAAACGAAGGGCGACACCATGGTGCCCGCCGCCAGCCGGCCCAGCGCCACGACATCGCGCACCCGATAGGGAAAAGCCACCGCATGGCCCTGCGGAACATAGGCGACCCGCGATGCCAGGTCGCGCCGCGCCATGCCCATGATCGGCTGCCCGTCCAGCAGAATGCGGCCGGCGCGCGGCCGCAGCAGCCGCAGCACCAGGCGCAGGATCGTGGTCTTGCCCGCGCCGTTCGGCCCCAGCAGGGCCACGCCCTCGCCCGCGCGCATGGCGAACGACACATCGTCCAGGACGCGGCGCCCATCCCGCGAGAAGGAGAGCGATTCGACCACCAGATGCGTCATTCCGCCCATCCGCGCCGGATCAGCGGCAGCACGGACACGAAGACGCAGACCCCCAGCAGGTCCGCGATCAGCCCCACCGGGATTTCCTCGGCCGAGAGGCTGCGCGCCAGATCGTCGCATGCCAGCAGGAACGCCCCGCCCAGGCAGGCGCTGAGCGGCAGGACGCGGGCATTGCGCGGCCCGGCCAGCAGGCGCGCGACATGGGGCACGATCAGCCCCACCCAGCCGATCATTCCCGCCACCGATACGGTCAGCGCCGACAGCACCGTCGCCGCCGCGATGACGCCGTAGCGCAATGCGGTGACCGGCACGCCCAGCGTCCGGGCCTCGTCATCGCCCATCGCCAGCGCGTCCAGCATGCGCCCGCACGCCCCCAGCGCCACGATCCCGACCAGGACCGGCGGCGCCATCACCGCCAGGTCGGACCATGCGACCTGCGTCAGGCTGCCCAGCAGCCAGAAGACGATATCCGGCAATTGCCGGTCGGGATCGGCGACATATTTCAGCAGCGACAGCAGCGCGGTGAACAGCGCGGTGCTGACCAGGCCGCCGAAGACCAGCATCAGCATCGACGCCGCGTCGAACAGCCGCGCCACGCCCACGCCCGCCGCCACCGCCACGGTGCCCCCCAGGAACGACAGAAGATGCATCCCCACCGGCCCCGCGCCGGTCACGATGCCCGCCGCCGCGCCGAACCCCGCGCCGGCCAGCACACCCAGCAGTCCCGGCGAGACCAGCGGGTTGCGGAATACCGCCTGGTACCCCGCCCCCGAGACCGACAGCGCGGCGCCCACGACGATCGCCCCGGCGATACGCGGCAGGCGGGTGCCGATCAGGATGGAATGGAGCAGCGCCCGCCGCGCCGGCATCACGCCCCCGTCCCGCCCCAGCAGGACCGACACGATATCGGCCGCCGATACCGGGTAGCGACCGAGCCCCAGCGACACGATAGCCAGGATCACCAGACCGGCCGCCGGCAGCGCCAACCCCGCAACGTTGCGGCCACCTCCAGTCCTCGGACTCACCGCCCTCCCTCGGCGGGGCGTTGCGCGGCCAGGATGCGGGCCGCATCGTCCGGCTTCAGGTCATATGCGAAAAAATCATGATAGAATTTGATGGTTTCGGAAACCATATCGACATCACGAAACCGATCGGGATAGAGTGTCCGGGCCGTCCAGAGGAGTTGCAGCGGCAATTCGCTGCCGTAGCGGTCCCAGGGGAACACGCCGGCCGGGTTTTGATGGACACGCCCGGCGCGCACGGCGCGCAGCGCGGCCCACCCTTCCGGCGCGGCGGTCGCATCGCCGCTGTCGGCGCCCAGGATCACCACGTCCGGGTCCCAGGCCGCGATCTGTTCCATCGACACCGGGCGCATGTTGCCCGTCAGGCCGGTCGCCGCGTTACGCCCGCCCGCGCGGGTGATCCATTCGTCGATGATGGTATGTTCGCCATCGACCGTCAGCGGCACCAGCGACTTGACGTGCAGCACGCGCGGGCGGGCGGACAGCGAAACGGGGGCGACGGCCTGCCGCACCCGTTCGACCGTCGCCGTCAGCACGGCGCGATAGCGCCGCGCCACGTCATGGGCCGAGGCGTCCCCCAGGATATCGGCCGTCAGGTCCACGGCGCGCAGCAGGGACGCGAGATCGGTGAAGCCGGCCTGCACCACCGGCAGCCCGACATGGCGCAGCGACGCCGCGGCCGGCGAATCGTTGGCAACGAACGCCAGGTCCACCCCGGACTGCATCAGCATTTCGGTATTGGGAACCGGGCTGGTCACCCCCACCGCCTGGTGCAGCGCGGGGGCCACGCGATACATCCACGGCCGCGCCGCGGGCAGGTCGTCCGTCACCGCGATGCGACCGGCCGCCCCCAGCATGATGGTCAATTCGTTATGGGCAAACCACAGGTCGGCGATCCGGTCCGGATGATCGGGGCACGTCACCGCATGACCCGTCATATCCATGACCGTCCGCGCCCGTCCGGCCGCGGGCCACACGCCCACCACCGCCGCCGCCAATATTGCGGCAGCCAGATCGTGTCTTCCCATTCCGCGTCCCCTCCGGAGGATGATCTATATCCTATTGGACATATCCATCACCAGCCCCCGATATACTGTCGGCTGGTAGACGAGGACGGCGAACGGAGCGTTCGTTACGGTCGGAACATCGAAAAATACAGGATCGCCATGTCGATCACGAAGGCGGACAGCAGGCCGCCGCAGATCAGGGCGACCGTGATCCGGTCGCGCGCATCGACCCCGGACGGGTCGTCCTGCCGCGCCGCCACGGCCCGCCACGGCGCATGCAGATGGGGCCGGTGCGGCCCGGCCATGCTGATATGGAACATGTTATGCCTCCTCCGGACCGTCCCTCTTCTTCAGCCGTGTTCACGGCGGGTTCGTCCGGTTGCAGCATGACCATGCGCCTTGCGGAGGCGGGCCCCAAGGGCAATTGGGGCCGGTCGCAATCTATTGAAACAACATGGCCTCTGCCTCGCGTCCGGCGCATGGCTCGCGCGCCGAACCCGGGACAGGCGTATGGGTCAGGCCGTTGCCTCCTCCTGATAGGCCGACATGTCGGGGCAGGAGCAGACCAGGTTCCGGTCGCCATAGGCGTTGTCCAGGCGATTGACCGGCGACCAGTATTTCGAGGACGGAACCACGTCGCCCGGCAGGCATCCGCGCTGGCGGTCATAGGCCCGTTCCCAGGCCGTTTCCGTCAGGTCGCGCACCGTGTGGGGGGCATGGCGCAGCGGGCTTTCGTCCGCCGTCAGCACGCCGGCCTCGATATCGCGAATTTCCGCGCGGATTGCGATCATCGCGTCGCAGAACCGGTCCAGTTCGACCCGTCCCTCGGATTCGGTCGGTTCGATCATGAAGGTCCCGGCCACGGGAAAGCTGACCGTCGGTGCATGGAAGCCATGATCGATCAGGCGCTTGGCGATGTCATCGACCGTGATGCCGGTCTGGTCCTTGATCGGGCGCAGATCGACGATGCATTCATGCGCCACCCGGCCGTTCGCCCCGCGATACAGCACCGGATAGTGGTCGGACAGGCGGCTGGCGATGTAGTTGGAATTCAGGATTGCGATTTCGGTGGCGCGCCGCAGGCCGGCATCGCCCATCAGCGTCATGTAGGTCCACGAAATCGGCAGCACCGCCGCCGATCCGAAGGGCGCCGCCGAGACCGCGTTCGTGCCGCCTTCCTGCGGCGCACCGGGCAGGAACGGCGCCAGGTGCGCGCCGACGCCGATCGGTCCCATGCCGGGGCCGCCGCCGCCATGCGGGATGCAGAAGGTCTTGTGCAGGTTGAAATGGCTGACATCGGCGCCGAACGCGCCGGGACGCGACAGGCCGACCTGCGCGTTCATGTTCGCGCCGTCCAGATAGACCTGGCCGCCGGCCGCATGTACCAGGTCGCAGATCTCGACCACCGATTCCTCGAACACGCCGTGCGTCGAGGGATAGGTGATCATGATCGCGGCCAGACGGTCGGCATGCTGCGCGATCTTCGCCTTCAGGTCGCCGATATCGACATTGCCCTGCCCGTCACAAGCCACCACGACCACGCGCATGCCGACCATCTGGGCCGACGCCGGATTGGTACCGTGCGCCGAGGCCGGAATCAGGCAGATATCGCGCCGGCCCTCGCCCCGCGAGCGGTGATAGGCCCGGATGGCCAGCAGGCCGGCATATTCGCCCTGCGCGCCCGAATTGGGCTGCAGCGACACCGCGTCATAGCCGCTGACGGCCTTCAGCAGCCGTTCTAGATCCTGGAACAGTTCGGCGTAGCCCGCCTGCTGCGCCGCCGGGGCGAAGGGATGGATGTCGCAGAATTCCGGCCAGGTGACCGGCATCATCTCGACCGTCGCGTTCAGCTTCATCGTGCACGATCCCAGCGGGATCATCGTGCGGTCCAGCGCCAGGTCGCGGTCCGACAGGCGGCGCAGGTAGCGCAGCATGTCCGTTTCCGACCGGTGGGCGTGGAAGACCGGATGGGTCAGGAACAGCGTGGTCCGCCGCAGGGCGGCCGGCAGCAGGTCGTCCGGCGCCGTCAGGTCGCGCTCCAGTGCCGCCAGCCGGCCCGCGTCGCGGCAGAAGCAGCGCCAGATGGCACGCACGGTATGGGGCGTCGAGGTCTCGTCCAGGCTGATGCCGACACGGTCGCCATCGACAACGCGCAGGTTCATCCCGGCCTCTTCGGCGCGGACCTGCAGCAGGTCCGCTTCGCCCCGGGTGTGCACGGTGATCGTATCGAAGACCGATTCCGTCTCCACCCGGATCGACAGGGCGCGCAGGCCCGCGACCAGGATGGCGGTCAGGCGATGGGTGCGCCGCGCGATCGCCGCCAGCCCCTCGGGCCCGTGATAGACCGCGTACATCGCGGAAATGACGGCCGGCAGCACCTGCGCGGTGCAGATGTTCGACGTCGCCTTTTCGCGCCGTATATGCTGTTCGCGGGTCTGCAGAGCCAGGCGGTAGGCGGGTTCGCCCCGGCTGTCGATCGACACGCCCACCAGGCGGCCCGGCATGTTGCGCTTGTAGGCGTCGCGCACCGCCATATAGGCCGCGTGCGGGCCGCCGGCCCCCATGGGCATGCCGTAGCGCTGCATCGACCCGACCGCGATATCCGCGCCCAGCGTGCCCGGCGCCTCCAGCACCGTCAGGGCCAGCGGGTCGGCCGCCATCGCCACGATGGCGTGCGCGGCATGCAGCCGTTCGATCCAGGCGCGCGGATCGCGGATGCGGCCCGACGAGCCCGGATACTGGAACAGCGCGCCGAACACCGCGTCCGGGTCCAGGTCGTGTTCGGGATTGCCGACGATGATCCGCCACCCCATCGGCTCGGCGCGGGTGCGCAGCACCGCCAGCGTCTGCGGATGACAGTCGGCATCGACGAAGAATCCATCCGCCTTCGACCGCGCGACCCGCCGGGCGAGGGCCATGGCCTCGGCCGCCGCCGTCGCCTCGTCCAGCAGCGAGGCATTGGCCACGTCCAGCCCGGTCAGATCCGTCACCAGCGTCTGAAAATTCAGCAGGGCTTCCAGCCGACCCTGGCTGATTTCCGGCTGGTAGGGGGTATAGGCCGTGTACCAGGCCGGGTTTTCCAGCACGTTGCGCTGGATCACCCCCGGCAGGACGGTGCCGTAATATCCCTGCCCGATCAGCGAGACCATCACCCGGTTGCGCCCGGCGATTTCGCGCAACCGCGCCAGCACCGCCGGTTCGGACAGGCCGTCGCCCAGCCCCATGTCGCCGCGCAGGCGGATGGAGGCCGGGACCGTCTGGTCCATCAGGTCATCCAGCGAATCCGCGCCGATCACCCCCAGCATGGCGGCGACATCCCGCTCCGCGGGGCCGACATGGCGGGTACAGAAGGCATCGGCGGCGGGCGTGGTATTCCGCCAGAGCGAGGTGGACGTCACGATCAGGTTCTCCGCGACAGCAGCAGGGGTATCAGGATCAGGCGATCAGGGCGGCGTAGGCGGCGGCATCCAGCAGGGATGCGAGCTGCCCCTGGTCGGCGATGCGCATCTTCAGGATCCAGCCCTCGGCTTCCGGATCACGGTTCACCAGCGACGGATCGTCGGCCAGCGCGCCGTTGAATCCGGCGACGGTGCCCGACACGGGGGCGTAGATATCCGACGCGGCCTTGACCGATTCGACGACGGCGGCGCTGTCGCCCTGCGCGACCTCGGTGCCGTCCGGCTTGGCTTCGACGAAGACCAGCTCGCCCAACTCCTCGGCGGCATGGGCGGTGATCCCCACCGTCGCGACGTCACCCTCGATGCGCAGCCACTCGTGATCTTTTGTGTAATAGACGGTCATGTTCAAAACTCCACCCAATGCGTCAACGCTTGAATCCCGGTGCCACGAACGGCAGAGCCGCGACCGTGACCGGCACGTATTTGCCGCGCAGTTCGGCGAACAGGGCGGTGCCCGTCGCCGCATGCGCGATATCGACATATCCCATGGCCACCGGCGCCCCGGCCGTGGGGCCGAACGCGCCCGACGTCACGTGGCCCACCGGACGATGCCCCTCGGCATCGGCGAACAGGCGCGCGCCGCCCCGCACGGGCGCGCGGCCATCGACCGCGATCCCGACCCGGCGACGGGCGGCGCCGTCCTGAATCCGGGCCAGGATGATGTCGGCCCCGGGGAAGCCCCCTGCCCGCGCCCCGCCGGCGCGACGGCTCTTCTGGATCGACCATTCCAGCGCGCCTTCGACCGGCGTGGTGTCGGGACCGATATCCGATCCATACAGGCACAGCCCCGCTTCCAGCCGCAGGCTGTCGCGCGCGCCCAGGCCCACCGGTTCGACCTCGGCCTGCGCCAGCAGCGCCTCGGCCACGCGCACCGTGCCGCCGGATTCCATGCCGAGTTCGAACCCGTCCTCGCCGGTATAGCCCGAACGCGAAACGATACAGGGCACGCCCGCGACGTCGAATTCCGCGACATCCATGAAGCGCATGTCCGCCGATGCCGGCGCCAGCCGGGCCAGGGCCGCGCCCGCCAGCGGCCCCTGCAGCGCGATCAGCGCCCGGTCCGGCAGGGATTCGACAATACAGGCATCGTCCAGCGCCGCCGTGATATGCGCCAGGTCGGCGTCCTTGCACGCCGCATTGACCACCAGCAGCAGCGTGTCACCGACACGCGACACCATCAGGTCGTCGATGATCCCGCCCTGTTCGTTGGTCAGCAGGGCATAGCGCTGCCGGCCCGGCTTCAGCGACAGGATGTCGGCCGGTACCAGGCGCTCCAGCGCCAGGGCGGCGTCCTCGACACGGCCCGAGCGCGCACGCAGGCGGATCTGGCCCATATGGGACACGTCGAACAGGCCGGCGGCGGCGCGGGTGTGCTGATGTTCGGCCATGACGCCGGCGCGGTACTGGACCGGCATCTCGTACCCCCCGAAGGGGACCATGCGCGCGCCCAGCGACAGATGCAGGTCGTGCAGCGGCGTGCGCAGCAGGGGCTGGGTCATGCCGCCCCCCGCATGCGGGCCGTCAGGCCAGGAAGAAAGGGAAACGGACAGGGGGATAACGAACCGCGTGACATGAACAGAGCCTCCTGAATCCAAGATCGGATCCGAATGCCCCTTCTGTCGGTTTGCCTGAGATCGCTATCCCGTCGGCGGACGCTCGGGGCGTCTCTCTCCAGAAGTCGATGCCGGGCGGTCCTTTGGCCTGAGAGTTTCCGGGGCGGTTGCTCCTTCGGCGCCGGCTCTCGCCAGTCTCTCCCGCGTCAGCATTCCGATGCTTGGCATATGTTGCGCAAGCAAGTCAATCGCCCTGGAAAGCCCGATCAAAAGCCCGTTCCGGTTCTGGATCTGCCGCTTGCGCCCGCATAGGCTGGGCGGCCGGCAAACTGCCCGAGAGAAGGACACCGCTCATGGATGCGACCCCGTTTACCGTCATCGCGGAATTTGCGACAACGCCCGAAAGTCACGACAAATTCCTGAAAATCTGCGCCTATGACGCAGCCCGTTCGGTGACGGACGAACCAGGGTGCCACCGCTTCGACGCCCTGCTGCCGGACGGCGAACCGAACACGGTCATCCTGTACGAGGTCTATACGGACCGTGCGGCGTTCGACACCCACCTGACGACGCCGCATTACAAGGTCTTCGCGGACGGCGTCGCCGAACTGGGCGTCGAGATCGTCAAGGTGCGGATGCTGACGACGCAGCCTGCCTGAAAGGCCCACCAGAAAGAAAGGCAGGGCATGAACGCCCTGCCCCCTCCTGCCTTACTTCGCCGCGGGCAGGTGCTTCGCGATATAGGGCGGCAGGTTGAAGGCGCCGGTGTGGATTTCCGGCGTCCAGTAGCCGGTGGTCCCCAGGATGCCCGCCGCCTCGGCCCGGGCGCGAATCGTCTCGACCGACGGTGTGGCCGGATTCGTGCCTTTCGCCGCGACGCCCAGCGTCATGAACCCGCCGACATAGGTCGGCACCGCCGCGACATAGGCCGACACGTGCGGGAAGAACCGCGCGCGGCGCAGGCTGGTGTCGCGCAGTTCGTCGGCCTGCATGAAGGGCACGCCGCACTGATTCACGATGATGCCGTTCGGCGTCAGGATGCGCGCGCAATGTTCGTAGAACGAATCGGTAAACAGCACCTCGCCCACGCCGATCGGGTCGGTGCTATCGACGATGATCACATCGACCGATCCGGTTTCGGCGCGCGCGACGTAGTCGATGCCGTCGCCCACGATCACCTCGGCGCGGGGGTCGGTCCAGGCGTCGCCGGCAATGCCGGGCAGGAACTGCCTGGACAGCGCGATCACCTCGCCGTCAATTTCCACCATCACCGCCCGGGTCACGCCGCGATGCTGCAGCACCCGGCGCAGCACGCCGCCGTCACCCGCGCCGATGATCAGCACGCTGGCGGCGTTGCCGTGGGCCAGCAGCGGCACGTGGGTCAGCATTTCCTGATAGACGAACTCGTCACCCTCGGTGATCTGGATCACGCCGTCGAGCACGAGGACGCGGCCATGCGTCTCGCTTTCGAAAACCACGATATCCTGGAACGCGCTCCTGGTGCGGGCCAGCTCGGTGCGGACCCGGAAGCGCTGCTGCCAGCCGTCATAGAGTGTTTCGCCGATCCATGCTTCAGTCATTGCTCATTTCCCCTCGTGTCCACGGATGGACGCCGGACATAAAAAAAGAGGCCGGATAAATCCGGCCCCCGGGTTCTATGCGGGCAGGAACGGCGTCAGGCGGGGCCCGGCGCCCCCGCCGTCAGGCGACGCGGCCGCGGCGCTGTTCGTCCACCACGACCCGGTCCGCCTGGAACAGGCGCTGCATCACCGGGATCGCCAGATGCGGATCGCACGCGCCGCACATGAAGATGTCCACCGCCGCGAAATTGCGTTCCGGCCACGTGTGGATCGAAATATGGCTCTCGGCCAGGACCACCACGCCCGACACGCCGCCATTGGGCGTGAAATGGTGGAAATGGCTGTGCAGAATCGTCGCCCCCGCCGTCACCGCCGCTTCGCACAGCGTGCGATCGATCTGCTCCGGGTCATCCAGGTTCGTTGCATCCCAGAGATCGACGAGAAGATGCGTACCCGCAAACTTCATCCCGTCTTTCTCAACGAAATAATCCTTCCGCTCCTCGTCGCACGAGGAAGGAGTAGAAGACTGGATATTGCTCGGGTATTCCGAGACCATCCCCAGCTGAGCAAGTGCGTTCATCACGTACCCCCAAACCAGTAGACAGCCTGTTGGGCGGGATCGCCCCCTTGGGCCAAGGGGGCCGCTGATAAGGCCACAGCCTTATCAGCGCAAGTATTTTTCGGTTGCTCGGGGCATGTTTTTTTCAAGTATTTTCGATGACAGCCATCCGGCGGCCCTCAGCCCTTGGAGCGACGGCGGCGCGCCTTGGGCGCCGCCGCCGGCAGCAGGGGGCGCAGGAAGCGCCCGGTATGGCTCTCGGGGCACGCCGCGATGTCCTCGGGCGTGCCCTCGGCCACGATGCGCCCGCCGCCATCGCCGCCTTCCGGTCCCATGTCCAGCACCCAGTCCGCGGTCTTGATGACTTCCAGATTGTGCTCGATCACCACCACCGTGTTGCCCTGATCCACCAGGGCATGCAGCACCTCCAGCAGCTTGCGCACGTCCTCGGTGTGCAGGCCGGTGGTGGGTTCGTCCAAGATGTACAGCGTGCGTCCGGTGGCGCGGCGGGCCAGTTCCTTGGACAGCTTCACGCGCTGCGCCTCGCCCCCCGAAAGGGTCGTCGCCTGCTGGCCCAGCGCGACATAGCCCAGCCCCACCTGCTGCAGGATGGCCAGCCGGTCGCGAATCCGCGGCACGGCAGAAAAATACGGCAGCGCCTCGTCCACCGTCATGGCCAGCACGTCGGCGATCGACTTGCCGCGGAATTTCACCTCCAGCGTCTCGCGGTTGTAGCGCGCGCCCTTGCAGGTGTCGCAGGTCACGAACACGTCGGGCAGGAAGTGCATTTCGATCTTCAGCACACCGTCGCCCTGGCAGGCCTCGCACCGGCCACCCTTGACGTTGAAGGAGAACCGCCCCGCCTTGTAGCCCCTGGCCTTGCTTTCCGGCAGTTCGGCGAACCAGTCGCGGATCGGCGCGAACAGGTCGGTATAGGTCGCGGGATTGGATCGCGGCGTGCGGCCGATCGGCGACTGGTCGATGTCGATGATCTTGTCCAGCAGGTCCAGCCCCGCGATCCCGCGATAGGGCGCGGGATTCTGCCCCGATCCCATCAACTGCCGCGACAGCGCCTTGTACAGCGTATCGATCACCAGCGTCGATTTGCCGCCCCCCGACACCCCGGTCACGCAGGTGAAGGTGCCCAGCGGGAAATGCGCGGTGACATCCTTCAGGTTGTTGCCGCCGGCACCCTCCAGCACCAGCATGCGGGCGGGATCGATCGGCCGGCGCACCGTCGGCACATCGATCCGCTTGCGGCCGGACAGGTAGTCGCCGGTCAGGCTGGCCGGATTCGCCGCGACCTCCTCGGGCGTGCCGATGGCCACCACGTGCCCGCCATTGACCCCGGCCCCCGGCCCCATGTCGATCAGCCAGTCGGCGCTCCGGATCGCGTCTTCGTCATGCTCGACGACGATCAGCGTGTTCCCCAGCCGCTTCAACCGGTCCAGCGTGCCCAGCAGCCGTTCGTTGTCGCGCTGGTGCAGGCCGATAGACGGTTCGTCCAGCACGTACAGCACGCCCGTCAGGCCCGATCCGATCTGGCTGGCCAGGCGAATCCGCTGGCTTTCCCCGCCCGACAGGGTGGCCGACCCGCGCGACAGGGTCAGGTAGTCCAGCCCGACATCGTTCAGGAAATGCAGCCGGTCCAGGATTTCACGCAGGATACGCCGCGCGATTTCGGCGCGCTGCGGCGTCAGCGTCGCCTCGACCGTGCCGAACCAGTCCAGCGCCCGGCGGATCGGCAGGTCCGATGCCTCGGCGATCGTCGAACCCGCGACCCGCACCGACAGGGCCTCGGGCCGCAGGCGCGTGCCGTGGCAGACATGGCAGGGCTTGTCGGACTGGTAGCGCGACAGTTCCTCGCGCACCCATACGCTGTCGGTTTCGGCCATGCGGCGGCGCAGGTTGGTCACCAAACCTTCGAACCGCTTGGTCAGGTCATAGGATTTCCGGCCGTCGCGATAGCGGAACAGGATCTCGTCCTTGCCGCCGTCCAGGATGGTCTCGCGAACGCCCGCCGGCAGGTCCCGCCAGGGCGTGTCCATGCCCACGCCGTAATGGGCGGCCAGGCTGTCCAGCGTCTGCTGGTAGTAGGGGCTTTGCGTGCTGCGCCAGGGCGCGATGGCCCCGCGTTCCAGCGACAGGGATTCGTCGGGCACGATCAGGTGCGGGTCGAAGAAGGTCTCCAGCCCGATGCCATCGCAGGCCGGGCATGCGCCCTGGGGCGCGTTGAAGGAAAACAGGCGCGGCTCGATCTCTTCCAGCGTGAAGCCGCTGACCGGGCAGGCGAAGCGCGAGGAGAACACGATGTGCGGCGGCGGCTCGGCCTCGCCGCGCGGCAGTTCCTCGGCATAGACCAGGCCGTCGGACAGGCCCAGCGCGGTCTCGAAACTGTCGGCCAGGCGCGATTCCAGGCCGGGCTTCACCACCACCCGGTCCACCACGGCCTCGACGGTATGACGCAGCTTGCGGTTCAGGTCCGGGACCTCGGCGATGTCGTACAGCGTGCCGTCCACCTTCACCCGGGCGAAGCCCTTGCGCTGCAGTTCCGCCAGTTCCTTGCGGCATTCGCCCTTGCGGTCGCGAATGACCGGCGCCAGCAGCATCAGGCGCGTGCCTTCCGGCAGCGCCATGACGCGATCGACCATCTGGCTGATGGTCTGCGCCTCGATCGGCAGGCCGGTGGCGGGCGAATAGGGCACGCCGGCCCGCGCCCACAGCAGGCGCATGTAGTCGTGAATCTCGGTGATCGTGCCGACGGTGGAGCGCGGATTCTTCGACGTCGTCTTCTGTTCGATGGAAATCGCGGGCGACAGGCCCTCGATCGCGTCCACGTCCGGCTTGCCCATCAGTTCCAGGAACTGCCGCGCATAGGCCGACAGGCTTTCGACATAGCGGCGCTGGCCCTCGGCATAGATCGTGTCGAACGCCAGGGACGACTTTCCCGATCCCGACAGGCCGGTGACGACCGTCAGCGCGTCGCGGGGAATTTCGACGTCGATGTTCTTCAGGTTGTGCGCCCGCGCGCCGCGGACCCGGATCGACTGCGCCGCTGGCAGGCCGGGTGCCGGCCTGGATCGATTACCCATGATGTCCGCTCTCCGTTCCACCCGGCACCGGATTGTCTCAGGGCCGCTTCGTTCATACTCTGTTCTGACCGGTTCCGTGCCCGCCGCCAAGAGCCGCCGACGCGGAAAAATGTAATCCGGTCGCATCGGCCACCGGCGTATCGCGCACATGCGGTATCATCCGGCGCGCATCTGCGTTAGGATGGCGACCGAGTTCCGTCCCCCCACCCAGCACCGGTCCGGGCGGACGGTTTTTTTCATGGGGGCCCGCCCTTGGGCCGCGCCCCCGGGACCGGACAGCAGCAGGACAGCAGTATGGCGGGTAGCGTCAACAAGGTCATTCTCGTGGGTAATCTGGGCAAGGACCCCGAAGTCAGGAACAGCCAGGCCGGCGCCAAGATCGTGTCGCTGACGCTGGCGACCAGCGACACGTGGAATGACCGTGCGTCCGGCGAACGGCGCGAGCGCACGGAATGGCATCGGGTCGTCATCTTCAACGAACGCCTGGCGGACGTGGCCGAGCGGTTCCTGCGCAAGGGCCGCAAGGTCTATCTGGAAGGCACGCTGCAGACCCGCAAATGGACCGACCAGTCCGGCCAGGAACGCTACACGACCGAGGTCGTGATAGACCGCTTCCGTGGCGAACTGGTGCTGCTGGACAGCAACCGGGGCGGCGAATCCGGTGACGATGCCGGCGGCGGCGGATATGGCGGCGGGTATTCCGCGCCGTCCGCGCCCCGGCAGATCGGCGGTGGCCGCGGCGGCAGCGCCGGGGGTCCCGGCGGGAGCGGCGCGGGCGGCGGCAATCCCGGCGGCGGCTGGGACGCACCGCATGGCGGCAGCGACCTGGACGACGAAATCCCGTTCTAGGCGGGACGCGCCCCCGCCGGGGGCGAATCCGGCCGGGCGGCGCGTTTTTTCCCCGGCCGGACTCTGTGCTATCGTGCGGCGTGACGCCGCCGGCCCCCAGACCGGTTCCCGCCACCCCCGCCTCGCCCACGAGGCGCGCAGGGTGGCACTGACATGACGGATATGCCTTGACCGAAATTCCCGATCCGCCGGAACCGCCGGCACCCTCCGACATGATTCCGGTGACGATCGAGGAGGAGATGCGGTCCTCCTACCTCGCCTATGCGATGTCGGTCATCGTCAGCCGCGCCCTGCCGGACGTGCGGGACGGGCTGAAGCCGGTGCATCGGCGTATCCTCTATTCAATGCGCGAAAGCGGATTCACCCACGACAAGCCCTATCGCAAATCGGCCCGCGCGGTCGGTGACGTGATGGGTAAATACCATCCGCACGGCGATTCATCGATCTACGACGCCATGGTGCGCATGGCGCAGTTCTGGTCGATGCGGGTCAAGTTGATCGACGGCCAGGGCAATTTCGGTTCGGTCGACGGCGATTCCCCCGCCGCCATGCGCTATACCGAAGCGCGGCTGGCCAAGGCCGCTTCCTTCCTGCTGGACGATATCGACCGCGACACCGTCGATTTCCAGCCGAACTATGACGAGAGCGAGCAGGAACCGAAGATCCTGCCCGCCGCCTTCCCCAACCTGCTGATCAACGGCGCCTCGGGCATCGCGGTCGGCATGGCGACCAACATCCCGACCCATAATCCGGCCGAGATCATCGACGCCACCCTGGCGCTGATCGCCAATCCGGACCTGACGCTGGACGACCTGATCCGCATCGTTCCCGGCCCGGATTTCCCGACCGGCGGCATCATCCTGGGCCATGCCGGCATCCGCAGCGCGTTCGAGACCGGGCGCGGCTCGATCCTGATCCGCGCCCGTGCCGAGATCGAGGAACTGCGCCGCGACCGCAGCGCCATCGTGATCACCGAGATCCCGTACCAGGTGAACAAGGCGACCCTGCAGGAGCGCATCGCCGAACTGGTGCGCGCCAAGCAGATCGAGGGCATTTCCGACATTCGCGACGAAAGCGACCGGTCGGGCATGCGCATCGTCATCGAAATCAAGCGTGACGCGACGCCCGAGGTGGTGCTGAACCAGCTTTACCGCTTCACACAGCTCCAGACCTCGTTCGGCGTCAACATGCTGGCGCTGGATAACGGCCAGCCCCGCCTGATGGGGCTAAAGGACGTGCTGGAGGCCTTCATCACGTTCCGCGAGGATGTGATCCTGCGCCGGGCGCGCTTCGACCTGAACAAGGCCCGCGATCGCGGTCACCTGCTGGTGGGCCTGGTGATCGCGGTGGCCAATATCGACGCCGTCATCGCCCTGATCCGTGCCGCCCCCGACGCCGCCCATGCGCGCGAGGCGCTGATGGCAACGGCCTGGGACGCGGCGGATGTCGAGCCGCTGTTGGCGCTGATCCAGGACGAGGGCAACGTCGTGACCGACGGCAAGGTCTACCTGACCGAAGCCCAGGCGCGCGGCATCCTGGAACTGCGCCTGCAGCGCCTGACCGGGCTGGAGCGGGAGAAGATCCAGCAGGAACTGTCCGAGGTCGCGGCCCGGATCAACGAATTGCTGACCATCATCGCCAGCCGCCCGCGCCGCATGGAAGTGATGTGCGAGGAACTGGCGGCGATCCGCGCCGAACTGGCGACGCCGCGCATGACCGAGATCGCGCAATATGCCGGCGACCAGACCGACGAAAGCCTGATCGAGCCCGGCCAGATGGTCGTGACCATCACGCGTGAGGGCTTCATCAAGCGGACGCCGCTGGACGTCTTCCGCGCGCAGAATCGCGGCGGACGAGGCCGGACCGCCGCCGGACGCCGGGGCGACGACATCGTCGTCCGCTCGTTCAACGCCCATACCCACCAGTGGGTGCTGTTCTTCTCGTCGGGCGGCAAGGCCTATCGCGAGAAGGTCTGGCGCCTGCCCGAAGCCAGCCCGACCGCCAAGGGCCGGGCGCTGGTCAATTTGCTGCCCGACCTGGGCGGCGATTCGATCACGGCCGTGCTGCCGCTGCCGCAGGACGAGACCCTGTGGGAAAACCTGCACCTGGTCTTCGCCACCGCGACGGGCAACGTGCGCCGCAACCGCCTGAGCGATTTCCGCAACATCCGCTCGTCCGGCCTGATCGCGATGAAGCTGGATGACGGCGACCGGCTGATCGGCGTGGCCACCTGCCGCGAGGGACAGGATGTGTTCCTGGCCACGCGGGCGGCGCGCTGCATCCGTTTCCAGATCACCGACGACACGCTGCGCGTCTTTGCCGGGCGCGACAGTTCGGGCGTGCGCGGCATCCGCCTGGCTGAGGGGGACGAGGTCAACAGCCTGTGCGTGCTGAACCATGTCGAGGCGACGGTCGAGGAACGCGCGTCCTTCCTGCGCATGGCCAATGCCCGCCGCCGCGCGGAAAACGCCGCGCTGCAGGCCGGCGAGGAGGCCGAGGAGGTCGCCGCCGAACCGTCGGACGACGAAGCACTGCCCGCCGATTCGGTCATCGATCCCGAGCGGTTCGCCGAGATGGAACAGGCCGAGGAAATCCTGCTGACCGTCAGCAACGCGGGCTTCGGCCGCCGTTCGTCGGCCTATGATTACCGCGTCAGCGGGCGCGGCGGACAGGGCATTGCCAACATGACCTTCAACGGCGGCAAGCGCGGCAGCGAGGTCGTGGCCACGCTGCCGGTCATCAACGGTACCGACGTGATGCTGGTCACCGATGCCGGACGCCTGATCCGCGTGCCGGTGGACCAGATTCGCGTCATGTCCCGCCAGGCCAGCGGCGTCACGCTGTTCCGCCTGGACACCACCGAGCGCGTCACCAGCGTCTTCCCCGTGATGGATGACGGCGATGACGATGCCGAGGACGGCGGTCCCGACGCCCCGGCGGCGGAGGACGAGAATGCCTGATGCCACGCCGCGCACGGGGTTTTACCCCGGCACGTTCGATCCGATGACCAACGGTCACCTGGACATCGTCGAACGTGCGGCGCGACTGGTGGACCGGCTGGTGGTGGGGGTGGCGGAAAATACCGGCAAGCAGCCCCTGATGCCGCTGGACGAACGCGTCGCCTGCGTGCAGGCCGAAACCCGGGCGGTGGCGCAGCGGAACGGCACGACCATCGACGTGGTGGGATTCGGCAACCTGCTGGTCGAGGTGGCGCGCTCCCATGGCGCCACCGTGATCGTCCGGGGTTTGCGGGCGGTGGTGGATTTCGACTACGAGGTGCAGATGTTCGGCATGAACCACCATCTGGCGCCGGATATCGAGACGGTCTTCCTGATGGCCACCGAACGCAACCAGTATATCTCCTCGCGGCTGGTGAAGGAGGTCGCCCGACTGGGCGGCGACATCACCGGCTTCGTGCCCCCCTTCACGCGCCGGCATGTCCTGGCGCGGCTGGAGGGATAACGCACGGTCCGGGCACGGCATGCCGTGCCACGGGCCTTTCAGCACTGGAACATGAACGATGTCTGATACCGCACCGAAAGCCGACCTGATCGACCTGGAACTGAAGACGGGCCGTGTGGTCATTCAGTTGCGTCCCGACCTGGCGCCGCTGGCGGCCGAGCGGATCCGTACGCTGGCGGCCGAGGGCTTCTACGACAACACGCCCTTCCACCGCGTCATTCACGGCTTCATGGCCCAGGGCGGCGACCCGACCGGCACGGGCACCAGCGGCAGCCACCTGCCCGACCTGAAGGCCGAATTCACCCGCGCCGCGAAGTTCGAGCGCGGCACCATCGGCATGGCCCGCACGATGAACCCGGACAGCGCGAACAGCCAGTTCTTCATCATGTTCGAGCCCTCGCCCCACCTGGACGGCCAGTACACGATCGTCGGCCAGGTGGTCGAAGGCATGGAGCATATCGACCAGATCAAGCGCGGCGCGGGCCAGAGCGGCACGGTGCAGGACCCGGACCGCATCATTTCCATGCGTCCCGCCGCAGCCTGACACGCGTCTGCCGGTTGACTTGACCGGCCGAAACCGTTACCCGGGGCCGCACCGCACAGGCGGCCCTGGTGAGCCGGTAGCTCAGTCGGTAGAGCATTCGACTTTTAATCGAATGGTCGTGGGTTCGAATCCCACCCGGCTCACCATTTCATAAAATTTTCTGGCGCTTCCATATTACTGGGCCAGTTCGGGCCGCGTGCCGGTTTCCGTCAATCCGCCTTGAACCTGTCGACAATCGCCTTCAGCTTACGGGCTTCGGACGCCAGATTGTGGCTCGCCGCCGTCGTCTGCTCCACCATCGCGGCATTCTGCTGCGTCACCTTGTCCATCTGGCTGACGGTCGTGTTGATTTCGGACATGCTGAAGGCTTGGTCCTTGGCGGCCGAGGCAATCTGACTGACCGAATCGGTGATGAAGAGAATCCTGTCCACAATGTCTTTCACCGCGCCATTGGCCTGATCGACGAACCGCGCGCCGTTCCTTATCCCGTCGGACGATCGATTGATCAGGACCCGGATTTCGTTTGTGGAATCCGCCGACCGTTGGGCCAGGGAACGGATTTCACTGGCGACGACGGCAAATCCATTGCCCGTTTCTCCCGCGCGGGCCGCCTCGACCGCCGCATTCAGGGCAAGAATGTTCGTCTGGAACGTGATGCCATCGAGCAGGTTGATGATGTCGAAAACCTGTTTCGAGGATTCGGTGATTTCCGCCATCGCCTGGCTCAGGGTCGTCATGATGTCCCGGGATCGCGTCGCGTTATCCTGAGCCAGTTGTGCTGACGCGTGCGCCTCCGCCCCCGCTCCGGCTGTTTTCTGCACCGCCGTCGCCACGAACGTCACCGACGATGCGGTTTCCGTCAGATTGGCGGCCTGCTGCTCGGTACGCTTCGCGAGGTCTTCAGATGCTGTGGATACCTCGCTCGAACTGTTGGCGATAACGGAAACACTGTCCGACACGTCGCGCATGGCATCGGACAACGAGACCAGGGCCTCGTTGAAATTAGCCCTGAGTTCTTCGAACTCCCACGGGAATGCCTCAGTATAGCGAAAGGACAGGTCGCCTTGCGACAAGGCTTTCACGCCTCTCGCCAGTCCGTCCAGCAGATCTTTCTGCATTTTCGTCCGCTCAGCATTTTCAGCATCGACGCGCTTCTTCTCCACATCGGCGGCCTCACGCAGGTTGGCGGCTTCCTTTTCCAGATGACGGGCATTCTGCAAATTCTGCTGAAAATGGAACAGAACATTGGATACGATGCCGATTTCGTCCCGCTTATCCCGGAAAGGAATGGACGTATTGTAATTTCCTTTTGAAATCTTCTTCATGGTCTCGGCCAGGGCAGAAATAGGCCCGGTAATCTGCCACGCGGAAAAAAACAGGATAATAAGAACCCCGGCAATTATTGCCGAAAGACAGAGCATGATGCTTATTTCAATAACGTCACTCACATGACGGTGCAGATCCGCCTTTTTCTGGTCTGCGATACCGCGCGCTTTCTCGGTCAGATGCCCCAGATCGATGGCGATATCGAGTCCTTTATTGTTCATGTCCGCCAGATAACTGACGATCGCGGCTCTCTGCCTGTCATTATCCAGAATTACGACCCCGTCGGCGCGGCTCATCTCCAGCTTTGCTCTGCGCACGATCTGGTCGATGTCGCTTTTCATGTAAGGCAGGTGCCTGCCTGCATCTTCAAGAATATCGTACAGCCCTTGAAGATCACTATGAAACAAATCGATCGATTTCGTCTTTATATTCGAGTCCGTTGCATTGACGATACGATATATCGAATAAAAAAGAGCATTCATTTTATCTGATGCTCGCGCCAACTCAAATATACCATTCTGATCTTGATCAAATAGAATGGAATATTTTTTTGATGTATCGTAAAATCCTGACGCCATATACATCAAAGAAGAGCATATCAATATCGCAGACACGATATTGATAACAAACAACTTGGGTCGAATATTCACTTATTTCTCATCACGATATGTTGTTTAATTATATTATACTGCACTCACTTTGTTGCCCGCCATTCGTACGGCTTACCAGCAAAGGGTTTGCCACATTACAAACAGGAATGTTCGCACAAAAGTGAACGAAATATACAGTTAAACTATTTCACAAAAGACGTTATCTGCCAACCGTTACGATTTTGGATTTTATACTGACCGGATCATGGTCCGCCTTGATACCATGCCTCAACACCGGCACGTCGGCGAATCCTCGCAGCCGCACGCAATCGGTCAGTTTATCTCTTCGTACGTCGTTACGGAAAATCCCGACAGGATCGAGGGACCGAACGAGGTCGTCAGCGCCACGTCCGTGGCATCGCGCCCCCGCGCCATGACGACGCGCCCGATGCGCGGGGTGTTGTGCCGTGCGTCGAACGTGAACCATTGCCCGTCCAGCCACACCTCGAACCACGCCGAGAAATCCATCGGATAATCGACAGGCGGGATGCCGATATCGCCCAGATATCCGGTGCAGTAGCGCGCGGGAATATTCATGCAGCGGCACAGCGTCACCGCCAGGTGGGCGAAGTCACGGCAGACGCCCACCCCTTCGTTATATGCCTCGTAGGCCGAGCGGGTCGGCCGCGCGTGGGCATAGTCGAAGCGAATATGATTGTGGACGAAGGACACGATCGCCTGCACCCGCCCCCAGCCGGGGGCCAGATGGCCGAACAGCGACCAGGCGACCGGCGACAGCAGGTCCGTCTCGCAATACCGGCTGCCCATCAGGAACACCAGGCAATCCGCCGGCAGGTCGGCCACCGGGACCTCGCGCGCCCAGGGCATCTGCCGGTCGGGCAGGCCGCTGTCGGCGATCACGAAGGACATGCTGGTGTGCAGCGTGCCGACAGGGGCGACCACGCGCGTGCAGCGGTTGCCGAAGCCGTCCAGATATCGCTGGGCGGGAACCGGCGGATCGAAAACCGGAATCTGCGGCGTCATCAGGTCGGGTTCGCGGTCCGGGTGGACTTCCAACATCAGGACAAGCGGCGTCGGAACCTGGACCGTCAATGCGATGTCATAGCCGGCGCGAATCAGCATGCCTTCCTCCGGTCGATGGGCGATACGCGGCGCCATGCGCCGCGCACCCGGCCCGCCGGTCCGGGATATCCGGTTCCGGGGCCGGTCTCGATGCCGCCCTCACCGTGGCACGATACATCCGGAAGAACCATGCCGGATCGCATTCGTCGCGGCAGGATCAATGCGGGACGACCGCATGCGCGCGCTTGTACACCACGATGGGAAGCTGCTTGGCCAGGATCATGACCACGGCGCGGTCGGACAGGCCCGTCTGCCCGGCGAACCATTCCAGGTCATTCGGGACGATCAGGGTCCGGACCATATCCTCGGTCATCGGGCCGGTCTTGTCGTCGGCTTTCCAGCGGGCGACGATGTCACCATAACCGGCGGCCTCGGCGCGCTCGGCAAAGCCGTTGGGCCCGTATTCGCGGCGAACGCCGTCCAGATACTCATTGATCGCGCTGGTCAGGCCCGAAAGGTCGTAGCGCGCACCGGTCAGGAAGTCACCCAGAGTCGTCCCCAGGTTCGTCGCCGAATTGGTAATGGACATCGTTCCCCTCCTTCGGAAGCGTTGCGGAACCTTCCAGTCAGCGTGGGGAAACGGCGTTCGTTCCGTCTCTCTCGAACGTGTGACGGAGCCCGCGGAAGGGACGGCGAGAGGCCGAAAAACGGAAAAACCGGAGCCCGAAGGCCCCGGTTTCCCGCGGATGAGACGACACAGAGGAAATGGCCTTGATGGCCGAGTTCTGAATAACACCCATTCATGACTGATATCAATCGGCCTCACGGCAATGTGTGACTGGGAAGACGGAGCATAAAAAAAGGCGGCCTCGCGGCCGCCTTTTCATCGTTCACTTCCGTCGGTCCCTCCAGGGCGACCTAGAAGTTATCGTCGCCGCCGCCCCAGTCGCCGCCGCCGAAACCGGCATCCCCGCCCGCGTCCCCGCCGGCATCGAAGCCCGGATCGACGGCGCCGCCGGCCCCGCCGAACGGATCGGCCCCGGGTGCGCCGGCATCGCCGTAATTGTTGTTGATGATGGTCTCACCGCCGGGCATGCCGCCGCCGAATCCACCGGCATCATGATGCCCGCTGAACAGATCGGTCAGGGCGTTGCCCACCATCATGCCGCCGGCGACGCCAGCCGCCGTGGTCAGCGCCGAGCCCAGGAAGCCGCTGCCGCGCGCGGGAAACATGCCGGGCTGCATTCCCGGGGGATAGGCCGGCTGGGGCGGCGGGGGGGCCGCCTGCTGGCCGCCCCAACCCGGCGGGGGCGCCGCCTGCGGGCGCTGGCCGCCACCGAACAGCCCGCCGAACAGACCGCCACCGCCCGAAGGCGCCTGCTGGCGGGCCTGAAGCGCCTGTTGCGCCTGCTGCAACTGCCATTGCAGTTGCTGAATGCGATTCTGCGCCTGCACCAGGGCGGCTTCCTGCACCACCGCCATCTGGGTGACGCGATAGCGGGCTTCGGGATATTGCTGGAACATCTGGCCGATATAATTGTCGGCCTCGGGGTCGATCGGCGGCAGGTTGGGCGCCGTGGCGGGCACGCTGCCGAAGCCCCCCTGCGGCGCGCCGCCGACGCGGGCGACGAACTTCGTGATCAGGTCGCGTTCCTCGTTATTCATCGTATCCGTCCTGTCTCCGACAAGGGTGCCTCGCCAAGATGTGGCCCGCGGACGTCAATTCCGCAAGCCCGCCCCGCGCACCCCCCGCCCCTGCGAACATCGTACCGCCCTGGCGCACCCCGGCTTTTTCGGGGGATCCGCGCGCCATCCCTGTATGGTGCGCCCCTTCCGCGTGCCGGACGGCATGCCCCTTCCTACCGCCTACCGGAGCATCCTTTCCATGGTCCCGGCCCCCGCGCCCCGGCCGACCGACACGCGTCCCCTGTCGTTTCAGGCGCTGATCCTGAAACTGCACCAGTTCTGGTCGGAACAGGGCTGCGCCATCCTGCAGCCGTACGATACCGAGGTGGGTGCCGGCACGCTGTCGCCGCACACCACCCTGCGGGCCCTTGGCGCCCGCCCGTGGAAGGCCGCGTACGTCCAGCCCTGCCGCCGGCCGTCCGACGGGCGTTACGGGGAAAATCCCAACCGGTTGCAGCATTACTACCAGTATCAGGTGCTGCTGAAGCCGACGCCCGAGGACAGCCAGAAGCTGTTGCTGGACAGCTACCGCGCCATCGGCATCGATCCGATGGAGCACGACATCCGCTTCGTCGAGGACGATTGGGAAAATCCCACCATCGGCGCCTGGGGCCTGGGGTGGGAGGTCTGGTGCGACGGGATGGAAGTGACGCAGTTCACCTATTTCCAGCAGGTCGGCGGCATTCCGACCGTCATGCCCTCGACCGAACTGACCTACGGGCTGGAACGGCTGGCGATGTATGTCCAGGGAATCGAAAACGTCTATGACCTGGATTTCAACGGCCAGGGCCTGACCTATGGCGACGTGTTCCTGCGCGCCGAACGCGACTATTCGCGCCATAATTTCGAACTGGCGGACACCGAAATGCTGCACCGCCATTTCATCGACGCCGAGCGCGAGGCCATCGCGCTGGTCGAATACGGCGTGGCCCAGCCCGCCTACGACCAATGCCTGAAGGCCAGCCACCTGTTCAACCTGCTGGACGCGCGCGGCGTCATCAGCGTCAGCGAACGCGCATCCTATATCGGCCGCGTGCGCACGCTGGCCCGGCGATGCTGCGACGCGTGGCTGGCGGGCGAGGAATAAGTCATGCCCGAACTTCTGCTTGAACTGTTTTCCGAGGAAATTCCCGCGCGCATGCAGGCCCGCGCGGCCGAGGACCTGGTCCGCCTGGTCACCGATGCCCTGGCCCCGCTGAACCCGCGCGACGCGCGGGGCTTTTCCGGCCCGCGCCGCATCGCGCTGACCCTGACGCTGGACGGCGTCGTCCCCGGCACCACCGTTGCCGAGCGCGGCCCGCGCGAGGGCGCGCCGGAAAAGGCCCTGGCCGGCTTCACCCGCAAGCATGGCGTGACCCCGGCCGACCTGGTGCTGGAGGACGGATTCTGGGTGCTGAACCGCACCGTGCCCCCGGTCGAGGCCGCGACGCGAATCGCCGAGGCCCTGCCCCCGCTGCTGCGCCGCTTTCCCTGGCCCAAATCCATGCGCTGGGGTGAAGGCAGCGGTTTCACCTGGGTGCGGCCGCTGCGCCGTATCCTGTGCCTGCTGGATGGCGAGACCGTCGCGTTTTCGCTGGCGGACGGCGAGGATGACGGCCACGGCCTGCGCGCCGATCGCCTGACCGAGGGCCACCGTTTCACCGCGCCGGGGGCCTTCGCCGTGACCGACGCCGCCGCGTGGCGCGACGGGCTGCGCGCGCGGCAGGTGCTGGTCGATGCGGCGGAACGGCGCGCGCTGATCGAAGAGGGCACGACCCGGTTGGCGGCCGAGGAAGGGCTGCGAATCGTCCCCGACCCCGGCCTGGTGGACGAGGTCGCGGGCCTGACGGAATGGCCGGTTCCCTTCCTGGGGCGCATCGACGAGACCTTCATGGACCTTCCGCGCGAGGTCATGCAGGTATCGATGCGCGTCAACCAGCGCTATTTCGCGCTGATCAACGATGACGGATCGGCGGCGCCGCGCTTCGCCTTCGTGGCCAACCTGCTGCCGGAGGATGGCGGCGCGCTGACCATCGCGGGCAACGAGCGCGTGCTGCGCGCCCGCTTCGCCGATGCACGCCATTTCTGGGACCTGGACCGCGCCCGCACCCTGGCCAGCCGGGTGGGCGCGCTGGACGCCATCACCTTCCACGCCGCCCTGGGCAGCCAGGGCGCGCGCGTGCAGCGCATCGTGCGACTGGCGGGGCTGCTGGCGCCGATGGTGGGGGCGGACCCGGCCCAGGCCGAACGCGCGGCCCTGCTGGCCAAGGCGGACCTGACCACCGGCATGGTGGGCGAATTCCCCGAACTGCAGGGAGTGATGGGCGCGTACTACGCCCGGCATGACGGCGAGGCCGATCCGGTCGCCACCGCCATTGCCGAACATTACATGCCGCGCGGCCAGAATGACGGCGTGCCCGCCGCGCCGGTGTCGATCGCGGTGGCGCTGGCCGACAAGATCGACAGCCTGGCCGCCTTCTTCGCGGCGGGCGAAAAGCCCGGCGGTTCGGGCGACCCCTACGCGCTACGCCGCGCCGCCCTGGGCGTGATCCGCATCATCCGCGAGAACGCGCTGCGCCTGGACCTGGTGAAGCTGTTCGTGCTGGCGGCCGAGGCCCTGCCCGAGACGCTGCGCGACGCGCCGGACCTGGCCCTGCTGCCGGGATTCGTGGCGGAGCGGCTGCGGGTCCAGTTGCGGGCCGAGGGGGCACGGCACGACATCCTGGCCGCGATTTCCAGCGGCAACGAGGATAGCGACATCACGCGCCTGCTGGCCCGCACCGACGCGCTGGCGGCGATGCTGGCCACCGATGACGGGCAGAACCTGCTGGCGGCGACCAGGCGGGCGGCGAACATCCTGCGAATCGAAGACCGCAAGGACGGACCGCATGACGGCGCACCGGACCCGACGCTGTACGAGCAGCCTGAGGAACGGGAGCTGGCCAACGCCCTGCTGGACGTCATCCCCGCCGTGGAAACTACGATCGCGGCGGAACGGTTCGAGGACGCGATGCGCGACGCGGCCCGGCTGCGCCCTGTGCTGGACCGATTCTTCGACGCCGTGACGGTCAATGCCGACCGGGCCGATCTGCGGGCCAACCGGCTGCGGCTGCTGGCGGAACTGCGCCGCATGACGGTGCTGATCGCGGATTTCAGCCAGATCTGAGGGGTAAGGACCTCGCGCCAGGAACAGTAGCTGCGCGGGGCGGCCGTTCCGCACCAGCAGGATGGCGTTCTGGCGGAAGCGCCGGGCGACTACCTGCCCGCGCGCCAGCGGCGGTGCGACGGCGAACAGCGGTTCGGACCAGCGGCCCAGCCGTCCTTCCCCGTGCGTGCAGGGTGACGCCCGGCAGGGACGCGGCCATATGGCGCATCGTCCGGTGGTTCCAGCCGTCCGGCCGGCGGCCGCCGCCGGGATTGCTGGCGCTTATGACGAGGATATCTCCCCGTCGCCACCATGCCCCGGCGTCGTCATCAGGGACCGGCCGGCGGCCGGTGCGGACCGACTGTCCGCCCGCGCGATACAGGCTGAGCCGATAGGCCCGTGCGGTGGCGGGATCGACCGGTCGCAGGCCGGTCATGACGGGTCCGACGCGGTCTCGCCGAACGTGGAATTGCGGTGCACCCAGGCCGACAGCAGCAGCCCGAACCCGAACATCACCGTCAGCATGGCCGAACCGCCGTACGAAATCAGCGGCAGCGGCACGCCGCCGACCGGAATCGTCCCCATCACCATCGACAGGTTGACCGCGCAATAGAGGAAGAAATTGGTCGCGATCCCCAGCCCCAGCAGGCGCCCGAACTGGTTGCGGCTGCGCAGGGCGATCAGCATCCCGCCCAGCACCATCAGCATCAGCAGCCCGATGACCACGATCCCGCCGACATAGCCCCATTCCTCGGCGATCATGGTGAAGATGAAGTCGGTCTGCTTTTCCGGCAGGAAGTTCAGTTGCCCCTGCGTGCCATGCAGGTAGCCCTGCCCCCACATCCCGCCCGACCCCAGCGCGATCTTCGACTGGATGATGTTATAGCCCGCGCCCAGCGGGTCGCTTTCGGGGTGCAGGAAGGTGGTGATCCGCGCCTTCTGGTAGTCATGCAGGTGGGCGTAGGCGAACTTGCCCAGCAACGGCAGCGGTGCCAGTAGCAGTACGATCTGCCACAGCCGCATCCCGGCGGCGAAGAAGATCGTGGCCCCCACCACGCCGATGATGACGGCGGTGCCCAGGTTGGGCTCCTTCAGCACCAGCCCCACCGGCAGCAGCACCATCAGCGCGGGCGGCAGCAGGTAGAGCGGATTGACCATCCTGCGGTAGCTGATGCGGTGGAACCACGTCGCCAGCACCAGCACCAGTGCGATCTTGGCCAGTTCCGAGGGCTGGACCTGCATCCCGCCGATGATCAGCCAGCGTTCCGCCCCCTTGCCGACATGGCCCATCCGCAGCACCGCGACCAGCAGCAGCAGCGATAGCCCGTAGAGCGGCCAGGCCAGGCGGACCAGAACGCGCGGGCTGGTCAGCGCGACGCAGATCATCATCACCATGCCGAAGGCGAAGCGGATGGTCTGCGGACCGGCGAACGGACGGGACGACCCGCCCGCCGCGGAATAGAGCGCGCCGTACCCCACCCCCGCCAGCACGCAGATCAGCAGCACGTACAGCCAGTTGACCTGCCACAGCTTGGCCAGGATGCGGAAATTGGGTTCGGCGCGCAGGAGGCGCTTCTGGAAATTCATGTGTCCCTCTCCGGCAGGGGTAACGCAGCCCACCGGCGACTATTCGATGTCGGCCACCACCTGGCCCGGCGGTTCCTTGCGGTTCGCCGGGTCGCGGGTCAGCGCATCGGTCATGATATCGCGGGCCAGCGGCGCCGCAACCGCGGCGCCCGCATTGCCGTGTTCCACCACCACCGAAACCGCATAGCGCGGCGCGTCATAGGGCGCATAGCAGATGAACAGGGCATGCGGGCGATATTCCCACGGCAGGGCGGAGGAATCGAAATGCCCGCTTTCGCGCAGGGCGCGCGACACGCGACGCACCTGCGCGGACCCGGTCTTGCCGGCCATCTGGACGCCTGGAATATCCAGGCGCGCCTTGGGCGCGGTGCCGTGTTCCTCGTTGATCACGGCGAACATGCCGGCGCGCAACTGCCCCAGGAACGGATCGGGCATGCCCAGCGCCGGCCAGTGCGTGGGGTCCGTGCCCTCCGCCAGCTTGCCCGCGACCGCGCGGACCAGATGCGGCTGCACCGCCCGCCCGCTGGCGATCCGCGATGCATAGGTGGCGAGTTGGAGCGGCGTGACCTGCACGAATCCCTGCCCGATGCCGCTGACGATCGTATCGCCGCCATTCCAGTGCTGGCCGTGCGCCCGCCGCCAGTCCGGGGTCGGGATCAATCCCTGGCGGGTGTGCGGCAGTTCGATATCCAGGTGCGTGCCCAGGCCGAACGCGTGCGACGCCGCGGCGATGGCGTCCATGCCGGTCCGCCGCGCGGCTTCGTAGAAGAACACGTCGCAGGAGAATTTCAGCCCGTCCTTCAGCGTCAGCGATCCGTGGCCGTAACGCGACCAGCAATGGAAGCGCGTGCCGCCCACATCCAGGTAGCCGGGACAGAAGATCCGGTCGGTCGGCGACAGCGTGCCGGCCTGCAGGGCCGCCATGGCCACGGCGGGCTTGAAGGTCGAGCCGGGGGGATAGACGCCCGCGACCGCCTTGTTGATCAGCGGCGTGCCCTGGTTGTTGGTCCATTCGACCCATTGCGCCTGGCTGACGCCGCTGTCGAACAGCGAGGGGTCGAAGGACGGGTTGCTGACCATGGCCAGCACCTCGCCATTGCGGCAATCCATCACCACGGCGCTGGCCGACTGGTCGGCGATGCGCCCCAGCACCGCCTGCTGCAGGCCCGAATCGATGGTCAGGGTGATTTCGTCGCCGGCCTGCCCATCATCGCGCGACAGTTCGGCCATGACGCGGCCGACGGCGTTGACCTCGATCTCCACCGCGCCCACCTGGCCGCGCAGCAAGGTATCCTGCGTCTGCTCGATTCCCGACCGGCCGATGCGCATTCCCGGCAGGGCCATCGTCGCGTCGGCCGTCACGTCCTTTTCGCCCGGCGGCGCGACATAGCCCACGACATGGGCCATCAGCGGCCCGAACGGATAGTTGCGGGTGGTCCCGACATCGATCAGCACGCCGGGCAGCGAGGGCGCATTCAGTTCGATCCGCGCCATGTCGTCCCACGACAGGAAGTCGTGCAGCATGATCGGGATGAAGCGCCGCTTGTGCCGCATCTCGCGCTCGATACGCGCGCGATCGCGGGCCTCGATGGGCACCAGGGCGGAAAACCGGTCCAGCGTGCCGGAGATGTCGCTGGTGTCCTCGGGCAGCAGCAGCGCGCGCCAGTTGACCTTGTTCGACGCCACGGCAATGCCGAACCGGTCGACCACCCGGCCGCGCGGCGGGGCGATCAGGCTGCGATTGACGCGGTTGTTTTCCGCCAGCTTGGCGTAATGGTCGCCGTCGAGCACCTGGAGTCCGTACAGCCGGTGCCCCAGCGCGCCCAGCGCCGCCATCTGCGCCCCCAGCACCACCAGCGCGCGCCGGGTGAAGACCCCGCGCGACGGATTCCCGGTATCGGGCCGCGACATCAGGCGGGTGGCGGTTTTCCTGCGCCGGATCATCCACCCATCCGCGTCAGGACAGAGAATACGTCATGAGTCGCGCGCAAGGGGGACGTCAGGCGCGGCCGGGATTGGCGATCGTGCGCGCCATGGCGGCGAAGACGGCATACAGCACCGGGAACACCCCCAGGCCCAGCGTCCACTGGAAGACGAACGCGCCGACCGGCATCACCCGCAGCGACAGCGCGGACACCAGCGTCCATTGCAGGACCGTCCCCCCCAGCGACACGCCGCCGAACACCAGCCACAGCAGCAGCCCGTGGATGCGCGCGAATCCGTACCGCGCCGACATCCCCACGCCGTGGACGATCAGCAGCACCAGCAGCATCACGCCCGGCGGCCCGAATCCCAGCAGATCGACCAGCAGCCCCAGCAGGAACACCAGCGGCGAGGACATCGAGGCCGGGCGGAAGATGGTCCAGAAGAAGACCGAGGACAGCACCACCCCCGGCAGCAGCTCCGCCTGCCCCGGCAGGTTGAACGGCGCGGACAGCAGCAGGATGGCCAGGCCCGTCAGCGCGCCGGGCAGGCCGCGCCGCGACAGCACGTCCAGCCGGCGCCACAGGCTGGCACGGGGCTGGATGCCCGGCTGAAGCGCAGGTGACTGGTCGGGCGTCATCCATGCACACTCTCATCCACGACCAAGTGGGGATTGGAAGGGAACCGAAAGGATACTGCCGGGCCGCAGCAGGGGAACCCGCCCCGGGGCATCCGGCGCGACCACGGCGGACCGCCCGTAATCGAAGACGCGGACAATGTCGAGATGCTCCAGCGACGCGGCCGGAACGATGACCGGCTGGCCGGCGCGCGGGTAGTGAACCCGCCCGACGGGCAGCCCCGGGGGCAGTGAATCAATCTCGCCATTGGTGACGACGCGTTCTCCCTCGATCGGGGGGGTATCCTGGGGATAGTAGATCAGGCGCGGCGTGCCCGAATTGTCCCCCGCCATTATAGCGGCCCCATGGCTGACTTCCAGCGTCACCGGAATCCGGCTGGACGCATCCGTTACCAGCAGCACCCGCACCGAGCGCGCGCCGACCTCGGTCACGCGGCCGACCAGACCCGACGCGTCCAGCACGATTTCGTCCTTGTGAATACCGGCATCGACATTGGCGGCCACCAGTACGCTACGCGCATACAGCCCGCTGGTATCGCGGACCACGCGCCCGGTGACAAACGAGGGCGCGGGATCGGGCATCCAGTGCAGGTTGGCCTTCAGCGCCGCGTTTTCATCCGCCAGGGCGGCGGCAACGTCGTACCAATGGCGCAGATTGGCGTTTTCCAGGCGCAGGCGCTGATTTTCGGCCTCCATCCGGCCCATGTCGCGCATGCGGCCGAACAGACCGTGAAACTTTTCCTGGGGCCAGACGATCAATCCATAAGCCGGAGCCAGAATGTCGGCCACGCTCATGCGCACGCGTTCGGTCAGGCCCCGGTCGGCCTGGCCCAGCAGCATGATGCCGACCGCCGCGACGATCAGCAGCGGCAGGACCAGCCGGTCCAGCGCCTGGCGGAGGGGGATGGACAACGGAATCATGACGACACCCCCGCGATTCGCAGGTGTCCCTGTCCGTTTCTACAGCCGCCCCGCCGGACGTTCATCGCCCCGGCCCCCTTGCCTGTCCCTGCGCGGGCCGGCCACCGCCTGGCCGAACCGCCTGTTTTCGCCTGCCGTCAGTACATGCTGGTCAGGACATTCTTCAAACGTTTCATTTCTTCGAGGGCGCGTCCAGTCCCCAGCGCCACGCAGGACAATGCGTCCTCGCCCACCGTCACCGGCAGGCCGGTCGCGCGGCGCAGTACCTCGTCCAGCCGATAGAGCAGCGCGCCGCCGCCGGTCAGCACGATTCCCTTGTCCACGATGTCGGCGGCCAGTTCTGGGGGCGTGTTTTCCAGCGCGGTGGTCACCGCGTCCACGATCTGGCTGACCGGCTCGGCCAGGCTCTCGGCGATCTGCGCCTGCGACACCACGACCTCGCGCGGGACGCCGTTGATCAGGTCGCGTCCCTTGACCTCGCGCCAGCCGCCGTAATCTTCCAGGTCGTCGGGCGGCAGGGCCGATCCCAGTTCGATCTTGATCCGCTCGGCCGAGCTTTCACCGATCAGCAGGTTATGGTTACGCCGGATATACGAGATGATGGCCTCGTCCATCTTGTCGCCGCCGACCCGGGCCGAGCGCGCATAGACGATACCGCCCAGCGAAATCACCGCGACCTCGGTCGTACCGCCGCCGATATCGACGATCATGCTGCCCGACGGCTCGGTGACCGGCAGGCCGGCGCCGATCGCCGCCGCCATCGGCTCCTCGATCAGGAAGACCTTGCGCGCGCCCGCGCTCTCGGCGCTTTCCTGGATCGCCCGGCGCTCGACGGCGGTCGAGCCGGAGGGCACGCAGACGATGATCAGCGGGCTGGCGAACATCCGCCGGTTATGCACCTTGCGGATGAAATGCTTGATCATTTCCTCCGCGACCTCGAAATCGGCGATGACGCCATCGCGCAGGGGGCGGATGGCGGTGATGTTGCCGGGCGTGCGCCCGACCATCTGCTTGGCTTCCTCGCCCACCGCCAGCACCATCTTCTTGCCGCGTACCTCGGCGATGGCGACCACCGAGGGTTCATTCAGGACGACGCCACGCCCCTTGACATAGACAAGGGTATTGGCCGTGCCGAGGTCGATGGCCATGTCGGCCGACAAGAGACCCAGCAGACGAGCAAACATCCAGAACTCCCGACAACAAGCACGACTATGGCAGATCATCCCGGCCGGGGTTGCGCGACGTGCCGACAGCCACACGTCGCCTCGCACACAAGCCCACAGGATCAGGCCGTGGGCTTACCGGGGCTGGAAGAGACGGGCAAGGGCCACGGACATTAAATCGTGCATTTCCATGCCGCCCCGCCGATCCCGCTTCCCGCTGGCATGAAAACTTTTCCATCCCCTGCCGGAATGCCCGGCCGCTTCCCATATCTGCGGCGTGGCGCGGCGGCGCGGCGGCATGCCTTTTTTTCGCCACCGAACCGCCCTTCCGCATCCATCAGCCGCACCGAGAATGGCGGCCAGACGGTGACAAGGAAGACGATCATGAAGATCCGCATGCATGCCCCCACCTCCACGCAGACCCGCCATCGAACCCTCGTTCGAAGCGCCCTGGCAGGGGCGGGACTGCTGGCCCTCGCGGGGTGCGGCAATCCCTATGACCCCGGCGCGCGCGCCGGCACCGGCGCCCTGATCGGCGCGGGCGGCGGGGCGGCCATCGGCGGCCTGGCCGGCGGCGGCGGCGGCGCGGCCATCGGCGCGCTGACCGGCGGTGCCGTGGGCGCCGCGACGGGGGCCGCGACCACGCCGCCCCCGCCCCGGCGCGGCTACTGACACGCGGCTACTACAGACAGGATTATCGAGAGATGGTACATAACTGAGCGTAATCATGTATAAAAGAGAGGCAGTACTAAATGAGCCTTGTCCGGGCGGTTATACAACGGTTATTGAGGACGGACCGACGAAAAAAAGCGGGGCACCCGAAGGATGCCCCGCCCGTCATGATACCGGCCGTCCGGTGCCGGTCAGGCCGTCATGGCTTCGGGTTCGGCGCGGGTACGCTTGACCAGCAGCTTGTTCAGCGCATGAACGTAGGCCCGCACGGCCGACACCAGCGTGTCGCTGTCCGCGCCCTGGCCGTCCACCAGCTTGCCATCTTCCTCCAGCCGCACGGTGGTGCGCGCCTGCGCGTCGCTGCCCTCGGTCACCGCGCCGACCGAATAGAGCTGCAGCGTCGCCTCGTGCGGGAAGATCTCGCGGACCGCGTTGAACGCCGCATCGACGGGCCCCTGGCCAGTCACGGTGGCGCTGCGCGCCTCGCCGTCGACCTCCAGCGCCAGGTCGGCGCGCGCCGGACGGCGAGACCCGGCCTCGATATCCAGCGAGACGAAGCGGATGCGGGCATGGTCGCGGGCCTCGTCATCGACCAGGGCGACCAGGTCCTCGTCGTAGACGACCTTCTTGCGGTCGGCCAGGTCCTTGAACCGCGCGAACGCATCATTCAGATGCGCCTCGTCCATCTCGCCGTATCCCATGGCCTTCAGCTTGTCGCGAAAGGCGGCGCGGCCGGAATGCTTGCCCAGGACCAGCGACGACCGGGTCCAGCCCACGCTCTCGGGCGTCATGATCTCGTAGGTCGCGGCATTCTTCAGCACGCCGTCCTGGTGGATGCCGCTTTCATGCGCGAAGGCGTTGCGGCCGACGATCGCCTTGTTGGGCTGGACGTCGAACCCGGTGATCGTCGCCAGCATCCGCGACGTCCGCAGCAGGTTCTGCGTCTTGATGCCGGTGCTGTACGGCAGCACGTCCTGGCGGGTGCGCAGCGCCATGACGATCTCTTCCAGCGCCGCGTTGCCCGCGCGCTCGCCGATGCCGTTGATCGTGCATTCGATCTGCCGGGCGCCGGCGGACAGCGAGGCGATGGTGTTGGCCACCCCCAGCCCCAGGTCGTTGTGGTTATGGGCCGAGAAGATCACGGTATCCGCTCCCGGCACGCGGGCCAGCAGGTCGGCGAAGATGCGGGCCATGTCCTCGGGCGTCGCATAGCCGACGGTATCGGGGATGTTGATCGTGGTGGCGCCGGCCTTGATCGCGGCCTCGACGCACCGGCACAGGAAATCCGGGTCGGTGCGCGACCCGTCCTCGGCCGACCATTCCACGTCGTCGGTGAACTGCCGCGCCGCCTGGTTGCCGGCGGTGATCAGCTCCAGCACCGTCTCGGGCTCCATCCGCAGCTTGTATTTCATGTGCAGCGGCGAGGTGGAGATGAAGTTGTGGATGCGTCCCCGCGCGGCCGGGCGAATGGCCTCGCCGGCGCTGGCGATGTCGTTCCGCCCGCCGCTGCGGGCCAGGGCGCAGATCACGGGGGCACGAATGTGCGAGGCTATCTGGTGCACGCTGTCGAAATCGCCCTTCGACGCCACGGGGAATCCCGCCTCGATCACATCGACGCCCAGTTCCGCCAGCGCCTCGGCCATGCGGAGCTTTTCGGCCAGGTTCATCGAGAAGCCGGGCGATTGTTCGCCGTCACGCAGGGTCGTGTCGAAAATGATGACACGATCATTGTCGATGCGGCCGAAGGACGGATGGTCGATAGTCATGAATTACCTCGGATTGATCCGGATGTTCGCCTTTGAACGCCGTGCGGGCGTTCCTGCCTTGCATGCGGGATGGCTCCCGCAACTTCCCCTGGGCGTACCGGCGTCCTGCCGGCCCTGAACGCTCAGGGGCAGATAAGTCGAAGGCTGAGGAGAAGGGCGTCCCGGCCGCAGGCACGCGACAGGGCCGGCGCCACTGCGCCCGACAAGCCTGCCGTCATGATCGTTGCGGAATCCATGGCCGGCACCATACAGGCCGATCCGCCGATTGCAACAGAAAAGGCCCGTCCATCCGTATCCGGCGGATTACAGGCCGAACGCGTCGCGGATACTGTGCGCCGACTGTCCGGGCGTCATGCGAACCGTGTCCAGTTCCAGGTCGTACGCCATGCCGCGATGCACCCGATCATACTGCCAGCGCGCCAGGCCGATCCGCCGATCACCCCGCGCGCGCTCCCGCGCTTCCAAAATCGCCAGCGGCGCAAACAGCCCGACCAGATGCACGACGCAGCCCGCCAGCAGCGCCCGATAGTCGCGCGCGTCGGCCGCATCCAGCATCACGTCGTCCACGATCAGGTCGTTCCCCTGCCCCGCCATGGCGGCCACGGCATGGCGCATACCGCGCATCGCCCGTGCCATCACCGCCCCGCCGCGAATGGCGATCGAGGGATGCCCGTCCCGGGTTTCGGGGACGAATTGCATGCCATCCGGATGATCGAGCATCCGTGGCGGCAGCATGGAGACGAAATCGTCCATCGCGACATGCAGGAACGGGCGGTCCAGCAGCCCCTGAAGCGCCCGCGCGACGGAACTCTTGCCGACGCTGCCGACACCGTTGAGGATGATGACGCAAGGCGGCCGGTCCATATTTCAGCCGGTCAGGTGCGTGATGCCGTTGGCCGAGGCGAAATAACGGTCGATGGCCTGCTTCATGGCCCCGGCGACCATCATCCTGTGTCCGGCCTGGCGCAATGCGGCTTCGTCCATCCGGTTGGACATGAACCCCATTTCGACCAGCACCGAGGGGATGTCGGCCGATTTCAGCACGACGAAGGCCGCATGGCGGGACGGATGGGGCAGCAGCCCGATCCGCGACTGGAAGGACGCGACCACGCTGCTGGCCATGTGGGCGGCGCCGCGCCGCGTCTCCTCGGTCACCAGGCTGGCCAGGATGGCCTGCACCTCGGGCGAACTGGCATGCACCTGCGGGCCGCCGAAGCGGTCGGCGCTGTTTTCGGTGCGCGCCAGCGCCGCGGTCTGCGCGTCCGACGCCTGGCCCGACAGGGTGTAGACGCTGGCCCCGCGCACCCCGCGATCGGTCAGCGCGTCGGCATGCATGGAAATGAACAGGGCCGCCCGGTGGGCATGGGCGATATCCACCCGACCTTCCAGCGGAATGAAACGGTCGTCCGACCGCGTCATCGCCACGCGATAGGCGCCGCTGGCCAGCAACTGCCGACGCAGTTCGGCCGCCGCGGCCTCGGCGATGTGTTTTTCGTAGGTGCCCGAGACCCATATTTCGCCTGGGTCCTTTCCGCCATGACCGGGGTCGAGCATGACCAGCGGCAGGTGCGCCACCGCCCGCCCGACGATGGCGGGCGCGGCCAATCCCGTCGCATGCCGCGCATGGTGCGCCACGCGGCGCTGCGCCGCCAACGCGACCCGTGGGCGCACGGCCAGGATCGCCGCCAGGCCGGTCGCGGACAGGCCGGCCCGCAGGACCTGCCGGCGTCCGCGCGCAGTCACGTTATCGGAACTATCCTTGTGCATGAATACCGGTCCATGTTGCGGATCCTGCCCGCCACCCTAGCAGGGTCCGTGGCCCAAGTCAGCATTTCAACGACTTGCGGGGGGTCATTGGTACGGACGCGCAGGCGGCATCCCTGCCTGCCAACGGGTGCTTGCAGCGGGGGCGCAGTTAGGTCATGCTGTACTGGTGATGGAACCGCGTCGATCGACGCCGGAACACGGCAAGGTCGGCATGACCGGGTCCATCCGGCAGGCCGGCCCATCGGGGCGTGGCGCCCGACGCCGAGGCGATCGGGCCGCCCCACGCTGACGGGACAAGGCTGCCGCTCCGCCCCCGGCCGCAAGGCCGGGCGCAGGATGACGACGCCATGTGATCCGACGATGCGACCGGGCGCTGCACGGGCGCGCGTCACCGCCTGATGAGGATGGATGAACGCCACGCGACCCGCACTGGCAGACGGCACGACACAGCACGCGTCCCACGTGACGCGCGCTGGCGCCGCCTGCGCGGGCCCCGCCGCAACGGTTTCCGGATCCATCGTATTTTCCCCGTCTGCTTTTGCCCGTCTTGCCCGTCGCAGTTGCCCGTCCCCCATGCGGACGCAGGACAGACGCCGGGACAGGGCATACCGGAGTTCCGTTTTTAATGAACAAGCGCATGCTGATCGATACGACCCACGCGGAAGAAACCCGCGTGGTCGTAATGGATGGTAACAGGCTCGAAGACTACGACGTCGAGGCATCGGCCAAGAAACAGCTCAAGGGCAATATCTACCTGGCCAAGGTGATCCGGGTCGAGCCCAGCCTGCAGGCCGCCTTCGTCGAATATGGCGGGAACCGCCACGGCTTCCTGGCCTTCAGCGAGATCCATCCGGACTATTACCAGATCCCCGTCGCGGATCGCGAGAAGCTGCTGGCCCTTCAGGAAGAAGAGGCCCGCATCGACGAGGCGCAGTCGCAGGACGACGACGCCGAGGCGCCGGCCGAGCCCGCCGCCGCCGATGCCCAGGCCGATGGCGACGCCCAGGCCGCCGACGGCGAGGCCGAGCCGCTGCCGGAAACCGTGGGCGGCGAGACCGACACGGGCGACGAGAGCCTGGTCCAGCGCCGCATCGCCCGCTTCCTGCGCAACTACAAGATCCAGGAGGTCATTCGCCGCCGCCAGATCCTGCTGGTGCAGGTCGTCAAGGAAGAGCGCGGCAACAAGGGCGCGGCGCTGACCACCTATATCTCGCTGGCCGGGCGCTATTGCGTGCTGATGCCCAATTCGCTGCGCGGCGGCGGGGTATCGCGCAAGATCACGTCGGTGGCCGACCGCCGCCGGCTGAAGGACGTGATCGCGGAACTGCAGATCCCGCGCGGCATGGCGATGATCGTCCGCACCGCCGGCGCCCAGCGGCCGCGGCCCGAGATCATGCGCGACTGCGAGTACCTGCTGCGGCTGTGGGACGACATCCGCGACCACACGATGCATTCCGTCGCCCCCGCGCTGATCTATGAAGAAGCCAGCCTGATCAAGCGCGCCATCCGCGACATCTATACCCGCGATGTGGGCGAGATCCTGGTCGACGGCGAGGCCGGATGGAAATCGGCGCGCGAATTCATGCGCATGCTGATGCCGCAGAGCGCGCCGAAGGTGAAATGCTGGCGGGACGGCGGCCAGCCGCTGTTTTCGCACTTCAATGTCGAGGGCCTGCTGGACTCGATGCTCTCCCCCACGGTGCAACTGCGCTCGGGCGGGTATCTGGTCATCAACCAGGCCGAGGCCCTGGTCGCGATCGACGTCAATTCGGGCCGCGCGACGCGCGAGCGCAATATCGAAGAGACGGCGCTGCGCACCAACCTGGAAGCGGCCGAGGAAGTGGCGCGGCAACTGCGCCTGCGCGACCTGGCCGGACTGATCGTCATCGATTTCATCGATATGGAAAGCCGCAAGCACAACGGGATGGTCGAGCGGCGGCTGAAGGACGCGCTGCGCACCGACCGCGCGCGCATCCAGGTCGGCGCGATCTCGCATTTCGGGCTGCTGGAAATGTCGCGGCAGCGGCTGCGCCCGTCGATCGCTGAATCGACCTTCACCCCCTGCCCGCACTGCCAGGGCACCGGCATCATACGCGGCACCGAAAGTGCGGCCCTGCATGTGCTGCGCGCCGTCGAGGAAGAGGGCGCGCGCCGTCGCGCGGCCGAGATCACGGTGCATGTGGCCGCCGAGATCGCGCTCTATATCCTGAACAACAAGCGGGCCTGGCTGAGCGAGATCGAAAAGCGGCACAAGATGCATGTCGTCTTCTCGCCCGATGCCAGCCTGCTGCCGCCGCAGCTTCGCATCGAGCGCGTACGGCCGCAGACCGAACGGTTCGAGCCCGTCGCGCCGCCGGTGCTGGCCGAACCGACCGACATCCTGGCCGAGGAGACCGAAGCCGCCGCGCCCGTCGTGCGCGAAATCCCGATCCAGGCCGAAGCCCCGGCCGATGCGGCCGTCGCAGCCGAGGCCGCGCCGGTTTCCACCGAGGAAGGCGAGGAAGGAACCGATCATCGCCGCCGCCGGCGGCGGCGCCGTCGCCGGCGTGGCGGCGAGCGGGCCGAGGGTGCGCCCCAGGCCGTGCCGGCCGAAGCCGCCGATGCGGAACAGGCGGACGAAGACGCCGGACATGGGAACGAGGGCGAGGAAGAGACCGCGCCCGCCATCCATGCCGAGAGCGTGGCCGAGCCCGCGCCGGCCCGTGAAGAGGGCGGACGCGACCGCAATCGCCGCCGCCGTGACCGGCAGGACCGCCGTCCGGCACAGCCGGCCGCCCCGTCGGCGCAGGCACCGTATCGCGGCCCGACGCCGGCCAATCCGTTCGGCGACGGCATCCTCGATATTTTCGATGTGATCGAGCAATCGACCGAGGCCCCGCAGGCCCCTGTCCGGCGGCCCGAGCCGAATGCGATGCCGGCCGACATCGTCGACGTCGCCGAGACGCTGGCCGTGTCGGAACCCGAGGCGGTCCCCGCGATCGTCGAAGCCGAAATCGTGATCGAGGCCGCCCCCGTGGAAGCCGCGCCGGTCGAGGCTGAACCTGTTGAGGTCGAGGCCGAGACGGTCGAAACCCCGGCCAAGCCCCGCCGCCGCACCCGCGCCCGCAAGAGCGCGGTGGCCGAGGCCGTGACGGCCGAGGCCCCGGACAGCACGGCGGAGCCCGCGCCCGTTGCCGCCGAGGCTGAAGAACCGGCCAAGCCCAAGCGTCGCCGCGCGGCGACGCCGCGCAAGACGGCCGCCAAGGCAGCGGCGGAAGAGCCGACCGTTGCCGATAGCGCGCCCCCGGCGACAGCCGAGGCCGTACCCGCCGAGGATGCGGCCGAAGCGGCACCGAAGAAGCCGACCCGCAAGCGGACCACGCGGGCGACCACCACGACCCGCGCCCGCAAGGCCAAGGCGGCCGAGGACGCCGCAACCGAGGCTGATGCCACCGAGGCGGCCGAGCCGGCCCCCGAGGCCCCGGCCAAGCCGCGCCGCACGCGCAAGGCCCCTGCCCGCGCCAAGGCAGCGGCGAAGCCGCAGGCGGAAGCCGAGGCCACGGCCGAACCGACCCCGGAAGCCGAAAAGACGGCCCCGGTGGTACAGCCGATCGTCATCGACGATTCCAAACCGGCCCCGGCCCGCAAGACCGGCTGGTGGCGCCGCTGACACCAGCGCGGCGGGCCATTCCAGCCCGTTGAACAAGAAGCCCCGCTTCCGAAAGGAGGCGGGGCTTTTTTGTTATCCAGTGCAGGGTCCCTGCTTCGGCCGGGCACGCCCGAGGGGAAGAATAAATATAATCTTCACAATTGGCGTCCCGGAAATCGCCTAGACTCATCCATGAATATGCGTCGCTTCGCGCGGACAAGCGGCCTGGGCACAAAAATCAACGAGGCAGCCAGTGCGCTTTTTCGGCATCAAGGTATCTTTAGGCCTCCTTTTCATACTCATCGCGCTGTCCTGCGTTTTTTCCGGAATATCTTCGATAAGAGGGCTGACGCAGGTCAATCTCCGGGTAGAGGAGATCGCGCACAAATCGCTGGCGAACATCAGGGGCCTGGCCGCGATCGACAGTCAGATCCGCGCTTTCCGGGGCGTCGAGATCAAGCAACTCGGGACATCCTCGCCAGAGGAGTTTGCGACTCTTTCCAGTTCCAGCGCCGCGATTTCCGATAAAATTGCGCATGCCATCGACGCGTACGTGCCCTTCATCCAGACCGACCAGGATCAGGTCCTGTTCCACAACCTTGAAACGCAGTGGGACGAGTACAAGGATTTCCACGACACCACATTCAAGAACTGGGGCGCGGCCCACGACAGGACCCAGACCCTTGTCAACGAGGGGCAACGCCTGATCGAATTGCAGGAAACGGTTTCCGAAACGCTGACGTCCTTCATGAATGGAAACATACAGGACGCCGCCACCTACGCTTCGGAATCGGGGGCCACATACACGGCGACGCTGCGGCGGGTCTATGCGGCGTATGTCACGCTGTTCGTTTCCATGCTCATTTCCGGCCTTGTCGTGGTGCTGAACATTCTTCGGCCGCTTCAGAAAATCAATGCATCCATCAGCAGGTTGGCAAAGGGCCAGACCGATCTGACGTTCCCGTGCGCGGACAGGAAGGATGAAATCGGCGATATTTCCCGGTCCCTGGACGTCTTCCGCGCCGCCGCCATCGCGAAGAGGGACCTGGAGCGCGACGCCGAACTCCAGCGCCAGCGTGCCGACACCGAACGCGCTTCCATTCAGAAAAAAGCCGAAGCCGAAGCCAGCGAATGGCTGCGCAGGGCGACGGGCACCCTGGCGGCCGGCCTGAAACGGATGGCCGAGGGCGACCTGTCCTTCCAGATCGAGACCCGGTTTTCAAAAGAGTTCGAGCCGCTGCGCGAGGATTTCAACCAGTCCCTGACCCAGCTTGCCGCGACGTTCGCCCAGATGTCGGGCGCCATTCAGGCCATCAGCAACGGCGCGCGCGAACTGGCGACCGGGGCCGACAACCTGGCGTCCCGGACCGAACGCCAGGCGACGGCCCTGGAGCAGACGGACGCCGCCGTGGCGGGCATTGCGCAAAGCGTGGGGGATACGGCCAGGCGATCCGAAACCGCCCAGCAGATCGGCACGCAGGCGCGCCGGTCCGCCGCCGCGTCAAGCACGATCACGCATGCGACGGAAGAGGCCATGAACCGCATCGAGAACGGCTCGGAACAGATTTCATCGGTTGTCGATGTGATCGAGAGCATTGCCTTCCAGACCAACATCCTGGCGCTGAATGCCAGCGTCGAGGCTGCCAGGGCCGGTGACGCGGGCCGGGGCTTCGCCGTGGTCGCCCACGAGGT
This sequence comes from Gluconacetobacter diazotrophicus PA1 5, assembly GCF_000067045.1. Classification (NCBI taxonomy): domain Bacteria; kingdom Pseudomonadati; phylum Pseudomonadota; class Alphaproteobacteria; order Acetobacterales; family Acetobacteraceae; genus Gluconacetobacter; species Gluconacetobacter diazotrophicus. The sequence goes on from NC_010125.1 coordinate 2,415,610, forward strand.
CCGGTCGCTGGCGCAGAAATGCGGCGAGGCCGCCGTGGATGTCAGGACCGTCATCCGCAATACCGCCGCCGACGTGAAGGAAGGCTCGGGCCGCGTGAAGGAATGCAGCGGAACATTGCGGACGATCGTGGACTTCATCGGTCAGATGGGCCAGCACCTGGACGCCATAGCCGTCTCGGCCAGGGAACAATCCGCCAGCCTGACGGACATCACCGCCGCGATGGCCTCGCTGGGTCAGACGACCCAGCAGAATGCCGCCGTCGCGGAACAGTTCAACGCCGCGTCCTCCAGCCTCGCGAACGAAAGCCACCGGCTTAACGACCTTGTCGGGCAGTTCCACCTGCCGGAGCCGGCGGAAGACGAGTCCGGTCAGGACCTGGAGTTCATGGACGCTGATCTCCCCAGCGCCAGCGCCAGCCCCCTTCGGTTTTCCGTCGGCAGATAAGAAGGAAGACCAGCGTCGCGATCAGGTCGAAAACGACCAGTGCCGGAACCACCACCCAGGCATTGGACCTGGCCAGAACGAATTGGGGCAGCATCATCGGGGGGAACGAGAGGGCTACCACAAAGGCGCCAAAGAGCGCCCAGCCTTGCCATGTGACGGGAAGCCCGGCCCCGTATCCGTACCGCTTTGCCCGAAACCATGCCTTTGACGGAAAGTCGGACATCCGGTCATCCTCCATGCGTCTGCCGGCGGCCGCGAAACCTTATCCTTCGACACCATTCGGATCGGACGGCACCGTTTCCCAGCCCGGTCCGATGATCGCGGCGCTGCGCCGGCCCATGCCGTCGATCCGTAGCACGATGACGTTCTGTTCTTCCAGATAGGCCAGCTGGCGGCGGGCGCGGCCCAGCGAGTGGGTGCCGTAGGCACGGGCGATCGTGGCGTCCGACGGACAGGGGGCGCCTTCCATGGCCGCGCGGGCGATCAGCAGGAAGATGCCGCGCACGTCGTCCGGCAGGGGGGCAGCGATCCGCTCAGCGGCCTGCCAGGCCTCGGTCTCGGCGGTTTCGGCGTCGATGCCGGCGCGGGCGGTGGCCAGGACGCGGCGGAATTGCGGCATGTCCAGCGCCTGCCGCCCCATGCCCTCGATCCGGCAGCGGACCAGGAAGTCCTGGTACAGCACATGCACGGGGCGGAAGCCGGCATCCTCGTCGCGCAGGATTTCGGCCAGGATCGTCGTGAAGCGCCGGCGCTGCGCCGCCCGGTCGGCCGGGGTTTCGACCACCGGTTCCTCGGCCTCGGCTTCCACCGCCGCCGAGGCCGCGTGGGCGGCCAGTTGCGCCAGGATATCGGGCGGCGGCGGTGCGGCCGGGCGCGACGGGCGGGCGAATGCCTCGCGCTCGGGCAGTTTCGTCAGGATCAGGTCGCGAATGTCCTCGGGCGGCGGCGCGGGGGCGAAGGGCAGCAGGGCGGGACCGGCCGAGCGGCTTTCGGTTTCCACCGGGCCGATGCGCACCGCGACGGGGCGGCGGCAGAGCGCCGGGCCCAGCGCCACGAAATATCCCCGTTCCAGGTCGCGGAAGCTTTCGGCCTGCCGGCGCTCCATCCCCAGCAGGTCGGCGGCGCGCATCATGTCGATATCGAGGAACGTGCGCCCCATCAGGAAATTCGACGCCTCCGCCGCCACGTTCTTGGCCAGCTTGGCCAGGCGCTGGGTGGCGATCACCCCCGCCAGCCCGCGCTTGCGGCCACGGCACATCAGGTTGGTCATGGCCCCCAGCGAGGCCCGCCGGGCTTCGTCCGATACGTCGCCGGCGGCGGCGGGGGCGAACAATTGCGCCTCGTCCACCACCACCAGCACGGGATACCAGTATTCCCGCCCGACCTCGAACATCCCGCCCAGGAAGGCCGCCGCGCGACGCATCTGCACGTCCGCGTCGGCCCCCTCCAGGTTCAGCACGACCGAGGCCCGATGGACCCGCATCCGCTCGCCCGCCGCCTGCAGCTCCGCCTCGGTATGGGCCGCGCCGTCGATCACCAGATGGCCGAATTTCTCCGCCAGGCTGACGAAGTCGCCCTCGGGGTCGATGATGGCCTGCTGGACCAGGGTCGCGGATTGTTCCAGCAGCCGGCGCAGCAGGTGCGATTTGCCCGATCCGGAATTGCCCTGCACCAACAGGCGAGTGGACAGCAATTCCGCCAGATCCATCGCGGCGGGGCCGCCGCCGCGCACATCCCCAATCGTGATCGCAACCGTCATGGACAGGACGGATACCGTTCCTTGGCCTGCTCGCGCAACCAATCGACGATTCCGTTCGCCGCCGCGCGCCCGGTCGCGAAGCAGCCCTGCAGCAGGTAGCCGCCGGTCGGCGCCTCCCAATCCAGCATCTCGCCCGCCACGAACAGGCCGGGTGACGCCCGCAGCATGAAGCGCGCGTCGCACTCGGCCTGCCGCACCCCGCCCGCCACCGAGATCGCCCGATCCAGCGAATCGGGCGCCGTCAGGGTGACCGGCACCGCCTTGACCAGCCGCGCCAGCGCGGCCGCGTCACGCGGCGGGGGGGCTGCCTCACGCAGCAGCGCCACCGCCACGGGCGGCAGGCGCAACGCCTTGCGTAGCGTGTTCGACAGGCTCTCGCGCCCGCGGATGCGGGCCAGTCGCGCGGCCACGTCCTCCACGCCCATGTCGGGGCGCAGATCCAGCATCAGCCGGGCCTGTCCATGGGCCGCGATCCGGTCGCGCAGCAGTGCCGACAGCGCGTAGACCGCGCCGCCTTCCAGACCGCGCGCCGTCACCACGGCCTCGCCCCGCACCGTAGGGCCCGATCCGTCGGGCGTCAGCGCGATGCCGCGCAGCGGCGTGCCGGCGAAGCGTTCGCGTACGGTGTCGCTCCAGTCCGTGACGAAACCGCAATTGGCAGGTTGAAACGGGGCGATGCCGATGCCCCGGTCGGCCAGCAGGCCGGTCCACGTGCCATCCGCCCCCAGGCGTGGCCAGCTTGCCCCGCCCAGCGCCAGCAGGACGGCATCGGCGGGCAGCGTCCCCTGCTCGACCGACCCGTCGGCCGAGGGGCGGGTGAAGCGCACCCGGCCATGCGCGTCCCAGCCCGTCCAGTCATGGCGGGTGCGGATGTCCACCCCCAGCGCCGCCAGCCGTGCCCCCCAGGCGCGCAGCAGGGGCGATGCCTTCATCGCGCGCGGAAAGACCCGGCCGCTGCTGCCGACATAGCAGGGCTGGCCCAAATCCTCCGCCCAGCGGCGCAGATCGTCGGGGGTGAAGGCACGCAGCGCGGGTTCCAGCCAGTCCGCGGCCGCGCCATAGCGGGTGACGAACCGCGCGAACGGCTCGGAATGGGTCAGGTTCAGTCCACCCCGGCCGGCCATCAGCATCTTGCGCCCGATGGTGGGCATACGGTCCAGCACCGTTACCGCACAGCCATGGGCGGCCAGGGTTTCGGCGGCGGCCAGGCCGGCGGGCCCCGCACCGATCACGACGATATCGGCCATCCTGCTCCTGCGACCGGGCCCGTGATCCGCGTTATTGTGGAATCAGCGCGCCTTCGGTCTGTACGCCGCGATGCCAGACCTGGGCGATCCTGTCGACCGCCGTGATGTCATGGGCCGGGTCGCCGGACACGACGACCAGGTCGGCCCACCGGCCCGGCAGCAGGATACCCCGGTCGTCCCACTGCATCAGGGCGGCGGCGCGGCCCGTTGCGATCGTCAGGGCCTGGACCGGCGTCATGCCCGCCGCGACCATCAGCTTCAGTTCGCGATGTTCGGCAAAACCGGGAATCCGCGTGGCCGATGCCCCGGAATCAGTGCCGAAGCCGATAGGAATGCCCGCGCGGTACAGGGTCATCAGGTTGCGCTGGTTCAGCGCCACCGCCCTCTTCGACGCTTCGGTCAGCGGCGCGGCCAGGATTTTGGCCCGCCAGGCCGGGTCGGCGAACCGGGCCCGCAGGGCGGGGTTCAGGCCGGCGGACAGAAACGGATCGTCCAGCCATTCCGGGTGCAGGGCGAAGATGTAGTTCGCCTCGTCCAGGTCCAGGGTGGCGATATACCACGCGCCCTTCTGTTCCATCAGCATGATGAAATCGGTATCGACCGGCTGGTCGCGCACGCCGTGGGCAACGATGTCGGCCCCGGCCGCCACCAGCGCCTTGGCGTCGGCCAGGTCATGGATATGCGCCGCGACGCGCTTGCCGCGCGCATGGGCCTGTTCGATCACCGCGCGATAGATCGCGGGATCGATCTTGGGGAATCCCTTGGCGCCGGGCACGCCGTTGCGGAAATCGTCCACCCAGATCTTCACCAGGTCCGTGCCCTCGTCGACCATGCGATCGACGGCGGCGCGGGCCTCGGGCACCGAGGTCGGGCGATAGACCTGATCGGCACCCAGATGGAACATGCCCTGTGGCGGCACGCCGTCCGGCGCGCCGATCCCCTGGTCCACGCCGAACAGGTCGGCGCCCGGATTGCGGCCCGCGTGCTGTTCCTGCCGCAACTGGTCGAACAGCGGGGATTTGTTCAGGCCCAGCGACACCACGGACAGCACGCCGTAGCGTTCATACTGCTTCAGGGCCGCCAGGATATTCTCGCGCGTATAATTGGCCGTGTCGTCCTGCGTGCCCTTCACCAGCCCGGTATGGCTGTGGTCCGAGATCAGGCCCGGCAGGATGGTCATCCCGACCAGATCGACCGTCTTCACGCCCGCCGGCACGGCGATCGTGCCGTCACGCCCCACCGAAGCGATCCGGCCGTCCCGGATCAGGACCGCGCTGTCGGCCACGGGCGTCGCCCCGGTGCCGTCGATCAGCGTCGCGTGCTCCAGCAGCACCGCCGGTGCCTCCGCCGCCACGGCCACGTTGGCTGCACCGGCGCATAACATCAGCGACAGCGCCCAGCCGAACCGTCCTGCGATGGTCATGCCCGCTTCCTTCCCGCTATTGAACGTTTTCCGGCCCCACTGTTCGGCCATGAACCACGGATGTCCAGTGGGCATGCCTCACAGCTTAAAGTTGTAACGGGCGAAGCCGCTAAAATCTGGCTGGAGACGCGGGCTGGTGAGCGAGAGCGGCCCAAAGGGCCGCGCCCGGCGTGCGCTTCCGAACACCGGAGCGGAGCGGCCTTGATGGCCGAGAGCACCGGAGCACAGGAAACGCGCGTCGGATCGCGGCCAGACCGCGTCTCCAGCCAGATTTTCAGATCATGTAGTCTATGGGGGGGAGCGTCTGGTCCATGGTGAAGGCGGGCAGCGAGGAATGGCGCGTGCCGACCGGCCGCGCGGGGTTGCCGACGACGGTGGTAAACGGCGCAACCGATTCCAGCACGATCGAGCCCGCCCCGACCTTCGCCCCCTCGCCCAGCTCGATATTGCCCAGGATCTTGGCCCCGGCGCCGATCAGCACGCCGCGCCGCACCTTGGGGTGCCGGTCGCCGACATTCTTGCCGGTACCGCCCAGGGTCACGCCCTGCAGCAGCGACACGTCGTCTTCCAGCACCGAGGTCTCGCCGATCACGATTCCAGTGCCGTGATCGAACAGGATGCGCCGACCCAGCCGCGCCGCCGGATGGATATCGACGGCGAACAGTTCCGATGCCCGGCTTTGCAGGTGCAGCGCCAGGTAGCGCCGCCCGTTGTTCCACAGCCAGTGCGCCACGCGGTGGCTCTGCACCGCGTGATAGCCCTTGAAGAACAGAAACGGCGTCGCGTAGTTCGCCGTCGCCGGATCGCGCTCGCGGATCGCCACCAGGTCGGCGGCGGCGGCGGCGACGATTTCGGGATCGGACTCGAAGACCTCGGTCACCAGGTTGGACAGCGCGTCGTCGGCCACCGACCGGTCGCCCAGCTTGCGCCCGATCAGCGCCGCCAGCCCGTTGGCGAAACTGGCATGGTTGCGAATGCCGGTCGCCAGCAGCCCGCGCACCAGCGGGTCGCCGCAGCCCTCGCACCCACGGGCAATTTCGTCCCACAGCCGGCGATAATCGGCGGCCAGCAGCGCAGGATCGGCCTTGCGGGCCTCGGTCAGCGAGATCAGGGACGTATCGGGCATGGTGAACCTGATGAATGGACGAGAATGACGATATGGTAATCCGCGCCCGCCCTGACCAGAGGGAGGTGCGGAAGAGCTATAGCCCCATGGCCTGTTTCACGAAGGCCCGGCGCAGCCGGGGCAGGCGATGCACCCCCGCCAGGCCCAGGTCGCGGACGCCGCGCAGGATGGGATTGTCGTTGCCGAACAGGCGTTCCAGCATGTCGGTCGCGGCCAGCATCACCATGTTGGACGGGCGGCAGCGGGCCTGGTAGCGGCGCAGCAGCGTCGGGCTGCCCGGGTCCTCGCCCCGCGCATGGGCCGCGATCAGCAGGTCGGACAGCGCGATGACGTCGCGGAAGCCCACATTCAGGCCCTGCCCCGCGATCGGGTGCATGCCGTGGGCGGCGTCGCCCGCCAGCGCCAGCCGCGTATCGAAATAGCGCTGGGCATACTGAAGCGACAGCGGATAGGTCCAGCGCTGCCCGACCGAGGTCACGCGGCCCAGCCAGTCGCCCATCCGGCGCTGGATTTCGTGCGCGAAGGCATCAGGCGGCAGGGCGACCATACGCTGGGCCACGGCATCGCTTTCCGACCAGACGATGGCCGACAGGTTCGGGTAATCCGGGGTGGGGGCCATCGGCAGTTGCGCGAACGGACCGGCGGGCAGGAAATGTTCCAGCGCCCGATTCTGGTGCGGGCGTTCATGCGCCACGCTGCAGACGATGCCGCTGGTATGGTACGGCACGCGCGTGACGGCGATGCGGGCCTGGTCGCGCAGGGTGCTGCGCCGCCCTTCCGCCGCGACCACAAGCCGCGCGCCGAATTCGTGGCCCGCGCGGGTGCGGATTCGCGCACCCGATTCCGTGCGTGTCACGGTGACTTCCTCCGGCGCCAGCACGGTGATCGTCTCATGGGCACTCAGTGACGCGTTCAGCGCCACGCGCAACGCCCGGGCCTCGATCATCCAGCCGAAGGGCTGGTCGGCGTCCTGCCGTCCGAATTCCAGGAACAGGGGCGACGGGGCCTCGCCCGGGCGTCCGTCGGAGACGCGGATTTCCTCGATCGGGCAGGCCGGCAGCGGCAGGCGGTCCCATACCCCGGCCGCATCCAGCAGCCGGCGCGATCCGGCAGCGATGGCGTATGCGCGGCCGTCGAAGGCCGGATCTTCCATGGGCGAGAGGGGTGCGCGGTCGACAATGGCCACGGACAGCCCCCCGATCGCCAAGCGGCAGGCCAGCGTGGCGCCGACCGGCCCCGCGCCCACGATGCAGACATCGACATCACCGGGGATGTCAGGCGGGACGTCACGGGCATCGGCAAATCCGGTCCGGGGAAAGGGCTGCGTGCCTGCGGTCATGCGTGGGGTCCTGTGGTGGCCATGCGGATCGGACGACCCGCGACAATCGTGATCCGTTCCGGTGCTGCCAGCCCATAAATCAGGCAGAATCCCCCGGGTCGAAGGATGCAACGCACACCAGACGGGCTTCGGCGTCAACCGTGCGCAGAGATGGCACGGTTTTTGTATTGCCGTATTCACGATTTGGATCATCATCCGGATCAGGGAACGGATCACCATCATGAAACAAGGAGACGTGGCGCGATGAAGCTTGTCACAGCCATCATCAAGCCCTTCAAACTCGACGACGTTCGGGAATCCCTGACCCCGCTGGGCATCCAGGGGCTGACCGTGTCGGAAGTGAAGGGTTTCGGTCGTCAGAAGGGCCAGACCGAAATCTATCGCGGCGCGGAATACCATGTCAGCTTCCTGCCAAAGGTGAAGATCGAGGTCGCGGTGTCGGACGACATCGTGGACCAGGTCGTGGACGTGATTCTGCAGTCCGCCCACACGGGCAAGATCGGCGACGGCAAGATCTTCGTATCCAGCCTGGACAGCGTCATCCGCATCCGGACGCGCGAGACGGGAGAAGACGCGCTGTGAGTCTCCCCCGCACTATTCGGACTTTCTCACCTCGCGGCACCACCATCGCCCTGGCCACGCTGGCCGGGGCGGCGCTGCCGGCCATGGCCGCGCCCGCCATGGCCGCCGATCCGGCCCCGCCCGCCATCAACACCGGCGATACCCCCTGGATGCTGGTCAGCACGCGCTGGGTGCTGATGATGACCGTACCGGGCCTGGCCCTGTTCTATGGCGGCATGGTCCGCAAGAAGAACGTGCTGGCCACGCTGATGCAGTCCTTCGCCATCTGCTGCATCGTCACGATTGTCTGGATGGTCGCGGGCTACAGCCTGGCGTTCGGCACCGGGTCGCCCTACATCGGCGATCTGTCCCGCTTCATGCTGAACGGCATCGGCGCGCAGATTTCCAAGGGGTCCGATGTCGGCTTCACGCTGGGGCTGGGGTCGGCCAACGCCACGGTGATGACGATCCCCGAGAGCGTCTTCATGATGTTCCAGATGACGTTCGCGATCATCACCCCGGCGCTGATCACCGGCGCCTTCGCCGAGCGCATGAAGTTCAGCGCGCTGTGCGTGTTCACCATCCTGTGGTCGCTGCTGGTCTATGCGCCGGTCGCCCACTGGGTCTGGAGCCCGCTTGGCTGGGTCGCGGGGTTCGGCGCCATCGATTTCGCCGGCGGCACCGTGGTGCACATCAATGCCGGCGTCGCCGGCCTGGTCACGGCGCTGGTGGTGGGCAAGCGGCAGGGCTACGGCCAGGACGATATGTCGCCCTTCAACCTGACCTATGCCGTCATCGGCGCGTCGCTGCTGTGGGTCGGCTGGTTCGGCTTCAATGCCGGGTCGGCGGTAGGGGCCAACGGCCGCGCCGGCATGGCGATGGCGACGACGCAGATCGCCAGCGCCGCCGCCGGGGTGGCCTGGATGCTGGCCGAATGGGCCCGCACCGGCAAGCCGACGGTGCTGGGCATCATTTCCGGCGCCGTCGGCGGACTGGTCGCGATCACGCCCGCCGCCGGCTTCGTGCTGCCGGGCGGGGCCCTGATCATCGGCCTGCTGGCCGGCGCGGTCTGCTACTGGACCGCCACCACCATGAAGCACATGCTGGGCTATGACGACAGCCTGGACGCCTTCGGCGTGCATGGCATCGGCGGCATCCTGGGCGCGCTGCTGACCGGCGTGCTGGCCTATGGCCCGCTTTCGGCCACCGACGCCAATCCCGCCGGGGTCGTGGGGTCCTTCGCGCAGCTCGTCACCCAGGCCAAGGCCGTGGGCGTCACCATCGTCTGGTGCGCGGTCGTCACCTTCGTCCTGCTGAAGATCGTCGACCTCGCCATCGGCCTGCGCGTCCGGAGCGAGGACGAAATCGAGGGGCTGGACATGACCCAGCACGGCGAACGCATCAACTGATCCATTTCACCGAACAACAGACAGGCCGGCCCGGGTGCATGCCCGGGCCGGCCTTTTTCTTTCCGTATTCAAGTCAAACTGTTATGGATGATTGTCCAGATCGAACGGCCGGGGTGCGGCGCCCCGCCCCGCCCGCGCCGTTCCGCAAACGGAAAGGGTTGCCTTCCCCATGGCTATCGCACTTCATGGCCGGCTTGCACTTGCGCTGCTTCTGACCGCCCCGGCCATCGCATTCACCGCGCCGCACGCCCACGCCGTCAGCCCCGCGCAGGCGTGCTACAAGAAATTCAACGCGGAACGGAAGGCCGGCACCATCAAGGGCCAGACCTACAAGGAGTTCAAGGCGACGCAGTGCGCGACGCCCGATGCCGCTTCCGCCACCCCCACGGCGACCGCCCCGGCGACGACGCCCGCGACGACGGCTCCGGCAGCCCCCGCCAGCGCACCGGCGACTGCCCCGGCAACCCCGGCCCCGGCCGCCGCCGGCAATGCGGTGCTGCCCAGCGCCGTGTCGCCCAAATATTCCAGCGAGTCGGCCGGCAAGGCCCGGATGCATACCTGCCTGGACCAGTACAACGCCAACAAGACCACCAACGGCAACGGTGGCCTGAAATGGATCCAGAAGGGCGGCGGCTATTACAGCGTCTGCAACGCCCACCTGAAGGGCTGATCCCAAGGTCAGGCTACAAGGGTCGGGCGATATGCCCGGCCCGCTACCGCGCCGGCCGGACGAACATCCGGCTGGTGGCGTATGATATCCAGACATCGTGGCCGGCGAACCAGTCCGCGCCCAGCAGCATGTCCACCTGGTCCCGCAGCGGGGCGACCGTAAGGACCGGCGCGCGTTCGTCCTCGCGCCCGATGCGCAGCGACGTGAAGCGGTGCCAGTGATACGGGACCGGCCGCCCGTCCACGCCGCTGGTCTCGCCCCCCGGGTCGGCCGCCAGCCGATCGGCTGACAGGCCCATCCGTTGGGCCGCATCGGTGGACAGGATCCGCGACCGGGCCCCGCTATCGACCAGCGCGGTCAGGTCCCTCGTATCCAGTTCCGCGGCCACGCTGACCCGATGCCCCGCCCGCTGCAGCGGAACGGTCTGATACACGCCGTGCCAGACCGGGACAGGCTGGCAGGCCGTATCCGATTGAGGCCGCCAGAAGGTCAGCCAGCCCCCGGCGACATCGAATTCGACGTCGAAGCCTGCCAGCACGTCCGCACCCAGCAGGCCCGCGACCGGCGGCTGGATGACCGGCTGCCCCGGCAGGTCACCCACCGGAATCGATAATGGGCCCAGATCGAGGCCCTCCTGCCCCGGTGCCCCCAGCCGCAGGTCCGGCACCATGGCGTTGGGCACCACGCCCGCGATGCCGCCCGTGCCCTGCAGCACGGTCCGCCGGTCGGGGTCGATCGCCAGGTGCAGGGCCGACACCACGCCGCTGCTGATCAGGCCGCCTTCGGCCCCGGTATCGACCAGCAGGCTGAACGCGGCGCGCCCCTGCGATCCGGTGATCGATACCGGAACGGACAGATATCCCCCATCATCCCGCAGCGGCACCCGCGCGATGCGCGTCAGCGCGCAGGGCGGCGCGTCATCCTGGCCCGGCGCGGGCTCGGCATGGGCCGGCATGGCCAGCAGCGCCAGTATGGCCAGCGTCCCCATGCGCGCACGGTCAGCCGGCCCATGTTCAGCCAAGCGAGGCAAACCGGTCGGTCGCGTCCAGCAGCGCGTTCAGGATTCCGGGTTCCGCCACCGCATGGCCGGCATCGTCGATCAGGTGGAATTCGGCCTCGGGCCACGCGCGATGCAGGTCCCAGGCGGTGCGGACCGGCGTCGCGACGTCATAGCGTCCCTGCACGATCACGGCCGGTATATGGCGGATACGCCCCACGTCGCGGATCAACTGGCCTTCGTCCAGCCATCCCCCATGGACGAAATAATGGTTTTCGATCCGTGCAAAGGCCAGGGCATATTCGGGATCGGCATGCTGGGCCGCCAGGTCGGGCGCGGGGCGCAGGGTCAAGGTCTCGCCCTCCCACAGGCTCCAGGCCACGGCGGCCTCGCCCCGGATGGCGGGATCGGCGTGCGTCAGGCGGCGGCGATAGGCCGCCATCAGGTCGTCACGCTCGGCAGGCGGGATCGGGGCCAGGAAGCGTTCCCATTTGTCGGGGAACAGCCAGGATGCACCTTCCTGATAATACCACAGCAATTCCGCGCGCCGCAGGGTGAAGATCCCGCGCAGGACCAGGCCCGTCACCCGGTCGGGATGCGCCTGGGCATAGGCCAGGGCCAGCGTCGAGCCCCACGATCCGCCGAAGACCAGCCAGCGCGTGGCACCCGTCATCTCGCGCAGCCGTTCGATATCCTCGACCAGATGCCAGGTCGTGTTGTTTTCCAGCGCCGCGTGCGGCCGCGACCGGCCGCATCCGCGCTGGTCGAACAGCAGGATGCGGTAGCGCGCCGGGTCGAACAGGCGCCGGTGCGTGGGCGCGCAGCCCGCCCCCGGGCCGCCATGCAGGAACACGACGGGAATGCCGTCGGGATTGCCGCACAATTCCCAATAGACCTGATGCCCGTCGCCGGTTTCCAGATGGCCGGACCGGTAGGGTTCGATGGGCGGATACAGCGTACAGGCGGGCGACGTGGTCACGATCTGCGCTCCTTCATTCTGCCGGACGTGCCGCGCGGGGATGGGCGCGGGTCCAGACTTCCATCAGCCGGGCCTCGTCGGCCAGCGTATAGCGCTGGGTCGTCGACAGGCTGGCATGGCCCAGCAATTCCTGGATCGTGCGCAGATCCGCGCCGCCTTCCATCAGATGGGTGGCGAAGGAATGGCGCAGGGCATGGGGCGTGGCGTGGTCCGGCAGGCCCGCCATGTCGCGCCAGGCGCGCATCGCCCGCTGCGCCACCGCCGGCTGCAACCGGCCGCCCCGCACCCCGGGGAAGAGCGGCGCGTCGGGCAGAGGCGCGGGATGCCGCGCCCGCCAGTCCGTCAGCACACGCGCCACCGCCGGCAGGATCGGCACCAGCCGTTCCCGCCCGCCCTTGCCCCGGACCAGCAGCGTGCCGCCCGCCGACAGCGCGTGATCCAGATCCCGGACATCCAGCCCCAGCGCCTCGGATATCCGCAATCCGCAGCCATACAGCAGCAGGAACAGCGCCGCGTCGCGCGCCTGCCCCAGGGGCGTGACCGCCAGGTCCCCTACACCATCGGGCACGTCCAGGGCCTGCGCTTCGGACAAGGGGCGCGGCAGGGGGGATTTGGTACGCGGCGCGGCCAGCAGGCCGGGCGCCGGATTGGTAACGCCATGACGCCGCGCCAGATAGCGATAGAAGGACCGCATGGCCGACACCCGCCGCGCCCGGGTCCGCGCCGCACGGTCCGGCGTGCTGGACCGCCCCCGGTCGCGCTGTGCCAGCGCATGTCCCTGGGCATGTTCGAACGCCAGCCATGCCCGCAGGTCCGCCAGCGACAGTCGGTCCAGTACCGCCAGGTCCACCGTGCCGCCGACATGGGCGCCGATGAAATCCAGGAACCGGTCCAGGTCACCGCGATAGGCCGCGATCGTCAGGGGCGAGGCCCGGCGTTCGTCCCGCATCCAGTCCAGGAAGGCGTCGCGCAGATCCGCGCCCGTCATGCGCCGCCCCCCATCACGCGTGACGGCGGACAAGACAGGAAACGACCGGGGCGATAGAAAACCTCATGGCACATGCGAGTCTAGACAAACGCACCCCGGCACGGAAGGCGGGAATGGGAGGCTGCTTCAAAAGCCCCGCTGCTGAGCGAGAGCGGCCCGAAGGGTCGCGCCCGTCGTGTGTTTCCGAGCACCGAAGCGGAGCGGCCTTATGGCCGTGAGCATCGGAGCGCAGGAAATGCGCGTCGGACCGCCAGCAGCGGGGCTTTTGAAGCAGCCTCCGACCGGCCGGCCGCGTGTCGCGGTCCTGCTGCCTCTGCCCTTCCCCGGCCCGTTCGACTATGCCGCACCGCCGGACCTGCCCGCCCCCCCGCTGCAACCCGGCGACATCGTCACCGTGCCGCTGGGGCGGCGTACCGAAACCGGCGTGGTCTGGGACCCGGAGCGCAACCTGCCGCCCGAATTCACCCCGCCCCCCATGAAGAGCGTGGCGGACGGACGGCTGAAGCCCGTCATCGCGCGGCTGGACCAGCCGCCCTTGCCGGCCTCGCTGCGCCGCTTCGTCGACTGGGTCGCGGCCTATACGCTTTCCCCCCCGGGGCTGGTGCTGGCCATGGCGCTGCGCACCGGCACCGCCGCCCAGGCCGCCCCCGCGCTGGGCTGGGCCGTTGCCGATCCGCCGCCGGGCCTGCGCGACACCCCGGCACGGCGAAGGGTGCTGGACATCGCCGCGCATGACGGGCCGCTGACCGCCGCCGAACTGGCCCGCCGTGCCGGGGTCGGCACCAGCGTGGTGCGCGGCCTGGCGGATGCCGGGGCGCTGCGCGGGGTAACGATGACGCCGCGCCCCGCCTTCGTGCGGCCCGATCCGGACCATTGCCCCCCGGCACTGGACGGCGAGCAGGCGGAATCGGCCCGGGCCCTGCGTGCCCTGGCGGCGGAGGGCGGCTTTTCCGTCACCCTGCTGGAAGGAGTGACCGGATCGGGCAAGACCGAGATCTACATGGAGGCCATTGCCGCCTGCCTGGCGCGCGGGAAGCAGGTGATGGTGCTGCTGCCGGAAATCGCCCTGTCCTCGCAATGGACCGGGCGTTTCGCCCGCCGCTTCGGGGCGGAGCCCGCGCTGTGGCATTCCGACCTGGGGCCGCGCCTGCGCCGCGTCACCTGGCACGCGGTGGCCGACGGCACGGCGCGGGTGGTGGTGGGCGCGCGCTCGGCCCTGTTCCTGCCCTTCGCGGAACTGGGGCTGATCATCGTGGACGAGGAACACGAGACCGCGTTCAAGCAGGAAGACGGCGTGACCTACCACGCGCGCGACATGGCCGTGGTGCGGGCGCGCATGGACCGCGCGCCGGTCGTCCTGGTCTCGGCCACGCCCAGCCTGGAGACCCTGGCCAATGTCGGGGCCGGCCGCTACCGCCATCTGGTGCTGACCGCGCGCCATGGCGGGGCGACGATGCCCGAGGTGCGCACCATCGACATGCGCGCCCATCCGCCCGAACGGGGACTGTTCCTCTCGCCGGTGCTGACCGAGGCCATCCGGCAGGCGATCGGGCGCGGCGAGCAGGGGATGCTGTTCCTCAACCGGCGGGGCTATGCGCCGCTGACCCTGTGCCGTACCTGCGGCCACCGCCTGCAATGCCCGAACTGCACCGCCTGGCTGGTGGAACATCGCGCGCGGCAGATCCTGACCTGCCATCATTGCGGCTATCAGGAAGCGACACCGCCCGCCTGCCCCGAATGCCACGCCGAATCCAGCCTGACGCCGATCGGCCCCGGCGTGGAGCGCATTACCGAGGAAGCGCGCGCCACCTTCCCCGATGCGCGCATCCTGGTGATGGCCAGCGACACCCTGCCCGGCCCCGCCGCCACCGCCGACGCCGTGGCGCGGATCGCGCGGCGCGAGATCGACCTGGTGATCGGCACGCAGATCGTGGCCAAGGGCTGGCATTTTCCGCATCTGACGCTGGTCGGTGTCGTCGATGCCGACCTGGGCCTGGGCGGCGGCGACCTGCGCGCGGCGGAACGCACGGTGCAGTTGCTGCATCAGGTCGCCGGCCGCGCCGGCCGTGCCGAGGCCCCGGGGACGGTGCTGCTGCAGAGCTACACCCCCGACCATCCGGTGATGCTGGCGCTGGTGTCAGGCGATTTCGAGAGTTTCATGCGCCAGGAGGCCGAGCAGCGCCGCCCCGGCTTCTGGCCCCCCTTCGGCCGGCTGGCCGCCCTGATCGTCAGCGCGGATACGCCGGAGGCCGCCGACGCCACCGCCCGGGCCCTGGGTCAGGCAGCGCCCCGGGGCGACAGCCTGCAGGTGCTGGGCCCGGCCCCCGCGCCGCTGGCCATCCTGCGCGGCCGCCACCGCAGGCGACTGCTGCTGCGCACGCGGCGCGAGGTCGCGGTCCAGCCCCTGCTGCGGCAATGGCTGGACCGCGTGACGCCCGAACGCGGGGCCCGGATCGACATCGATATCGATCCGGTCTCGTTCCTTTAGCAGGCCCTATACCGCGTGGACGTTCGCCTCGCGCTCCCAGAACCGCAGAGCCCTGCACGCGGCGATGAAGGCGGTCGCGTCGGCGGGCGTGGACAGTTTAAGGATGCCGTCATCCATGTCGGCCGGGCGGACCCCCGCGCGTTCCATCAACGGCAGCGCCGCCTCGGCGTAGCCGATGAACTTGGCATGGGCGTAGGCATCGGCGATGAAGTCCCGCGCCGTCGCCTCCTGCATCAGCAGGGTGGCCCCGTCCGCCGAGGGCAGCAGCACCACGGCGTCGTACAGCACCGACGGGCCGCCATTGATCTTCTGCCCGGCCGGAACCAACGTGCCGTCATGCAGCGTCACGCCGCCCACCTTCGGCGCCACCAGTTCCACGTTCGTGCCCTCGGCCCTCGCCGCATCGGTGACGGCCTTCAGCAGCCCGGCATCGACGCCATCGGTCACCAGGATACCGATCTTGCGCCCCTTGAAGCTGTCGGGACCGTTCCGCAGGATGCTCAGCGCCGGCGAGGGCGCCAGGCCGTCCACCAGCGGGCGGGCCGGCGGGGCGGCCTCGGGCAGGTCCTCCAGCCCCAGCCCCTGCGCCACGGCGGTGGCCAGGTCGATATCGACATTCACCAGGTGCGACACCACCCGCGCACGGATCGGCGGCGTCTCGACCTTGCTCAGTTCGAAGGTGAAGGCCTGCTGGATGTGAACGCGCTCGGTCTCGGTCTGGCTCAGGTAGAATTGCCGGGCCTGGCTGTAATGGTCGCCGAACAGTTCGGAGCGTTCCCGCAATTTCTCGCCCGCCTCGCGCGCCGGGAAGGAAGTGAAGCCGCGCGCCGGGTCCTCACGCGGGCCGCCCTGCGCGCCGCCCCAGGAATTGGGTTCGTAGTTCGCCCGGCCCTTCGGATTATGCATCGCCATGTGCCCGTCCTGCTGGAAATTGTGAAACGGACATTTAGGGGCATTGATGGGAATATGCGTGAAGTTGGGGCCGCCCAGGCGCTTGAGCTGCGTGTCGAGGTAGGAAAAATTCCGCCCCTGCAGCAACGGATCGTTGGTGAAATCCACGCCCGGGACGATGTTCTGCGTGCAGAAGGCCACCTGCTCGGTCTCGGCGAAGAAATTATCGACGACCCGGTCCAGCACCAGCCGCCCGATCCGGCGCACCGGCACCAGTTCCTCGGGAATCAGCTTGGTCGGGTCCAGGACGTCGAAATCGAAACTGTCGGCGAAATCGTCGTCGAACAGTTGCACGCCCAGTTCCCATTCCGGAAAATCGCCGGACTGGATGGCGTTCCAAAGGTCACGACGATGAAAATCGGGATCGGCGCCGTTGATCTTCAGGGCCTCGTTCCACACCACCGATTGCAGGCCCTGCTTCGGCTTCCAATGGAATTTGACGTAGGTCGATTTGCCCGCCTTGTTCACGAAGCGGAAGGAGTGGACGCCGAACCCTTCCATGAACCGCAGCGAACGGGGAATGGCGCGGTCCGACATCACCCACAGCGCCATGTGGATCGATTCCGGCGACAGCGACACGAAATCCCAGAAATTGTCGTGCGCCGACTGCGCCTGCGGAAAGTCGCGATCCGGCTCGGGCTTCACCGAATGGATCACGTCGGGAAACTTGATGGCGTCCTGGATGAAGAAGACCGGGATATTGTTGCCGACAATGTCCCAGTTGCCTTCATGCGTGTACAGCTTGACCGCGAAGCCGCGCACGTCACGCGCCAGGTCGGACGATCCCTTGCTGCCCGCCACGGTGGAAAACCGCACGAAGGCCGGAACGCGCTCGCCCGGGCGCTGCAGCACGTCGGCGCGCGTCACGTCGGCCAGCGATTCCGTCAGTTCGAAGAACCCGTGCGCGCCATAGCCGCGCGCATGCACCACGCGTTCGGGAATCCGCTCGTGGTCGAAATGGAAGATCTTCTCGCGGAAATGGAAATCTTCCAGCAGGGTCGGCCCCCTCGCCCCGATCCGGGCCGAATTCTGGTCATCCGCGACCGGTATGCCCTGCTGGGTGGTCAGGACCGGCACGTCGCCCCCCGCCACCTGATGCGTCTCGCCACCCGCCCCGCGCTGGATCGTCTCGGTCCCGAGCGTGGCGGTCTTGCGCCCCGGCCCGGGTGATTTCGCACCCGGCGATTTCGTCCCTGGTGATTTTACGCTCATGACAGCCCCTCTGTTTCCTTCGGCATGGGGCGACCGGCGCCGCCATGCCCCTGGTTCGCCAACGTGGGCGCAAAGGGAGGGTTGCCCCTTGCCGGGCCCCTACTGGGCCGGGGCGCTGCGGGTCATGGTCTGGCGGATCAGTCCGTCGACCGGTCGCCCGGCCAGGTCCAGGGCCACCGCTTCGGCCACGCGGATGCCGTCGATGGCCGCCGACAGAATCCCGCCCGCATAGCCCGCGCCCTCGCCCGCCGGATACAGGCCGGCGGTATTCACGCTCTGCCCGTCCGGCCCACGCGGGATTCGCAGCGGCGAGGACGTGCGCGTTTCCACCCCCGTCATCACCGCGTCCTCCATGTCGAAGCCGGCGAGCTGCCGCCCGAAATCGGCCAGCGCCTCACGCATGGCCTGGACCGCGAAATCGGGCAGGCAGGCGGCCAGGTCCGTGGGCGTGACCCCGGGACGATAGGACGGCTCCACCGCGCCCAGGTGGGTCGAGGGCCGGCCGGCCAGGAAATCGCCCACGCGCTGGGCCGGGGCGCGGTAGCCGCCGCCGCCGGCCAGGTAGGCCTGGCGTTCCCAATGGCGCTGGAACGCGATGCCGGCCAGCGGGCCGTCGGGATAATCGGGGTCGGGGGTGACGCCGACTACGATCCCCGCATTGGCGTTGCGTTCGGCCCGTGAATACTGGCTCATTCCGTTGGTGACGACGCGTCCTTCCTCGGACGTCGCGGCGACCACCGTGCCGCCGGGGCACATGCAGAAGGAATAGACCGCCCGCCCGTTGGACGCGTGATGCACCAGCCGGTAATCCGCCGCCCCCAGCAGCGGATTGCCGGCATGCGTGCCGAACCGCGCGGCATCGATGACCGATTGCGGATGCTCAATCCGCACGCCGATGGAAAAGGGCTTGGCCTCCATCGCAACGTCCCTGCCGTGCAGCATGGCGAAGGTATCGCGCGCGCTGTGGCCGACGGCCAGCACGACATGGTCGGCCTGCACCACCTCGCCGCCCGCCAGGCTGACCCCCGAGACCCGGCGGGCGCCGGGCGCGAGCAGGATATCCTCCACCCGGGCGCCGAAGCGATATTCGCCGCCCAGCGCCTCGATCTCCGCACGGATATGCTCGACCATCGACACCAGGCGGAACGTGCCGATATGCGGCTTGGACAGATAGAGGATTTCCTTCGGCGCGCCGGCCCGGACGAATTCCGTCAGCACCTTGCGGCCGTAATGGCGCGGATCGCTGACCTGGCTGTACAGCTTGCCGTCGGAAAACGTCCCGGCCCCGCCCTCGCCGAACTGCACGTTGCTTTCCGGCGTCAGCACCGATCTGCGCCACAGGGCGAACGTATCGACGGTGCGCTCGCGCACGCTCTTGCCGCGTTCCAGCATCAGCGGCCGCAACCCCATCTGCGCCAGCAGCAGCCCCGCCAGCAGGCCGCACGGCCCCGCGCCGATCACTATCGGGCGGCGATAGGTAGCGGCAGCCGCCAGGCGGGCGCCGTCCTCCACGGGGACGCGATAGGTCGTATCCGGCGCCACGCCGACATGCCTGTCGCCCGCCAGCCGCGCCAGGACCCCTTCCTCGTCCCGCAGGGTGCAATCGACGGTGTAGACCAGGACGATCGCGCCCCGGCGCCGCGCGTCGTAGCCCCGGCGGAACACCGCGTGATCCAGCAGGTCCTCGGCCGGAATGCCCAGCCGCCGGATGATCTCCGCCGCCAGGGCATCGGGATGATGGTCCAGCGGAAGCCGGATTTCGGTCAGTCGGATCATGAGGGAACCCGGTTTCTGTTCGGAGGCGTGCCATATCATGGGCGAGCCCCCCGGCAAAAGAATGCAGGACTCGCCCCGCCGGTCGCGCTTCTGTTACAGAAAGCCCCCCGCCCCCGGACGAGAACCACGCCGCCATGGCCGACCCGCACGATCAACCGCCCCCGCACCGGCACGATTCCGCCGAGGACCAAGCGGGAGAGTGTGGCCACGGACATGACCACGCGCACGATGATGGACATGATCACGGTCACGATCATGGGCATGAGGGGCACGGACATGGATTCGGCCACCATCACGTCCATGCCCCGGCCAGTTTCGGCGCCGCCTTTTGCGTGGGGCATCGCGCTGAACCTGGTCTATGTCGTCGCCGAGGCGACCTGGGGCGTGCTGTCCCACGCGCTCGCCCTGATGGCGGATGCCGGCCATAACCTGTCCGACGTCCTGGCGCTGGCGGCGGCGTGGATGGCGCAGCACCTGTCGCGGCGCGCGCCCAGCGCCGATTTCACCTATGGACTGCGCCGCTCGTCCATCCTGGCCGCGCTGGGCAATGCGGTGGCGCTGCTGCTGGTCACCGGCGGCATCGTGTGGGAGGCGATCCTGCGCCTGATCAACCCCGCCCCGGTGCCCGGCACCACGATCATGGTGGTGGCGGGGATCGGAATCCTGGTCAACGGGATCACCGCCCTGCTGTTCGCGCGGGGCGGGGAGGACCTGAACATCCGCGCCGCCTTCCTGCACATGGCGGCCGACACGCTGATGACGGTCGCGGTGGTGATCGCGGGCGCGATCATCCTCTATACCGGCTGGACGCGCGTGGACCCCATCGTCAGCCTGGTCGTGTCGGTCACGATCGTCGCCGGCACCTGGTCGCTGCTGCGCGATTCGCTGGACATGGCGCTGGACCGGGTGCCCCGCACGATCGACCGCGCCGGGGTCGAGGCCTATCTGCGCACCCTGCCGGGGGTGCTGGACCTGCACGACCTGCATATCTGGCCGATCAGTACGACGGACACCGCCCTGACCGTGCATCTGGTGCGCGCCGCCTGCCCCGTTCCTCCGGGGGAGGAAGACGCCAGCGAGGACAGCCTGCTGCGTGACGCGACCGAGGCACTGCGCACGCGCTTTCGCATCGGCCATCCCACCTTCCAGATCGAAACGCTGTCCTATTCCGCACGATGTGTCCTGGCGGACGCGAACACGATCTGACCCATGCCGCATATCAGCAAGAACGCCCTGGCCTGGACCAGCCTGGGGGTCAGCCTGGTCGCCCTGAGCCTGAAATACGCCGCCTGGCGCGTCACCGGCTCGATCGCGCTCTATTCCGATGCGATCGAGACGATCATCAACGTCGTCGCCGCCCTGGCCGGCCTGTGGGCGCTACGCGTCGCCAGCCTGCCGCCCGACGAAAACCACACCTACGGCCATTACAAGGCGGAATACCTGTCGGCGGTGGCCGAAGGCGTGCTGGTACTGATGACCGCGCTGGCCATCGGGCGCGAGGCCTGGATCGACTGGCAGCATCCGGTTCTGCCGCACGCGCCGCTGTCGGGCATCGCGCTGAACGGCTCGGCCGGCGTACTGAACCTGGCCTGGGCGATCGTGCTGCTGCAGTCCGGCCGGGCGCGGCGATCGCCGACCCTGATCGCAGCGGGCCAGCACGTGATGTCCGACGTGTGGACCACGGTCGGGCTGGTCGCCGGCTTCGTCCTGATCCCGCTGACCGGGCAGGCCTGGCTGGATGCCGCCCTGGCCGCGCTGATCGCGGTGAACGTACTGCGCGTCGGCTGGGAGATGATGCGCCGTTCGATCGCGGGCCTGATGGACGAGGCCCCGGATGCGGACACCCTGGCCGATATCCGCCACGTCATCGCCAGCAACGCCACCGGCGCGATCGAGGCGCACGACCTGCGGGCGCGCATCGTCGGCGCCATGGCGTTCGTGGAATTTCATCTGGTGGTTCCCGGCGCCATGTCCGTGGACGCTGCCCACGAGATCTGCGACCGGATCGAGGCCGCCCTGCGCGCCGAGATCGGCCAGGCGCTGATCCACATCCATGTCGAGCCCGAGCGCAAGGCCAAGCATGAGGGAATTGCGGTTCCGCCGGCCCCCGCGCCCCGGGCAATCCTGCCCTCATCCTGAAACAGGGCTAGCATGGCGGTTCCGCTGGAACCCGCCGGACAATCCGCGCTAAAGGGACGGATGGCCCCGAACCGACCCGCAGCCCCCATCCGGGCAGGCCTGGCCTGCCTCGGGCGAGAATGATGAAAACCGACCTGACCGAACTGCGCATCCGCCATATGCGCCACCTGCGCCGATCCGCCCGGGTCACGACGGCGCAGTGGCGGCGCAAGATCGTGTACTGGGCCGCGGCCATCGTCGTGGGGCTGGTCGCCGTGGGCTTCGCCACCGCCGCCGACGCCGCCGCCGCCCTGCGTACGCGCCTGGTCCACTGGGACCCGTGGATCATGCTGGCGATCACCCCGGCGGGGCTGGCGCTGTCCACCTGGCTGACCCGCACCTGGTTTCGCGGCGCCCAGGGATCGGGCATTCCCCAGACGATCGCGACCCTGCACCTGGACGATTTCGCGGTGGTCGACCGGCTGCTGTCGCTGCGCATCGCCTTCGGCAAGATCCTGCTGACCACGCTGGGCCTGCTGGCCGGGGCATCGATCGGCCGCGAGGGCCCGACCGTGCAGGTGGGCGCCGCGATCATGCATGCGTTCGGCCGCTGGCTGAACCTGTCGGCGGTGGGGATGCGCCGGGGGCTGATCCTGGCGGGCGGCGCGTCGGGCGTGTCGGCGGCCTTCAACACGCCGCTGGGCGGAATCGTGTTCGCGATCGAGGAACTGAGCCATTCCTTCGAGCAGCGCACCAGCGGCACGATGCTGACCGGCGTTATCCTGTCGGGCGTCACCGCCATCGCGCTGGTCGGCAATTATACCTATTTCGGCCATACCGACGTCGTGGTGCCGATCGGCATAAGCTGGATCGCGGTGCTGGCCTGCGGTATCCTGGGCGGGGTCAGCGGCGGGGCGTTCTCGGCCATCCTGATCCGCTCCTCGGCCGGCCTGCCGGGCGTGCTGGGGCAGTTCGTCAGCCGCCGGCCGGTGGCCTTCGCGGCCGCGTGCGGCCTGGTACTGGCCGTCCTGGGCGTGGCATCGGGGGGCATCACCTACGGCACGGGCTATTTACAGGCGCGCGAGATCATCACGGGCCAGACCCATTATCCGGCGTCGTTCTTCATCCTGAAATACATCGCCACCATCGTGTCCTACTGCTCGGGCATTCCGGGGGGACTGTTCGCGCCGTCGCTGGCCATCGGGGCGGGCATCGGCGGGTGGATCGCGCAGTTCCTGCCCCATACGACGCCCGGCGCGGTCGTCCTGCTGGGCACCGTCGCCTATTTCTCGGCGGTGGTGCAGGCACCGCTGACGGCCACCGTCATCGTGATGGAAATGTCGGACAACCAGCAGGTGACGCTGGCGCTGCTGGCGACGTCGTTCCTGGCCTATGCCGTGTCGCGCACGGTCTGCAGCCAGTCGCTCTACAGCGCGCTGGCCGAAAAATTCCTCGATGTGGTGGAACATGCCCCCCCGCCGGCCGAGGAAACCGCCGCCCCGCCCCGGGCCGCGATCGTCCCCGGCCCCACCGCGCCGGAACGGTTCTGACGAGATCCTGCGCGCGAGCGCTCAGCCGTGGTGGACCGGACAGCGTTGGGCCGACGCGGCTGCCGGGACCGGTCGGGTCCCGGCGGCGGCCGTGCGCTTCCACACCGTCATCGGCAGGGTATCGCCGGGGCGCAGGGTCAGGCGGCAGACCGGCTCGACCACCGCGCCGGGCGCCAGGCGCAACGTCGTGCCGCGTGCCAGCGAGGCCAGGCAGATGATCGCCTCGACCAGCCCGAAGGACAGGCCGGGACAGATCCGCGGGCCGATGCTGAACGGCACGTAGGTATATTTCTGCGGCGCATCCGGACTGCCGGGCAGGAACCGCTCGGGCATGAAATGGTCGGGCTTGCGCCAGTAGAGACGGTGCCGGTGCAGCAGCCACGGCACCACCATGACCAGCGCGCCGGCCTTCACCTTGCGGCTGCGGATGGTGTCGTCCTCCTTCGCCTCCCGCGCCAGCAGGGGCACGGGCGGGTAGAGGCGCAGGGTCTCCTCGACGATGGCACGCGTATAGACCAGTTGCGACACATCCGCGAAGGTCGGTGCCCGCGAACCGAGGACGGTATCGAGTTCCTCGTGCAGGCGGGCCTCGACCTCCGGCGCCTGCGACAGCAGGTACCACACCCAGGACAGGCAGTTGGCCGTGGTTTCATGCCCGGCCAGGAAGATGACGGCGGCCTCGTTCCGCAGCGCGGTGGCGTCCAGCACCCCATCGCGCATCAGCATCCGGATGACCGAGCCATCATCCTCGGTGCGCTGAAGATCAGCGATGATCCCGTCGAGGACAGCGTGAATCCGGGCCGTCGCGCGGCGGGTCTTGGCCCCGTTCCGGCGCGGAACCCAGGATGGCAGGCCGAACGACGCGAGATCGCTCTGATCGACATATTTCTGGTATTCGGTAAAGGCTTCCGCCACCTCGCGCGCATGCTCCGCCCCCAGCGTCCGGCCGAATACCGCGCGGCAGATGATTTCCGCCGTCAGTTGCGCCATGACCTTCAGCACGTCGAAGGTCGCCCCGTCGGGAAGGGCGGCCCATCTGTCGGCCAGTTCGCCGACGGTCTCGACCATCGCGGGGGCGAACTGGTCCATGCGCGAGGTGTGCAGCACCGGCGAGACCATCTGTCGCCGCTGCTTCCAGGTCTCGCCGTCGCTGACGAACAGCCCGTCACCCAGCAGCGGCGACAGGGCGTTGCGTATCTGCGGGCTCTTGCGCTGAAAATTCTCGGCACGGGTGATGAAGGCGTGACGGACGGTGTCCGGACTGTTGCAGATGAAGACCTGCCGGGCCAGAACCTGCATCGACATCGTCTGGTATTCGAATGCCTTTTCTTCCCATATATTCAGGAAGTTTTGCGTTCCTCTCCGCAACAGCTCGAATACCGACAGCGATGTCTTCGGACGGGGCGGAAAGGGAGGGATGAATTCCATACTATTCCACCTATCGGCGCACAGTCGAAAATTCAAGCTCCGGGAGGGAATGGCAGGGGAGACAGTCCGTCGACCCTGCCCCCTGCCCCCTGCCCCCTGCCCCTTAGCGTGCCGCCAGATCGACGATTCCGATCCCCCCGTCCTCGGTCCCGAAGGCCAGGGCGCAGCCGTCGGGGGTGAAGGCCAGGGCGGAGATCGCGCCGCCACCGGCGCCGCGTACCGGCAATACCCGCTGCGCCGCCGCATCCTCCAGCAGCACGGTGCCGTCTTCGAACCCCGCGGCGACGATCTCGTGCACCGGATGGCAGGCGACGCGCCGGCAGATGACACCGGGCACCCCTGCCAGTTCCGACGGCGGCTTGCCCATCGGGCCGCCGCCGAAGAACGGCCACATCACCACGCTGTCCGCCCCGCTGGTCACCAGCCATTTGCCGGTGCGCGAGAACGCCATGGACTGCACTTTGTGCGGATAGCCGCTCATGCGCATGTTGTGCCCGTCGGACAGGCGCCAGCCATGCAGGTCGTTTTCCTGCATGCTGGTCACCAGCGCCTCGCCGCCCGGATGGATCGCGATGCCGGTATGGCTCCCCTTCCATTCCAGGCGCCGGGGGGTATCGACCTTGGCATGGACGAACCACAGCGACGCGCCATTGTAATGCGAGGCCGCGATCCGCTTGCCCTTGGCATCGAACACGATGCCGCTGACGGTCGAGGGGTGCTCCAGCACCTTCAGGGTCGTCGCCCCCGTGGCGTCGCGCAGTTCCACCTGCTTGCCCGACGCGAACGCGATCACGCCGGACTTTCCGTCCGCCCAACTGCTCACATGCTCGACCCAGCGGCGGCCACGCACCAGGTCGGTGACCGCGCCATCGGCGCCGATCCGACGCAGCGTGCTGTCGTCGCCCCCGGTCAGGAACCCCGCCGGGGCGGCATTCGGCGCCAGGGACAGGATCGCCCCGTCATGCACCGTCTGCACCTGCCATACGGCGGCGTTTGCGAAATCCTCGCGTGCGCCCAGCACGATGTCGCCCTCGGCGGTGGCCCAGCCGAACTTGCGGCTGTCACGGCAGGCGACACAACCGGTGACGTGGCCGGCGATCATCCTTACCCGGCGGCGCGTCTCCAGACAGTCCCGCCGGCGCGTTGCCGGCCATCCCCGCGCAGCTCATTGCGCGCGGCAGCTTTCGAAGCCGCGACGCAGGCGCGGGCGGTTGAGGTTGCGGCCGGCGAAGACCAGGCGGGCATCGCGGGCGTCGCCTTCCTTCCACGGACCGATGAAGCCGCCATCGGCCATCATGTGCACGGCCTGGAAGGCGAAGCGCCGGTTCTCGCCCGCATAGTTCAGGATGCCCTTGGCGCGCAGGATGTCGGCCCCCTGGGCCTGCAGCAACGCGCCGATCCAGGCCCGCCAACTTCGCCGCATCCAGCGGTTCCTCCACCACTGTCGGCCCCCTGTTCGCAGCAACGCGCCGATCCAGGCCTGGAACTTCGCCGCATCCAGCGGTTCCTCCACCACATAGGACATCGAGGTCACGTTTTCCTCGTGCGAATGGGCTGGGTGTACTCCACGAAGCGCGTGCGCGTGCTCCAGCGCGCGGGCCAGGTCGAAGCCGCCCTGGTCCAGCACGATCGGGCGCGACGTCGCCGCGCTGGGCCCGGTGCAGGCGCGCCACCGCGTTGATCGCCGTGCGCGACGGGCCGCGATCGCGGCCTCGTCCACCAGGTCGGTCTTGTTCAGGATGATGACGTCGGCGAAGGCGATCTGGTTCACCGCCTCGGGGCTTTCGTCCAGCGTCTGCAGCACGTTCATCGCGTCCACGACGGTCACGACGGCGTCCAGGCGCGTCTTGCCGCGCACGTCCTCGTCGACGAAGAAGGTCTGCGCCACGGGTGCGGGGTCAGCCAGGCCGGTGGTCTCGACGATGATGCCGTCGAACTTCCCGCGCCGCTTCATCAGGCTGCCCAGGATGCGGATCAGGTCGCCCCGCACGGTGCAGCAGATGCAGCCGTTGTTCATCTCGAACACTTCCTCGTCGGCATCCACCACGAGGTCGTTGTCCACGCCGAGTTCCCCGAACTCGTTGATCACCACGGCGTATTTGCGCCCGTGCTCCGCCGTCAGGATATGGTTGAGCAGCGTGGTCTTGCCCGCGCCGAGAAAGCCCGTCAGCACCGTCACCGGCACCAGCCCATCACCGTCTTTCGGCTGGAGCGCCGCTTGGGTTTCAGACATGTCGTCTCCTGTCCCTGTATCCATTCGTTCCTGCATATAGGCCCACCCGCCCGCCGGTCCCATCCCCCGGCGGCATGAAAATGGCGGCCGGTCAGGCGCCGGGGCCTGCCCCGCCGGCGGCGATGCCGGCCCGGCGCAGGCCGCGCAACGTGGTCCGGGCGGCCGCGCAGTCGAACAGCCGCGCCCGCGCCCGCCCCCGCGCCGACAGGTCGGCCCGCCGGTCCGCCGAACGGGCCAGGTCGCGGATCGCATCCGCCAGTCCGGTTTCCGGGTCCGGCGGAACCAGCAGCGCGGCATCCCCCACCAGGTCGGGCAGCCCGCCGCGAGGGGATGCGACCAGCGCGGCGCCGCAGGCCATGGCTTCCAGCGCCGTCAGGCCGAACGGTTCCGGCCAGCGGCTGGGCACCACGACGATGGCGGCACGGGCCATTTCGGCCAGCACGCGGTCATGGGGCCGGTAGCCGGCCATGTCCACGCCTGCCGCCCGCGCCAGAGGCCGCAATGCCTCCAGGAACGGCGTGTCCGGCGAATCGGGGCCGAACCGGTCCGCGCCGATCATCCGCGCCCGCCATCCCGGCAGGTCGGGCAGCACCGCGCCGCACGCCGCGACGAAGGCATCCGCCCCCTTGTCCGCCACCACGCGGCCGGCGAACAGGATCGTCCGGTCCCGCCCGGCCGGCGGCAGGGCGGGCGGCAGCCCGGCCAGGTCGATACAATTCGGGACCACGTCGACCCCCGCCCCGGTGGGCAGGCCCGCGACGAACCGCCCCCGGACCCAGCCGGACACCGCGACCACCCGCATGCGCCGCAGGATCGCCGCCCGCAGCACCGGCGAGGTCGCGCCCCGCATCGCCTGCGGGTCGTTATGCAGCACCAGCATCATCGGCAGGCGGGGAAACCGCCGGGCCAGCGCCCAGGCCACGTCCGGGCGATTATGGATTTCGACCAGCGCCGGGCGCACGGCGCGCACGATCCGCGCCACGGCGGCGGCGTAGCGTCCCGCCCCCCCCGCGATCCAGGCCGGCGGCCACAGGCCTGGCACCGCCGGCCGGAAGGTCACGCCGTCGAACGGCGCGGCCACCGCCGTGCCGACGACCACGTCGCCCACGTCCGCCAGCCGGCGCACCAGCAGGCTGATCGCCCCCGCCTGCCCCGGCGCGAAGCGCTCTCGCGGCGGCAGCACGGTGACGACCGGCGCCACCAGGCCGTCAGGAAATGGATTCGTAGCGGTCGAGCTGCCACGCGGCGGGCTCGCGCGCCGCCTCGTCATACCAGCGCACGACCAGCGGATGCGCGCGCAGCGCCGCCGCATACTCGGCCGCCACCGGCGACAGCGTCACGCCATAGGACAGGAACCGGGCGATCACCGGGGCATACATCGCGTCCGCGACGGTCAGGCCCGCGCCGAACAGATAGGGGCCGCCCGCCCCGAACGTCGCGCGGGTTTCCGACAGGATGGCGTCGATCCGCGCGATGTCCCCCAGCACATCGTCCGCCAGGGGCGCCGCCAAAGGCCGCGCCTGGCGGCCCAGGTTCATCGGCATGGCCATGCGCAACGGGCGGAATCCGGCATGCATTTCCGACGCGATGCTGCGGGCATGGGCACGGGCGACGCGATCGGCCGGCCACAGCGCGGGGGCGATCTCGGCGCAATATTCCCCGATCGCCAGGCTTTCCCACACCCGCGCGCCCCGATGTTCCAGATACGGCACCAGCCCGTTGGGCGAAACCACCTTGATCCCGGCGGTGCCGCCGCCCCCGGCGATGGGAATCAGGACCTCCTCGACATCCAGCCCGGCCAGATGCACGACCAGCCAGCCGCGCAGCGACCAGGACGAATACCGTCTGGTGCCGATGATCAGTCTGCCGTCCGCCATACCACCCATCCTTCGTCCCTTACGCGCGGTCCTGCCGTTCAGGCCGCCGCGCCCGCCATCTCGCGCCGCCGGATGAAGCCGCCGCCCAGGACGCGGCTGCCGTCATATAGCACGCAGGCCTGCCCGGGGGCCGGCATCGCGGCTTCGTCCAGCGTCACCGAGGCGCCGTCCGCCGTGCGCCGCACCGTCGCGGGCCGCGCGGCTTCGCGCGCGCGGATCTGGACCAGGCAGCGCAGGTCCCCCTCGGGCGGGTCGATCAGCCAGTTCATGTC
This sequence comes from Gluconacetobacter diazotrophicus PA1 5, assembly GCF_000067045.1. Lineage (NCBI taxonomy): Bacteria > Pseudomonadati > Pseudomonadota > Alphaproteobacteria > Acetobacterales > Acetobacteraceae > Gluconacetobacter > Gluconacetobacter diazotrophicus. The sequence goes on from NC_010125.1 coordinate 2,444,458, forward strand.
CCGCAGCGACAGGTCGCGCACGGCGCTGCCGGTGCGCGGCCCGATCACCACGCGCCGGGAAGCGGGGTCGATGCCCACCACCATCTGGCGCGCGCCGTCACGCATCGCGGCATCGCCCAGCCGGCGGCTCTGCCCCACCGTGAAGCGGGTCACGCCGTCATGCCGCCCGACGACCCGGCCCGATCCATCCACGATCTCGCCCTCGCCCGCCATTTCGGGGCGCAGCGCCTCGACCACCCGGGCATAGGACCCGTCGGGCACGAAGCACAGGTCCTGGCTGTCGGGCTTGGCCGCCACGGACAGGCCGAACCGCTCGGCCTCGGCCCGGACGGCGGCCTTGTCCGGCATGTCGCCTAACGGAAAGCGCAGGAATTCCAGTTGCTGGCGGGTGGTCGCGAACAGGAACCAGGACTGGTCCCGGCCTTCATCCACCGGGCGGTGCAGTTCGGCCCCGTCCGGCCCCTCGATCCGGCGGACGTAATGGCCGGTCGCCATCGCCTCTGCCCCCAGGTCGCGCGCAATGCCCAGCAGGTCGGTGAATTTCACCCCCTGGTTGCAGGCCACGCAGGGTACCGGGGTCTCGCCGCCGGCATAGGCGTCGGCGAAGGTCTCGATCACGCTCTGGCGGAAGCGTGTTTCCGCGTCGATCACGTAATGGGGGATGCCCAGCCGGTCGGCCACGCGGCGCGCATCATGGATGTCGCGTCCGGCACAGCAGGCGCCCTTGCGGGCGGACTCGCGCGAATCATAGAGCTGCAGCGTCGCGCCGACGACCTCGTGGCCTTCGGCCACCAGGCGCGCGGCGACCACGCTGCTGTCCACGCCGCCGGACATGGCGACCATGATCCGCATGAGTTGGTTCCCCCGTCTTTCTCAGGCCTTGTGCGGCAGGCGCACGACCAGCCCGTCCAGTGCCTCGGTCATCACGATCTGGCAGCCCAGGCGCGACGTCTTTTCCAGGCCGAATGCCAGGTCCAGCATGTCTTCCTCGTCCTCGGTCGGCGCGGCCAGCTTCGGGGCCCAGTCGGGATCGACCACGACGTGGCAGGTGGCGCAGGCCAGCGATCCCTCGCAGGCGCCTTCCAGGTCCACCCCGTGCTTGTGCGCGATCTCGAGGACCGACAGACCGACCGGCGCGTCGACCTCGCGGCGCGTTCCGTCACTCTCGATGAAAATCATATGCGGCATTCTGCTGTCCTGGCCGTATCGTCGTGGGCGGCGCGCGCGGCCGCCCCCCGTTCAGCCCGGCGCGCATCCGCTACAGCCCGGCACAGGATCGCGGCCGCACGATCCATATCGGCGGCTGAGGTATAGCGTCCCACCGCCAGACGCAAGCTTCGTGCCGCGTCCTCGGCCCTCAGCCCCATCGCCGTCAGCACATAGGACGGCACCAGTTCGGCCGACGAGCACGCCGATCCGGTGGATACGCACAGTTCCGGCGCATGCGCGATCACGTCCAGCGCCCGCACGTCGGGAAAGCGCAGGTTCAGGTTGGCCGGCAGGCGGTGCGCCATCGACCCGTTGACCACGATCCCGGGAACGCCCTCCTCCATGCGCTCCAGGAATCCGTCGCGCAGCGCCGCCATCCGCCGTGCCTCCTCGACCCTGACCGTCCGCGCGATGCGGCACGCGGCGCCGAACCCCACCAGCAGCGGCGTGGGCAGCGTGCCCGAGCGCAGTCCGCGTTCCTGGCCGCCGCCCGAGAACAGCGGCGCCAGCCGCACCCGGGGCCGCCGCCGGACATACAGCGCGCCCACCCCCTTCGGCCCGTACAGCTTGTGCGCCGACACCGATGCCAGGTCCAGGTCCATCGCCCGGACATCCAGCGCCACCTTGCCCGCCGCCTGCGCCACGTCGCTGTGCAGCAGCGCGCCCGCCGCCCGCACAATGGGGGCCAGGGCGGCCATGTCGTGCAGCACCCCGGTCTCGTTGTTCGCCGCCATGATGCTGACCAGCAGGGTGGGCACCGCCAGCGCCGCGCGCAGCGTCCCGGGGTCCAGCCGCCCATCGGGCGCGACCGGCAGCACCACCGGATCGAACCCTTCCGCCGCCAGGTCGCGCACCGATTCCAGCACGCATTTATGTTCCGTGGCCACGGTAGTGACGCGCCGCCGGGCGTCGCCCCGGGCCGCCAGATGGCGCACCGCCCCCTTGATGGCGATGTTGTTGACCTCGGTCGCCCCGGAGGTGAAGACGATTTCCCGCGCGTCGGCACCCAGCAGGGCGCCGACCTCGGCCCGCGCCTGCTCGCCCGCGTCCCAGGCCCGGCGGCCCAGCGCGTGATCGGCGCTGTGGGGATTGCCGAACGATTCGGCGAACCACGGCATCATCGCCGCGACGACCGCCGGATCGCACGGCGTGGTGGCCTGGTAGTCCAGATAGAGTTCGCGCCCGTCCGTCATACGTGGACCTCCGTTCGTTCCGATCTCGCACGCGCCGGCAGCCGGGCCGCCATCGCACGCCAGGCGGCGATGAAGCGCGTCACGTCATCCTCGCGCACCGTCCAGGGCAGCGAGACGCGAATCGCCTCGCCGGCCAGCGACCCGTGGCCCATCGCCTGCAGCACATGCGACCGCGCGACCTTGCCTGACGAACAGGCCGACCCGGCCGATACGCCGAATCCCGCCAGGTCCAGCGCGATCAACTGGATCTGCGCCGCACGACCGGGCAGGGCCAGGGACGTGGTGTTGGGCAGGCGCGGCGCGTCGCCGCCACAGACGACGGCACCGGCGGCACGCGCCGCCGCATCGATCGCGTCGCGCCACCGTGCCAGCGTCGTGGGATCGGCGCGTCCGTCCCCGCCACCCGCCAGGGCCGCCACCGCGTCCCCGGCCGCCTCGGCCATCGCCGCGATGGCCGGCAGGGCAGGCGTGCCCCCGCGCCGGCCGTGCTCCTGCCCGCCGCCGGCCATCATCGGCGGCAGCGCCCGCGTCGCCTCCCCGGCCAGCAGCAGGGCCCCCGCGCCCTTAACGCCGCCGAATTTATGGCCCGAGACCGCCTGCTGTCGGCACCCCAGCGCGCCCAGGTCGATGGGTATCCGTCCCGCCGCCTGCACGGCATCGACATGCAGCAGCGCCCCATGGGCGTGGCAGATCCGCACCGCCTCGGCCACCGGCTGGATCGTCCCGACCTCGTTGTTCGCCAGCATCAGGCATACCAGCGGCGGGGGGCCGTCCGCTTCGACCAGCCATTGCTCCAGCACCTCCAGCCGCGCCACGCCCTGCCCATCCACGGGTATCAGGTCCGCGCCGGCCGGCACGGCGGCCCGCACCGCGTCGTGTTCGACGGCCGAGGCCAGAATGCGCCGGCCCCCGCCCAGTCCGGCGATCGCCAACAGGTTGGCCTCGGTCCCGCCCGAGGTCAGGACGCAATTATCCGCCCGCGCGCCGAACAGCGCGGCCAGCCGTTCCCGCGCGGATTCGAGGATCGCGCGCGCCTGCCGCCCCGCCCGGTGGACCGATGACGGATTGCCGGTGATCGCGGCCGCGCGGGCCATGGCGTCCAGCGCGGCGGGACGCGCGGGCTCCGACGCGTTGGCATCGAAATAGAAAAAATCGCGATCCATGACCTCCACCCTGCGCGTCCGTCCTTGCCCCACGATGCGCGCTTCTGTCCGAATTCCGGGTCGCGCGGCGCGACCTAAACACGATTTATATGGCAATTGGCGATTTTGGATCGCTATATACGGTCCGCAGCCTGGCCGGTCAGCGCATGACCGGTCCGGCGGACGAAGATTTTTTCATGGCCGGATGCACGATCCCGCCCGACGCGACCGCGCCGGACAGGGCGCGCTGGGGCCTGAAGAAGGGATACTGAACTATGGTCCTGTCCTGCTGGAAGTCAACCGCCCCCCTCGCTTCCGCCCCTCCTGACTTCCCCCGCCCGCTTCCGACGGCTGATGGAAACGCATTCCACGCCTGACGAACCGGCATTTTGATCAGCACAGGGCTTGCTTCACAATAAAAAGGAGTGATGGCGGTGCCATCCCCGTCGATCGCGTTTCATTGATCGCGGGGAGATACGGCAACGCCGACGTGACCTGGTTTTGACGTGGACCGAACGCCCGGTCGCGCATCCCGTCTGGGATTCCGCGAAGGGCCGCTTGTTTTCTTTGCCGAGGGATGACGGGGCATCGTCATCCGCAGGCCGTGACAGTAACGATTCCGCCGCCATGCCCTGGGGCGCGGAATCCATATCGCGGGATACGAATGCCTGAGGTCATGTTCGCCGGCCCTGACGGCCGCCTGGAAGGACGCTACCATCATTCGAGCGAGCCGAATGCGCCGCTCGCGCTGGTCCTCCATCCTCATCCGCTGCATGGCGGCACGATGAACAACCGCATCACCTATGCGATGTACCGCTCGTTCGAGAAAATGGGTTTCTCGGTCATGCGCTACAATTCGCGGGGCGTCGGCCGGTCGCAAGGCCGCTATGACGGCGGCATCGGGGAAATCTCGGACGCCGCCGCGGCGCTGGACTGGATGCAGATGGTCAACCCGAACGCCGGCGGGCTGTGGATCGCGGGCTATTCGTTCGGCGCGTTCGTCGGCATGCAGTTGCTGATGCGCCGGCCGGAAATCACCGGCTGGATCAGCGTCGCCCCCCCGGCCAATCATTACGATTTCGGCTTCCTGGCCCCCTGCCCCTGCGGCGGCCTGATGATCGCGGGCGAGGCCGACGAGCTGGTGCCCGAACCCGCGGTCCGCAAGCTGGTCGACAAGCTGAACACGCAGAAGGGCGTGGCGGTCGATTACCGCATCTTTGCCGGCGCGGACCATGTCTTCGCCCACCATTCCGACCAGGTCGCCGAGGCGCTGGAAGACCATGTCGGCACCATCATGGCGCGCGGCGCGCTGGCGCTGGCGGCCGACTGACCCCGTCCCCGGGTTCATCTCGCAAGGCGGGCATGCTTCATCTCGCAAGGCGGGCATGCTAAGGCCTGTCGGGACATGTCCCCGACAGGCCGGCCCGCCAGAGAGTACCCGACTATGCCTAAAAGCGAATTCCTCCAGGAAGCCGAAGCGCGCGGCTTCATCTTCCAGTGCACGGACATCGACGCCCTGGATGCCGCCCTGCAGGCGGGGCCGGTGGCGGGCTATATCGGATTCGACCCCACGGCCGACAGCCTGCATGTCGGCAGCCTGATCCAGATCATGATGCTGCGCCTGATGCAGAAGCACGGGCATCGGCCCGTGGCCCTGATGGGCGGGGGCACAGCGAAGATCGGCGATCCCTCGTTCCGCGAGGAAGCCCGCCAGTTGATGACGGACGAGACGATCGCGGCGAACCTGCGCGGGATCGAGGGCTGCCTGCGCCAGTTCCTGCAATTCGACGGCGCGGCCGGGGCCAGGCTGGCCAACAATGCCGACTGGCTGGACAGGCTGTCCTATATCGACCTGCTGCGCGACGTGGGCGTGCATTTTTCGGTCAACCGCATGCTGGCCTTCGATTCGGTCCGGTCGCGGCTGGAGCGCGAACAGGGGCTGACCTTTCTGGAATTCAACTATTCCATCCTGCAATCCTACGATTTCCGTGAACTGAGCCGCACGCAGGGCGTCACCCTGCAGATGGGCGGATCGGACCAGTGGGGCAACATCGTATCGGGCATCGACCTGGTGCGCCGGACGGACCAGAAGCAGGTCTTCGGCCTGACGACGCCGCTGCTGACCACCGCGTCCGGGGCCAAGATGGGCAAGTCCGCGCGCGGCGCGATCTGGCTGTCGGCGTCCCGGCTGCCGATCTTCGAATACTGGCAGTTCTGGCGCAACGTCGATGACGCGGATGTCGGCCGGTTCCTGCGCCTGTTCACCGACCTGCCCATCGCGGAATGCGACCGGCTGGCGGCCCTGGGCGGCACCGAGATCAACGAGGCGAAGAAGGTCCTGGCGACCGAGGCCACCGCCCTGTGCCACGGCCGCGCCGAAGCCGATGCCGCCGCCGAGGCCGCTCGCCGCACGTTCGAGGACGGGGCCGCGCCCGCCGCCCTGCCCGGCACGACGATCGCCGCCGACCTGCTGGCGGCGGGCATTCCCGCCTTCCGCCTGTTCGTCGAAAGCGGCATGGCCGCCAGCAATGGCGAGGCGCGGCGCCTGATTCGCGGCGGCGGCGCGCGGATCAACGACGTCGCGGTGCAGGATGAAGGCCAGGTGATCACCACGACGGACCTGGCGGACGGGGCCATCAAGCTGTCGTCGGGACGCAAGCACCATATCCTGGTGCGGCCCGCGTGATGACGCCCGCCTGATGGCTGCCGCGGCCGGGCCCGACGACGCCGCGCACCCGCCTGCGCCGCCCCCGCCCGTGCCGGACGCGCTGTGGCAGCGCCTTGCGCGCTCGGCCTTCCGCGCGCGCTTTCACCTGGACCCGAAGGACCGCGCCTATCTGACGGACAAGGGCATGGCGACCGTGATGACCCACGCCGCGGATTTCATCGCGCGCCGCCTGGCCCCCGCGCGTCCCGCCCGCGACGGGCGCCAGACGCCCTGGCGCGGGCACCCGGTCTTCGTCGCCCAGCACGCCACCGCTACCTGCTGTCGCGGCTGCCTGGAAAAATGGCACGGCCTGGCGCGCGGCCGCGAACTGGACGCCCCCGAACGGGCCTATGTCCTTACGGTGATTCGCACCTGGCTGGATCGCGAACAGGCAAGCGGCTGATCCACACCGCGCCGTCACGGACGTCCGCCGGCACGCCCGGCACCGCGCAGGTCGGGTCGGCCACGCCGTCGGGCCCGACGTAAAGGCCCGATTCGTCGAACGCCCAGAGATGGAACGGACAGAGCAGGCGCCCGTTTTCGACATGACCGGCCGACAGGCGGGCGTCGCGATGCGGGCAGCGATCGGCGAAGACGCGGGGTTGCCCATCGGCCGCCATCCACACCACCAGCCCTTCGCCTTCCACCACGACGCGGCGCGGTCCGTCGCGTATGTCATCCATCACGCACAGGCGCGTCGGTTCGATATTCATCCGTCCCCTACCTGACATGGCCCATTCCGGTGCCTACCTGTTGCCTATCCCGTCCGAAGCGATCAGGCTAGAATGAACCTACTGAGATGACAGGATGAACGGCTTCATGACTTCCGCATCGTCCCATGACGGCCTGCTGGACCGGCTGGCCGAGGTCGCGGTCCGAACCGGACTGAACCTGGCGCCGGGCCAGCAATTGCTGATCACCGCGTCGCTGGACGCGGTTCCGCTGGTGCGCCGCATCACCGAACACGCCTATCGCGCCGGCGCGTCGCTGGTCACGCCGTTCTTCTCGGACGACGAGATGACGCTGGCGCGATTCCGCCACGCCCCGGATGCGTCCTTCGACGTCGCGGCCGGCTGGCTGCAGGACGGCATGGCCAACGCCTATCGCCAGGGCGCCGCGCGGATGGCCGTGACCGGCGGCAGCCCCACCCTGCTGGCTGGGGAAGACCCGGACCGCGTCGCCCGCGCCGGCAAGGCCAGTTCGCTGGCCGGCCGCCCGGCGATGGAACTGATCACCAATTTCGCCGTCAACTGGAACATCGTCGCCTGCGCCACCCCGGCCTGGGCCGCGCAGGTGTTCCCCGACGATGCCCCGGACAGGGCGCTGGCCCGGCTGTGGGACGCGATCTTCCTGGCGTCCCGCGTCACGGTGGACGACCCCGTGGCGGCGTGGGTCGAGCATAACGACACGCTGCACCGCCGCGCCGACTGGCTGAACGAGCGCCGGTTCGCGGCGCTGCAGTTCACCGGGCCGGGTACGGACCTGACGGTGGGGCTGGCGGACGGCCATGCCTGGGCCGGCGGGTCGGAACCGGCGCGCAACGGCATCGTGTGCAACCCCAATATCCCGACCGAGGAAGTCTTCACCACGCCGCACGCGCGGCGGGTCGAGGGCTATGTCCGCGCGACGAAGCCCCTGTTCCACCAGGGCACGCTGATCGACGGCATCGCGGTCCGCTTCGCCGACGGGCGCATCGTCGAAGCGCATGCGACCGAGGGGCTGGAGGTGCTGGAACGCATCCTGGACACCGACGAGGGCGCCCGCCGGCTGGGCGAGGTGGCGCTGGTGCCGCATTCCTCGCCGATTTCGCAGAGCGGCGTGCTGTTTCGCAACACGCTCTTCGACGAAAACGCGTCCAGCCATATCGCGCTGGGCCAAGCCTACACGAAATGCATGCTGGATACCGAGAACCAGACGCCCGAGCAGATCCAGGCCCGTGGCGCCAACAGCAGCTTCATCCATATCGACTGGATGATCGGCTCGGCCGAGATCGACGTGACCGCCATCACCCAGGATGGCGCGCGCGAACCCCTGATGAAACATGGCGAGTGGGTCAACAAAGTATGAAAACGCGACTGATCATCCTCGCGGCGGCGCTGGCCGTGTCCCTTCCCCTGTCCGCCATGGCGCAACAGCAGGCGCCCCAGCAGGGCCAGCCGACCGCGGCGGAGCAGGCCGCCTTCCAGCGTGACATGGAGGCGGCGGCGCAGTACCGCCTGCCCAACGATTTCCTGCCGCGCATGACCGCGACGGTCCGTGCCGTCCAGGCCGCCAACATCGCGCCGCCGAACGCGCCGAACCTGTCGCTGGCCCAGACGATCGACCGGACGGCCGCCATTCCCGGCCTGGCGCCGATCCTGGCCGCCCATGGCTTCACCCCGCGCGACTTCGTGATGGGCATCACGACCTTCGGCCTGACCGAAGCCCTGATCCAGCAGCCGCCGCCGCCCGGCGCGCACGCCCCCACCCCGAACCCGGCCAACGTCGCCCTGATCCGCAATTCCCCCCAGGAAGCCCAGGCCCTGATGCAGGCCATGGGCGGGCCGGCCGGTCCCGGCCAGCAGCAGTAACGGCAGCAGTACCCGGCCCTGACCGGGACGGCGGTCAGCCGGCATCGTCGGTCGGCGTCGTCCCGGGTGCCAGCAGGGCCATCTTGGTGCGGCCGACCACGATGTCCTCGTCATACCGGGCGCGAGCCCGCTCACGCCCGACTTCGCCCATCCGGTAGCGCAGGTCCGGGTCGCGGACCAGGCAGCCGAGGGAGCGCGCCAGCGGCACGGCCTCGCCCGGGGGAACCAGCAGCCCGGTGCGGCCGTTCACGACCTGTTCGCGCGGGCCGCGAATATCGCTGGCCACCACCGGCAGGCCGGTCAGCATCGCCTCGATCACCGACATCGGCAGTCCCTCGAAATGGCTGGGCAGGGTGAAGATATCCGCCGCCGCCAGCAGGGCCGGAACGTCCTCGCGATAGCCCAGGCACCGCAGCCGCGCGCCAAGTACCCGCTGCGCCTCCTCGAAGCACGAATCGAGCGATTCTCCATGGTCGGACTCCAGGCGTTCGCCCACCACCCACAGCATCGCGCCGGACACCTGCTCCATCGCCTTCAGCAGTTCCGGATAGCCCTTGTGCCGCACCAGCCGTGACACGGCGATGATGACCACCGCCCCTTCCGCCACCCCCAGTTCGGCGCGAATCCGCCGCCGTGCCTCGGGATCGGGCTGGAAGAGGGAGGGGTTGCGCCCATTGCCCACCGCCAGCGGCGCCGGGTGGATCTTCAGGCGCCGGGCGTCCTCGGCCTCCTGCACCGATACGGTGAAATACCGGTCGGTGATCCGCCCGGCCAGCCATTCCAGCACCAGCGCCAGACCGCGCCGTGGGGCGGGCCCCGGCTGGTTGAACAGGAAGCCATGGCAGGTATAGGCCACGCACGGCACGCGGCACAGCCACGCCGCCAGGCGGCCCAGCAGGCCGCTGATCGGCATGTGGGCGTGGACGATGTCCGGCTTTTCCTCCCGGATCAGCCGGACCAGCGCGATCAGCGCCTGCATCTGCGCCAGGGGCGAGAAGGATCGGACCAGCGGCACCGTCTCGACGCGGAATCCCTCGCCGCGCACATCGGCCAGCAGGGGACCGTCCGCGCAGACGCCGACGACCTCGTGCCCATCGGCGCGCAGGCCCCGCATCAGCGGCAGCAGGAAGTGCCGCAGCGAAAAATCGACATTGGTGATTTCGAGAATTTTCATACCCGGTTCCGGGCCACCAGGCCGCGTGGCGCGCCCCTACCCTTCCATCTGCATCAACGCCCAGCGCACGACCTGGCGTGTACGCTCGCCGCTCTCGGCCTGGGGCACGGGCTTCGCCGGGGGGGCCGCGTCAGGGGTGTCGGCGTTCCGGGCCGGCCCGTCTTCATCCGCATGGTCCCGGGCGGCCCGATCCTCATCTGTCCGGCCTTCATCCGCCGGCTCCTTATCCGCCTGATCGGTATCCGCCTGATTGTCCTCTGCCTGATCTTCGTCCGCATGGTCGCCGGGACGCACCCGGACGACGAGCTGCCGGCTGCGCTCGGGGGTCGTTCCGCCGCAATAGACGCTTTCCTCGACCGCGACCTTGCCGCCGTCGGCACGGAATTTCCAGATCTGGCCGCCGACGTCCAGGATGACGATCTGGGCATCGGCATCCCATTCCGCACCGACCGACGGATGGAGGTGGAAGCGCAGCACGAAGGATTGCTGGCGCTCGCCCTCGACGATTTCCTCGCCCCGCAGGTCCTCGCCCCCGTTTCCCAGATAGAGGCGCCGCCGCCAGGATGCGCCGAACGGCGCGTGATAGCCGTCATGGGACAGGTCCAGCCAATGCGCGCCGTCCTGGGCCACCTGTTCGGCCGTCACATGGACCGGCCGGCGCAGGATTCCGCCCTGCGGCGCGAAGTCCGAGGACGAGGTATCCTCCAGAACCAGCAGGGAATGGGCCGCGCTTTCGCGCAGGGCCCGTCGCCATTCCGGCCCCTCGCCCGCGCCGCAATTGACGATCACCCGCCGCCGCGCCACCGAAAATTCGAACGACAGCGTGCCGGCATGGGCATCTTCATCGAAGCCGGGCGGCGGCGGGGGGGCCGCGTCCACCAGCAGCAGCGACCGGCCGACCTGCAGGCGGATGAAGCCGCCGTCCGGCATCGCGGTGGCCACCACGCGCGTGCGCGTCGCCTGCGACAGCACCGTCTCGATCATCGCGACATTGCCCGTGTGGCTGCCGTTGAACAGCGCCAGCCCGCCGTCGCCATGCCGCATCGCGCGCAGCACGGGACTCATCCGATCCAGCGCCAGGGTCAGGGCCATGGGCGGGGCGATCTGCGCGGCGTGCAGCATCGCGTGCATTTCCGCCAGTTCGCGCAGCACCAGGAACTGGATTTCCGGGCTGCGCTGGATATGGCAGCCGTCCGGCAGTATCTGCCGTTCCAGTTCGGCGTCGATATAGCGCCGGAACCGCACCAGGAAGCCGCTATGGTCGGGCATGGCGATCGCCGCCGCCAGCAGGCCCTTGAACGCGGCCAGCGCCCGCCAGTCATGCGATTCGGGCGGCATCAGGGCGGCAATCGTCCGTCCTTCCGCCAGCAGGCGCTGCATCAGGCGCTGGCGAAACCCGTCATCGGCGGAAGCGGCGAAGAAATCGTAATGGCCCAGCCACGACGCCAGCCGCGTGCCCGTCACGGCGCAGTCACGCACCATCGGGTCGCTGGGCGGATGGGACAGCCAGTCATCGACCAGCGCCCGCGCCTGCAGCCGCGCCGAATCGGTCCCGACCGCGCGCAGGTCGCGCAGCCAGGCGAATCCGTGCAGGCAGGCCCGGAAGCGCTCGGGGTAGGACGGGTCCTCCCACCGGCCCGGGCCGATCGGCCGCGTGACGCCGGCATGAGACAGGCTGCCGCGGAGCAGCCGCGCGCCCGATGCCGCATCGCCCGGCCACAGGTCGCGAACGGCATGGACCGGCTGGGGCGGGACGCGGCCCAACCCGGCCAGCGACGGCAGGCGTGCCAGTGAAAGACGCGCGTCCTGGCTCCAGCGTCGCAGGACCATCAGGCCCCTCTCATCCCACGATATCCGGACGCGCGCCGTGCGTCCGTCAGTCCGGCTTTCGTCATGCGGGCCGGCGGCCGGCCTCGCGCAGGGCGGAAATCGCCCGGCCATAATCCGGCTGGCCGTAGACCGAGGTTCCGGCCACCAGCATGTCGGCCCCCGCCTCTGTGGCCAGCGCCGCGGTTTCCACATCCACGCCGCCATCGACGCCGATGCGGATGTCGCGGCCCGTCGCGTCCGCCAGGCGGCGCAGCGTGCGGATCTTGCCCAACTGGCTGGTCAGGAATTTCTGGCCCCCGAAACCGGGGTTGACCGTCATGACCAGGATCACGTCCACCAGGTCCAGCACCTCGGCCACCGCCTCGGGCGGGGTGGCGGGGCAGATGGCGACCCCCGGCTTCACGCCCAGCGAGCGGATATGCTGCAGGGTCCGATGGGTATGGGGGCCGGCCTCGATATGGACATGGATATGGTCGGCGCCCGCCTGGGCAAACATTTCCAGGTACGGATCGACCGGCGCCATCATCAGGTGGACGTCGAACACCAGGCTGGATTGCGGGCGCAACGCCTTGATGAGCTGCGCGCCGAAGGACAGGTTCGGCACGAAATGGCCGTCCATCACGTCCAGGTGCAGCCAGTCGGCACCCGCGCGCTCGACGGCGCTGACTTCGTCCGCCATGCGGGAGAAATCAGCCGACAGGACGCTGGGCGCGACGAGGGGGGGGAAGTGAGCAGGCATGGGGACAGTGTAACAGTAAATCACATGCCGCGTGCAAGCCGTTGCGTGCCTCCGTCGCATCCCGGCGGATCACGATCGTGCTTGCCCGCGTCCATGTCCCCTGCTGCCCTGGGTTCCATGCCGGCCCTGGGTCCCGTGCCTGCCCTGGCCCGGCCTACCGGCGGCGGAACCGCGCCGCGAAGAATCCGTCCATGCCGCCCTGTTCCGTCCACAGGCCCGGATGGGTGCGCAGCCAGCCTTCCTTCGTCAGGGCTTCGGGCAGCACGGCCAGTTCCTCCGCCGTGAAGGGATCGGGTTCCAGCCCATCGCCTCGGCCGCGCGTACGCGTTCCGGCCCTACGTCGGGCTGGAGCGAGCACACCGCATAGACCAGCCGGACAGGGGACGCAGCATGTCGCGCGCCGCCGGTCCTGGCCCTCGGTCAGCGCCGTCAGGCGCGGGCGCTTGATCCACAGCACGTCGGGGTGGCGGTGTGCGGTGCCCGTCGCCGAACAGGGCGCATCCAGCAGCACGGCGTCCAGCGGCGCGTCCGGCCGCCACGTGGCGGCGTCGCCCTGGACCAGTTTGCACCCGGTCGGCCAGTCCGAGGCGGTCCAGTTCTCCTTCAGCCGCGCCAGCCGGCCCGGCTCCCGCTCGATGGCCGTGACCTCGGCCCCCGCCACGGCCAGTTGTGCCGTCTTGCCCCCCGGGGCGGCGCACAGGTCCGCGATCCGCTCACCCGCGCGGGGCGCCAGCAGGCGCGCCGGCAGGGCGGCGGCCGCGTCCTGCACCCAGAACGCGCCCTGCGCATAGCCCGGCAGGTCGGCCACACGGGTGCCGGCCGGCAGGCGCAGGGTCCCGGTGGGCAGCATCACCCCGCCGGGCGGCCGTTCGGCCTCCGGCAGCCCCGGCCGCAATGTCAGGTCCAGCGGGGCCTCCTGGCCCAGCGCCTCGGCCACCGGGCGCGCCAGGCTGCCCCATGCGCCCCACAGCCAGGGGGGCACGTCCAGCCGGGCCTGGTCCAGCCCCTCCAGCGCCCCGGCGCCGGCCTGGGCCACCCGGCGCAGCACGGCGTTGACCAGTCCCGCGAACGGCACCAGCCCCCGCCGGCGCGCCAGCGAGACCGCCGTGCCGACCGCCGCATGGGCGGGCGTGTCCAGGAACAGGATCTGCGCCACGCCGATCAGCAGCACCGTGCGCACCGGCAGGGGCGGCTCCTTCTTCAGGAAGGGTTCCAGCACCATGCCCGCCGTGCCCATGTGACGCAGCACGGTCGCCGCCAGACGGTGCGCGGCGGCACGGTCGCGCGCGTCCGCGTCCCGTGCGGCGGCGGACTGGTCCAGGCTGGTTTCCAGCATGCGCCGGTGTTCCAGCACCCCCTGCACGATATCGAAGGCGATATCCCGCGTCGGGTCCGCCGCGGCCCCGCGCGGGCCGCGCCCCCGCGCGCCTGACCTGTCTGGTACGCCCTGAATCATATCCGCCCGACTTGCCCCGTTCCCGATCGTTGGTTCGACATCCGGCGTGCTGATCGCACGCCCGCCCCCGGGCCGCCAGTCCCCCGCCGGGGAATTCTGCCCGCCGCCCTTGACCGCCGGGCCGCGCGGCCCAACCGTAGCACCATGACGACGCTGCCCGCCGCCCCCGTTCTTTCCCCCTCCGCCCTCGCCGCGATCCCTGCCGCGCTGGCAGGCATCCGGGCGCGGATTGCCGCCGCCGCCCGGCGGGCGGGGCGCGCGCCGGACGCGGTCACGCTGGTCGCGGTATCGAAATTCCATCCCCAGTCCAGCGTCGTGGCGGCCCTGGAAGCCGGACAGATGGTCTTCGGCGAGAACCGGGTGCAGGAAGCCGCCGGGAAATTTCCGTCCCTGCGCGCCGACTGGCCCGCGCTGCGGCTGCATGTCATCGGCGGGTTGCAGACCAACAAGGCCCTGGACGCGGTGCGGATCGCGGACATGATCGAAAGCCTGGATCGCCCGGCGCTGGCCGATGCCCTGGCGCGCGCGGCCGATCGCGCCGGCCGCCTGCCGGACCTGCTGGTGCAGGTCAATACCGGCGACGAAGCCCAGAAATCCGGCGTGCCGCGCGCCCAGGCCGACGCCTTCATCACCGATTGCCGCCGGCGGTTCGGCGACGCGGTACGCGGGCTGATGTGCATTCCCCCGGCGGACCGGGACCCGGCGCCGCATTTCGCGTTCCTGGCGGAACTGGGCCGCGCGCACGGGCTGGAGGTGCTGTCGATGGGCATGTCGGCCGATTTCGAGGCGGCGATCGCGGCCGGGGCGACGCATGTGCGCGTCGGCAGCGCCATTTTCGGCCAGCGGCCTGCCACAGCAACGCCCGATCCAGACAGGGGGGCCGGGGAATAGCTAGGTCCCGGCAAGTCACCTTGCCCCCCCCGGATCATGACGCTATGCCGATGAACAAGGCCGGCCAACCCGCCGCCCTCTGATCTGACTGCGGAGACGTCCCGACATGACGCCAGTCCCGGGCGATATGGCCCCCGGATCCCTGCCTTCCGCCCCGGCGAGCCCGAACGCCGCGGGGGGCGTGGCGGACGTGCCGACGAAAATCACCGAATTCGGCGCCGACCAGCATGAACATGCGGCCAATCCGGTCGGTTTCGCCGCCCTCATGGTCGTGCTGGGCGTGGTCTTCGGCGATATCGGGACAAGCCCGCTCTACGCCCTGCGATCGACCATCCTGGTCGTGTCGCAGCACCACCAGATCGAAGCCTGGGAGGTGATGGGCGTCGAAAGCCTGATCCTGTGGTCGCTGATCCTGATCGTCACCGTGAAATACGTGCTGCTGATCATGCGCGCCGACCATAATGGCGAGGGCGGGATCATCTCGCTGATGTCGCTGGCCCAGCGCGTGTCGGAAAACACCCGGCTGAAGCTGGTGCTGGGCATGACCGGCATCGCCGGGGCGTGCCTGTTCTTCGGCGACGGGCTGATCACGCCCGCGATTTCGGTCCTGTCGGCGGTCGAGGGGCTGGAGGTCAGCTTTCCCGCGGCCCACGACCTGGTCATTCCCGTGGCCATCATGGTGCTGATCGGGCTGTTCAGCGTCCAGTCGGCCGGCACGGGCAAGGTCGGCACGGTCTTCGGCCCCGTCATGCTGCTCTGGTTCAGCATGCTGGGCATCCTGGGCATGCTGCAGATCCTGCGCCATCCGGGCATCCTGATGGCGATCTCGCCGATCTATGCCGTGCGCTTCATCGCCTTTCACGGCTGGCTGTCGTTCATCGCGCTGGGGTCGGTGGTGCTGTCGGTCACCGGGGCCGAGGCCCTGTACGCCGACATGGGACATTTCGGCCGCCAGCCCATCCGCTACGCCTGGCTGTTCTGCGTCCTGCCCTGCCTCGCGCTGAACTACATGGGCCAGGGGGCGCTGATCATCGCCACGCCGTCGGCGCTGAGCAATCCGTTCTTCCTGCTGGGTCCGCACTGGATGCAGATCCCGATGGTCATCCTGTCGACGATGGCCACCGTCATCGCCAGCCAGGCCGGAATTTCCGGCGGGTTCTCGCTCTGTCGGCAGTTGATCCAGCTCGGCTACCTGCCGCGCATGCGCATCACCCACACCAACAAGAACGAGGAAGGGCAGATCTACCTGCCCGAGTTCAACCGCTTCCTGATGGTGGGCGCGCTGACGCTGGTGGTGGCGTTCCGCAGTTCCGACGCCCTGGCCTCGGCCTACGGCATCGCGGTGACGGGCACCTTCATGTGCACCTGCGTCCTGGCGATGGTGGCGTTCCGCCGCCTGTATCACTGGTCGCGGGCGGCGGCGGCGTTCACGTTCGGCGGCTTCTTCGTCATGGACAGCATCTTCTTCGCGTCCAATGCGCTGAAGATCCCGCAGGGCGGCTGGGTGCCGGTGCTGCTGGGCATCGCGCTGACCCTGATGATGACGACGTGGAAGCGCGGCCGCGGCCTGATCATGAACCGGCAGAAGCTGGACAGCCTGCCGGTCAATTCCTTCCTGGCGCGCCTGCCGCAGTCGCGCACCATCCGCGTGCCCGGCACGGCGGTGTTCATGACCGCGACGCCGGAATTCGTGCCCACCTGCCTGCTGCACAACCTGAAGCACAACAAGGTGCTGCACGAGCACGTGCTGTTCGTCACGGTCCAGACCCTGGACCAGCCCGAGGCCACGCGCGGCCACCGGGTGGCGCTGCAGCTTCTGGCACCCAATATCTACCGGGTGATCCTGCGCTACGGCTTCATGGAAACCCCGAACCTGCCCCGCGCGCTGGAGGACCTGAAGGCCAACGGCGTGGATTTCGACGTCATGCAGGCATCCTATTTCACCAGCCGCGAACTGCTGGTCCGGTCCTCGGTGCCCAAGATGTCGCGCTGGCGGATGTCGCTGTTCCTGCTGATGGCGCGCAACGCCACCCCCGCCACCGAATTCTTCCGCATCCCGCCGGACCGGGTCGTGGAACTGGGCGTGCGGCTTGCCATCTGACGCCGCACCGCTCGCGCTCTATATCCACTGGCCATTCTGCCTGGCCAAATGTCCGTACTGCGATTTCAACAGCCATGTCCGCGATGTCATCCCCCAGGCCCGCTTCGCCGCCGCCCTGCGGCGCGAACTGGCGCAGGACGCGGCACGGCTGAACGCGGACGGGCCCCGCAGGCTGGGCTCGATCTTCTTCGGCGGGGGCACACCCTCGCTGATGGACCCGGCGACCGTGGCGGCGCTGATCGCGGACGCCACCACCCTGTTCACCCCCCTGCCGGACCTGGAAATCACGCTGGAGGCCAACCCCACCAGCGTCGAGGCCGGGCGGCTGCGCGCGTTCCGCGATGCCGGGATCAACCGGGTGTCGCTGGGCATCCAGAGCCTGGATGACGACGCGCTGCGCCTGCTGGGCCGGGAACATTCCGCCACGCAGGCCATAGATGCGCTGGATCTGGCGCGCGGCCTGTTCGACCGGATCTCGTTCGACCTGATCTATGCGCGGCCGGGCCAGTCCCTGCCGGCGTGGCGGGCCGAACTGGACCGGGCGCTCTCGCTCGTCTCCGATCATCTGTCGCTGTATCAGTTGACCATCGAGCCCGGCACCCGGTTCGAGGGGCTGCACCGCCAGGGCCTGCTGGCCCTTCCGGACGAGGACGATGCCGCGCGGCTGTACGAGGAAACGGCTATCGTCGCCGGCCGCCACGGACTGATGGGGTACGAGGTCTCGAACTACGCCCGTCCCGGGGCGGAAAGCCGCCACAACCTGACCTACTGGCGCTATGGCGATTACCTGGGCATCGGTCCCGGCGCGCATAGCCGCCTGACGCTGGACGGTACGCTGCACGCCACCCGCCGCCACCGCGCCCCCGAACCCTGGGCCGAACGGGTCGAGCGGCAGGGAAGCGGCGTGATGCAGGACGAGACCTTGTCGGCGCGCGACCGCGCCCGGGAAATGCTGCTGATGGGCCTGCGCCTGAGCGAGGGTATCCCCGAGGACCGCTTCGCCCGCCGCACCGGCATGGCGATGGCCGATGCGCTGGACCCCGCGATTCTGGCGGCGGCGCTGGAAGAAGGATATCTTCTGCGGGACGAGACGACGGACGGACCGGTCCTGCGCGCAACACCGTCGGGCCGCCTCCGCCTGGAAGCGCTGCTCGGCGCCCTGGTGCTGTAGGACCCGGCCCACCAGCATTTAGGACGCCGCATGTTTTTCTGCCCTCTCCGGCGCGCGATGCGCCTCGGGACGACCCGACGCGAATCGACGCCGCGCGAAGTGCCGCGCCGCGCCTTCCGCCGCGCCCTGGGCGCCGGCGTGCTCGGCCTGCTGGCCGCCTGGCTGACGGCCGGGCCGCCCGCGCGGGCGGCCGCCCCGCAACTGGTGATCGAGGACAATGATTTCCTCGGTCCCGGCGGATCGGACCAGCAATCGATCATTCCGCTGCTGTTCAATCCGGCGGTCCGGGTCCTGGGCTTCACCGTCGTGACCGGCGATGGCTGGGAAAACCAGGAATCCGCCCATCTGCGCCGGTTCCTGGACATTATCGGCCGGGGCGACGTGCCGGTGGCGGACGGCGCGGTCTATCCGCTGATCAACAGCGTGCCGATGATGCGCCTGCGCGAACAGCAATACGGCGTCATCCCGTGGAAGGGCGCCTGGGGCGGAATCGGGTCGATCGACGGCACGCCCGCGACCCAGCCCCCCTTGCCGGACCTGAAGGAGGGCGCCCCGGCACAGCGTCCGATCGATGACAGTGCGGCCCTGTTCCTGATCCGTCAGGTCCACAATCACCCCCATCAGGTCACCATCGTGGCCGCCGGGCCGCTGACCAACCTGGCGCTGGCGATCCGCATCGACCCGACCTTCGCCGCGACGGCGAAACAACTGGTGTTCATGGGCGGATTGCTGGACACCAGCATGAAATCGCTGACCGGGAACGTCGATTTCGCCTCGGACTTCAACATGATCTTCGACCCGGAGGCGGCGCATATCACGCTGACGGCACCGTGGCCGTCGATCACCGTCGTGGGCAACGTGTCGAACGACCTGATGATGACGCGCGACTACCTGAAGCGCATCACGCAGAAGAAGACGAAAATGACGGACTATATCGGCACCTATTACGACCCGCTGCCGATGTGGGACGAACTGGCGACGGCGATCGCCGCCGACCCCGGCCTGATCACGTCCTCGATCGACGCCTATATGGACATCGACATTTCCAAGGGGCCGCAATACGGCCACGCCGTCGTCTGGCCGGATGCCACCGCGCCCAGGGCGATGGGCGTCCGCAAGGTGCGGATCGTGCAGTCCGTGGATGCGGGACGCTTCCTCGCCACGTTCCTGCACGAGGCCCAGAGCGACATCCATCCGTCCCATGCCTTCCCCCGGCCCTGACGATCCCATGTTGCACATGGTCAAGCTGGCGGTCGGAATCGCATCGATCGACGACCTGGCGCATCGTCAGCGCACGATGATGGAGGGCGCCGGAGATGGGCTGGACGGCACGCACGCCGACGGACGGCCCTGGCTGCGTACCCGCATGTATCCCCGCCGGGCAGAAGAAATTCTGCAGGGCGGTTCGCTCTACCGGGTCATCGGCGGCATGATCCTGTGCCGGCAGCGCATCGCTGATATCCGCCCGGACGTGCGCGAAGACGGGGCGGCCTGCGCGCTGGTAGTGCTGGCCCCCGCGATCGTCCCGGTCGTCCCGCGCCCGATGCGCCCCTTCCAGGGCTGGCGCTACCTGCGCCCGGCCGACGCCCCGCCCGATCTGGGCGCGGGCGGCGGCGACGCCACGGCGCTGCCCGAAGCGCTGCGGCGGGACTTGGCGGGGCTGTGCCTGATCTAGACGCCGCTGGCGAAGTCCCGGGAAATCAATACTCTGCGCAGGAGAGCGATTGCGCGGACTCATGAAAATGGGGCAACATGGCATCATGACCCGACGTCTGACGCCACCGGACGATGCCGCCCCACCCGCCGCGCGCCGGCCGCACGGCGGATACGGCGTCGTGATCGGCCTGTCGCTGCTGGGCGCGGCCGCGACGCTGGCGGCCTGCAGCACCGCGCCCGGGTCACGCTATTCGCGCTATTATGCCCGCAACGGCGCCTACCGCGCCCCCGGCCCGGCCGAGGACCCATGGGGCCCGTACATCGCCGAGGCCTCGGGCCGCTTCGCGGTGCCGCAGGAATGGATCCGCGCCGTCATCCAGCAGGAATCGGGCGGCCATGAATACCTGGACGGCCAGCCGATCACTTCCTCCGCCGGGGCGATGGGCCTGATGCAGTTGATGCCGCAGACCTATGCCGACATGCAGGACCAGAACACGCTCGGCCCCGACCCGTACGAACCGCACGACAATATCCTGGCCGGCACCGCCTATATCCGGCAGATGTACGACCGCTACGGCGCACCGGGATTCCTGGCGGCCTACAACGCCGGACCGCAGCGGCTGGACGATTATCTGCAGACCGGGCGGTCGCTGCCGAACGAGACGGTCAATTACCTGGCCTCGGTCACACCCAACCTGGGCAGCACCATCCCCCTCAGCGGCCCGCTGGCGGCCTATGGCACCGGCACGCAGATGGTCTCGGCCACACCGACGCCCCTGCCGGTGGCCATGGCATCCGCCGCACGGCCGGCCGGCCCCCGGCTGCCGGTCGTCGTCACGCCCACGATCGCCAACCCGACCGGCGGCCAGCCGATCCAGTACGCGGCCTATGTCCCGCCGCGCCCCCGTGCCGCGCGCTGCGCGCAGGACCCCAACGCGGCCTACGACCCCGACGCGCCCTGCCTGCCCATGGTCAGCGGCCCGCCGCAACCTCTGCCGCCCCCGGCACCGGTGCTGCCGGCAGTCGTCACCGCCGCCACGATGCCGCCGGCCCCGTCCCGGATGGCGCCCATCGTTCCCGCGATCATTCATATTCCGCTCTCGGGCCGTGCCCTGCCGCCTGACGGCGTGAATTACGGCCAATGGGCCATCCAGGTCGGCGCCTTCACTTCGGAGGGCCAGGCCCGCTTCGCCAACACGATGGCCCGCCAGGCCGCGTTCAACGCCCTGAATGGTGCCCGCGGCGTCGTGCAGCCCATCCCGTCGCCCGGCGGTCACGCCGTCTATCGCGCGCGGCTGGCCGGCCTGGCGCAGAACAGCGCGGCCACGGCCTGCACCACCCTGCGGCAGCAGGGACTGGCATGCATGATCGTCCGGCCGGGGCATTAGGTTTCCCCGGATTCTTCTACCCTTATTCGCTTTCGCTGTCGGGCAGCGCTCCGGGCACGTGCAGTTCCGGCAGGTGAACCATGGCCTGGCGGACCAGGTTGGCCGAATGCGCCCCCAGCGAAAGCGCATAATCGCCGGCCGGCACCACCCATTCCAGCGTGGCGGGGTGCCACTGTCCCAGCAGATGCGCGTCGATGCCCAGCGACAGGCGCGCCGCCTGCCCCGGTTCCAGTTGCACGACGCGCCAGCCCACCAGCCGCTTCGGCGCGTCACCCACCCCGGCGGGCAGGTCCAGATAGACCTGCGGCACGTCGCGGCCCGCGCCGCTGCCGGAATTGGTCACGCCGAAGGACACGACCAGCCGCGTCCCGTCCCGCGTCACCCGCAGGTCGCTGTATGAAAACCGCGCTCGGACCGACAGCCCGTAGCCGAACGGAAACAGCGGCGCGACATGCGCGCGGTCGAACGCCTTGTAGCCCGACAGGCTGACCTGCGCCGGCACCTGCCCGCCCGTGAAGGTCGCGGGCAGCCGCCCGGCGAAATCCCGCTGACCGGTCAGCAGCGCCGCCAGCGCGGCCTCGCCCCCGCCGCGCCAGGACCAGGCCTGAACCACACCGTCGACCAGGTCCAGCCACGGCATGGGCCGGTCCGGATCGTCCGACAGCAGCACGACCACCACATGGCCGCCGCTGCCCGCGATGGCGGCGATCAGCCGGTCATCCTGCGGCCCCTCGGAAAAAACCACGATCCGATCCGCCCGCGCGACATCGGCGGGCGAGTGCCCGCCCCCCGGCGAATCGGCAGCCAGCCGCGCCGCCTGCCCCGTGCGGCCCAGGGCCTCCACCAGCGCGCGGGCCGCGTCGTGCGCGGCACCCGCGCCCACGATCAGGACCGGGCCATCGGCGGTGGCGCCGCCCGTGGTCGCCAGCGGCAGCACATCGTTTTCGTTCCGCAGCAGGACGGCGCCCTCCGCCAGTTCCTCCTCCGCCAGCGGATCGTGCGGCGGCTGGACCGTACCCAGCGCACCGAAGGGCGGCGGGCGGTCGATCACGCCGGCCTGGTCCAGCGGCAGCAGGATATGCGCGATCATCCGGTCCAGCGTGGCGGGCTGCACCGCGCCGCCGCTCACCGCCTGCCGCAAGACCACGGCGAACAGGGTGTCCGTCGCCGGCGATCCCTCCAGGTCCACGCCGGCGGCCAGCGTCGCCAGCAGGAAAGGCTGGCGCGCCATGCCGTCGCCCGCGACCTCGCGGTCCGCCAGCTCGGCGATCATGCCGGAAATGCCATCCATCGCGGATCGTCCGCCTCCCGTCCATGTCGCCGCAGGATGAGCGTCGGCGATCGCCGTCCGGCACAGGATTCCGGCGCCCCGGGCCTGTTCCATCGCCAGGTACAGGCCCAGCAGCCGGTCGGCGCGCGTGGCGCCGGGGCCGGCGACGCCCTTGCCGCCGAACAGCGGCAGCACATGGCCCGCCAGCAGCCCGGAGGCGGCGCCCCCCATCACCCGGCCGCTCAGCAACGGGTCTTCGCCATCGCGCGTCCGCCCGGTCGGCACCGGCCCGACGCCCCCCATCGGCACGATGGCCCGCCCGGCCGCGCGAACCGCATGCGCGTGCGCCAGCCCGGCCCGCCGCGCCAGATCCGTGTCCCATGTCGCCATCAGCGCCAACGGCGACGGCAGGCCCGGCCCGTCGCCCAGCGCCATGCGCAACGCGGGCAGGCCCACGCGCGGAACCCCCGGCAGGGTGACGATCATGGGGCCGCCGCCCTGCGCCGGGGTCATTTCGGCCTGGACCAGGGCCAGCTTTTCCGCCGGCGTCAGGCGCGCCACCATCGACGCGATTCGCGTCCCCCGGTCCACCGCGCCGGCCCGCGACACGGACTGCATGACCGGCAGGATCGACGCGACGCCCAGGGCCGCCACGACCAGGCGCGTCCTTCGCCTTCGGGAATCCGTCCGCACCGTCAATCCCATCCCCCCTGCCCCTGCGCCGCGATCCGGGCGCCATGACACGTCAACGCCCCATGTGGCGGAAACGTCGCGAGACACCGCCTTCGATCACGGCGCCGCATGATGTCTCTTTTCAAGCAGGCCGGAACAGGGAAGAAGGGATTTTGCATCTCCATTGCGTGATGGCCATCTTTTTTGGAATCCCCCCTCGTGCCCCTGCCCCTTCTCGCGCTCGCGCTCGCCTCGTTCGGAATCGGAACGACCGAATTCGTCATCATGGGGTTGCTGCCCCAGCTGGCCGACAATCTGGGCGTGTCGATCCCCGCCGCCGGGCAACTCGTCTCGGGCTATGCGCTGGGGGTGACGGTGGGGGCGCCGATCGTGGCGGTCGCGACCGCGCCCCTGCGCCGCAAGACCGCCCTGCTGGTCCTGATGGCCATGTTCATCGTCGGTAATTTCTGCTGCGCCGTCGCGCCCACCTACCTGCTGCTGATGGCGGCGCGGGTCATGACCGCCTTCTGTCACGGGGCCTTCTTCGGCACCGCGGCCATCGTGGCGGCCGACCTGGTTCCGCGCAACAAGCGGGCGCAGGCCCTGTCCCTGGTGTTCGCCGGCCTGACCCTGGCCAACGTGTTCGGCGTCCCGTTCGGCACCGCGCTGGGCCAGTGGGCGGGGTGGCGCGCGACCTTCTGGGCGGTCTGCGCCATCGGGGTCGTGGCGCTGCTGGCCATCGTCGTGCTGGTGCCGGGCGGGGACGACCACGCCCCGGCCCGCGTGCTGGCGGAACTGCGCGTGCTGCGCCGGCGGCAGGTCCTGCTGACCATGCTGATCTCGACCATGTGCTCCGCCAGCCTGTTCAGCGTCTTTACCTACATCACCCCGCTGCTGCAGATCCGGGCCGGCCTGTCGCCGCAGATGGTCACGGTGGCGCTGCTGCTGTTCGGGGCGGGCATCACCATCGGCAACCTGGCCGGCGGCCGCCTGGCGGACTGGGTGCTGCTGCCTTCGGTCATCATGGCGCTGGTGGCGTCGATCGTGGTGCTGGTGGCGTTCGTCGAAACCAGCCATTTCGCCGTCGCCTCCATGGCCACGCTGTTCCTGTGGGGCATCATCGTGTTCGCGCTGGTCCCGCCCCTGCAATATCGCGTCGTGCAGCAGGCGGCCGAGGCCCCGAACATGGCCTCGACCCTCAACCAGGGCGCCTTCAACCTGGGCAACGCGGTGGGGGCGTGGATCGGCGGGCTGGTCGTGTCCTCGCCCTGGTCCTATGGCGCGCTGCCGGTCGTGGGCGCGGTGCTGGCGCTGGCGGCGCTGCTGCTGGTCCTGTGGGCGCAGGCCGCCGAACGCGGTACGGTGGCCGCACGCTAGAGAAAATGTCCTGCCGACTTGGCGGGGCTGGCAGGCCGGGATATGAAGACGGCATCGAAACCGGCTGGAACCTGGCCCGACCGCCGGCCCCGGCCGGGCGGGAAACACCACGACGGCCGGTCCATCAGCGGGACCATACACAAGGGGACCACAGGGGCATCATGACCGTTCGACCGCCATCCGCCATCCGCCGTTCCCTTTCGTCGCGGGCGCGCCTGCTGCCCGCGCTGGCCCTTTCCCCCATGCTCGCCGTCCTGGCCGCGTGCGGCAGTTCGCCGCACAGCGCCGACGCCGGGCTGGCCATGCCGAAGAACCACCTGCTGAGCGAGGATCGTTCGGCCAGCGGCGGCGACGACCAGATCGGCAACAGCGGCGTGAACGCCTATCTGTGGCGCGGCGCGATCGACACCCTGTCCTTCATGCCGTTCGCCTCGGCCGACGCGGTGGGGGGGGTGATCCTGACCGACTGGTACACGCCGCCCGCGACCAAGAACGAACGCTTCAAGATCACGGCCTATGTGCTGTCGCGCAACCTGCGGTCCGACGCCATCCGCGTGTCAGTCTTCCGCCAGGCCTTCACCGACGGCCAGTGGACCGACACCCCGGTCGCGCCGAACACGGTTTCGGACATCACGTCCCGCATCCTGACCCGGGCGCGGCAGCTTCGCGCCGACAGCGGCGGCCACTGACCCGCGCCGCCCCGGCGCGGCCCGCTTCCCTGCATCGATCGATCAGGGCCCCCATAGACGATCGGGCCACGTGCCCCGGACCATGATCATGACCGAGAATTCCCCCGCCCCCTATGATTTCCGCACGGCCGAGCCGCACTGGCAGGCCGAATGGGACCGGGCGGGGGCTTTCGACGTGCCCGACGTGCCCCCCGCCGACCGCCCGAAATATTACGTGCTGGAGATGTTCCCCTACCCGTCGGGGCAGCTTCATATGGGCCATGTCCGCAACTATACGCTGGGCGACGTGGTGGCTCGGTACAAGCGGGCCCGCGGCCATTCGGTGCTGCACCCGATGGGCTGGACGCGTTCGGCCTGCCGGCGGAAAACGCGGCGCGCGAACGCGGCGTGCACCCGCAGGCCTGGACCTGGACAAATCGCCGCCATGCGCGCGACGCTGAAGCGCCTGGGCTTCTCGTTCAACTGGGACCGCGAGATCGCGACCTGCCTGCCGGACTATTACGGCAAGCAGCAGAAGCTGTTCCTGGACATGCTGGGGGCCGGCCTGGTCGAACGCCGCGAAAGCTGGGTGAACTGGGACCCGGTGGACCATACGGTGCTGGCGAACGAACAGGTGGTGGACGGCCGCGGCTGGCGGTCCGGCGCGCTGATCGAAAAGAAGCAGCTTTCGCAGTGGTTCCTGCGCATCACCAAATTCGCGCCCGACCTGCTGGACGGGCTGTCGCACCTGCCCCGCTGGCCCGAGCGGGTACGGACGATGCAGGAACGCTGGATCGGCCGGTCGGTCGGCGCGCGGGTGCGTTTTGCCCTGCATGCCCCGCCCGAGGGTTTCGACACCGACCTCGATTCGGTCGAGGTCTTCACCACGCGGCCGGATACGCTGTTCGGCATGGCCTTCCTCGCCGTCGCGGCGGACCACCCGCTGGCGGCCAAGGTGGCGCAGGACAATCCCGCCGCCGCCGCGTTCATCGCCGAATGCCGCCGCCTGGGCACGTCCGAGGAAGCGATCGAAACGGCGGAAAAGCGCGGTTTCGATACCGGGTTGCGGGTATCGCATCCCTTCCTGCCGGATCGCAGCTTCCCGGTCTGGATCGCCAATTTCGTGCTGATGGATTACGGCACGGGCGCGATCTTCGGCTGCCCCTGCGGTGACCAGCGCGACCTGGATTTCGCCAATGCCTATCACCTGCCGTTCCAGCCGGTGATCCTGCCGCCCGGCGAGGACGCCACGACCTTCACCATTACCGGCAAGGCGTGGGACGGTGACGGCACGCTGTTCAATTCCGGCTTCCTCGACGGGCTGGATTCGGCCACCGCGAAGGCCGAGGCGATCACCCGGCTGGAAGGCATGGGCGTCGGCCGGGGCGTGGTGAACTGGCGCCTGCGCGACTGGGGCATCTCGCGCCAGCGGTACTGGGGCTGCCCGATCCCGGTGATCCATTGCGCGTCCTGCGGCGCGGTGCCGGTGCCCGACGACCGGTTGCCCGTGGTGCTGCCCGAGGACGTGACGTTCGACCGTCCCGGCAATCCGCTGGACCATCATCCGACCTGGAAGCACGTCGCCTGCCCGCGTTGCGGCGCCGCCGCCACGCGTGAAACCGATACGTTCGACACGTTCGTGGACAGTTCGTGGTACTTCGCCCGCTTCACCGCGCCGCACGCGGCAGCGCCGACCGTGCGCCCGGCGGCGGACGGCTGGCTGCCGGTCGACCAGTATATCGGCGGCATCGAACACGCGATCCTGCATCTGCTCTATGCCCGCTTCTTCACCCGGGCGATGCGCGAAACCGGGCATGTCGGGCTGGACGAGCCGTTCGACGGCCTGTTCACCCAGGGCATGGTGAACCACGAGAGCTATCGCGACGCGGCGGGCCAGTGGCTGTATCCCGAGGAAGTCGACCGCCGTGCCGATGGCGCGGTCAGCCGCGATACCGGCGCCCCGGTGACGATCGGCCGCGTCGAGAAAATGTCCAAGTCCAAGCGCAACACCGTAGCGCCGGTCGCGATCATCGAACGGTTCGGCGCCGATACCGCACGCTGGTTCGTGCTGTCGGACAGCCCGCCGGAACGCGACATGGAATGGACCGAGGCCGGCGTGGCCGGCGCCGCGCGCTTCCTGCAGCGGCTGTACCGGACCGTGCGCACCGTCGCCGAATCCGTGCAGCCCGTGGCGGAAGCCGCCGCCACGCCCACGGAAGCCGCCGATACGCTGCGCCGGGCCACCCACCGCGCCATCGCCGCCGTGACCGACGCGCTGGAAAGCTTCGCGATCAACGTCGCGGTGGCCCGCCTGCACGAACTGACGACCGCGCTGGCGGAGTCCGAACGCGCGTCAGGCGACGACGGCATGGATTTCGCCCGGCGCGAGGCCGCGCTGACCCTGTGCCTGCTGGCCGCCCCGATGGTGCCGCACCAGGCCGAGGACATGCTGGCCCTGCTGGAGCCCGGACAATCCCCCGCCGTCAGCCGCCCGTGGCCGGTCGCCGAGCCCGAACTGCTGGTCGCCCGCCAGGTCACGATCGCGGTTCAGATCATGGGCAAGCTGCGCGGCACGGTCGCGGCCCCGCCCGACGCCCCGGCGGATGCGGTCATCGCCCTGGCGGAAACGGAGACCAACGTCGCCCGGCTGCTGGAGGGCAAGCGCATCGTCAAGCGCATCCACGTGCCCAACCGCATCGTCAATTTCGTGATCGCGGGCTGACCCGATGACCGCCCCGCCGCGCCGCGCCGTCCTTGGGGCCCTGTTGCTGGCCGGGTCGCTGTCCCTGGGCGGATGCGGCTTCCAGCCCCTCTATGGCGGCAAGGGTGCCGGCGGCAGCGCCGCGGACAACATTCCCGACGAGCTTCGGCAGGTCTATGTCGCGAGCATTCCGGAACGGTACGGCCAGGAATTGCGGCTGTTCCTGCAGCAGGACCTGGCCGGTGCCGGCCCCGAGGACCCGACCGGCTATACGCTGCGCGTCAATTCCTATGTGATGAACGAAGCGATCGACATCCATTCGGACAACACCAGCGGGCGTACCCGCGCCACGGGCCACGCGCACTGGATGCTGTATACCGTCGCCCCCAACCCCGTCCTTCTGACCCAGGGCGACGCCCAGACCGTGGACGGCGAGAACGAGTCTTTCGAGCAGTATTTCGCCCAGAACCTGAACCAGGCCACGCTCGGCCGGCGCGTGGCCGACACGATCGCCGAGCGCATCACCCAGCAGCTCGCGGTATGGTTCCGCAGCCATACCACGCCCGCCCAGCGGGTCGTCGCCCCGCAGCCGACCTATATCGACCCGAACGTCATGCCCAATGCCAGCAACGAGATGCCACGCCAGTCGGTCGGCGAGGACGGCATGCCGGGCATGGCCATCGGACGTTCGCTGCCCAACCCGTCCGGCGCGTCGGAGACCGAGCCCGCCAACGGGACCCTGATCAACCAGTGAAGATCGACGCGCGCTCGGTCGCCCGCATCCTGCGTGAACCCGGGGCGCTGCGCGTCATCCTGCTGCACGGCGACGATTCCGGCCTGATCCGCGAACGCGCCCGTCTGGCCGCGACCGCCATCGCCCCGAACCTGGACGACCCGTTCCGCGTCGCCGTGCTGGACCGCGACGCGGCGGACCGGCTGGACGAGGAGATCTTCGCGCTATCCCTTGCCGGCGGCCGCCGCGTCGTCTGGGTCCGCGACGGCGGGGACAGCCTGACGGCCCCGCTGAAGGCCAGCCTGGCCCGGCCATCGGATACGCTGGTGATCGTCGAGGCCCCGGGCCTGGCCTCGCGCGCGCGCCTGCGCGCGCTGGCCGAGGCGCAGGCCGATTGCGCCGCCATCGCCTGCTACCCCGAGGAAGGCCGCGCGCTGGAAGCCTCGATCCGCCAGATGCTGGCGGAAGAGGACATTCGCATCGATCCCGACGCCCTGTCCTGGTTCGCCGGCCTGCTGGGACCGAACCGGGCCGCGACACGAGGCGAGGTCGAGAAGCTCGCCCTCTATGCCGGGCGGGGCGGCCAGCTCTCGCTGGACGACGTGCGGATGTGCATCGGGGACGCGGCGGGCGTGTCGCTGGAAGACGCGGCCTTCGCCGCGACAGCGGGCGACCGGGCCGGCGCGGATATCGCGATCGAGCGCGCGCTGGCCGAGGGCACCAGCCCGATCGCGGTCGCCCGGTCGCTGCTGTCGCACCTGCACCGGCTGCGGCGCGCGCGAATCGCCATGGATGGCGGCCAGAGCCGCGCCGACGCCATGCGCGGCCTGCGCCCGCCCGTCTTCTTCAAGCGGACCGATGCCTTCGGCCAGGCCCTTTCCCTGTGGACGGCCGCCCGCCTGATGGAGGCCGCCGAACAGACCCAGCGCCTGGAACTGGAGTGCAAGCAGACCGGCGCCCCGGACCTCGCGCTCTGCCGCCGCCATATCGCGCGCCTGGCCGCGACCGCGATGGCGGGGCGCCGCCGGTGACCTGCGCGCTTGCCCGAACCGTCCCGCTCGGCTAGAAGCGTCGTGTGTGTCCGCGTAGCTCAGCAGGATAGAGCACAGGATTCCTGGTTTTCAAATTGGGCGTCATGATGGGAAACCGCATGACGGATCCGCTCAAATTCGGGGAACGCTCTGACCGCGCGGTCGTGCCGATCCCGAGCCAAGCCCGGCGCCTGCCGGGACGGTGTAGAGACTGGACGGGCGGCACCTGTCGGCCTTCGGGCCCAGGGTGAAGGGACAGTCCAGACCACGAACGCCATCGACGATGGCGGCGGCGAAAGCCGAAGTGGGATGAATCCTGGGGCCGTGGGTTCGAATCCCGCCGCGGACACCACACCCTCCGTGCGGTGCTGGACAATTTCCATCACAGCGCCGTGACTTTTCCCGGAATTACCCTGCCACCCAACGATCCAGCTCCGGATTCATCTGGCGCTGTCCGCTTGCCTTGCGCATCCGGCTCGACCAAACAACGAATTGAAGAAGACCCGGCAGAATCCGTATGCATCGCAAAAGGGACCGGGATCGTTCACCTTGGACCCGATAAGCCATGGATGTCCTGGGCGTGATCGGGTGGAACCGGTGCCCCTCCGTTTCGCCGCTTTTCGGTTCCGCCAGCCCTTTTCCCCCCGTCTCGATCGCGTTACATCCTGATTCATTGGTCGCATTTGGAATTATATCCCTTCATGCAGAATCGTTCCATGCCTGGGCACATTACCGATACTCCGGAAGACCCCATCGCCATCATCGGTGCTTCCTGCCGTCTGCCCGGCGCGACGGACCTTGAAGGTCTCTGGCACCTTCTGGACGAGGAACGCGAAAGCGTCAGGCCGCTTCCGGGCGACCGGTTTCCCCTGCGGGATTTCTGGCACCCGCGGCGGGGCGAGGCCGGGAAATTCTATGCGACGCACGCCGCGACCCTGGACAATGTCGAACTGTTCGACGCCGCGTTCTTCGGCATTTCGGCGCGCGAGGCCCGGCAGATCGACCCGCAGCAGCGCCTGCTGCTGGAACTGGCGTGGGAAGCGCTGGAGGATGCCGGGACGACGTCCGAGAGGATCGCGACGGCCGGTGTCTATATCGGCGCCTCGGGGCTGGAATATGCCAACCAGCGCCTGACCGACCCGGCGAACGGCGACGCCTATTTCATGCCGGGCAACACGCTCAGCATCTTCGCCAACCGTATCTCCCACGCCCTTGGCCTGCGCGGGCCGAGCATGACGGTCGACACCGCCTGCTCGTCCTCGCTGTTCGCCCTGCACAGCGCGTGCGAGGATCTGCGCGCCGGCCGTATCGACGCGGCCCTGGTGGGCGGCGTCAGCATGCTGCTGTCGCCCTATCCGTTCATCGGCTTCTGCGCGGCGGGCATGCTGTCCCCGAAGGGACGGTGCCATTCGTTCAGCGCCGATGCCGACGGCTATGTGCGCGGCGAAGGCGGGGCCATGGTCCTGCTGAAGCCCCTGTCGGCCGCCCAGCGCGACGGGGACGACATTCGCGCGGTCATTCTCCGCACCGCTGTCAATGCCGACGGGCGGACGCCGGGCCTGACCTTCCCCAGCGCCAAGGCCCAGGCCGCCCTGCTGCGGGACATTTACGACCAGGCCGGAATCTCGCCCGACCGGCTCGCCTTCGTCGAGGCCCACGGCACCGGCACCCCGGCCGGGGACCCCGTGGAAACGAAGGCGCTGGGCAGCGTGCTGGGCCAGGCGCGCGCCACGCCGCTGCCGATCGGGTCGGTGAAGACCAATGTCGGGCATCTGGAGCCCGCGTCGGGGCTGGTCAGCCTGCTGAAGGCGATGCTGGCGCTGCAGAAGCGGCGCCTGCCGGCCTCGCTGCATTGCGAAAATCCCAGTCCGGCCATCCCGTTCGCGGACCTCAACCTGGATGTGGTGACGAAGGCCCGGCCGCTCGGCGAGGGCGAACTGATCGCCGGCGTCAACAATTTCGGCTTCGGGGGCGCCAACGCCCACGCGATCCTGGCCACCGCCCCGGCCGGGGCCGCCGATCAGGCTGCCCGCCCGTCCGCGCCCGAGGCCGCGCCGGGCCGCGCCGTGCCGTTGCTGCTGTCCGCCCGGTCCGAGGCCGGATTGCGCGACCTGGCACGGATCTGGTCCGCCAGATCGTGGAGCGACGCCGACCTGCGCGGCGTCGCGACCCGCCGCGCCCACCTGCCCTATCGCCTGGGCGTTCCCGGCGGGAATGCGGCGGACATGCGCGCGTCCCTGGCGACCTGGGTGGACTCGCGGGTCCATCCCGATGTGGTGACCGGACAGGCCCTGGCCCAGGGGCGCACGGTGTTCGTCTTTTCCGGCAACGGCACCCAGTTTTCGGGAATGGGGCAGGAACTGCTGGAGATCAGCGCCCCGTTCGCCGCCGGCATCGCCGAGGCCGACGCGGCGCTGCGCCCGCATCTCGGCTGGTCGGTGCTGGAGACGATGCGGTCGGGCGACTGGTCGGCCGAACCGGCGGACATCGCGCAGCCGATGCTGTTCGCCTTCCAGATCGGCGTCCTGCGCGGCCTGGAACGGCAGGGCGTGCGGGCGGATATCGCGATCGGCCATAGCGTGGGCGAAATCGCGGCGGCCTTCTACGCCGGGATGCTGGACATGGAAGAGGCCGCGCGCATCGTCGTCCTGCGCAGCCGTCACCAGGCGGCAGCGCCCGGCGGCGGCATGGCCGCGCTGCATGGCGATTTGGAGGAGGCGACGCGCCTGCTGAAGCAGGCCGCGCCGGAACTGGAAATCGCGGCTTTCAACGCGCCGAACGCCCTGGCCGTCGCGGGCGATCTGGACGCGCTGGACCGGCTGGAGGCGGCGAACGCCGGCACGGCGCTGCAGATCCACCGGCTGAAGGTCGGGTACGCCTATCACAGCAGCCGGATGGACCCGATCTCGACCCCGCTGGTCCAGGACCTGGGCGCCATCACCGCACGCCTGCCGGAGCGGGTGCTGATCTCGACCGTGACGGGCCAGCCGGTGACCGCGACGTTCGACGCCGAGTATTGGTGGCGCAACGTCCGCGCGCCGGTCCTCTTCGCCGAATCCGTGCGCCAGGCGGCCGCCCAGGGCGGCGCCATCTTCATCGAGATCAGCCCGCGCCCGGTCCTGCAGCATTACCTGCGCGAGATCCTGCGGGACAGCGACGTGCAGTTCCGGGCCATACCGGCGGTGCCGGCCCGGGTCACCACCGACCCGTTCCCCCGCGCGGCCCTGGCCTGCTTTGCCGCGGGCGGCGATATCCTGTCGGCGTCGTGCTTCACTGGCCCGGCCCAGGTCCGTGGCCTGCCCGGCGTCCAGTGGCAGCGCGAGCGCCACTGGTACACCCCGACCGAAGACGCGTCCGTGGTCCTGTGCGACCAGCAGAACACCCATCCCCTGCTGGGCGCGCGCGGCAAGGCGGATCCGAACGAGTGGATCGCGCATCTGGACGGCGCGGTGCAGCCCTGGCTGGCCGACCACAAGGTCGGCGATACCATCGTCCTGGCCGCGGCCTGCATGATCGAATTCGCCTTCACCGCCGCGCGGGCGGCATGGCCGGCGGCGCAGGTGCTGGAACTGCGCGACTTCCAGATCATGCGCCCGATCATCATCGAACCGGCACAGTTGCGTGAAATCCGGGTCCGGCTGGCAGCGGACGGCACGATCACCCTCGACAGCCGGCCGAGGCTGGCCCACGCGGTCTGGACGCGCCATGCGACCACACGGGCCGGCGTGGCACCTGTCCCCCCTGCGGCGCTGCCGCCCGCCGCCACCGATTCCATGCTGGCGGGGGATGCGCTGTATGCCACGGCGCGTGCCGCCGGGCTGGCCTACGGGCCGGCCTTCCAGCGCGTCGCCGCCACGTCCATGGCCGAAGGCCGGGTCGAGGTGACATTGACCGGGCACGCCCCGATGGCGGGCCTGACGCTGGACCCGACGGCGCTGGACGGCACCTTCCAGGGGCTGGTCGGACTGGCCGTCAACCATGCCGGGGCCGGAACCGAATCCACGGATGCGCCGCTGCCCCGCAAGTTCGGCGTGATCCGCCTGGACCTGACGGCGGCGGAACCGGTCCGTGGACAGGCCACCGTCATGACGTCCGGCCCGCGCGAGACCGAGGCCGATATCGTCATGCTGGACGGCGACGGGCGCGCGGTGCTGTCGGCCACCGCCTGCTGGTTCACCCGCATGCCGGGCGAACGCCCCACCCCGGTGGCCGAGCGCAGCTTCCATGAAATCTGGCTGCCGTCGCCCCTCACCCCCGCCCCGTTGTCCGACGACCGCTTCCTGGCCCTGCGTCCGGTCATGGAAACACCGGCCGGCGACGCGGACGACAAGGATGCCGGCCTTCTGGCCCAGGCCTTCCTGACCGCCTGCGACGCGCCCGCGGGCGATGCACCCCAGGGCGAGACACCAGACGTCACGCGCGTCTGGCAGACCCTGTTCCTGGACCTGCCGCAATGGCTGCCGGCGGCGCTGCTGCTGGCCTGGGTGGGCGAACGGCGCGGCAAAGCCCCTCTCCACGAAGCGATGCCGGGCGACGACGCCTTTCCCGACATCGCGTTCCGGCAGTTGCTGTCCGGCCGTGCCGCCGAACTGGCGGCGGCGCAGATCGCCGACGCCATTGCCGCCTATACGCGCGACTGGCCGCAGGACCGCCCGATACGCGTGCTGGAACTGCATGCCGACCGGGGTACCCTGACCCGCCAACTGGCCCCGCGCCTGGCCGGACTGCCGGGGAGCCTGGATTACACGATCCTGGAACCCAACCGCGAACGGCAGGCCCGGCTGCGCCCGACGGTGCTGGCCCACCTGCCCGGCATCGTCCTGGCCGAGACCGTTCCGGCCGGCGCCTATGACGTCCTGGTCGCCTACACGCCCGGCCTGCACGGCATCGTGCCGGCCGCCATCTTGGCGCAGGCCGACCGGCTGGCCCCGGGCGGCCTGATCCTGGTGGCCGAGGCGGCCGAGGACGGGGGCTGGGGCGTCCTGCGCGACCTGTCCGCCGATCCGCTGACCACCATCGCCGCGTGGCGCGACCTGCCGCATCGCCTGCGCGCGGTGGCCGAGAGCACGCCCAGCCAGGCGCCGTTCCCGCTCGCGCTGCTGGCGGCTGTCGCGGCCGAGGCCGAAGACCCGCTGGCCGCCGCCCCCGAACCGGCCCCCGTCCTGCCGCCGGTCCGCCTGTCCTACGCGCCCGAGGGTCACGAGGACGACGAAACCGCCCTCACCGCCCGGGCGATGCTGGCCCTGGCCGAGGACGCACGGCAGGCCGCCGAGGCCGGCGAACGTCTGGCCGTCGTCACCCGCGATGCCGCCCGCACGCCGCACGAGGCCGCGCGTACGGCCCTGGCCCGGACGATCGCCAACGAATTTCCGTCCTTGCGCTGCCGGCGGATCGACCTGTCCGCCGCCATGACGGAGGCCGGAACCGAAGAGGCCGTGCGCGCCGAATGCGCGTCGACGGATGATGAGCGCGAGGTGCGCTGGACCCCCGACGGACGCGTGGTCCGCCGCCTGCGCGAGAGCCTGCCGGATCGTGCCGCCGCCCCGGCGTCCGAACCCGTGCGGCTGATCCAGCCGGTCCCGGGGCCGCTGGACCGCCTGTGCTGGACCCCGGAAGCCCGCACTGCGCCCGGGCCGCGTGACGTCGTCATCGATGTCCGCGCCAGCGGCCTGAACTATCGCGACGTGCTGTCCGCCATCGGCATGCTGCCCGATGAGTTGCTGCTGGACGGCTTCGCCGGCGCGACGCTGGGCATGGAATGCACCGGCGTGGTCGAGGCCGTGGGGGATCAGGTCACCGACCTCTCGCCCGGCGACCGCGTCATGGCGCTGTCCGCCGCCGCCCATTCCAGCCGTGTGGTCACGGACCGGCGCAGTGTCCTGCCCCTGCCGGACTGGCTGTCCTTCGCGGCCGGCGCCACCGTTCCCGTTGCCTACCTGACGGTGCTGTACGCGCTTGAAACCGTGGGCGCGCTGCGCGCCGGGGAAACGGTGCTGATCCATGGCGCGGCCGGCGGCGTCGGCCTGGCCGCCATTCAGTATGCCAGCCATGTCGGGGCGCGGATCATCGCCACCGCGGGCTCGCCGGCCAAGCGGGCGGCGCTGCGACGGCTGGGGATCGAAACCGTCCTGGACAGCCGCTCGCTGCGCTTCGGCGCGGATGTCCTGGCCGCCACGAACGGCCAGTGCGTCGATGCGGTCCTCAACGCGCTGAGCGGCGAGGCGATGGAGCGCAGTCTCGAACTGCTGCGGCCGTTCGGACGCTTCCTGGAACTGGGCAAGCGGGACTTCCTGGCCAATACCCGGGTCGGTATCGGCCCGCTGCGGCAGAATGTCAGCTATCATGCGATCGACGTCGATGCGCTGGTGCGCCACCGCCCGGAACTGGTCGGCACCCTGACGCAGCGCCTTCACGCCCTGCTGGAAGAGGGCGCGCTGGGCCCGCTGCCACATACCAGCTTCCCCGCCGCCGCCGCGACCGATGCGTTCGCGCTGATGCGCACGTCGGCCCATGTGGGCAAGATCGTCCTGACGATGGGCCCCGTGCACCTGCCGCCCGACCTGGATGTGCCCGCCGACCGGACGGTCCTGGTCACTGGGGGAACCGGCGGGTTCGGCGCGCGCGCCGCGCTGTGGCTGGTGAAGCGGGGGGCCCGGCACCTGGTGCTGGTCAGCCGGCGCGGCCCCGCCGCCGACGGCGTCGCCGACCTGCGTGCCACGCTGCTGGATGCGGGCGCGCTTCGCGTCGAAATCCGCGCCTGCGACGTGACGGACCCGGCCGCGCTCGCGTCGCTGGTCGGTGATATCCGCGCCACCATGCCGCCGCTCGGCGGAGTCGTGCATGCCGCCGTCACCGTGGCGGACGGGCTGGTCTCGACCCTGACGGAGGAGCAGGTCGCCACCTCGGTCCAGGCCAAGCTGGGCGGCGCGCTGGCGCTGGACCGGCTGACGCGGGACGATCCGCTTTCGCTGTTCCTGATCTTCTCCTCGGCCACGATCACCCTCGGCGCGCCGGGCCAGGGCGCCTATGTCGCCGCCAACGCGGCGGTGGAGGCAATGATCCGGCGACGCCGCGATTCGGGCCTGCCCGGCTGCGCCGTCCGCTGGGGACCGATCGCCGATTCCGGCTTCCTGGAACGCAACGCGGCGGCGCGCGAGGCGCTGGATCGCCGGCTGGGCGCGCAATCGATGCGCTCCATGGCGGCGCTGGACGCCCTGCCCGACCTGCTCGTCTCGTCCGATCCGTGCCCGGTGCTGGCGGACATGGACTGGCAGGCAACCGGAAACATGCTGCCGATCCTGGACGAACCGCTGTTCGGCGCCGTGGCGCGCCGTCGGGACGAAGATAGCGACACCGGCGACCTGATGACCCTGCTGGCCGGGGCGACCGAGGAACAGCGGCGCGAAATCGTCGCCGACCTGATCCTGGGCGAACTGACCCGCATCATGCAGACCGATCGCGAGGCGCTGCCCCTGGACCAGCCGCTGGCCGAACTGGGCATGGATTCGCTGACGGCGGTGGAACTGGCACTGGGGCTGGAACGCCGACTGGGCGTGTCGCTTCCCGGTTTCGCCTGGCAGGAAATGACCGTACGGCGCGTCGCCCGCCAGGTCTCCGCCCTGCTGGGTGCCGGCGGCCAGGACGCCGCCGTCACGCCGGACGAGGCCGTGCTGGACCGCCATCTGTCCGCCGAGGAACGGCAGGCCGCCTCGGCGTCGTCCGAACCCGTCTCCCAGAACAATGAAGAACTGACCACATGACGGGACCGAAATTCGGCCGACGCCTCGGCGAACGCATCAAGCTGCTGGCCAGCCTGTCCGGTGCCGCACCGGCCCAGACAGGCTCGCGCGGCTGGTCCCTGCCGGGCGTGGAGGAAATGGAGTTCATGGCGAAGCGCGCGGCGGCGCTCGGCATCGCCGATCCGTTCTTCCGCCAGCATGACGGACTCGACGGGGCCACGACGTCGATCGACGGACGCAGCTACATCAATTTCTCGTCCTACGACTATCTCGGCCTGAACGGCGATCCCCGGATCATCGCCCGGGTCGAGGACGCGCTGCGCAAATATGGCACGACGGTTTCGGCCAGCCGCATGGTGTCGGGGGAACGCCCGTTCCATCGGGAACTGGAACATGCGCTGGCCGAATGGCACGGCGCCGAGGACTGCGTCGTGATGGTATCGGGCCATGCGACCAACGTGACGACACTGGCCCAGTTGATGCGGCCCGGCGACCTGATCGTCCATGACGCCCTGGCCCATAACAGCCTGATCCAGGGCGCGATCCTGTCCGGCGCCCGCCGCGTCGCCTTCGCCCACAACGACGTCGCCGCCGCGCGCGAGCAGCTATGGATGCACCGCAAGGCTCATAAGCGCGCGCTGCTGGTGCTGGAAGGCCATTACAGCATGGATGGCGATATTCCCGACCTCGCGGCCTTCGTGGCCCTGGCGCGGGAATTCGACTGCATGTCGCTGGTGGATGAAGCCCATTCGACCGGCGTGCTGGGCGCGGGCGGGCACGGCATTGCCGAACAGGCCGGCGTTGCACCGGATTCGGTCGACCTGTGGATGGGGACCCTCAGCAAAAGCCTGGTATCCTGCGGCGGATACATCGCCGGGCGCGCGGATGTCATTACCTACCTCAAGCGTACGGCCGCCGGATTCGTCTATTCCGTCGGCCTGCCGCCGCCCGGCGCCGCCGCCTCGCTGGCCGCACTGGACATCATACGCGAGGAACCGTGGCGCATCGCGCGCCTGCGCGAAAACTCGGTCCATCTTCTGCGTCTTTTCCAGGATGCGGGGTTCGATACCGGCAGTTCCGCCGGCTACGGCATCGTGCCGCTGGTCACCGGCAGTTCGGTGACGGCCGGTCGCCTGTCGCAGGCCGTATTCGAACAGGGCATCAACGTCCAGCCGATCATCCATCCCGCGGTGCCAGAACGGGCTGCGCGCCTGCGCTTCTTCGTCAGCGCATCGCACACGACCGATCAGATCGAAACGACGGCGGCGGTTCTCGTGCGGGAATTGCAGGCCCTGTCGGAATAGGCGGACAGGATCCGCCGAACCGATCCCTCGACCGCCAGCGCCCGTCCTTCGGGGGTGAAGAAATCACCCTCGACCAGCACCTCCTGGATCAGCATGCGGCAGAAGGCGTCCAGTAATTCGGCGTCCGGGGCGCAGGCCTCGCGCCAGTAGCGTCCCAGCGGGCCGGAAAAGGTCAATCCCTCGACGTCGTAGATCGCCTCGCCCAGGATCTTGACCGGCTTGTTCCGCCTCAGGGCCAGCAGCCCGACAGTGCTGTTCACCGTCACCACCCCGATGCAGGAATCCAGGACCGGCTCCAGCGGTCCTTCGGACATGAAATAAACCCGGTCCGCGACGCCCAGTGCCTGCGCACGGTCGCGGACCAGCCCCTCCCAGTCCGTCAGCCGGGGATCGAGCGGGTGACGCCGCACGACCAGCGACAGCGTATCGGGCGCATGGGCGGCGAAAGAGCCCAGAATCTGCTCCAGTGCCTGGCCCATGCCGTGGAACGGGGAATGGACCCGCAGTTGGTAGTCTCCCTCCATCTGCATCGGCACCAGCATGAAGGGGCCATCGGGCAGTACCGCCTGCGGCGGCTTGCGCACCAGGCGCCCGGCCCAGTCCCGCAGCCAGCCCGCATATTCCACGAACGGGTCGATGGCGGCATGAAACCGCGCGTGGGGAAAAAGCGGGGTCAGGGCCACGCGCAGGGCGTGATAGGACACGTCATAGACCGACCGCCGCAGGAAATCGGCATGCGGCTTGTATCGCGGGGCGGGCCAGGGTGCGGTCCCGCGCGCCCGGATGGCGGCGGCGTCG
Organism: Gluconacetobacter diazotrophicus PA1 5; assembly: GCF_000067045.1. Taxonomy (NCBI): domain Bacteria; kingdom Pseudomonadati; phylum Pseudomonadota; class Alphaproteobacteria; order Acetobacterales; family Acetobacteraceae; genus Gluconacetobacter; species Gluconacetobacter diazotrophicus. The sequence goes on from NC_010125.1 coordinate 2,483,978, forward strand.
CGCGGCAGGGCGGAAAATCCATTGACGCCGTGCGGCTCCAGCGTAATCCAGCCCGGCCTCAGATACCCCTCCTCGAACACCCATATGGCGATGCCCCGCTCGCGGGCGATCTCGGTCGCCATGCGATGGATCGGTCGGCAATCGCCGAACAGGATCATCGCATCCGGCCGTTCGCGCGCCACGATGTCTTCGATGAAGGCGGGCAAGGCCTCCTCGCGTCCGCGAAACCAGGTGGCGTCCGAGGAAAAGACGACATCGCCGCCGTTGAAAGCGATGCGACGGACGTGATGACCGGCGGCCTTCAGGGCCGCGGCCAGTTCGGAAAAGAACGGGGTGGCATTGCCCTGCAGCACCAGGAAACTCAGCACGCCGTCCTCGCTTCCACGTCCATCGGACGAACGGCCACCGCCGCATCGGCATGCACCGCGCCGTCGATCATCGCCAACCCGGCCGCCACCTGGGCCGGCCAGTCGGCAAAGACCGGCGTCTCGCCGTTCTCGCGCGTGTCCTCTCCGGCCAGGTCCAGGATCCTGCGCTGCCAGCCGGGTCCATCCAGCGGGTCCAGGTAACAGGGCAGATCTCCGGCGATTTCGCGAAAGACCGGCAGGTCGCTGCACAGGCAAGGGGTGCCCATGGACAGGGCCTCCAGCAACGGCAGGCCGAATCCTTCGGCGAACGAGGGAAACAGCAGGGCGCGCGCCCCCCGGACCAGATCAGCGACCACCACATCGGACAATGTCGCGTATTCGTGCACGACCCCCTGAAGGGCGGGGCAACGTTCCATCATGTCGAGTATATTTTCGTTTTCCCAGCCGCGGCGCCCGATGACGACCAGATGCGGCAACCGGCTCCGGTCACGTCCCGTTGCCATATGCCGCCAGATATTAAGCAATAATAAATGATTTTTTCGCGGTTCGATCGTTCCCAGCACGACGAAATACGGGACATCCGGCGCCAGGCCGCTGACCGGGATCGTGGAGATTGGATCGACATGGCATCCATGGTGCACCACGCCGATCGGCGGGCAGCGGCCACCCGGCGCCAGGTAGTGCCGCAGGGAGTCCGCCACGGCCTGCGAGGGCACGATGACGGAATCCGCCAGTTGGCCCACCGTGTCCATACGCTGCCGATGGCGGTCCGGTTCGGTCGGGCGGGCATATTCCGGATAGTCGATCGGTATCAGGTCGTGGACCATGACGGCCAATCCGGCATTCGCCCGATCCATGAAACCGGCGATCACGTCACGCTTCATCAGGTGATGATGCGACAGCAGCAGATACAGCCGGCGCCGCGCGGTCTCGCCAACCGTGCCGGCCGCCGCCGCCTGCAGCAGCAGCCCGGCCATCAGTGACGCCCCGCGCCAGGGCCTCGTCCCGTTCGTCCAGGCCCGCGCCAGCATCCGCAGGAACCAGGTTGTGGGACGGCGCGGCAGGACCCCGATCCGCCCCAGCGGGTGATAGGCCACGAAGGTCACCCGCGCCGGGAAATTCCGTGACAGGTACAGCGCGTATTCCAGCTCGACACGATCGATTCCCGTCGGTACCGCGCTGCCGGCACGCGACAGCAGCCGGGAAATATCCATCAGGATCGGGTTGGACATCATGACGCCACCGCCGCACGATAGCGCGCGACAGCCTTGCGCCAGCCTGTCTGCAAGGCCAACGCCCGCATCCACCAGGTAGGCCGCCAGACCCGGGCGTCCTGCAGGCGCTCGATCAGGACTTCCGGGCTGCATGGCAGCCGGGTCACCGGGTCCAGATAACGCGGAAACAGGATCAGGACCCCCGCGACCAGTTCCTCCAGGGACAGGCGCCGCGTCCGGCGGGGGGGAACGTCCCCCCGATCGACCGTCAGCCCCCATCCCGCATAGAACGGCGCGCCATAGGTCACGACGCGCCGTCCCCGCATCAGGGCCTCGAATCCGGCAAGCGAGGTCAGGGTATGAACCTCGTCCACGCGGGCGATCGTATCGGTGATCGCCCCGCCGCGATCGATCCGATCGGCCAGTCGCAGGACAAGCACGTCGTCCACATGCCCCACCCGATGGGTCGCTTCGACATCGGGATGCGGCCGATAGAGGATGAAGGCGTCCGGGTTGCTCTCCCGGACCGCCTGCAGCAGTTCCAGGTTGCCTGCGATCCGCCCGCCCCCACGGCGCACCGACTGGTCGTCCGCGACCTGGCCGGGCACAAGGATCGTGCGCCGCCCCGCGGCATCCCAGGACGCAGGCAGGGCAGAGGCCCGACCGGGGCCATATTTGGAAATACCAAGCAGCACCAACGCATCCATCAATTTCCTGGCGCGGGCGCGCAACACATCATCAAAGGGGGATGTGGCCAGAATATGTTCCAGGTCGCTCTCCTGCGCCGGGTCGTAATACATACCGCGCGTGTCGATCGTAATCGACGAAGGCGGGGTCAACGCGCTGCCCAGGCCGATGGAGCGGATGAAGCCGTCCTCCACCCGCCACAACGGAATACCCACCCGGCGCGCCGCATCTTCCAGTCCCGGTGGCTGCCGGGTTGCCCACACCGCCACCGCGCCGCGCTGCCCGGCGCGGATATCCGGGCGAAAGGGTGGATGGCCGGGCGCCGTCGCCAGGAAATCGGCAATCCTGCGCCGCTTCCATCGCGACATTCCCAGGCATGCGCCGATCCTGCGATTGGCCATGATCGTCCGCCGCCAGTCCGCCAGAAGCGTAATCGCATCGGCGCATGCCATCGGCGCACCGGTAAACGGATCGATATAATCAGTGCGATTCGCAATGTCGGTCATGATTCCGGCCAGGCTCATCCCATCCGGGATTCCCTTCACCGCAAGGCCGCGCAGAACGGCCAGCCGGGCCAGATCGGTCGTCGGGTGGGCATAGACACAGGTCGCACCGTCAAGAAGATCGTGCGGATCGGTATCGGCCGGGGCTACCGCCAGCCCATGGCGGCGCCCCCATGCGGCCAGTGCGCCCTGGCGCCGCCCGCAGACCAGAACCACGTCCTGCGCGGCATGCGCGGCGAAGACATCCCGCAGGATCGAACGAATCGGACGGGAACCGGCCCCCCATCCCGGGCCATATACGACGACCGGCCGCCGTGCTCCGGCAGGCCGCCCCCAGAAACATCCGCCGACGCGCTGCCGCACGATCCGCGCGGCCAGACCGTCCAGTTCCCGCCCGGAACCGCAGACCCGTTCCGACGTAGCACCATCCTGCTTCACGGCCAGAACCGGCATGACCCGGTGAAAGGGTGGAGGACGCAACAAGGCGGTTGTATCACCCGTTATCCGCATCGCTGGTCATTCCCGGGCATTCGCGATGTTATATCCTCTCAAAATCGTCTGAATTTATGGGGTTATAGCAAACATTTCGAAATCGACAACGCTGTGCCACGTTAAAATCCGGTCCCCGGTCGCCAGTTCATTACAGTAACGAGCAATAGAATTGACGCAGCCGCTCGGTATAGGCGGCACGGGAAAACCGGGATGCACGCAGCCTCCCTTTCCCCTGCAACGCCAGTCGCAAAGCCGAGGTTTCCCCCAGCCCGTCCAGTGTCCGGATCCCCCTGGCGATGTCATCGATATCCAGGGGATCGACCAGGATCGCGGCGTCCGCGGCAATTTCTTCCGTCGCCCCGCCGCGCGCGGTCAATACCGGCGTCCCCAGGGCCATCGCCTCGACGATGGGCAATCCGAATCCCTCGGCCAGCGAGGGAAAGAGCAAACCATGCGCATCCTGGATCGCCCGGATCAGGCCGGGCTGGTCACACCAGGGCAGACGCAGGACCGGGGTGTCCCCGACAAACGGCGCGTAATCGGGCCTGTCATCCCCATCGGGTCCGATCAGGACCAGCGGCCGCCGCGTGCCGCTGCGCGCATGGGCGGCGACGAGGCGACAGATATTCTTCCGGCCTTCGACGCGCCCGACATGCAGGAAATAGCCCGGTGGCGCGGGCGGCAGCACCTGCCCCGCCTGCCGCAATTCGTCGGCGGAAAACCCGGCCGTCTGGAACAGGTTGTGAATATGCGACAACGGGACATCGCATTGGGTGGCGATATCGCGACGCGCCGACTCGGAAATCGTCACCACCGCATCGGCCGAACGGACCAGACGCCGCAGCAGCCGCCGATAGCGATCGGGATCGATCCCGGTCAGTTCCGGATGCGTCAGGGGAACGACGTCGTGGATCGTCACTACATTTCGCGCCCCTTTCATTCGAATCGGCAGCGGATAGGTCCAGTGCATGATGTCGGGCGGCGTGGGCACCGAGACGGTGGCCAGCGCCCCCCAGAGCTTGAACCTGACATGCGCGATACGGAAAATATCCGGGCAGACCGCATAGGGCGCGCGCCCATCCCGGCGAATCGTCGCGGGATAAGCAGGCCGCAGGGTCTGCACCGCACGCCAGACCTGCCTGGCCGGTGAATGCGGATGGCCGATCGGTGCTCCCTCGACCTGGTCGGTCAGATAGGTCGCGGGCAGGCCCGCCTGCTCCAGGCATTCCGCGATGGCCTGGGTATAGCGCGCCACACCGGTCCCGCCGGCCCGTTTCGCGTTACGCCCGTCCAGCCAGATCACCGGCCCGTCAGACAAGGTGACCGCCGCGAATTATAAATCCCATTCCATAAAAAAACTGCAATATCAGCCCCTTGCTGCCCGGCATGGCAAACCGGCCCTCATCTGTGTATGGAGTAGCGCTGGCACATGACCCCGGCGTATGCCACATCCAGAACAAGACCAAGGTAGTAGAATGCAGGCTTGGGCCATTGCTGTCGTATCGGTTCTCGGGCTGGTGACCCTTTTCGTGCTTCGGTTCACGAGTGGCAAGCTGACCCGATCGTTTCTCAACGATATCCCGGACATCGTGATCGGCATCACGCTGTGGCTGGCGCTGACATTGCTGACCCAGCGGCCGGCCTCGTCGGCCCTGCTGTGGACGGTTCTGGCCGCGGGCCTGCTGCTGGCCGACCACACCAAACGCCAGGTCCTTCGGGAACCCGTTGTCTTTGCCGATGCCAGCGAACTCTTCCTGGTCTTCACGCACCCGCGCTTCTACCTGCCCTATGTCCATCCCGCCGTCTTCTATGGAATCGGCGGAACGCTGGTCCTGGCGACGGCGTGGCTGTTTTCGGTCGAACCGCCCGCCATGCCGGCCCATCCCGTACTGTCCCGCGTGGCGGGGGCCCTGCTGCTGGCCGTTCCGATCGGTGCCTATTTCTGGCGCCCGTCGCTGAACATCATGGCAAAAGTCCTGCGCAAGTTCGGACCGAGCGGCGATCCGGTGCTGGACGCGCAAAAACTGGGCATGCTGGGCAGCTTCGCCGCCCATACGGTCTGCTCGCGCCAGGAACGGCCTGAACGCCAGGCCGCCTGCAGCTTCGGCATCGTGACCGTGCCGGCGGACAAGCCGCCGGTGGTCCTGGTCCAGGCCGAATCCTTCTTCGATATCGGCCGGCTGGACCCCACCCAGCCGTCCCCCCTGACGGAGTATATGGCCTGCCGGGACCGCGCCTGGCGCCATGGCCACCTGAATGTCGATTCATGGGGGGCCAACACGACACGCAGCGAATTCGCGGTCATCAGCGGCGCCTCCCCGTCCGACCTGGGACTGGATCGCTTCAATCCCTATTATTCCTTCGCCCGCCGTCCCCTGGACACCCTGGCCGCGCGCATGCGCCAGGCGGGCTACCTGACCGTCTGCGTCCATCCCTACGACCGCCGTTTCTACGGCCGGCACAAGGTCATGCCCAATCTCGGCTTCGACCAGTTCATCGGCGGCGAGGCCTTCGACGCCCCGCACGGCCACCTCGTCCCCGACGAGGTCCTGGGCGCCTGGATCAACAACTTCGTCGACCGCCAGACCCAACCCGTCTTCGTCTTCGCGATCACGGTTGCCAATCACGGCCCCTGGCCCGCGCAGGCCACAACCCCGGGCCCCCTCGCGGAAAAACTCGGCGGCTACCTGGACAGCCTGATGGCCACTGACCGAATGATCGGCCAACTCGCCTCATCAAGCTGGCTGAACGACAAAGGCGGGATCTTTGCACTGTATGGTGACCATCAACCCGCCCTGCCCGCCCTGACCCAAGGTCATTTTAATATCAATTCGTCGACCGATTATTTCATTCTGGATACAGCACACCCAATAGATCGATCCCGAAACGATATAGATGTTCACATGCTGGGCCACAGCGTAGCTAAGCGCCTGATGGAACGGCGTCTCAAGACAAGAAATATCATAGATTCCTCTCATTCGATTGACTCTCATCGAGGTTCAATCGGAACATTATTTGATCAATAACGCCAGACATAAAGTAAAATCAGGACAGAACCCAAATCATATATCCGTAATCGTCGGGGCGAAATCCTCTTGGCACCCCGTCCGATTTTCCCAGGGTGAACGCCGTCAACCAGTGTTCCCCCCCAAATCGTCGCAGACATCAATTTCCACGCTGCCGATCATAGCCTGATTATGGTAACTTCTTATAGGTACCATGATCCGTTGAATTGCTCAGAAAACGACTCTGACGCTCGAAGTAAAAGCTCCACGACCAAACCGCAGAATCAGTAATAATATAAATTACAAGGAGAGACTGATTTGCTTTACGAAAATCACCCGCGAAGAATCTTGCCATCCGAGATGCAAAAAAATGTTATTTCTTCCTCTAATCGCCCGATAATTCAGTGCATCGGCTGGTATAACAAAAACAATTTTGGTGATGACCTGATGGCTTTAGGTCTCTCAATATTATTTCCGGACTTCGATCTTAAATTTTCATCCGAATTCATTCATCCTGAAGCGCGAGCTGTTATTCTCGGAGGTGGGGACGTTATTGACGATTATTACATCAAGATAATAGAAGACAGAAAGCTTCCAGTCATCATATTCGGGGCTGGGCTGCGCAGTTGGACGGAACTTGAACTTCTAAGCCATCTTGATCTGCGACTAGCTATTATGCGCAATTACAACGATTACGTTGCTGTCGCGGCACAGGGTTACCGGGCATTTCATGGCGCGGACCCGGGATTCGCGACGTGGACGCCTGCCGTGGTAAAGAATAAATTTCGTAGTGACGAAAAACCCAAACTGATGATCGCCCTCAACGATGAGTTCAACGCACGTTGGCGTATTCCCAATCCAGACCGAATGATGCATTTTTTTTGGGCTAATTATGTATCAGAGGTTCTGGCCAGAGCCGCTTCAGTCTGGGAAAATGACTGGTGGACGGTGTGGGCCTGTTTTTCCACTAAACAGCCCCTCGATAGAGCAATGGCTTATGATATAACACAAAGGATGTCACCTCCCCTGATTGAATTCGATCAGGTTAATATGGTCGATTTAGGCCAGTCACTCGACATATATGCCGATATGCAGGCCAGCGTATCTCTACGTTATCACGGCGCTGTGCTAGCCGTGATGACTGGAACGCCTTTCGTAGCAGTTTCACCTGCTCTGAAAACAGATAATTTCATGCGCGAGAATGATCTCGAAGATTTACTCGTACCGTCAAATAGTATCGACTATGATGTGCTTTTATCAAAGTTCAACACAAGCGTAACCGATAAAGCAATGCAAAGCCGACTTACCAATGTAGCAGCTACTAATCATGCCCGCTTGAAAAAAGCCGCCGAAGAAGCTGCCGCCGTGTTGCGTGCTATTATTTGACGGGTCCATATTTTTGCATTTTTTACCAAATTGGGCCGTTCGCCAATATTTTGTACGTTAAAGTCGATGCCCCTATCTTTACTTGTTATAAAGAAAAGGAAGACGCGAACTATCCAGTCATTGCCTATCCTCCAGACCGAGCGCGCCCGCAGGTGCCTCGACCCTTTCGGATTTGATGATGGAAGTCTCATCGGAAGTCGAACGTGTAGTGTAAACATAGCTATAGGTGCGCTGCCCCGATCCTGCATCAATCTTGAGACCGTGGAAGAGGAGTGTCGTGTTAAGTTGCTCTCTGCTCAGGTTCAAGTGTGTGGCATTGGAATCACTAGCGAAGGGTGGGCAATTAGCACAGTGTGCGCTGATCGCTGACACCTGTGGCCATGGGAACCGTACGCCCCATATGCGTGTTGAACCCCGAAAGGCATTTGGCTGTTCGATCGTCGTATCGACGAACGTATGTGTACCACCAAGCGCCCAGATTCCTTCAAGCCCCGGCCTGATAATCTTCAGCCCTTCGAAACGCACGCCATCTGAAATGCGGCTGAGCCAGACACCCACGCCGTCAGGTTCCATCGCCTGACAGTTAGTACAGACCGATTCATGAAGATCTTTCATCGGCTTGCCTGTGAGCGACGAAAGTGTCGAACCACCGAAGAAGAATGCCGAACCGCTGATCGTCGAAGCATGCCAGGGATCGTGCGGATCGGGATAATAGCTGCTTACCCGGTCCGGCTTGATAAAAGGCGCCTTTGTCATTCGTGCGGCATGCGAAATGGCGTTGACGAAATGCGCCGAAGCGCCACCGGCCTCATCGACACAAAAACCGATATGCGACCGGTCGTCCACGACATCGTGCAGCATCGTGTCAACACCCGTCCCGATATCGATGCCGCAACCCATGTAGAATTTCGGATCCCAGGAATGAGCGCCGGCACCGGCGTCGGCCGTCCTCACATTCGTGAGCCGAACACCATAGGGACCTAACGATTGACCCGGCGCATCCATGCGATAATTGGCAACCATGATGGAGTTGTCCCAACCACGAAGAACAGTCACATCGCGCAATTCCGCCGCATCGGCCATAACCAGTACGCCGACGCCGAAGCCATCGTTGCGGAGGGTCTTGCCCTGCGGGTTGTTAGCCAGCCCCTTGCCTTCGATAGCCGTGATTCCATCGTTCCAGGCTATGGGATAGAATGGCGAAAGCGGCAGAAATTGTCCGCCATCATGGTCAATCTGGCATCCATTCAAACGTGCACCGACCGCACTTTGGGCGATGATGAGAGCCGGAGTTGGATTGCGGCCCGGCCGCACGACACGCAGCCTAGCGCCCGGCATGCAGGACAATGTCTGATGCGGTAACGTCATGGAAATCCATCCCGCAGTAAGGACATAATTGCCCTTCGCAATCACGACATCGCGCCCACTCGCCAGCGCAGCATTGATCGCGGGTGCGCTATCCTTCTTGCCTGAGGGGTCAGCACCGTAATCTAGCACGGAAACCGACGCCCTGATTCCCGGCGGACGTGCAAAGACGGGCGTAAAAACGGGCGCAAGTACGACGAGCGCCGCAACGGATCGCCCCAAGATCCGCATAAATAAATGGCGCAAGATCGAGATCCTCCAATACGCGATTGCGCCACAGCGCACTAAATTTCTCGTAACGAGCAAAAATAAAAATCAACTAAACGCGGGACAACTCGGAAATGATCGAATCAGAAACGTCGCATATATTGAAACAGATGAAATAACTCCCCAACCTATTGAATAAATTGGGCGATCACCCATTTCTTGATGATGTGATTTGATCATCTGACATCATCTCCGTTAATTCAATTGGAACGAATGGACGGTGTCTGTGTCGTCTATATCGGCGGCAATCTCGCAAATGAGACCGCCGCCATCTAATCGATAAATTATTATAACTATTTTCGGCACTTAGGAGTGGACGTTGAGGGAAACAATGCTGTCTATGCTGCCACCGGACTGAGACCACCACAAGTCTTTAATATTCTTCATTCGCAGCCAAGCCCGGTCAAAGTTCCGCCGATCTTCAAGATATTTGTTCCGCAAATCCCAACCACCAGCATAAGGTGAACGAACCTGCCCGACCAAAACTTCGGTAGCCTTGCGCATCTCATCAAGTTTCATCACGAGATGATCCGCGTTCAAATCGACAACACGCGTGCTTATATAGGGATAGGCAGCAACACATTGAATGACCGCCAGACGCCCTTTTTGATCATAAATTTGGCTTAGCGCAAACATCTCGCGAGGAGAAGGATCCCGCTTTAGCAAACAGCGTACCACCTGAAAAATCAATCCGTCACCGTCAAAATGCCAAAAATCTGCAATAGAATAAACAAAACGGTGGAAATTTACAGAATCAACAATTGGCCTATCAAGCAGACCAATGTCAGACACTCTAACATCCTTACCACTAAGAGAATATAGCAACTTATTATATCTAAGGTAGATGTCCTGTATTTCACCAACCCCTTCGAATACAAAATCTTTCCCCGCCGAACGGGCACACTCCGTCAGAGCCCGATCCACCCATTCAGTCGGAAGTGTTAATAACTTCAATAAATTCCGGTCATTTTCAGGACAGAACAGAGGTTCATTGGAAATATGAACCTTTTTACAAAGTGCAAGTCGACGAGTCGTGGTCTCCTCAAAAGTGGCGAGAAGATCAGACGAACTCAAGTTGTCGAGTGCCAACGGACTGCCCGCATGATAAATTTGCACGCAAGGAGCAAAATCCAAATTGGGCTCTCGGAACATATGCCAGCGAAGCAGGGAAAGTGTCTGGCTGGGCGAAATAGCGTCATTTATCCCTTGTAGTTCGACACCCAGCAAACTGAGAATTTTATTAACATATGAAAAATTTGGTTCATTTTTATACATAACACGACAGACGTTTGTTATCGTTTCTCCCCATGTCGGGAAGAAAAATGAATCAAGATCATAATGATCTCGCCAGTAATGAACAGGTTGCACGACATTAAAAATCAAACCGAATAGATGTGGATAATGCGCGCGCAATGCCAAGATCTGCTCCAGGCGTTCATCACTATCTGGATCGGTCGATTGAAAATCCAGATCATCATCAGACGTCCGAAAAGAGACACGCTTCAGGAACACGTCTGACGAAACACTCAGCAGCGACCACACGCTAAAAAGATTGGGGTCCAGAAAAACATCCGCCCCGCTTGCGGCCACCACCTGTTTCAGACCATGCGCCAGTTTCGGCATTTCCACGAGCATCGGATGCGCCTTTGCATAACGCTCGGAGCGAGTCGCCGCATCCTCGTAAATTTTCGGAATACGCATCCACGACATAATCGCGGGGACATCAGCCTCATCCGCAAAAATGGCATATTTACGCAAATCAAGAAACGGATTATGCGGCGGGAGAACGACCGGGAGGCGAAAGTTCATCACCAAGCGCGCCGTACCGCTATTGTTCCAATGATCATAATCGTACTGCGGAAGATAAAAATAATCAGCTTCCGATAGCCGTCTCGTCAACTCGGAGTCGTCAACCCATCCAGTTCCGAGATCGCAATTAATACCTCGTTCTTTTAAAGTTTCCCGCAATTTTTCAATATCATACTCTTTCCCAGTGGCAACCGAACCAACCAATTTACCTTTCAGCCGTTCCACCGCATTGAAGAGAGCGTCGAAATTCTTTCCACCCCACTGGAAAAAACCAAAAAATCCGATAGTCGGATAATCTCGGCTATTTTTAGCTTTCGGCACCGCGGGAGGCACCTCCACAGGTTGCATTCCGTGCTCGATATGGATGAGATTAAAAAATGTCGCCGCTGCTTGGATAGTCGTGACAATCGGCAACGGACTTTCCAGCCAAAGCTGCTGCCGCGGAAACATCTCTCTGTTGTCTCGGTCGAGCAGGGAATGCATCAACACAACGGTGCGCGTATTATATTTATCGAATACATCGATTGATTTCGAAATAACGTCGCTTACACTCTCACCCTCGGAGAGTTCAGGATTATATGCATCAAACAAGCCTGGACCATGATTGATAATAAGAATCGCATCTTGAAGAATTGCCGGAGAAAATTGCTCCAACTCAACGGTCGTTCGGATTCGATGCGTTTCTAATCCTGATGCCTCGATACTATGCGCCAGATAACGAGCATGTTCGCCGATACCACATCGCTTGAAAAAACTTGGACACAGGACAAACGCCCGCGACGGAGCTTTTTGCTCTAGGGAAAGAAGAATATCCCTCCCCCCCCTATATCCGTAATGCAGATAATGCTGCTCAGGTGAATATATAACCCCCAAATCAATCAAAAATGATACATCTGGAAACTGATCGCGGTAATTTTGAGCATCAAATTTTATAAACGACTTTGATACTAATCGTGTAAAATCAGAACGGGTTGGAGGACATTTCCTGCCCACCTCCTGAGAACATGTGGTTTCCATAATTTCAGCGTCAGTCCATTCGGCAGTTCGAAGTTCCCTGAGAGCATTATCGTTATCCGGGTCAAGAATCACTGCTTGTCGATAGGCAATAGTTGCGCGCAATGGGTCATTCTTTAATTTCAGAATGTGTCCTAGTTGAATATAAGCATCTGAAGAAGTCGGCAGAATCTCAACTCCCCGACGATAGGCGATGTGGGCCTTGTCCAACTCCCCACTTTCCTTCAGAGCGTGCCCATATTGAATCCAGATATGTCCTAACAGAGGCTGCAGTTCGAGCGCCTTTTCGTAAGCAGCCGCGGACGCAGGCCAGTCACCCCTGTCGCGGGCAGCATCTCCCTCTCTTGTCCAGCCTGCTGCAGATCCCGCCTTCAGCGCCATTCGCTTTACGATCATTTCCACGTATAAACCTTACCTATTTACGCACGTTCCAGAATATTTATAGACTAATCAAAAATATCAGTCCACAATGCCGCCACGGTTTCGCAAAAAAAACAGCACCATCGAGTATAATACAATTAAACCTTGGCAATCTCCTTTTCATCACATACAATTTTCGATACATCCTGAATCTTTTTCTCAAGAGAAAACCTCACCCCAGCGTGAGAATGCTGAAATTGGTCGACGCAATGCCTAAAAAAAATGCACGCATGACGTGTTCTATACCAAACGGTGAGATGGAACGAAGACCACTAAGGTAGTAACCAGGCGCGGTTGTAAGGCCAGCAATAATTTCATAGGATGGAAAGTAGGCAACGTCGGGAATACTCATCGAGAGCTCTTCCGCCGCCACACGAAGGCATGCCTTACTATAGGTGTTAGACACAAGAACGTGGCGGTTACAGTAGGTTGCAATAAGAGGGACCGGAGATACAGTCAGAATAAAGCGGGATACAGGGTTAGCTTCGCAGATGGTCATAATCGCTGCCTGCATGTCGTCAACGATCTCAGAAACTCTAAAATTAATGAAATCGTAATCGTCATCTTTAAATACTCCCTTAGGCTCAGGACTCATAGCCAGAACAAGACGGTTGAAGCGAGGCAGATTGCCGAGAAGAATACGGTGGGGCATCTGTCATAGCGTGTCGCGACCCGTCTCCAGTCCTTGAGCCTCCCGAACATGATCTCGATACGGTTGCGTCTTTTGTATTTCCGCTTGTCGTATTTTATGGGTTCCCCTCGGGATTTCCGTCCGGGAATGCAGGGTTTGATCCCTTTCTCCTCCAAGGCATCCCTGAACCAGTCAGCATTATAGCCCCGATCTGCCAGCATCCATTCGGCTGGTGGGAGATCGTCCAGAAGGGCTGCGGCACCGGTGTAATCACTGATCTGGCCTGCTGTCATGAAGAAGTCGAGTGGACGTCCGTCCCGGTCGGTGACGGCATGCCGCTTCGTATTCATCCCGCCTTTGGTGCGCCCAATCAGACGGCCTGGAGCCCCTTTTTTAACCGCAGGCTCGAAGCTGTGCGATGTGCCTTGAGATAGGTCGCATCAATCATGATCGTCTGAGGCTCTGCCCCTTCGGCGGCCAGTCCCTCCATCATGCGGATGAAGATCCCCATGGCACCCCAGCGCTTCCACCGATTGTAGAGCGTCTTGTGTGGGCCGTATTCCCACGGCGCATCACGCCAGCGCAGACCATTTTTGTTCACGAAAATGATCCCGCTCAACACACGGCGGTCATCAACCCGAGGCTTACCCATGGCTCTTCAGAAAAAAGGGCCGCAGACGCTCCATCTGCTCGCCTGTCAACCAATACAGGTCACTCATCTTCAGTCTCCTCAAGGAGGCCTGAATCACAACCTGCCGCTCATATCAATGGATTCTGACCCTAGAGTATTTATTATCGGATAAAGTGAGATAAATTGCTCTAATATTTAATTTTCATAGCATCTTTATGAAATTTCGTCTTTACAGACGTTCGTAAGTTGCGATTGCATCCTGTACATTATCGTAAAGAGAAAATTGGCGCTCATGGATAATTGCAGCATGATCGCAATGTTCTCGTATAAAATCCATATTATGTGAGACGACTATCAAAGACCGCTCTCGCCGTTTGCCAAACAGTTCATCTTGGCACCGAGCCAGAAAGCGAGCGTCACCAACCATGATAACCTCATCGATAAGGTAGCAATCAAATTCGATGATAATTGACAATGCGAACGCGAGGCGTGCCCGCATACCCGAGGAGTAGGTCTTGACCGGCTCCCCTAATTGCCGGCCGAGTTCGGCAAAATCATCCACGAATGCACGCGTGGCCGGATAATCGAGATCGTAAATCCTGCAAATAAAACGTAAATTATCTAGACCGCTCAGGCTTCCCTGGAAGGCCCCACCGAATGCCAGCGGCCAAGAGACGGACATCGTACGTTCAATACGTCCCGACGTCGCAAAATCCACTCCTCCAATGATGCGGATTAATGTCGATTTTCCCGCGCCATTCCGGCCAAGTATCCCCAGCTTCTGCCCACGATCCAGTTGGAAATTGACACGATCAAGCACACGCCGCTTTCCACCGGGTGTATGATAGTCTTTTACGAGATCAATACACCGAATCATTGAACCAATATATAACGCCGCACCCGAAGTGTCAGCGATAGTCCTATAAGAATCATGATAAAAATCGCACAGCTATTATAGAGCACATTAAAATGTGCATGCGCAGAATAACCAAACTGTCCGCCACGCACCATTTCAATATCATTTACACTTGGTGAAAGTAACAAAATCCAGCGATAACGTGGTGATACCCAATCAACCATTGAGAATGCCCCGGACAGGGGCAAGGACAGATATGAAATAATCCCGACGCCTTTTTCCAGGAATTCTGACATTTCTGACAAGGATGCAACGAGCAGTCCTGTTCCGAGACAAAACAGGGCGTGAAAAAAAAGTCCTAAATACAGCAACCCGTAATCAACTGGTGGCTTCATAAAACCCATTATAATCGCCCCGACGGCCACAATCAGACCCGCAATTAAAGAGCCCATAACCTCAAGACTAACCCGGGTGAAAATAAGATCCAGCGGCGTCACCTGCCGGTGGAATAAAAGACTCCCATTTGCTGTAAAGGCATGAAGCGAATGGCCTAGACAATGCCGCCACATTGTAAGCGGAACGTAGCCCGTCACGACAATAGCGGTTGTCGGCAACCCATGTTCATGCGCGGGCCGAATGGCGGTCCAAACGACGGCAACACCCGCGCAAAACAGAATTGGCTCTCCGACGATCCACAAATAGCCCAAATTTTCTCGTCCAAACCGCGTATGCAATTCACGCATCATCAATGCGCCGATCACCCGCATCTGAACTCGAAACAGCACAAAAAGGGACGGTCCGTTCATCTTGACACTCAAACGATCTGATGCTCTCGCGCACCGCTGATGATCAACTTGCCCATTAAGAAAAGCCCCAAGAATGTCGCAAATACGGTCAGCACGTCACTGATCCGCTTCGGATAGGTCGCATAATCTGCCAGATCGGGATGAGAGATCTGCTCCAGATAGACCTGCTGACGGTCAGCCTGAGCTTTCGCTGTTTCCAGTGCCGTGGCTGCCGCGGTCAACTGCTTCTCGATAAGTTCCTGTTTAAACGTCAAAGCGTCATAGTCTGTAATCTTAGGAACCAGAGAGGCCTTCGATCCGGTAACATCCCTACTCAACCGTGCAATCTGTTCTTCCAGGATCGCAATCCTACGCTGATAGACGGGGATGGCGGGACTACGCGGAGACGCGGTCTGAACTTGAGCGAGTTGCATCCGCGCAGATGTCAACATCACCTGCAACTCATTGATATTCGACAACAGCGGAGTCGCCTGCTTGATTGGGTCAAGAAGTGCTTCGCGATTGCGATACGCTGCCAACTGCCCCTCCACATCACGTAATTGTTCTGTGGCTTCTTCAACCTCTTTCACCGCACTACCAATCATATTAGCGCGTTGTCGCATATTTATTTGATTAACAAGCTGCTCCGCAGAGACAAGCAGGGCTGTTGCGATATCCTGGGAATCCTGTGCACGAAAAGTGCGAACCCGCAGGGTCGCGATCGAGGTTGAGGTATCAAGTTCGACAGTGACATGATTTTTATAATATTGATAAAAATATTCGAAGGATGACCCCGTAAAGACATTTGGAAAACGGGCAAATCTGTCACCTTCGGGACGATTGAAGATTGCCGCCAACCGTTTCGTCGCAAGCATTGTTTTTGCGGCGTCCCTGGAAGTCAGGTAATCTTGTACGATATAGGAATCTTCGTCAGCGACCGACCCTTCCCCCGGCGTCAGCAGATTGCTTAGCATTCCCACGGGCTGCGACGCTGCGCCTCGCACAACGAATTCAGCTTGCGAAACATATTGCGGGGCGGCGATCAGGAAATAATAAATAGCTGCAATGAGTGTGGGCAACGCAACCACCAACAGAAATGGCCGGGCTTTCCGGAGTCGATGCTCACGGTTAAAACCTCGCGGAATCGCGACGAGCGCCGAGGCCACTGACGCTGCTCTCTCGCTCGGAACTTCAAATCTATCCATGGGAAATTAGGTGCCCCATTGGTAAGTGAAAAGCAACTAGGGAATGAGGATCTGGGTCATAATGAGTTGAAAGAACTGTTTCTTTTTTTTGGGATCACGGCCGCTCTGCCGGCCCTTCCCGATCGGTTGCGATGGCCGCCCTCTGCCGACCCAGCAGGTCGTCAGGTACGGTCGTCGGGGGCTCCGGCAGTTCTTTTCTTTTTTCCTCGAAAAGCGAAATGTAAAGACCAGCGACTCAATCATAGCCGGGAGTAATGACAGCTCGGAGATTACGATAATTTACAATACCGCTTCATACATTTTTCGCAGCCGTTCCTCGTACCTCGTCATATTGAAGCATGCGGCTTGCAACGGCCCGGACTCGCCCAGACGAACGCGCAATGCGTCGTTCCTATCCATTTCCTCGATTCCAGCGGTAATGGAAGATGTATCATATGCGTCCACGAATAATGCCGCCGGTCCCGCCACCTCAGGCAAGGCACCTTCGCGTGAGGTCAACACCGGCGTACCAAACGACAGAGCCTCCAGCACGGGTAAACCAAACCCTTCGGACAACGAAGGAAAGAGGACTGCTCGTGCTCCCCTGATCAGAGCCATCAGCAGCGGTGTCGGCAGATACTCCAACTGCCGTACCCGCCCATTGGCAAGACCAGTTGCCAGAAAGCGCAATTCGGTTTCCGATTTCCAGGCCATGGCTCCGACAATGACGAGAGGGCACTCCGTTCTGGCCATAAGGTAGGCTTCAATCAGACGACCAAGATTTTTCTTAGGCTCCAAGGAACCGAAAAATAGGAAAAATCTCCCCGTCTGCAAGCCGAACAAACCGGCAATTTCCGGAAGCGAATCAAGTCCGTGCGAATTCCCGGGCAAAAGAGCAGGCTGAAATGATTGGTAGGTATTATGGACCCGATCACTTACATCCGGGAAAAACGACAGAATTTCAGAACGCGACGCCTCGGAAACAGTACAAACAGCATCTGCCTGCCGCGCAATTTTACGAAGTAGCTTGAAATGATAATTTTTATTATCTAGCGTCGTATACGGCAACCTCAATGGCACAAGATCGTGAATAGTATAAATATTCCGCGCGCCCTTTAGCCTGATCGGCAATGGGTAAGTCCAATGCATAATTGCCGGAGGATTGGGAATGGTGACTGTCAGGAATCGACCGGTGTGCCGAAAATGCCTCGCAGCCGAACGATAAAGGTCGGGGACGTTGAGAATCCGGTCAAACGCAGGCATACGATGCGCGAATCCGCGCGCCTCGACTCGGCCACTGATTGGGACATCAAGGGCTACGTGTCCGACAATATCAGCCTTCCGAGCTTGCCACCAACGCAACGTGAAAGGCTTGGGAAGCCTGCCGGTCGCTTCCTGGTCCAAGCTATCGAAAAAAATTACCTCCCGCAGATCGGTTGGCGTTCGCCTGGAGATATTCATGCCGTAGATAACATCCACGACGTTTCCCATTGCTTTGAGACAATAGGTTAACGTACGCGCATAAGTGGCAACGCCAGTCCCACGCGGAAGCGCGAGATTGAATCCATCAACACCAATACGTGGGGAAAGATCACGAAGCAACGGCACCTCACAAAAAGGCAGATATATTTCACAAAACCAAACAATCAGAACTGCACGAAACTATCTATTATTGTAGATAATCCAAATTTACACTGTGCAACACTCAGACTATTTAGCACACACAACGACAAGCTACAGGGCTGCGGCGTTCTTGCATAATATTTTTTGACGTTGCATAAGGACCTCAACATTGTCTCAGCTCGTATGGATTACATGATCGATCGCTCGGCATCCGTTGCTCGAATCCTGGCCATCTCTGTCATGCTGGCTGGGTGCAGCGCCTTGCCCAGCAGCGGCCCGGTCAGTTCACAGATCATACAAGCCGCAAAAGATCCGAAGCTGAACCCTATCGGTTTTCACATCGTACCGCTTACACCAAAAACACTCAATATACTCCAGAATGAGACGCCTCCGCTCCTCTCCACCCTCGATAAAGAAGGGCCTGGACAAGGAGAACATGGGGCCATTGGCCCGGGCGACGTTCTTTCGATCTCCGTTTTCGAGATTGGCAGCGGGCTGTTTTCGGGTGGTGGTGGAGCGGCCACCGGGGGACGGGCGGCAGCGGGAACGGCAAGTACTGCGAGCGGGGGTGGTGGCGGTGGCACCACCGCCAGCGTTGAGGCGCTTCCCCCGACTGAAGTCGACGACCAGGGTTCGATTGCTTTTCCCTATATCGGTCGCATTTTGGTCGCGGGACAAACGCCGACCCAACTTGCGAAGACGATCGAGAGCCAATTGGCCTCTAAGTCCCAGAATCCCCAAGTTATCGTACGCGTCCTGACCGATCTTCACAATTCCATTATCGTGTCCGGCGACATTCTTCATCCTGGGCGTCAGATGCTTACCCTCGCCCATGAGGGACTTCTGGACATCATTGCGATGGGAGGCGGGGCAAGCCACTCATCCGAGGATAGCATGGTGATGCTGACACGTCATGGCGTTACCGGACGCATACCCTTGCGTACACTTGAAACGCATCCTGACGAAAATATTCCGCTCATGCCGGGCGACAGAGTGCAGGTTATCTATCTGCCCCGCACCTATACTGTTTTCGGCGCAACTCACGTCAATCAGACTCCGTTCAATACGCCAGTGCTCACACTTGACCAGGCCATAGCGCGAATTGGTGGACCATCTGATGATACCGCGGACGCCAACGCAATCTATCTATTCCGTTACGAGAGCGACGAGGTCGCCCAAAAGCTTGGGCTAGCACCGAAAACTGGTGGCACACCGATTATCTACCATGTCGATCTGATGAACCCGACGAATTACTTTCTTGCCCAGAAGTTTGTCATGAAAGACAAGGATCTTATTTTCGTTTCCAACGCAAAGGTCAACAAGCTGTATAAATTTCTGACCTTGATTGGCGCTGTGACCAGCCCGGCTATTACCGCCGCGTACGTGGCGAGATAGGCCACTCCGGACTGTGTCACCCTTCGCGGCTTGTTCCTTGTCTTGACTTTCGGCGCTCGTTTGTGGGCGTAGCGCCGGACAACGTGTTTCGGCCTGGAGCCGTGGCTTCTCCCGATTCATGAAAATCCAGACTTCAATGCCCTTCCGTCGCATGGAAGCGGGTGTAATCGACCGTAATGCGCCCGTCGGGGCCAGAATCGATGATGTCGACGAAGCGGTGGTTGTAGAGCACCCGATCGAATCCGTAGGCGTTGCGGGCGAAGACGCTTTGTCCGGATACCTCGTCGGTGCCGGTCATGGTCACGACGATTTCTGCCTCCTCCAGACGCAGTTCATCGACTGTCAGGCCGTTCAGGGGGCTGTGCTCGTCGATGACGTGCATCAGTGGGAACGCGAAGCGCAGGACGGGAATGTGGGACTGGACCAGCGGTAGCGGGTCGAACTGGCGGGCCAGGCGTCCGTTTGGCTGGACGATCAGGCGGGCCAGGAACATTTCCACGCCGACCGACAGAATCGGGCTGAGGCGCCGGTTCGCGATTCGCACGCTAAGGTGAGAGATTCCGTTTTCAACCCGAATCAGGGCGCGGTCGCTGAACATGATCCGCGCCTTGGGGCGTGCGAAGCGGGCGAAGACCAGGCCGGTGGCGACCGCGTTCAAGATCATGCCGGCCAGCAATTCGAATGACGAAATGACATGCGCCACCGGCCCGACGGGGGCCATCACGCCGTAGCCGACCGTCGACAGGGTCTGGATGCTGAAGAAGAAGTAATCCCAGAACGCCCCTGGATGCGTCCCCGTCACCTGCCCCGGCGCCATCATATATAGCAAGGCAAACCCGACATTGATCAGGACGTAGAACGCCAGCGAAGACCAGAAAAAAGTGCGCCAGCGCACCGTGAGGGCATGATGATAGAGGTCGGACCACGCCCGATCGGCATCGCCGATGCGGACGATGTTGTCATGGCCCCGATCTTCAAGCGCATGGTGATTGAGCAGACGCGAAAGGGCCTGGGGCACCTGTGCCGCAAAAGGCGTACGTCTCGCATGTCCTCCGGCTGATTTGGACGATCCCGACTCCCGTTTCATTCCCCCGCACCTTTTCGCGACGCCTATTCGACGCAGGATGGCGCGAAACGGTACGTTTGCGTATGGGGGTAACCGCGCGGGTCTCATGCAGTGGACGAGGCGGCAACGGGATCACGAATGCAGGAGATCCGGCCGGAAGGACGGTCCCCGCCTATCGGGACAGATCGATTTCCATCGATTCCTGGCCGGCATGCAGGCGCCTGATTTCCTCGCATGACGCGATCCAGTAGCGTGCCTTTTCAGCGTCGCCGTCGAGGCGGGCCTCGTCCAGATGGGTCTGGGCAATGGCCAAGGCTTCGGCACCGTGGCGCGCAAAGAGGTCGATCGCGGTGGCTTCGGGTGTCATAGTCGTCTGCTCCTCCCGCTTGTTCATCCGGGACAAATCCCGTGTTCGGGCGTTTCGTCCTCTGCCCTGGTGCCTCAACACGCTTGCCGGAAGGACAGTTCCTTGATCGACGCCCTTCATCACGTGGCTATTATCTGTGCGGATTACGACCGGTCGAAGGATTTTTATACGCGCATCCTCGGCCTGCCGATCATTCGCGAGACCTATCGGGCCGAACGCCGATCCTGGAAATGCGACCTGGCCGTCGGCCATGCGCAGATCGAACTGTTTTCCTTCCCGGACCCGCCGCCACGTCCCTCGCGTCCCGAGGCGCGCGGCCTGCGGCATCTGGCCTTCGCCGTGCGGGACCTGCACGCGGCGGTCGAACACCTGCAGCAGGCCGGAATCGTGGTCGAGCCGATTCGCACCGACGCCCTGACCGGGCGCGATTTCACCTTCTTCGCCGACCCCGACGACCTGCCGCTGGAATTGTATGAAGTAGATCCCGCTGGTCCGCCGCCCGGCACCATGGCAACGTAGCTGCCCCTGAAGGAGTAGAGGCCATGGCCGCCTATATCGTCTTCACCCGTGAATCGACCCACGATGCCGCCGAACTCGACACCTATATGCAGGCAGTCGGTACGACCTTCGAGGGGCATCCCGTCAAGATCCTGGCCGCCTATGGCACTCAGGACGTGCTGGAGGGGCTGGCGCCCGAAGGCGTCGTGATCGTGGAATTTCCGACCATGGCGGATGCCCGCGCGTGGTACGACAGCCCACCCTATCAGGCCGTCGCACAGCACCGCTGGCGGGGCGCGTCCTATCGCGCGGTGATCGTTCAGGGGCGGTGATCGGCCGCCCCTAGCCGGACCGTCAGGTCAGGACCGGCGCAAGCCCCACGCGCTGGCGGCGGAAAAGGCCTGTCGCGACGTTCCGGGCTTCCTGCAGGGATGACATGATCTGACCGTTCAACGGCCGCAGCCATTCGTGGATGGCGCGGAACACCCGTGCGCCGTCGCGACGGGACTGAATGACGACCCCGACGAACACACCGTCGATTTCGATGATCTCGGATTTGAACATGACATGATCTCCTTCGCTTGAAGCGACGGGACGGCTGAGAACAGCCGTGCAAGAGCATGCAGTCCGTCCTGTGACAACGACGAATGCGTGAAGTCCTGATGACAGTTCGATGACGGTGGCGGATTGGGTTCGCGGTCAGGGCTGCCAGAACACGGGACGGCGGCAGAATTTGCGCCATTTCTTATGGGCCGTCCCATGTACGCCAAGCTGGCGGCAGCAGAGGAAACCCGTCACCGCCCCCACGGTATGTTGAAGTGCGTCCCCGCCATGCTCGCCCAGCCGGGCCAGCAGGCTGCGCGTCGTCAGCACGTCGCTGTCCATTCCCAGCACGTCCTGCAATGCAGCCAGGCGCCGAATATAGGGCTTGGCTTTCCCTCCTGGCATATGCAGCGCGTTGAAGAATTCAGCCGTATAGCGCAGTTTCTTCAGGACCAGCCTGACCTCGTGCCGCTCTTTGGGCGTCAGCAGCGCGAAATCCCGGCCCTTGCGCAGTGCCTTGCGGTGCAGTCGCGTCAGGTGCCGGACGGCGAAATCAATGGCGGGCTCTTCCAGCGTCTCCTGCCCGGCTGCCGACAGCGATGCCAGCCAGACATCTCCGTCCCCCATCTGGCCCAGCAGACGCAGGAATTGCCGGGCTTCCTCGCCGCCCAGGACTGATTGCACCTGGCCGTACGCGGCATGGCGCAGAGGTTGCGCCAGCGGCGTCACCACCCCTGCCACGTCGACATCGACCTGCGTCAGCGCCGCCAATCCAGGTACCGTGGTCAGCAGGAACACGTCCCAGTTCCGCGCGTCGCCCACCGCCCCGGCCAGCGACCGCGCATGGGCCGATGCCCCTTCCAGTACCACATTGGGCGTGTCGCGTCGCAGCAGGCCCGCCAGGGCGCGGAACCGCCGCAGCGCGACCCGGACCTGATGCACGCCTTCGGCGTTGCGCCCGTCGATCGCGACCGGCAGGTTGGCAGCCAGGTGATCGTGGATGGTGGCAACGATCCGCCGCACCGCCACCCGCACCGTATCCCCCTGGCCCAGCACGATCGGCGCGGCGCGGCGGCTGTCGGGAACGGTGGCGGTCGCCCGGTCAGACACGATCATGCACTCCATTCCGCTTCGCCGGCGCCTACCCTCGGGCGGCAGCCCCTATTTCCGGATCACCGGCCGGATGGTGAAATTGCTCTGGATCTGTGCGACGCCAGGCAGGCGCGAGAGTTCCTCGTTATGGATACGCTCGTAATCCGCGGCGTCGCGGGCCGCGACGTGCAGCAGGTAATCGGCGTCGCCGGTCATCAGGTAGCATTCGCGCACGTCCGGGCAGGTCCGTACCCGGGCCTCGAACCGGCGCAGGCATTCCTCGGTCTGGCGTTCCAGCCTGATGCGGACGATCACCGTCGTGGCGCCCTCGCGCGCCCTGTCGTCGATGATCGCACGATACCCCCGGATCACACCGTCCTGTTCCAGTTGTCGCACCCGGCGCAGGCAGGCGGACGGCGACAGGCCGACCCGCTGGGCCAGTTCCGCGTTGGTCATGCGTCCGTCCTGGCCGAGATAACGCAGAATCGCCTCGGTCGTCTTGTCCATGATCATTCCGGGTCTGTGTTCATCATGGTTCGGCAACCAAATCGGCATGTTTCGCCATTCCGCCGCATGATGATGCGCGGTCCGGCCGCCCGCGACATATCATGCGATCCTTCGGCAGGAAATGCCGGCCATCCTGACCTAGAGTCGGGCCAGACGCCATCCCTCCCTCTCCCTGGCGGAGCCCGCACTATTCATGCCTGTTCCCCCCATTGCCGATACCGCATGGCCCCATGCCCGGGCCGGCGCGACCCTGACCATCGATCTTGATGCCATCCGGGCCAATTACCGCACGGTACGGAACCTGGCCGCCGGCGCGGAATGCGCTGCGGTGGTCAAGGCCGACGCCTATGGGCTGGGGGCGGCCCGGGTCGCTCCGGCGCTGCAGGAGGAAGGAGCGCGGACATTCTTCGTCGCGCATCTGGACGAGGGCATGGCGCTGCGACGCCATGTCAGCGCCGATGCGCGCATCATCGTCCTGCATGGCGCCGTGCCGGGGGCCGAGAAGGACTGTCTGCATGATGACCTGATCCCGGTCCTGAACAGTGTCGACCAGATCCAGCGCTGGCGCGGGTTGGCCCATGAGGCGGGCCGCGCATTGCCGTCGATCCTGCAACTGGATACCGGGATGTCGCGCTTCGGGCTGTCCGAGAACGAGATCCGCGCGATCGTGGCGGACCCGGACGGCCTGCGCGGGATCGACCTGCGCCTGGTCATCAGCCACCTGGCCTGCGCGGACGACCCGGACGATCCAGCCAGTACCCGTCAGCGTGCGCGCCTGGTACGAATGCGCGCCCTGCTGCCCCCCGCGCCGGTCAGCCTGGCCGCCTCGTCGGGTGTCTTCCTGGGGCGGGACTTTCATTTCGATCTGGTCCGTCCCGGTGCGGCGCTGTACGGCGTGGCCCCCAACGCCGCTACCCCGAACCCGATGCGTCCGGTCGTACGCCTGCAGGCACGAATCCTGCAAACGCGCCATGTCAGCCCGAATGACGGGGTGGGTTACGGCCTGACCTACCGCCCCAGTGCGATGCGGCGAATCGCGACGATCGCCACGGGCTATGCCGACGGTTTCATGCGCAGCGGTGCCGCCCGGGGCTGCGCCTGGCTGGGCGACATGCAACTGCCGGTGCTGGGCCGGATTTCGATGGATTCGATGACGGTCGACGTCACCGATGCCCCCGAAACGCTGACCCGGCCCGGCACCATGGTAGACCTGCTGGGGCCGCGCCGTGGCGTCGACGACGTGGCCCGGGCGGCCGGCACCATCGGCTACGAAATCCTGACATCGCTGGGGCATCGCTATCACCGCGCCTATGTCGCGGGCGGCTCCGACGCTTTTTCCTCCTGACAGATCGGCACACAGGACCATGAAGATCATCATTCTCGGCAGCGGCGTCGTGGGCGTGAGTTCCGCCTGGTACCTGGCGCAGGTTGGCCATTCGGTCACGGTCATCGACCGCCAGCCGGGTGCCGGGCTGGAAACCAGCTTTGCCAATGCCGGGCAGGTTTCGCCCGGCTATTCCTCGCCCTGGGCCGGCCCCGGGGTGCCGCTGAAAGCCGTGCGCTGGCTGATGATGAAGAACCGGCCCTTCGTCTTCTGGCCGATGCCGGACATCGGCCAATGGCGCTGGCTGGCGCAGATGCTGCAAAACTGCACGACCGCCGCCTATGACCGCAACAAGGGAAGGATGGTCCGCCTGGCTGAATACAGCCGCGACGTCCTGGCCGATCTGCGCGCCGCGACGGGCATCACCTACGACGACCGCCAGCAGGGAACGCTGCAGGTCTTTCGCACGCAGAAGCAACTGGACCATATCGGCGACGATCTGCGGGTCCTCGACCAGTACCAGGTCCCGTACGAGGTGCTGGACACCGCCGGCTGTATCCATGCCGAACCCGGCTTGAGCGGGGCGCGGGAGAAGATCGTGGGCGGCCTGCGCCTGCCCGGGGATGAAACCGGCGACGCCTTCCAGTTCACCCAGCGCCTGGCCGCGATGGCGGCGGAGCGGGGCGTGACCTTCCTGTACGACACGACCATCCGCGCCCTGCGGCGCGAGGGCGGGCGCATCACCGGCGTGGACACCAGCCGGGGCATGCTGGAAGCCGATGCCTATGTGCTGTCGCTGGGCAGTTTCTCGCCGGCCATGGTGCGGGCGCTGGGGCTGGACCTGCCGATCTATCCGGTCAAGGGCTATTCCATCACCGCCCCGATCCTGGATGCCGCGCGCGCGCCGGTATCCACGGTGATGGACGAGACATTCAAGATCGGCATCACCCGGCTGGGCGACCGCATCCGCGTGGGCGGCACGGCGGAACTGGCCGGATTCAGCACCAGCCTGCGCGCGCCCCGCCGGGCCACGCTGGAGCATTCCCTGACCGACCTGTTCGCGGGCGCGGGCGACGTGCCGGCCGCCACCTTCTGGACCGGCCTGCGCCCGATGACCCCCGACGGCACGCCCATCGTCGGCCGGACGGAGATCGGCAACCTGTACCTGAATACCGGGCACGGCACGCTGGGTTGGACCATGGCGTGCGGGTCGGGCCGGGTCCTGGCCGACATCATGTCGGGCCGCACGCCCGACATCGCGCATGAAGACCTGGCGCTGGCCCGGTATCGCTGAAGAGCCCGATCGTTCAGGGGCGGTTACGCCGAGGCCACGCGCCCCTGAACTGTTAATTTCTGCTGAGATTTGACCCTGGGTTTTCATCGAGAACTGACCCGGCCTTTGGTTATCTCTGCTATGTTTTATGGGCTGGTCAAGCGGTTGCCTTTTCCTTCCGGTTCCTGGGGGCGGCGGAGCTTGCGCGGAACCGGTAGCTGTCATTTCCGGTTTCGAGGATATGACAGTGGTGGGTAAGGCGATCGAGCAGGGCTGTCGTCATTTTGGGATCACCGAAGACTTCGCCCCATTCGCTGAAGCTCAGATTGGTGGTGATGATGACGCTGGTGCGCTCGTAGAGACGGCTGAGGAGATGGAACAGCAGGGCACCGCCTGATGCGCTGAACGGCAAATAGCCAAGTTCGTCCAGGATCACGAGATCGAGGCGCAGGAGACGTTCCGCGATCTGTCCTGCGCGATTGGCGGTTTTTTCCTGTTCGAGGGCGTTGACGAGGTCGACCGTGGACCAGAACCGTATCTTCTTGCGGTGATGTTCGATCGCCTGCACGGCAAGTGCGGTGGCCAGATGGGTCTTGCCGGTTCCTGGTCCACCAATGAGGACGACGTTGTCGGCACGGTCGATGAAATCCCCGGCATGGAGTTGACGGACCATGGCCTCGTTGACCTCGGCGGCCGAGAAATCGAACCCTGCCAAATCTTTGTAGGCCGGGAACCTGGCAGTCTTGGTTTGATAGGCGATGGAGCGCACCTCTCGCTCGGCGAGTTCCGCCTTCAAAAGCTGGGAGAGGACGGGGATGGCGGCCTCGAATGCCGGCGCACCCTGTTCGGTCAGTTCGGCCGTGGCCTGGGCCATGCCATACATCCGCAGGCCGCGCAGCATGACGACGAGGGCACCGGCCGCGGGATCATGACGCATGACGGGCCTCCCCGCGCAGGGCGTCATACCGTCCGGTATCGGCCTGAGGCTCGCGTTCGAGCACCAATGCCTGCGGCGCGTCGAGCCTGGGTGCTCCTGTTTTCTTGGCGTCCGTCAGACGATGCAACGTATTGAGGACGTGTGTCTTGGTGGCTACTCCCTCCTCGAGCGCGAGTTCAACCGCGCAAAGCACGGCCTGCTCATCATGCTGCAGCACCAGGGCGAGGATCTCGACCATTTCCCGGTCGCCGCCCGTGCGCCGGAGGAGGTGCGTCTGCAGCGTCCGGAACGCCTCGGGCAATTCAGAGAAGGGCGCGCCATTGCGCAAGGCCCCGGGTTTGCGCTGGAGCACCGCCAAGTAATGCCGCCAGTCATAGATCGTGCGACCGGGCACGCCGTGGGACCGCTCGACGATCCGGGGATGTTCGCATAGGATCCGCCCCTCGGCCGCGATCACCAACCGGTCGGGATAGACGCGCAGGCTGACCGGCCGATTGGCAAAAGAGGCGGGCACACTGTAGCGGTTGCTTTCGAACTGCACGAGGCAAGTCGGCGAAACCCGTTTGGTATGTTCGACGAACCCGTCGAACGGGCGCCCTGGAACCATCAGGTGAGGCACTTCCGCCGCATGGGCCTCGGCGAGGCTGCCGGGCAATTCGACATGCCTCAAGATAGTCCAACGTTCCCGGCAACGCGCCTCGAGCCAGACGTTCAGGGAGGCCAGATCAGGAAAATGCGGCATCTCCTGCCAGATCTGCCGCCGGGCGTCCTGGACGGTCTTCTCGATTTGACCTTTCTCCCAACCCGCTGCCGGATTGCAGAACTCCGCCTCGAACAGATAATGGCTCACCAGGGCCGAAAAACGCAGATTGACCTGGCGGACCTTGCCGGGCCCAACCCGGTCCACGGCGGTTTTCATATTGTCAAAAATACCTCGACGCGGCACCCCGCCCAAAACGCGAAAGGCTTCCGTCAGCGCGTCGAACAGCATCTCGTGAGTCTGGAGCGGATACGCCCGCAGAATGAAGGCCCGGCTGTAGGACAGCTTGGTGTGGGCGACCTGCAGCTTGACGCGCCGCCCCCCGATCACCGCCCAGTCCTCTCCCCAGTCGAACTGGAAGGCCTCTCCGGGTTGAAAGCGCAACGGAACGAACACGCCGCGTCCCGTCGTCTGCCGCGCCCTTTGCTGTTCCGCCTTCCAGTTCCGGATAAAGGCCGCAACCCGTCCATACGATCCGTCATAACCCAGCGCTACAAGATCCACATGCAGGCGCCGCCCCGTGCGGCGCTGCTTGCGCGACTTTGACGTCTCCAGAGCAAGCCAGGTCGCCAGTTTCTCCGCAAACGGGTCCAGCCGGCTCGGACGCTCGGCAACCTTGAACTGCGGCTCAACCGTCTCCGCCCGGAGATACTTGCGGATCGTGTTGCGCGACAATCGCGTCCGACGCTCAATCTCGCGGATCGGTACATGATCCCGGTAATGCCACCGCCGGATCACACTCAACAATTCCATGCTGATCACTCCTTTAACCCCCGGACAGTTGCTCCGGGGAAGTGTCAGACACGGGTCAATTCTCAATGAAAATTTCCGCCCCTACAGGGTCAGTTCTCGCTGGAAATCAACAGATCGGGACCCTGGTGACCGATACGCGCGGGGTGATCGAGGCCTATGTGTTTGGTCCCGGGATTTGGTGGTGCATTATTTTCACATGAGTGGAAGGATGCGCTATGGGCCAGGTTCACCACGGAAGCGCCACGACGACAGCGGCAGTCCGTCGAGCGATACAACATAGTCAAGAGAGCCTGAGGGTTCTGGCGAAACGCTACGGGATCAACCCGAAGACGGTCGCCAAATGGAAGGGGCGGACCGATACGTCGGATCGACGCACCGGTCCGAAGGTCGCATCCTCAACCATCCTGTCGACCGAAGAAGAAGCGATCGTTGTGGCCTTCCGTCGCCATACCCTGCTGCCTCTTGATGATTGCCTTTATGCGCTTCAGGCGACGATCCCGCATCTGACGCGATCTTCCCTGCACCGTTGTTTTCAGCGCCATGGGATCAGCCGCCTGCCCGAGACCGAAGGCGACAAACCAAAACGGTCGAAGTTCAAGAGTTATCCGATCGGCTATTTTCACATCGACATTGCTGAAGTCCGCACTGAAATGGGGCGCCTTTATCTTCTGGTGGCGATCGACCGGACCTCGAAATTCGCTTTTGTCCAATTGCACGAGAAAGCGACACGTCGCGTTGCCGGTGACTTCCTGCGTGCTCTGGCCGCTGCGGTTCCCTACCGCATCCATACCGTGCTGACCGATAACGGCACGCATTTTACCGATCCGGCCGGCAATGGATGGACACCCGAAGACATCAAGGCCATGCGGGCGGATGGTGTCCTGTTCCGGTGCCACTCTTTTGAACTGGCCTGTGCTGATCTCGATATCGAGCATCGACTGACAAAGCCGCGACATCCCTGGACGAATGGCCAGGTCGAGAGGATGAACCGCACGATCAAGGACGCCACCGTCAAGCGCTTCTACTACGAAACACATGACCAGTTGCGTCAACACCTCGCCGACTTCGTTACCGCCTACAATTTCGCCCGCAGGCTCAAGACCCTGCGCGGCCTCACTCCATATTGAATTCATTTGTCAGCAGTGGGAAAAAGAACCATCACGGTTCATACATAATCCGCACCACCAAATCCCGGGACAAAACACCCTATGTCGACGAGGCCGACATCGACCAGTTGCGCGTCGGCGCACGGGCCTGGTTCCGGGCGCCGGGATCGGACGTCCCGGCGACGGACGCGCGGGTGGCGTCGATCTCGGCGGCCTCGATCCGGGAACTGGATTCGCCCGAGGCCGCGTCGGTCTATGGCGGCCATGTCCAGGCCCGCAAGGACGAGGCGGGGCGCCTGATTCCCGACAGCGCGATCTATCGCGTCATCCTGGTGCCGGATCAGGAAACGCCGGGACACGGGGCCGGCGGCGCGGCCCTGCGCCAGCCCGGCGTCGCGATCATCCAGTGCCGGCCCGTGTCATTGCTGGCACGCGTCTATCGCAAGACGGTCTCGCTGCTGATGGGGGAAGCCGGCTTTTAAGGTTCCGCCAGCCTCCTGGCACACGACTTGCGGGCGGCGGGACCCTGCGATATCGTCCGGCCCGCATCCAGAGTCGGGTCACGCCCCGGCACCAACCTGCATCCGAGCAAGGTGGCGTTCCCGTGACGGGAAGATGTGGCCGATCCGGCAAAAAACGGACCCCAGCCGCACGCCATGATCCTCGCGATGCGCGACATCGGACGAGGAAAGGCCTTTACCGCAATGCCCCAGACGCAGCAGTTCGCCAGCGACAATTACGCCGGTATCTGTCCCGAAGCCCTGCGTGCGATGGAAGACGCCAATCGCGGGTCCGCCCAGGCCTATGGTGACGATCCCTGGACGGTCCGCGCGGCCGATGCGTTTCGCGCGACCTTCGAGACCGATTGCGAGCTGTTCTTCGTCTTCAACGGCACGGCCGCCAATTCGCTGGCCCTGGCCGCGCTGTGCCAGTCGTACGAAAGCATCATCGCCGCCGACATCGCCCATGTCGAAACCGACGAATGCGGGGCGCCGGAATTCTTTTCCAACGGCGCCAAGATCCTGGTCGGGCGGACCGAAAACGGCAAGCTGACGCCGGAGACGATCCGCGGCTTCGCGCGGGGACGCACCGACATCCATTTCCCGCGTCCGCGCGCCGTCACCATCACCCAGCCCACCGAGACCGGCCAGGTCTACAGCCTGGAGGAAATCCGCGCCGTCGCCGCCACCTGCCGCGAACTGGGGCTGAAGCTGCATATGGATGGCGCGCGATTCGCCAATGCCGTCGAAAGCCTGGGCTGCACCCCGGCCGATATGACGTGGCGTTCCGGGGTGGACGTGCTGAGCTTCGGCGGCACCAAGAACGGCATGGCGATCGGCGAGGCGGTGATCTTCTTCAACCGCTCCCTGGCCGAAGGGTTCGATTATCGCTGCAAGCAGGCCGGCCAACTGGCATCCAAGATGCGCTTCCTGTCCGCGCCCTGGGCCGTGATGTTCGAAACCGGCGCATGGCGCGCGAATGCCGCCCATGCCAATGCCTGCGCCCGTCACTTCGCCGATCAGGTCGCGGACCTGCCGGGGGTGGAGGTGCAGTTTCCCGTCGAGGCGAACGCGGTATTCCTGAAGCTGCCCCCCGAGACGACCGCGGCGCTGCGGGCGCGCGGCTGGCTGTTCTATACCTTCATCGGTGACAGCGCCCGCTTCATGTTCGCCTGGGATTCGGAGCGTGCGCGCATCGACGCGCTGGCGGCGGACCTGCGCGCCATCACCCGCACGCCGGCATGACGCTGCAATCCTGGCTGCTCTACCTGAACGCAGTGTTCCTGCTGTCGGCCATTCCCGGGCCGAACATGACGCACATCATGACCGTCAGCGTCCGAAACGGCATCTGGCGGACCGTGCCGGGCATGGTCGGATGCCTGCTGGCGCTGGTCGCGCTGATGGGCGCATCGGCATTGGGACTCAGCGCCGTGCTGACGGCGTCGCCCACCCTGTTCAGGGTCCTGAAATTCGCCGGCGCGTTCTATCTGGTCCAGATGGGCGTGCGGGCCTGGCTGGATCGCGGGTCGGCCCCGGCGGGGCCGGACGCGGCCGTTCCCCTGGCGTGGCATTCCACGCTGGGCACGTCCTTCCTGGTCGGGGCCAGCAACCCCAAGGCCATCATCTTCGCGGCATCGTTCCTGCCGCAATTCATCAACCCCACGGCGCCGCAGGCCCCGCAATACGGGCTGCTGGTCGCGACCTCGGCCGTGGTCGAGACGCTGTGGTATCTGATCTATGCCAGCAGCGGCGCACGCCTGGCCGTCGTGCTGACCCGCGCCGTGTGGCGGCGGCGCGTGCAGCGGTTCAGTGGCGCGCTGTTCATCCTGTTCGGCTTCGCGCTGCTGCTGCACGATCCGAAATAGAACGGGCCCGTCATAGATCCGGGATCGTCACCCGCCCTTCGATACGAGTCACCGTTTCGCCGCCGATCCAGATATCGGACCCGATCCGGGTCACCGTAACACGCCCCATACGGCCCAGCGCCGCCCCCTGGCTGGCGACATAGGCCGGCGGCGCCAGCCCGCTGCCGATCATCCAGATCGCGAGGCCGGCATTCAGGCTGCCGGTCACGGGGTCCTCGAACCCGTCCACGCCGCCGCAGATCCCCCGGACCTCGAACTGCGCGCCGTCACCGTCCACCGCCTTGTCCCACGGGGCCACGATGCCGACCTGCAGGTCCCCCAGCGCGCGGAAATCCGGCCGGACCGCCAGCACGTCCGCCCGGCCGCGCAGCATGACGGCCACCCAGCCGGGGCCGTTATCCACCCAGTTCGACGCCACGACCGCATCGGGCGGCAGGTTCAGCCCGCGCGTCACCGCCGCCAGCACCTCCGCCCCGACCGGTCCGGCACGGCGCAACGTGGGGGCCGCGAAGGCCAGCCTGTCGCCATCGCGGCGAATGCGCACCAGCCCGGCGGCGCAGTCCTGCACCACGTCCCTGCCCTGCGGCACGCCGCCCATGGACAGCCAGACATGGCAGGACCCCAGGGTGGGATGTCCGGCGAAGGGCAGTTCCTGGTGCGGCGTGAAGATCCGCACGCGATAATCCGCGTCCGGCCGGGTGGGCTTCAGCAGGAACGTCGTCTCGCTGAGATTCATCCAGTTCGCGAAGGCGGCCATCTGCCCGTCGCTCAGCCCGTCAGCCCCGATGACGACCGCCAGCGGATTGCCCTTCAGCGGCCGTGCCGCGAAGACATCGACCTGGCGAAATGCGAATTCTGTCATGTTGCTGTTCCCGATTCCCATACCATCCATCCGTTTACGCCCGGCTGTCAGGACGGCAGGCCGTCCTGTCGCAGAGCCTGGTCCAGCGCCGGTGCGTGGATGCGCGCCACCGCGCGCAGCACGCCCTGCCGCCGGCAATCGGACTGCTCGGCGGCGGCGCGCAGCCCGTCCAGGCTGGTGGAGTCGGCACCGCAGGCCGCCAGCGCGGTCCGGTCCAGCCGTGCCAGCAGCAGGCGCGCATGTGCCACGTCCCGGATATCGGCCGCGCTGTATGCCACCCGGATCGCCACCGGGGCGCCGTCATCGTCCTGCCCGTGTGCCGGTCCGTGAAGGACCAGCAGAACCAGCAGTCCCAGAACGATGATCAGACCGATCCCCGCCGCCTCGACATACGGCCAGAAGCGATCCGCCGCTCCGTTTCCGGCGGTCCGGGCCGGAGAGCCGGCGCCCTGCCTGTTTTTTCCTGTGATGGACATCATCGACTATCCTCCTGGATGATGAAGAGGCCTCCGCTTCAATTGTATTAGTACAACTTCGTCGCTCTCTTCATTTCTTGAGTTTTCATCTATGACATTCGTTGGTCAACGGCTATATTGTCATAGTTCAATCAAGCCGGAGCCGCACAAATGGACCGAGACAGCATGTGGCGCCCCGATATCCCACCTGCGCCCGGCCCGCTCTATCATCGGCTGGCCGACGCCATGGAACGCGATATCGCGGCCGGGACGCTGGATAACGGCACGCGGCTGCCCCCGCATCGCGACCTGGCCCATGCGCTGGGAATCAGCATCGGCACCGTGACCAAGGCCTATGCCGAGGCCGAGCGGCGCGGCCTGCTGCAGGCCCATGTCGGCCGGGGGTCGTTCATCCGCGCGCCGACGCCCGACGTGGCGATCCTGCCCACCTTCGACATCGCGCCGACTCCCGCACCGCGG
Source organism: Gluconacetobacter diazotrophicus PA1 5 (assembly GCF_000067045.1). Lineage (NCBI taxonomy): Bacteria > Pseudomonadati > Pseudomonadota > Alphaproteobacteria > Acetobacterales > Acetobacteraceae > Gluconacetobacter > Gluconacetobacter diazotrophicus. The sequence goes on from NC_010125.1 coordinate 2,518,001, forward strand.
GGGACGATGATCGACCTGCGCTGCAACACCCCGCCCGCGGTCGCATTGTCACAGGCGCTGGAACGCGCCGTCACGCAACTGGCGGCGGCCGGGCACCTGGAGCCCGCCGTGCAGTATATCCAGGGCAGCGGCCTGCGCCCGGTGCGCGAGGCCGGGTCGGCGTGGCTGGCGCGGCGCTACGGGCTGGAGCGCGATCCGGGCGACCTGATCCAGTGCAATGGCGGGCAGCATGCGATCGCGCTGACCCTGTCGGCGCTCTGTCGTCCGGGCGATACGGTGCTGTGCGAATCCTCGACCTTCTATGGCGCCAAGATCGCTGCGGAGCATCTGGGCCTGTCCCTGCGCGGGGTCACGATGGACCATGAAGGGCTGGTGCCGGCGGCGCTGGACCGCATCGTTGCAGAAACCCGCGCCCGGGTGCTGTTCACGGTGCCGACGCTGCACAACCCCACCGCCCGCACGATGGGCGCCGCGCGGCGCGAGGAGATCGTGCGGATCGCCCGGCGGCACGACCTGACGATCGTCGAGGACGACGCCTATTCCGCCTACGCCGACCCGGGCGACCGTCCTCCGCCGATCGCGTCCCTCGCGCCCGAACGCACGCTCTATCTGGCCAGTATTTCCAAGGGGATCTGTCCGGGACTCCGCCTGGCTTTCGTCGCGCTGCCGCCCGCCATGCCGCGCGAGCGGATCCTGCGCGGCATCCGCGCCCTGGGCTATTGCCCCCCGGCGCTGGGCGGACTGGTCTTTACCCGCTGGGTGGCGGACGGCACCGCCGACGCCGTCGCCGACGCGGTCCAGGCCGAGGCCGCCACTCGGCTGGACCTGGCACGGCGAATCCTGGGCGATGCGATGGAACAGCCGGGCGCCGTGCGCTCGCCCCATATCTGGCTGCCCTTGTCGCCGGTGCAGACCCAGCGGGTCATCGGACGGGCCCTGCGCGCCGGCGTGGAACTGACGCCGCAGGAGGCATCCAGCGTGTCGCGCGATGCCGATCCGGGCGTGCGGGTCTGCCTGGGCGCCCCGGCAGACCGCGCGACGCTGGAACAGGCGCTGCATGTCCTGCGCACGGCGCTCCATGACAGCGAGGTCAGCCAAACCGAAGGCATCGTCTGACGACGGCGTCCGCCAGGGACACGGGCTGTCAGGGCGCGGCGGCCGGCAGCCGCCAGCCATATCGCAATGCCAGCAGCCGCAGTCCGAAACAGAGCAGCCCGCCCGCAACGGCGACCGGCGCGGTAGGCAGCGCCAGCCGCCGCCCCACGACGACCAATGCGGCCCCGGCCAGCGCGGCGGTGGCGTAGATGTCGGACACCAGCACCAGCGGCACCCGCGCCAGCAGGACGTCGCGCATCACCCCGCCGCCCACGCCGGTCAGCATGCCCATCATGGCGGCGGCCAGCGGCCCGATGCCGCGGGACAGCGCCTTTTCCGCCCCCGCGACGGCGAACAGCGACAGGCCGGCGGCATCCAGGACCGAAAGCGGGTACCACCCCGGCACCGTGGGCACCGCCCATCGCCCGGCGAACACGGCCAGCCCGGTCAGGAAAGCCAGGACGGGATAGCGCCAGTCCTGGATGGCGCTGGGGGGCACCGTGCCGATCAGCACGTCGCGGATCATCCCGCCGCCCAGCGCGACCACGAATGCCAGGACCATGACCCCGAACAGGTCCAGCCCGCGCGCGGCCGCCACCATCGCGCCCTCGGCCGCGAATACCACCGTGCCGGCCAGGTCGGCGAACAGGATGATCCGGCCCAGCGTCGCGCGCATGTTGCCGTCAGGCCCCGGCGGCGGGGAAATGGCGCAGGATCCGGCTTTCCCAGAATCCCGCCAGCAGCATGATCGCGGTCATGGTCATGCCCGCGTCCAGGACGTCCATGTGAATCACCAGCGGATAACCGGCGACCAGGGCCGCGATGGCCGTCAGGTGCGACGGCGCGATGCAGCCATAGACCACGCGCTTGTACAAAAGGCTGCCCAGCAGGAAGATCACCGGCCCCGCCGCCATGATCGCGGCGGGCACCGGGCGGGCCGGGCCATGCGGGTGTGCCAGGACCAGGTCGCTGCCCACCGCCATGACGATGATGCCGGCGATCAGGATCACGTGGATATAATGGAAATAGGCCGCCATCCGCCCCGGATCGCCGGAATGGCGGATCGCGGCGCTGCCATCCTTGCCGCTGGTGCCGAAATAGAGCCACCACGTTGCCAGCGAGGTCACGAACGCAGTCAGGAAGGCCAGGATGACCGGCGCGCTCCACACCCCGTTTTCGGCCAGGGTATCGCCGGTCATGATCACGGTTTCGCCCAGCGCCACCAGGACGAACGCCTGGCAGCGCTCGGCCATGTGCGCGCCCTCGACGGTCCATTCGCTCGTCCGCGACCGGCCCAGTCCGGGCACGGGAAAGCCGAACATGGGCGATATATATTCGCATGCCACGCCGCAGGCCCACAGCCAGGGACGCGGCCCCTCGCCGGCCAGTCCGCCGGCGATCCAGAACAGGGCTGCGGCACCGACCCAGACCATCATGCGCCGGAAATTGGCGGCCAGGGGATGATCGGCACCCACGGCGCACAGGGCGAAGACCGTGCGCCCCACCTGCATGACGGCATAGGTCACGCCGAACAGCATGCCGCGTTCGCCGAAGGCCTCGGGCAGCGCCGCCGCCAGCAGCAGCGCCAGCAGGGTGATGCCGAACAGCAGCCCGCGCACCGCGGGGCGTTCGGGGTCGAACCAGTTGGTGATCCAGCAGGTATATTGCCAGCCCAGCCAGACCGCGAACCACAGGATCAGCGCCTGGATCGCCCCCTGGGTGGTCTGATGATGCAGAAGCAGGTGCGACAATTGCGTGACGGCGAAGGCGTAGACCAGGTCGAAGAACAGTTCCTCGAACGTCACCCGGGCCTCGTGCCCGTCCCGCCGGCGCAGCAGGCGGGGCGGCCCCCCCGGCCGCCCCCTTGTCCATGGCCGCGCCCGCTGGGGCGCGGCCTTTTACGTCAGTGGCGCGGTGCAAGGATGTCAGCCAGCATGTCGGGCGTGCCCGGTATCCGCTGCAGATGCGGATAGCGCAGGCCGCCGTGATACGGGATGGCGATCGTGACGTAGTGGTCCCCCATGTGCAGCAGCAGTGCGATCGGGGCCGCGTGCGGGTCCCGTGCCGCCGTGATCGCGTCCTGCAGCACGTCGGGATCGTAGGCCTCGCCATTCACCGCGACCAGTTGCGCGTCGCGGGTCACGCCGGCCTGCCAGGCCGGGCTGCCCCATTCGACGTTGGCCAGCGTACCGCCCTTGCCGACCAGGAAGCCCAGCGAGAAGCTGAAATCCGTCACGTGCCGCATGGCGGCGAAGGATTTGACCCAGTCGTTCGGCTGGTCGGTATAGACCAGGCGGTATCCCCCGCGCGTGAAGCCGTCCAGCGGCGCATGGGTCGATGTGCGGTCCAGCCGCTGGCGCAGGAAGGTGGCCCAGTCATAAGGCTGGATGTCGTTCAGCGCCTTCACCACGTCGGCGAACTGGTAGGTGCTGGTGACGAAGCTGCCGTCATTGGTGCCGAAGAAATGGCGCGCGACATCGTCCAGCGAGTGCTTGCCGTCCGACAGCTTGCGGATCAGCGTATCCGCGTCCAGCCAGACCAGCTGGCCTTCGGAATAATAATCCTCGCTGCGCTGCCAGCTCCGCCAGGACAGGGGCGAACGCTGGGCGATCACCGGATCGTTGGTCGTGTCCTGCAGCGGACGCCAGGTGCGTCCCTGGCGGGTGTCGTACATCGCGCCCACCTCGGCCAGCGCGTCGATCACCTGCTGTTCGGTCATCAGGCCCGACCGGGCGGAAAGGACATAGCCCCAGTACTGGGTCTGTCCTTCATACACCCACAGGCCGGACCCGCGCTGCGGGGTGTTGAAGTTCGGCGCCCACAGGTCGGCGGGGCGGCGATACTTGCCGTTCCAGGAATGGGTGTATTCGTGGGCCAGCAGGTCACGGACGGCGAAGGTCTTGTCCCACTCGGTGAAGTAGCCGCGCGGACCGCTGTTCTCGCTGGAGCGGTGATGTTCCAGCCCGATCCGCCCCAGTTCATTGGTCAGAGCCAGCAGGAAATCGTAATGGTCGTAATGGTGCGAGCCGAAGAGCAGCCCTGCCTGCGTCACCAGATCCTGGTGCGCCTTGACCTGGGCGTCGGTGGCCGCCAGTTCCGCCGGCTTGTCCGCCATCACGTTCAGCGTTACCGGCGCCGCAGCCCCGGGGGCGAGGTCGAACCGGCGGAAATATCGCCCGGCGAACAGCGGGGAATCCACCAGCGTGTTGAACGGCACCGGGTCGAACGTGACGACGTCGCCCGCCGGGCCATGGGCGCGCAGCGCGGTGCCGTACTGCCATCCGTGGGGCAGACGCAGTTCCGCCTGCACCGGGATCTGGCGCGTGAAATACCCCGCCGGGTACAGCGCCACCGCATTCCACTGGACGTTCAGCATCTCCGGCGTCATGACCACGCGCCCTTCCTCGGGCGACACGGGCGACAGAATCTGGAACGACAGGTTCAGCGCATGCACGCCCTTGGGCACCCGGACATGGAAGGCGCTGACCATCACCGTGTCGCGCACCCATTCCAGCGGGGCGACGCCGGCCTTGACCACCAGGCCGCCGAACTGCTCGATCGTGCCGGTCGGCGAATGGTCGCCCGGCACCCACATCGGGTAGAGCAGGGTCATGTCGCCGCCCGTTTCCGCCAGCGCAGCAGGGACCGGCACGCTTTCACGCACCGTCATGACGCGCCGGGCCAGGTCGGTGGCATCGACCGTCAGATGAATGGTTCCGCCGAACGGCACGTCACGCGGCACCGGCACGGAATCTGGAAGCGCCAGGGGCTCGGGTTGCGGCTGGCTGTCGGCCGCGCGCACGGAATACGGACGGCCCGCCATGCCGGCGGCCACCAGGGCGGTGGTCAGGGACAGGGCGAGGAAGCGTTTGGAAAGCGGACGCAAGAGGACATACCCTTTCGAGGCAGGCGGTAGAAGACGCGACCCGGAGGCCGCAACGATCACCTATCGCAATGACATGGAATGGTCCGCCCCGCTACCATGACCCGCCTCGCCGGATTGCGCCCTTGCAGCATAATGATGAAATTTTCATGACATATCGGCGGTAAAATCGACGATCGGCCGACGGTCGTCGCCGATAATCGATGATTATTAAATTATCACAATTTGGGGGTCACCTCATTGAAACATTTCGCAATACTCTGTAGTCAGCGTTGGCGAAAATAAACTTGCCCCGTGTTCGACTCATGCCATTTTCCAGCCTGTCGCGCCATGCCGTGTTCCTGTCCGGACCTCCATCTCTTTTTCACGGAAAATCCAGGACTTACATGGGAATTCCCTGGGATTTTCCTCGTGGCGTAACGATTGCCCTTCCGCCTGCCCCGGAACGGGCGGCGTGAGCGATCGTCCCACTGCCGCGCCGGCCTGTCGCGGCCATGGACAAGGCCCGTGATCACGGCTACTGGCCTCGCGCGCCGCTGGGGCTTGACCGCTATCGCCATGGCTGGAAAACCGGGTGCGGCGGTTCGCGCCCCTGACTGTACACCACACGACCCGATGTCCGCCGGCCTGGCTGTCGAGGCATGGAGCACACCACCGGTCCCGAAGCCTGGGGCCCCGATCCTTTTCTCCATCAGATGCGCCGGCACCCGCACGACACGGGGGTGCCAGACGGCCGGGACAACCAGACACCAGACCATGCTCCACATCATGCCCCCGACCATTTCCGGGCCAGCCACCGGGTCAATCGCCGCCTGGGGCCTGGCGGCCCTCCTCCTGGCCGCGACCGTGGCCGCGCCGTCGGCCGCCCGGGCCGAGAATACCACCATGATCCGGGACGATCACGGCCGCCTGACGGTTCCGGAAAATTCCCCCATGGCGGCCCGCCTGGCCGTCGCCCCGGTCACGCTGACGAAACCCAGCCGCGCTATTCCCGTCCCCGGCGCGATCATGGCCGAACCCGCGCGCTCGATTTCCGTGCAGGCACCGCTGGCAGGGCATATCGTCAGCCTGCCGGTGGCCCCGGGTGATCACGTGACGCGCGGGCAGGTCGTGGCCGAACTGCTTTCGGGCGACATGGCGCAGGCCACGACCGACGAGGTCAAGGCCCGGGCGGCGCTCGACCTCGCCCGCCGCGCGCTGACCCGTGCCCAGGGCGTGGCGCAGGCCGGCGGCGGTGCCGTGCGCGACATCGAAGCCGCCCGCAGCACGTACCTGCAGGCCGTGGCCGAGGACGACCGCGCCACCGCCCGTCTGGCGGCATTGGGCGGCCAGCCGGGCGGCGGCGGCACGATGAAGCTGGTCTCGCCGGTCGATGGCGTGGTTTCGACGGTCAATACCGCCGCCGGCGCCAACGTCACGGACCCGACCGCGCCGCTGCTGACGATCGCGGACACGCGGGAAGTCTGGGCCGTGGCCAACGTGCCGGAAAACGAGGTCGCGACCATCCAGGCCGGCCAGCAGGCCGACATCTACGTTCCCGGCCTGCCGGGCGAGGTGCTGCATGGCGCCATCGCGGCGATCGAACCGACGCTGCACGCGGATACGCGCACCCTGCAGGCCCGCGTGGTACTGCCCAACGCGGACGGCGCGCTGAAGCCCAACATGTTCGCGACCGTGACGGTGGAAGCCCCGCAATCCCCCCGCATCATGGTCCCGCAATCGGCGCTGCTGATGAACAACGACACGGTCACGGTGTTCGTCGAGGTCGCCCCACACACCTACATGCGTCGGAATATCGATATCATCTATGACGACGGCGACCTGTGCGAGGTCGATTCCGGCCTGTCGGCGGGCGAGCGGATCGTCACCCAGGGCGCGGTGCTGCTGAACGATGATTAACCAGTTCATCGCGATCTGCCTGCGGCAGCGGCGCATCGTCTTTGCCGCCATGGCCGTGCTGGTCGCTCTGGGTGCCCTGGCGTGGCACCAGATCCCGGTCGAGGCCTATCCGGACCTGGGCGCGGTCAACGTCCAGATCACGACCCAGGTTCCCGGCCTGGCGGCGGAGGAGATCGAGCAGCAGATCACCATTCCGCTGGAACGCCTGGTGGCGAATACGCCGGGGCTGGTGGACAGCCGATCCAGTTCCACCTTCGGCCTGTCGCTGATCACCCTGATCTTCCGTGACGGTACCGACGTCTATTTCGTGCGCCAGCAGGTCGCGGAACAGATGGCGCAGGCCACGCTGCCGATGGGCGCCACGCCCTCGCTGGGTCCGGTCACCGGACCGTCGGGCGAGATCTACCGCTATACGCTGCAATCCGACAGCAAGAACCTGATGCAATTGTCGGACATCCAGAAATGGATCGTCATCCCGGCCCTGATGCAGGTCCAGGGCGTGGCCGCCGTCAATAATTTCGGCGGCTTCACCATCGAGTACCAGATCGTCCTGAATCCCTCCACGCTGTTCCGCTACGGGGTGGGGGTCAACGACGTCATCACCGCATTGCAGGCCAACAACGCCAATGCCGGCGGCGGCCGCATCACCCGGGGCGAGCAGTCCTATATCGTGCGTGGCGTCGGCATGGTCCACACCATGGCCGACATGGGCGCCATCGCGGTGACGCAGCGCAACGGCGTGCCGGTCCTGATCCGCGATCTGGGCCAGTTGCAGCTCGGCCACCAGGTGCGCGAGGGCATCCTGGGCATGAACGGCAATTCGGACACGATCGAAGGCATCGTGACGATGCTGAGCAAGCAGAATCCGTCGCTGGTGCTGCACGACCTGCACGGGGTCATCGACCAGTTGCAGGCCCGGCTGGCCCCGATGGGCGTGCGGATCGTCCCCTATATCGACCGCGACCGCCTGGTGCAGACCACGACCGACAAGGTCACCGACACGGTGGTCAAGGGCGTGGGGCTGGTATTCCTGATCCTGGTCCTGTTCCTGGGCAGCCCGCGCAGCGCCATCGTCGCCGCCGTCACCATTCCGCTGGCGCTGGCGACCGTGTTCGTGGTGATGCACCTGCTGGGAATGCCGGCCAACCTGTTCTCGCTCGGCGCCATCGATTTCGGCGTGATCGTGGACGGCGCCATCGTCGTGACCGAGGCCATCCTGCGCATCCGCGAGGAACACCCGACCCACACGATGGACGAGGAGGATATCCTTGCGGTTACCAAACATATCGGCAAGGCGATCTTCTTCGCGACGCTGATCATCATCGTCGCCTATGGCCCGCTGTTCGCGTTCGAGGGCGCCGAGGGAAAGCTGTTCGAGCCGATGGCCTTCACCGTCAGCTTCGCCCTGCTGGGGGCGCTGTTGTGCGCCATCACGCTGACGCCGGCCCTGGCCTACCTGGCCATGCGCAAGCCGCACCGCATGTTCCACAACGTCCCGCTGGAAAAGCTGCACCATGCCTATCGCCGCTGGCTGGGCCATATGGTGGACCGGCCCTGGGCGGCCTATCTGGCCGGGGCGATCGCCTTCGCCCTGGTGCTGTGGCTGGGCGGGCGCACCGGCCGCGAATTCCTGCCCGACCTGGACGAGGGTGCGCTGTGGCTGCAGATCCAGCTTCCCTCCGGCCTGTCCCTGGACAAGGCGGGTTCCATGGCGGACGAAATCCGGGCCGCGATCCATGCCTTTCCCGAAACCAGCTATGTGGCGACCCAGCTTGGCCGCAACGATTCCGGCACCGACCCCTGGAGCCCCTCGCACATCGAGGCACCGGTCGGCCTGACGCCCTATGCGACCTGGCCGCACGGCGAGAACCGGGTGCAGTTCGTCAAGCGCCTGCATGACCGGCTGGCGCAGATTCCGGGTATCAGCTTCGGCATCAGCCAGCCGATCGCCGATAACATGAACGACCTGGTCGGCGGGGCGCACAGCCCGCTGGTGCTGCGCGTCTATGGCGACGATTTCAAGGAACTGCGTCGGATCGGCAACCAGGTCGTCGATATCCTGAAACAGGTTCCCGGGACCGCCGACGCCTCGATCTTCCAGGAACCCGAAATCCCGCAGATGGACATCACCGTCGACCGGGCCGCGGCCGCGCGCTACGGAATCACCGGGACCGACGTGATGAACGTCGTGCAAAACATGGTCGGCGACGCCCCGGTCGGGCAGGTCTATGTGGCCGACCGGATCTATTCCATGACGGCGCACATGGAACGGCAGTTGAACAACAACCTGCCCGCCATCAACCAGATTCCGCTGACGGGGCTGAACGGCGCACGCATCCCGCTGGGGCTGGTCGCCCATGTCTCGCTGCAGACCGGCGAGGCCAATATCGCGCACGAGATGAACCATCGCCAGATCACCATCCGCGTCGATAACGGCCAGCGCCCGCTGTCGCAGTACCTGGCCGACGCGCAGGCCCGCATCAACAGCCAGGTCCATTTCGACGCCGCGCGTTACCATCTGGAATGGGCTGGCACCTTCCAGCAGGAACAGCGCGCGCAGGCCCGCCTGACGGTGGCGCTGGGGATCATGTTCGCGGTGATGCTGGTGCTGCTGTTCGGCCAGTTCGGGCGTATCCGGCAGGCAGTGCTTGTGCTGGCGGTGGTGCCCATGGCCACCCTGGGCGGGCTGGTGGCACTGAACCTGCGCGGCGAGACGCTGAACATCGCCACCGCGGTCGGATTCATCGCGCTGTTCGGCGTCGCCATCCAGAACGGCATCATCATGGTGTCGGCCATCAACCGCCTGCGCGACGAGGGCATGCCCCTGCGCGACGCGGTGCTGGAGGGGGCGAGCGAACGGTTCCGCCCCGTGCTGATGACCGCGACCGTCGCCAGCATGGGCATGCTGCCCGCGGCGCTGGCCACCGGCATCGGCACCGACGTGCAGCGCGGGCTGGCCACCGTGGTGGTGGGGGGGCTGGGCATCGCCACCCTGCTGACCCTGTTCATCCTGCCCACCTATTATTGCGAGTTGGAAGAATGGTGTGCCCGCCGCGACCCGCGCCGCGAAGCCCGCAAGGGAGGCGTGACATGACCGCCCGTACCGCCCGGCGTTGGCCGGCCCGGGGGGCAACCCTGATGTGCGGTGCCGGCCTGCTGGCCGGCCTGCCGGTCCTGGGCGGCTGCTCCGTGGGGCCGGACTTCCGGCACCCCGCCGCACCGTCCACCCATTTCGCCCAGGCGGGGCGCCCCGCCCATACCGACAGCACGGCCGACGCGGACGGCATGGCCCAGACCTTCAACCCCGGCCAGGACATTCCGGGGCAATGGTGGACCTTGTTTCATTCCCCGGCCCTGGACCGCCTGGTCCGCCACGCGCTGGACCACAGCCCGACGCTGGAAGCCGCCAGCCTGGCCCTGCGGGTGGCTCAGGAAAACCGCTCGGCAGCGGTGGGCGCCCTGTTTCCCAGCATCTCGGCCAGTTTCAACCCGGCCCGGTTCAAGACGTCGCGCGTCTACTCGCCGGTGCCCAACAACAATAGCTGGCTGTATACCGTCCACACAGCGCAGTTGAACATTTCCTACCAGCCGGATATCTGGGGCGGCATACGGCGCGGGATCGAGTCATCGTCCGCCCAGCGCGATGCCCTGCGCTACCAGCTTGAGGCCGCGTACCTGACCCTGACGGGCGAAGTGGTGCAGGCGGCGGTCGGCTATGCCTCGCTGCGGGCGCAGATCGACGCCGTGAAGGACCTGACCGCCGCCCAGCAACGGATTCTGGATTCCAGTATCCGCCAGCAGGCACTGGGCCAGTTGGCGGATGCCGACGTGGCCATGCAGCGCGCCCAGTTGGCCCAGGACCAGGCCATGCTGGTGCCCCTGCAGCAGCAATTGCAGCAGCAGCACGACCATATCGCCGCCCTGACCGGCGACATGCCGGACGACCCGACGCCGGATTTCACGCTGGACGCCTTCACCCTGCCCCAGGACCTGCCGGTCAGCCTGCCGGTGCGCCTGATCGACCAGCGCCCCGACATCAAGGTGGCCGAGGCGAACTGGCACGCCGCCTGTGCCCAGGTGGGCGTGGCCGTGGCCAACCGCCTGCCCAACATCCAGTTGAGCGCGCAGCCCGGCGTGGCCGCCGCGACCATCGCGCAATTGTTCACCCCCGGATACGGCCAGTGGATGCTGGCCGGCATGCTGAGCCAGCCCCTGTTCCAGGGCGGACAGTTGCTGCATGAGGAACGCGCCGCCCGCGCGGCCTACAAGGAAAGTGCCGCGCAATACCGTGCGGCGGTCGTGACCGCCGTGCAGGACGTCACCGACAGCCTGAACGCCGTCCGAGCCGATGCCTCGGCCCTGGCGGCCAATGCCAATGCCGAAAAGGCGGCAGCGCGCAGCCTGGGCATCACCCACGCGCGCCTGGGCCTGGGCGATGTCAGCCAGGTCGCGCTGCTGACCGCCCAGCAGACCGAATTGCAGGCCCGCCTGGCCCTGGTCCAGGCCCGCGCCGCCCGCCTGTCCGACACTGCCGGCCTGTTCCAGGCCCTGGGCGGTGGCTGGTGGAACCGGCAGGATATCCCGAGCGGCAAGAAACGGTCGGGCTGATTCGCTGATCGCGGCATGGTGATCCGGAAGACGGGCAAAAAAACCCCGTCTCCAGCGCTATAGGGAGCGAACAAAAAGCACGGCCGATCAACGGCCGGCATGCGAGGGCACCGCCCCATGACAACGCCGCTGTTGCAGCTTGTCGGTATCGAGAAGCATTTCGGCGGCGTCCATGCATTGCGGGGTGTCGATTTCACCCTGCTTGCGGGCGAGGTCCACGTGCTGCTGGGCGAGAATGGCGCGGGCAAGAGTACGCTGATGGGCGTCGTCAGCGGCGCCACCCGCCCCGACGACGGCCGCTTCCTGCTGAATGGCGAACCGGTTCATTTCCACACGCCGCGTGACGCGCAGGCGGCGGGCATCGTCATGATCCCGCAGGAACTGGACCTCGTGCCCGGTCTCGACATCGCCGCCAACCTGTTCCTGGGGCACGAGCCCGTCACGGGAATGCATACACTGGCCCATGCCCGCATGCGGCGCGATGCGCGCGCCCTTCTGGCGCGCGCGGGGGTCGACCTGGACCCCGCGCTGCGCATGTCCTCGCTGCGCATGGGGGAGCGACAACTGGTCTCGATCGCCAAGGCACTGGGTGCGGAGGCACGGGTGCTGATCCTGGACGAACCGACAGCCGCGCTCTCTGCCGGGGAAGCCGAGCATCTGTTCGCCACCATTCGCGAACTGCGCGGGCGCGGCGTCGGCATCATCTATATTTCCCATCGCCTGGAGGAAGTGCCGCAGATCGCCGACCGCGTGACGGTCATGCGCGACGGCGCGGTCGTGGGCGAGGCCGCGCCCGATGCGCCGCAGGCGACGCTGGTGCACATGCTGGTGGGACGCGACTTCAAGGATCTTTTTCCGCCCAGGGCAACGCAGGTCGGCCCGCCGCTGCTGCGCCTGGACCATGCGCGATTCGTGCCCACCGTTCCACGGGCGGGATGGCAGGCACCGCAGGACGTTTCGCTGTGCGTGCATGCCGGCGAGATCGTGGGCCTGTCGGGCCGGACGGGCGCAGGGCGGACGGAACTTCTCTCCGCGCTCTATGGCTTCGAGGCACGCGGCACGTGGGAGGGCACCGTCGAAATCGCCGGCCGCGCCGCCCGGCTGGGTTCGGTCGCCCGGGCGCGGCGCGCGGGCCTGGCCTACGTCACGGACGATCGCCGGGGTGCGGGCCTGATGCTGGGCCAGAGCGTCGGACGCAATGTCGTCATGTCCACCCTGGCACGGGTCACACCCTGGGGCATGGCCGCCCCCGTGCGCGAACGGATGGTGGTCAAGGGCGCGATCGACCGCTTCGACATCCGGCCACGACGGCCGGACGCGAAGGTCGTCAACCTGTCCGGCGGCAACCAGCAGAAGATCGTCTTCGCGAAGGAATTGCTGACGACACCGAAGATCCTGCTGCTGGACGAACCGACGCGCGGCGTGGATGTCGGGGCCAAGAGCGACATCTATTTCCAGTTGCGGGCGCTGACGGCGCAGGGTCTGGGCGTGCTGGTCGCCTCGTCGGAACTGCCGGAACTGATCGGGCTGTGCGATCGGATCGTGGTCATGAATCACGGCGTCACGGTTGCCGATTTCGCGGCCGACACAGGCGAGGATGCGCTTCGTGGCGCGGCCCTGGAAGGCGGGGTCGCCGCATGAGCGTGACCGACGCGGCATCCGGCCCGCCCCGTTCGGCACCGCGCCCGCTCCGTGCGCGGCTGGCGTGGCTGGTCCGGTTCCAGAGCCTTCTGGGCCTGGTCCTTGTCGCGGCGGGGGGAATCATATTCTCCCCCCGGCGGCACGGGCACATCCTGTTCCTGGCACCCGACAATATCGCCAACATCGTCCGTTCGATCTCGGAAACCGGTATCCTGGCGCTGGGCATGACCTTCGTGATCATCTCGGGCGGGATCGACCTTTCCGTCGGTGCGCTGCTGGGCCTGTCCAGCGTGCTGACCGCGTCCCTGATGGTCAATCACGGATGGGGGATCGCCACCACCCTGCCGCTGGTGCTGCTGATCGGAACGGCGTTCGGGCTGGTTCAGGGCGTGCTGTCCAATCGCCTGCGGATCCAGGCCTTCATCGTCACGCTTGCCGGGCTTCAGGCCGCGCGCGGCCTGGCGCTGATCGCTTCGGACAACAACTTCATCAACATCAATTACGGCACCGGCCCCGGCGACGCCCCCCCGGCCTTCGCGATTCTGGGCCAGCGCGTGTTCGGCAACATCTTTCCCGTGGCGACGCTGGTGTTTGTCGTGCTGGCGGTCATCGCGTCGCTGCTGCTCGATGAAACGCGGTATGGACGCTATGTCTTTGCCGTGGGCGGCAATGAACGCGCCGCCCGGCTGTCCGGCATCCCGCTGCGATGGATCAAGGTCACGGTCTATGGCCTGAGCGGCTTCTGCGCGGCGGTCGCGGGGATCGTGCATGCCGGGCAGTTCAGCTTCGGGAGTCCCAATGACGGTACCGGCTACGAACTGAATGCGATCGCCGCCGTTGTCATCGGCGGGACCGACCTGTTCGGGGGCGCCGGCAGCATGGTCGGCACCATCGCCGGGGCCGTCATGCTGGGCGCGCTGGCCAATATCCTGCAACTGAACGACGTCAGTGCCGCGATGCAGCTTCTGGCAACCGGCCTGATCATCGTCGGCGCGGCCGGACTGCAGACGTTCGTCGGCGCCGGAAACGGCACGCGCGCGTGAAATCATCCGTTGAAACCAAAAACAAGAACAAGAAAGACAAAACGATGATTGTCAGGATTGCCCCTGTCGTCGGCCTGGCGCTCCTCTTCCCGCTGGCGGCGGCGGCCGCCCCGCTGGCGAAGGAGTGCGGGCCGAACAAGAGCTATGTCATCGGGTTCTCGCAGGCCAACTTCAAGGAACCGTACCGGGCGCACGTGGATCATGAACTTCAGCGCCTGGTGAAGAATTATCCGCAATTCAAGCTCGTCATCGCCGACGGCCAGGCCAACGACAATACCCAGGTCTCGCAGGTCGAGAATTTCCTGACGCAGCAGGTCGATATCCTGTTCGTCTCGGCGTTCGAGGCCGCGCCGCTGACCCCGGCCGTCAGTGCCGTCTACGACAAGGGTATCCCGGTCATCGAACTGGACCGCAGGACGACGGGCGAAAAATTCACCAGCTTCGTCAGCGGCGATAATCGCGCCATCGCGCATGAAGCGGGCCTGTATGCGGCAAGCCTGCTGCCCGATGGCGGCGACGTCGCGATTCTGGAGGGGCTGCCCAGTTCCTCGCCGGCGATCGAACGGCTGGAGGGCTTCAAGGCCGGGATTTCCACCAACCCCAAGGTGAAGATCATCGCGGTCCAGCCGGTCGACTGGATGCAGGACAAGGCGGTGGAAGTGTTTTCCGCGATGCTGCAGGCCCATCCGGACATCAAGCTGGTCTATACCAGCAACGATCTGGCCGCGGCAGGCGCCTATATCGCGGTGAAGCAGGCCGGCAAGCTCGGCCAGGTCAAGATCATCGGGACCGACGGACTGCCGGGACCATCCGGCGGCATCCGCGCGGTGGCCGAGGGTCAATGGACGGCGACCTACGTGTACCCCACCGGTGCCGCCGAAGCCCTGGACCTGGCCAAGAAGATCCTGATCGACTGCGCATCGTCCGTCCCGCGCCTGGTCACGGTGCCGACGCAGCGCATCGATGCGAGCAACGCCAAGGAACTCTACGCCAAGGGGGAATGACCGATTGCTCTAACTGTTTGGTCCCGGGATTTGGTGGTGCATTATTTTCACATGAGTGGAAGGATGCGCTATGGGCCAGGTTCACCACGGAAGCGCCACGACGACAGCGGCAGTCCGTCGAGCGATACAACATAGTCAAGAGAGCCTGAGGGTTCTGGCGAAACGCTACGGGATCAACCCGAAGACGGTCGCCAAATGGAAGGGGCGGACCGATACGTCGGATCGACGCACCGGTCCGAAGGTCGCATCCTCAACCATCCTGTCGACCGAAGAAGAAGCGATCGTTGTGGCCTTCCGTCGCCATACCCTGCTGCCTCTTGATGATTGCCTTTATGCGCTTCAGGCGACGATCCCGCATCTGACGCGATCTTCCCTGCACCGTTGTTTTCAGCGCCATGGGATCAGCCGCCTGCCCGAGACCGAAGGCGACAAACCAAGACGGTCGAAGTTCAAGAGTTATCCGATCGGCTATTTTCACATCGACATTGCTGAAGTCCGCACTGAAATGGGGCGCCTTTATCTTCTGGTGGCGATCGACCGGACCTCGAAATTCGCTTTTGTCCAATTGCACGAGAAAGCGACACGTCGCGTTGCCGGTGACTTCCTGCGTGCTCTGGCCGCTGCGGTTCCCTACCGCATCCATACCGTGCTGACCGATAACGGCACGCATTTTACCGATCCGGCCGGCAATGGATGGACACCCGAAGACATCAAGGCCATGCGGGCGGATGGTGTCCTGTTCCGGTGCCACTCTTTTGAACTGGCCTGTGCTGATCTCGATATCGAGCATCGACTGACAAAGCCGCGACATCCCTGGACGAATGGCCAGGTCGAGAGGATGAACCGCACGATCAAGGACGCCACCGTCAAGCGCTTCTACTACGAAACACATGACCAGTTGCGTCAACACCTCGCCGACTTCGTTACCGCCTACAATTTCGCCCGCAGGCTCAAGACCCTGCGCGGCCTCACTCCATATGAATTCATTTGTCAGCAGTGGGAAAAAGAACCATCACGGTTCATACATAATCCGCACCACCAAATCCCGGGACAAAACATCTAACAGACCAGCACGCTGCCGACCTCACGGCAGGCGGCCTGTGGGGCGCCCTGCCCGTTTTGAATGGTCCACGACCCGGGTCCGGTCCGCTGGGCGGTGAAGTGCCCGCGCATCGCGGCGGTCTGCCGGTCGATATCGGCCTGCAGGGCCTGCTTCTGGCGCTGTCTGTCCGGGGGCGTGGTAGCATCGGGCGCAGTTTCCTGCTGCCGGCGCAGGGCATCCAGTTGCGCGCGGTCGCGTTCGATCGCCCGCAGCCCCTGCTGCCGGGCGGTGAATTCCTGCCGCTGGATTTCCGTCTGCAATTGCATGCGCCGCTGCGCCTGTTCGGCGGGATTGACCCCGCACCCGAACGGCCCGGCTGCGCACCCCACCTGCGCGCGCGCCGCCGGGATGCCTGACAGAACGATGCCCAGCAGCCCGGCCAGCACCAGCGCGCGCCGGGACACGGCTTACGGGCCCGGTGCGGCGAAGCGCGCGGCCAGCCAGCGATGCATCAGGTCGTAGGACTGCCGGGCCGCGGCGGGGTTGTAGCGGCACAGGCCGGTGGGCGCCGTGGCCTCGGTTTCCGTGAAGCAATGCACGGCGTGGCCGATGACCACGAACTGCCATGGTGTCGGCGTCTGGCCCATCTCGGCCAGGAAGGATGCGAAATCGGGTGACGTCGTCCGGTCGTCGGCCCCGTTCATCGCCAGGACCGCGGCGTGGATGCCGCGCGCCAGCCCCGGATCGTCGGTCGTCAGGTTGCCGTGGAAAGAGACGACGGCGCGCACATCCGCCCCGCTGCGCGCCAGGTCCAGCACCGCCGTACCGCCGAAGCAGAAGCCTATGGCCGCCAGCCGCGACAGGTCGATCGGCGCCGTGCCGGCCAGCGACTTCAGCACCGCCAGCGCCTGCGCCGCACGCCGCCGCATCAGGACCCGATCGCCCATCAGCGGCTTCACCGCCGCCATCGACTGCGCATCGTCGGTGGGCCGGACCGAGGCACCGTACATGTCCGTCAGCAGGATCACGTAATCCCGCCCCGCGATCATCCGCGCCTTGTCGATGGCGATGGCGTTCACCCCGTGCCAGTTGGGCACCATGACCAGCCCCGGCCGCCGGGCCGAGACCGCATCGTCATAGATCAGCACGCTTTCGAACCGCGTGCCGTCCAGGGTCCAGGCGACGGGGCGCGTCACCATGCGCGCCCACGCCCCGCCGGAGGGGGCACATACTGCCGCCACGACCAGGCCCAGCACGGCGAAAAACCGCACGGATCGCATCATTCCGCCCCTCCCCCAGGCCGCCATTACGCCACCCGCGCAACCTCGGCGATCAGCCGGTCCACGATCGTGGGATCGGCCAGCGTCGACAGGTCGCCCAGCCCGTCCAGTTCGTGGCAGGCGATCTTGCGCAGCAGCCGCCGCACGATCTTGCCCGACCGGGTCTTCGGCAGGTCGGGCACCAGATAGACGCGCTCCGGCACCGCGTAGCGCCCCACGCCCCTGGTGACGGCCAGCGCCGCGGCCTCGGCCAGGCCGGGCTCGGCCATGTCGCGCGCGACCGCGAACACCACCAGTCCCTGCCCCTTCAGGTCATGGGGGATGCCTACCGCCGCGCATTCCACGAAGCGATGGTCGGTGGCCACCACGTCCTCGATTTCGGCCGTGCCGATACGGTGGCCGGACACGTTGATGACGTCGTCGATCCGCCCGGTGATCCAGTAATAGCCGTCGGCGTCGCGCCGCGCCCCGTCGCCCGAGAAATAATAGCCGGGGCTGAAGGTGAAATAGGTCTGGCGGAACCGCGCATGGTCGGCCCAGATCGTCCGGGCCTGCCCGGGCCAGGATCGTGCCACGCACAGGCAGCCCTCGCCCTCGCCCTCGATCACCGCGCCCTTGTCCGTCAGCAGGACGCAGGCTACGCCCGGCAGCGGCAGGGTCGCCGCCCCGGGCTTCTGCGGCACCGCGCCGGGCACCGGGGCGATCAGGATGCCGCCGGTTTCGGTTTGCCACCAGGTATCGACCACCGGGCAGCGTCCGCGCCCGACCTTCTCGTGAAACCACAGCCACGCATCGGCACTGATCGGTTCGCCCACGCTGCCCAGCAGGCGCAGGCTGTCCAGCGCGTAGCGGTCCACCACGTCGTCGCCGTCGCGCATCAGCGCGCGGATCGCGGTCGGCGCGGTGTAGAAGGTCGTGACCTTGTGGGTGTCGATCACCTCCCACCACCGGCCCGGAGCGGGGTGGGACGGCAGCCCCTCGAACAGCACGACGGTGCTGCCATTGGCCAGCGGGCCGTAGACGACATAGGTGTGGCCGGTGATCCAGCTGATGTCCGCCGTACACCAGAACACGTCGCCCGCCCGGTGATCGAAGACCAGTTCGTGGGTATAGGACGCCCAGACCATGTAGCCGCCGGTGGTGTGGACCATGCCCTTCGGCTTGCCGGTGCTGCCCGAGGTATAGAGGACGAACAGCGGGTCCTCGGCCCCCATGATTTCGGCCGGGCAGTCCTCCGCAGCCTGCGCCAGCAGCGGGTTCAGCGGCAGGTCGCGGCCCGCGTGCATCGGTACCGCCGCCCCGGTCACGGCCAGGACCAGCACGTGGCGCACCTGCACGCCGTCACGGGCCACGGCGTCGTCCATCGTGGCCTTCAGCGGAATGCGCTTGGCGCCGCGCCGTCCCTCGTCGGCGGTGATCACCACCACCGCCCCGCTGTTGACCAGGCGGTCGGCCAGCCCTTCCGCCGAGAACCCGCCGAACAGCACGACATGCACCGCGCCGATCCGGGCGCAGGCCAGCATCGCGACCACGCCCTCGATCACCATCGGCAGGTGGATCGCCACCCGGTCGCCCCGCCCGACGCCCAGCCCGCGCAGGACGTTGGCCATCCGGCACACGCGCTGGTGCAGCGCCCGGTAGGTCAGGCGTTCGACCTGTCCCTGATCCTGCCCCTGCCAGATCAGCGCGACCTGGTCGCCCCGCGTCACCAGGTGGCGGTCCAGGCAATTGGCGCTGGCGTTCAGCGTGCCGTCGGCGAACCAGCGTATCGCCACGTCGCCCCCGAAGGTCGAGGACGACGCGGTCGTCGGCCGGACCGCCCAGTCGATGCGCCCGGCCTGGTCCAGCCAGAACTGATCGGGATGCTGCGACGCGGCATCGGTCATCTGGCGCAGGCGGGGGGCATCGACGGCAGCCTGTGCCGCGAACGAGGGTGGAACGGGAAAGGTCTCTGCGTGTATCACGGTTTATTCTATTCGCCTGTCATGGCCGGTAGGGAATCCGGCTTCTTGAATGGGAGGGTATAGACGGTGAATATAACGGTTTCACCCTTGGGAGACGAGCCCATTCCCGCCCCCTTCATGGCAGATCACCCCGGCGGTTCGGGCGCGAATGTGAACGGCAGCGAATCCCGCTGGTTGACGTCGGGCGCCAACCGGTGATGCAGGGGAGGAAAGGCCCGCGAACGACATTCGGTCCAATCACATAAATGGCAGGATATGCCGACAGGAATCGCCGGCGCCTGTAAATTCAGGCGATCGGAATACACGATTTCGGCAGCGCGGGTGATGTCGCAGCCCATGGCGACGGCATGAACGGGCTGCACGTCGTTCCAGCCGGTGGAAATGCCCGTCACGGTCCGCGCGAAACACAAAAAGGTCCGGCCGTCGGTGAACTGCGCCACCTGCGCCTGGATCACGCCGGGGGTGGAAAAGCAGGTATTGGCATTCCATTGCGGGCAGGAATGGCCCTGGCGCGGCACCGGAAAGCCGCAGGCGGAAAAGCTCTTCGTCATGTTCCCCGCCGGATCGGTCCGCACGAAGAAGAACGGCACCCCGCGTTCGCCGGGTTTCTGCAATGTGGACAGGCGCTGCGCCGCCTGCTGGTAGGATACGCCGAACCGCGCGGACAGGATGTCCAGATCGTGGCGCAGGGCCGTTGCCGCGGCCAGGAAGGGCGAATAGGGCATCAGCAATGCCGCCGCCGCGTAGTTCACCAGCCCGATCTGGATGACGATCCGCGCCTCCTGCGTGCTGGGTGCGATATCCTGCAGCAGATGCTCGATCGCGTCGCGTCCCTCGATCAGCATCAGTTGGAAGGCCAGCTGGAACCCCCGGCTTTCACGCGGCAGCAGATCGGAAAGCTGCAGAAGCCGGCTGTCGGGATCGTAACGGCGGAACGCGCCGTCCAGGGCCGCGATCCGCACCACGATGCCGTGGTGCTGGCGCAGCCGGGTCGCGATCATGTGGTTGCTTTCCGACGGCGGCAGGGCCTCGCCGTCCGGCAGCCGCGCCGCGCGGGCCATGTCGGCACGCACCTGTTCGGCCGCCGCCTCCAGTTCCGGGAAGAAGTTCAGCCGCTCGTCATAGACCAGCCGTGCTTCTTCCTGCGGCAGGATGACCCGCGTGCCGGTCGGCAGCATCAGGCGTGTCGCGTCATGATGGGCGGCACGAAAGGCCTGATGCAGGGTCAGCACCGCCCGCGCGGCCTCGGGTTGTGCCGCCAGGACCGCGATCTCCTGCGCCGGCACCGCGTGCGCGCCCAGCAGCGGGTCGGACAGGGCCTCGTGCAGCAATCCCCGCAATCGCTGTTCGTCCACGCCGGACAGGGCTTCGATGGATACGTCCAGCGCCCGGGTCAGCTTGATCAGCAGCGAGGCCGTGACGCTGCGCTGATCGTGTTCGATCAGGTTCAGGTAGCTGGGCGAAATGCCCAGCCGCGTCGCCAGCCCCTGCTGCGACAGGGACCGCTCGGACCGAAGCCGGCGAATGATGTAACCGATGCGGGTCGGCGCCATGGCGATTTACTCTTTTTACAAATATTCAAAACAGTATGTAAATAATTTTACACCATTCATGATACGCTATCCTGTTTTACATGGCATATCATTATCCCTTCTCATTAAATGATGGAACAGACGATCGAAAAGGGAGATCCGTCAATGTCCATCGACACCATTGCCGCCTTCATGGCCGACCCCGAGCGCTTCGCGGGCATCAAGCGCGATTATGACGCGCGCGACGTGGCGACGCTCTCCGGCTCGTTCCGCATCCGCCACACCCTGGCTGAAATGGGTGCCGCGCGCCTGTGGCACCTGCTGAAGACCGAACCCTACATCAACGCGCTGGGCGCGCTGACGGGCAACCAGGCGATGCAGCAGGTCAAGGCGGGGCTGAAGGCCATCTACCTGTCCGGCTGGCAGGTCGCGGCCGACGCCAACGTGGCGGGCGAGATGTATCCCGACCAGTCGCTGTACCCCGTGAATTCGGTGCCCACCGTGGTGCGGCGCATCAACAACGCCCTGCGCCGCTGTGACGAGATCGCGACGCAGGAGGGCGATCGCGGCCAGTACTGGATGGCCCCCATCGTCGCGGATGCCGAGGCCGGGTTCGGCGGCCCGCTGAACGTCTTCGAGCTGATGCGCGCCCTGATCGCGGCCGGCGCGGCGGGCGTGCATTTCGAGGACCAGTTGGCCTCGGAAAAGAAATGCGGCCATCTGGGCGGCAAGGTGCTGATCCCGATCGCGCAGCATATCCGCTCGCTGAACGCGGCGCGGCTGGCGGCGGATGTCGAGGGGGTGCCCACGGTCCTGATCTGCCGCACCGACAGCCACGCGGCGCAGCTCCTGACCTCGGACATCGACGAGCGCGACCATCCGTTCCTGACCGGCGAGCGCACGCGGGAAGGCTTCTTCCGCATCCGCGAGGGGCTGGGCGTCGAATACGCCATCGCCCGTTCGCTGGCCTATGCGCCCTATTGCGACCTGCTGTGGTGGGAGACGTCCGAGCCGAACCTGGAGGAAGCCCGGCAGTTCGCCGAGGCCATCCACAAGCAGTTCCCCGGCAAGATGCTGGCCTATAACTGCTCGCCGTCCTTCAACTGGAAGAAGAAGCTGTCGGCGCGCGACATCGCGGACTTCCAGCGCCGGATCGGGGCGATGGGCTACAAGTTCCAGTTCGTCACCCTGGCGGGCTTCCACAGCCTGAACTATTCGATGTTCAAGCTGGCGCATGGCTACGCGGAACGCGGCATGGCCGCCTATTCCGAGTTGCAGGAAGCCGAGTTCAGCGCCGAGGTCGACGGCTACACCGCCACCCGCCACCAGCGCGAGGTCGGGACCGGCTGGTTCGACGCGGTCGCGACCGTGGCCGGCGGCGGCCATACCTCGACCGCCGCGATGGCCGGTTCGACCGAGACCGAGCAGTTCCATGCCGACCTGTCCTTCGACCGGAACAAGACGCCGGTCTGATGAACCGGCGGCCGGGGGCGGCCGGGCCGCGTGCCCGGCCGCCGAACCCGACCGCAGACCCGACCACAGACCAGACACCGGAAGACAGACCCGAAAAAGGGCCCGAAAAGGGGAAAGACCATGTCCCGTCGCACGATCGGCCAGCTTCGCATCCATCATGCCCTCGATGCCTTCGTCACGCACGAAGTCCTGCCGGGAACCGGCGTTTCCGCCGACCGGTTCTGGATGGGCCTGTCGGACATCGTCACCCATTTCACGCCGAAGATCCTGAACGCCCTGGCGCGCCGCCGCCTGTTGCAGCAGGCCGTGGACCATCTGCTGACCGCACCCGGATTCGATCCCGGCGATGTCGGCGCGCAGATCGACCTGCTGCGCACCGTCGGCTATCTGGAGCGCGAGCCGGAGAGCGTGTCGATCGCCACCCGTGACGTCGATGCCGAAATCGCGCGCATCGCCGGGCCCCAGCTTGTGGTTCCCGTCACCAACGCCCGCTATGCGCTGAATGCCGCCAACGCCCGCTGGGGCAGCCTGTATGACGCGTTCTACGGCACCGACGCCGAGCCGTACGACATGCAAGGCGTTCCCACCGCCGGCTATGACACGCAGCGCGGCGAGCGGGTGATCCGGCGGGTACGGCTGCTGCTGGACGAAATCATGCCGCTGACGCGCGGCAGCCACGCCGACGTCGCGCGCTATCGGGTCGAGGACGGCCGGTTGACGGCGGCGCTCGACGACGGCGCGCCGCCGGCCGGCCTGCGCCGTCCGGCACAGTTCGCCGGATTCCAGGGACCGCCGGACGCGCCCCGGGTGGTCCTGCTGCGCAATCACGGCCTGCATCTGGAACTGCGCTTCGACCCGACATCGCCGATCGGCAGCCGGGACCGCGCCGGGATATCCGACGTGATCGCGGAATCCGCGATCAGCACCATCATGGATTGCGAGGACAGCGTTTCGGCGGTCGATGTCGAGGACAAGATCCAGGTCTATCGCAACTGGCTGGGCCTGATGCAGGGCACCCTGACCGCGTCGTTCCGCAAGGGCGGCCGCCTGCTGGAACGGCGCCTGGCCCCCGACCGGCACTACACCGCGCCCGACGGCACGCCGCTGGTGCTGCCGGGGCGCAGCCTGATGCTGATCCGCAATGTCGGCCACCACATGTTCACCGATGCGATCGTGGACACTGGCGGCCACCCGGTGCCCGAGGGCGTGCTGGACGCCGCCGTGACCGCCGTCATCGCCCTGCACGACCTGCGCGGAACGTCGCGCACCACCAACAGCCGGACGGGATCGATCTATATCGTCAAGCCCAAGATGCACGGGCCGGAAGAGGTCGCCTTGTCCGACGCCCTGTTCGCGCGCGTCGAACGGGTGCTGGGCCTGGGGCCGAACACCATCAAGATGGGCATCATGGACGAGGAACGGCGGACCAGCGCCAACCTGGCCGCCTGCATCCAGGCCGCGCGCGAGCGGGTGGTGTTCATCAATACCGGCTTCCTGGACCGCACGGGGGACGAGATCCATTACTGCATGCAGGCCGGCCCCGTAGTGCGCAAGGCCGACATGCGCGCCGAGCCGTGGATGGCGGCATACGAACAGCGCAACGTCGCGATCGGCCTGGCCTGCGGGCTGAAGGACCATGCCCAGATCGGCAAGGGCATGTGGGCGATGCCGGACCGCATGGCCGACATGATGACGCAGAAGATCGCCCACCCCCGCGCGGGCGCCAATACGGGCTGGGTGCCCTCGCCCACCGCGGCGACGCTGCATGCGCTGCATTTTCACTTCGTCGACGTGGCGACGGTGCAGGCGCGGATGGAAAACGTGCCGCCGGCCGCCATCAAGGGGCTGATGACCCTGCCGCTGGCCGATCCGGCGGCGTGGTCGGCGGCGGAGCGCCGGGCCGAACTGGACAACAACCTGCAGGGCATCCTGGGTTATGTCGTCCGGTGGGTGGATATGGGCATCGGCTGTTCCAAGGTGCCGGACCTGGACGATGTCGGCCTGATGGAGGACCGCGCGACGCTGCGCATTTCCTCGCAGCACGTCGCGAACTGGCTGCATCATGGCGTGGTGTCGCAAGACGAGGTCCGGGCGTCCATGATCCGCATGGCCGCCATCGTGGACGGGCAGAATCGCGACGAGCCCGGCTATCGCCCGCTGGCCGACAACGCAGGCGGCCCGGCCTTCCGCGCCGCGTCGGACCTGGTGTTCAAGGGCGTGACCCAGCCCAACGGCTATACCGAGTCCACGCTGCATCGCTGGCGCCGGGTGGCCAAGGACGGCGCCGCCGCGGCGAACCGGACGGTGCCGGAACTGGACCGGGCCGTTCCGTAACGGGGTGATCGAACGGGCGGCGGGCGGCCGGTCAGGCGCGCAGATGCTCCAGCCGCAGCCGCCCGCGGGCGTCGCTCAGCCGTGCCGCCGTCAGTCCGGCCGACAGGACGGCGCCGATCATATTGCCGGTGACGATCAGGCTCATCAGCACGATCTGGTATTTCGATGCCTCCAGCGGATTCATGCCGGCCAGGATCTGGCCGGTCATGATCCCGGGCAGGGTCACGATCCCGGCCGCCGCCATCTGGTTCAGCGTGGGGATCAGCGCGGTGCGGATCGCCCGGCGGATCAGGCTGTTCATCGCCGCGGCCCGCGTCGCGCCCAGGATGATCCGGGCCTCGATCGCCGCGCGCTCGCCCACGACCGAGGACAGCAGCGTGTTCATCGACAGGCTGGTCGCGTTCATCACATTGCCCAGCAGCAGCCCGGTCATGGGGATGGCCGTGCGCGCCTGGTACCAGGGGTGCGGCTGCAACGCCGTCAGCAGCCCCACCAGCACCACAACACTTGTCCCGGCCGCCGTACTGACCCCGCCGATACCGAAATGCCAGCCCGGCGTCAGGCGGACAAGTTGGCGGGACCCGACCTCGCAGGACGCGGCGGCGAACATGAACGCCACCACCAGCAGGGTCAGCCAGATCGACGATTTTCCGAACACGAACACCAGCACGCTGCCGGTCAGGATCAGTTGGGCGGCCATGCGCACCGCCGCGATCGCCAGCGTGCGATGAATACCCAGCGACAGCATGACCGACACCACGATGCAGCCGGCGATCAGGCCACCCGCCAGGACCAGGTCCCCGGTCGTCAGCAGGATCGGCGTCACGAACCCACCCGGGCGAAGCGGCCATGCTCCATATGGCACCGAAGGTCGGCCATCCGGTCGGCCTGTCGCGGATCGTGCGATATCAGGACGATCGCCACCCCCCTGGCCTTCTCGGCGTGCAGGATGGTTTCCACCTTGCGCGTCGTCGCCTCGTCCAGCGCCGAACAGGGTTCGTCCAGCAGCAGCACGCGCGGGTCCTGGCGCAGGCCGCGCACCAGGGCCAGGCGCTGCCGCTCGCCGGTGGACAGGCGGTGCAGCGGATCGCGCAGCAGGCCGTCGCGCAGCCCGGCCCGCGCCAGCAGGTCGCGCGTGCGCGCATCGTCGGGCAGGTGATCCAGAACCGAATCCGACCACCATCCCGGTTCGGCCGGACAATATACGACCTGCCGGCGCCACAGATGGGCCGGCATCGCACGGCACAGCCTGCCGTCCAGCGCGACGTCGCCCTGATGGGGGTCCAGGTCTGCGATCATGCGCAACAGCACCGTCTTGCCGGCGCCCGACATGCCGGTCAGGACCAGGCAGGCACCGCCCGGCACATCGAAATCGACCGGCCCCGCATGCGGATTACATAACCCGCGCACCGACAACCCGCGTGGGGCGATCCCACGAGGGAGGGTACCGCCACATGGCGGGAAAGAAGACGGTTCAAACACTGTAATGCAATCGACCTGTTTTCTGGACGGACCAGAATACCAGATAGACGAAAAGAGGCCGTCTGGAAGCCGGATTCAGTCGATTGCCCAGGAGCGGATCGCGATCGGGTCATTTTCCTGCCGTGGGACCCAACCACACGACAGGAAAAAACCGTTACGAGATCTTATGATTCGGCAGGCGGCCGATGCGCCCTGGGCGTGCCGAGCGGCACGGTTTCGAAACACAGGGAATCCGCGACGGGGGGATAACCGCGGGACGGTGCGGATTTAACCTGATCCTGCGCGGAGGAGGACCGGTCAGAATCGACTCTGTTCTCTGGCTGCATGGCTGGATCTCCCGTGGAAATGCCTGATTCAACCATGCCCGGCGGCAAAAGTTCCGCTACCGTGGCGGCTTTCCGCCGCCCCGGATCGAAACAGCCGGACATCGCAAGACCACGATGCCGGCCAATTGTGACGATTTCGTGACGATATCGGAACCGCGATCAGTGCGCGCGAACGGCCGTGACCTCGATTTCGACCAGCCAGCCGGGGTTGGCCAGGTGCGCGACCTCGAACGCCGAGCGCGTCGGCAGGTTCGGCTGCGCCTTCGTTCCGAAAAACTCGGTATAGGCCTTCATCATTCCCGGGAAGTCGATCTTGCCCAGCTTCGGATCGGCGACCATGTAGATGTGCATCTGCACCACGTCGCCCATCGTCAGCTTCAGCTTGGCCAGTTGGCCCTGAATCTGCGTCAGCGCGCCACGGACCTGGGTCTCGGTGTCACCGTAGGCGGCCAGCGTCATCGGCTTCGCCGACTTGTTCACCGGCTGCGCGCCCGTGCCGCTCAGATAGATCGTGCTGGCGCCGGGGGGGACCTCGATCGCCGTGGCGATCGGAAAATGATCGGCGGGGTAGCGCACGATATCCGCCGCCCGCGTCGGGGATGCCATCCCCACGCCCAGGACAGCCGCCAGCGCGGCGGCGCCCGCCATTGTCTTGACCATCGTCATGTCTGTCATTCCTGTTCGGGATTAATGGCCGGGCGCTGGCCGGCAACGTCTTCCGGCTTCACGATGTCGGTGTAATGATTGCCGAAATGGCTGCGGACATAGTTCACCACGTCCGACACCTGCTTGTCGGTCAGCATGCCGGAAAACCACGGCATGCCGCCGTAACCGTTCAGCACGACATAGATCGGGTAGTCGCCGTTGGCCAGCTTGGCATTCCCGGCCAGGGCCGGAAAGCGGGCGCCCGACCCCAGGGCGCCCTTGCCGTCGGGCATATGGCAGCCCTGGCACACATGCTGGTAGATTGCGGCGCCGTCCGTCAGCGGCTGCATTTTGCCCACGACGGCGCTGGCGCTGTCGGCATGGGCCTGCGGGGCGAGGAACGCGCCGCCCGCCAGGCCGGTGAGGAGCAGGAATACGGAACGCATCAGACAGCCCCATGCGCACGCTTGTGCAGACGCGTGATGGCATCCAGCGACGACAGGATCGCGCCTTCCTGCCAGCAGCCGATATAGGACGCATGCTCCCCGGCCAGGACGATCCGGTTATCGACCTCGCACAACGTCTTGTAATGGGTCTTGCGTGCCTGCTCGGACCACATGGAACAGCACCCCAGGGTCCAGGGCATGCGGCTCCAGGCCACGGCGACGCCCGAGCGGAATTCCTTGCGATAGTTCGGATGGATGACCTGACCCTGCGCCAGCCCGCGCTCGATCCGCTCCGCCGGACTCATGCCCGCGAAATCGTAGGCCGCCGGCCCGAACATGTAGCCGCCCAGCAGGACGGCCGGACCGTTGCTGAAATAGCCGTGGCTGGGATACGAGATCTGGCTGATCGGCTGGTCGGTGAAGCTGATGCCGCCATAGATCTGGTCGTCTTCCTCCCAGAAGCGGCGGTTGAATTCCAGGCCCAGCTTGACGGACGACGCATAGGGAACCGCCGCGATCGCCGCCTTCAGCGGGCCGCTGACCTGGATGTCGAGCTGCGAGAGCACCGACAGCGGAATGGTGCAGACGCAATAATCGGCCTGGGCCTGCCGGACGGCGCCGCCATGGGCCATGTCGTCATAGGTCACGGTCACCCCGTGGTCGTCCTGGTGGATCGACGAGACCTTGCAGTTCAGGGTGATCAGGTCATGCACCTGGCGGGTGAAGCCCTTGCCGATCTGGTCCATGCCGCCGACGGGCTGGAACATCGTCGTCTGCATGTCCAGCCGTTCGTGGAAGGCCATCCACTGCCACAGGCCCGACCGCATCACGTCGCCGCGCGCGAACGTATCCGAAGGGATCGGCGCGCCGTCGACGCCGCCGCCCTGCGGCTTCGCGAAGCCGCGCCGCAGCGAACTGGTCACCCCCTTGCGATAGGCCCCGCTGGCGTCCAGCCCGCCCCATTCGCGCATCGCCGTGGCGACATGGGCGCGTTCGTCGGCCGAAACGACATCGTCCAGTTTGTGCTGCTCGATCGCCTTGGACAGCAGTTCGGCAGTGAAGCCGTTGAAGTCGGACGCGAATTCACGATAGCGCACGGCCTTGCCGCCGAAGGCGTCCGAGGTATGCAGCCAGGAATTATGGTTCAGTTCGACGAACGGTTCCAGTTCGACACCGAACGCCTTGCAGTAATGCAGCAGGCCCTGGTGATGGTATGGAATGCGCCACGGGCCGGGGTTGATGTAGTTGCCCGGGGCGAACTGGACCTTCTGGGTCGCGCCGCCCAGTTCCGTCAGCGTGTCGCCGCCACGCAGCGAAATATTGCGCCCGCCGCTGCGATTCTGGAATTCCAGGATGCGGACCTGATAGCCCGCCTTGCGCAGTTCATAGGCCGCCAGCATCCCGGCCAGGCCGGCCCCCAGCACCAGAACCCGGGTTCCGCGCTTGGCCCCGGTCAGGACGGGCGGGCCGCTGAAATCGGTGCCGGCGGCGTGGCCCAGGCTGGTCATCGCCTGATAGAGGGCGGCACTGCCCCCCAATATGCCGATTCGGGTCAGCATCTGACGGCGCGTAGCCGCCGGACGCCGAAAAGCATTCGTCATAAAAGCTTCCCCAGAAGACGTTGCAGGAGCATGCAACAGATAAGGTGACAGCCGGACGGCACGCCCGTCTTGTGCCGGTGAGCCACCTTGTTACAGCCTTCCGTCGCGCCGGGGCAATCATCTGGGTTCCATACCGTAATGGTTTTTTCCGCCTCCGCCGGCGCCCGGTACCGGCCCGCATCGCGAAGACACCTTGTTTCACCGCTGCTTTCGAAGCCGCACGTCCCGGGCGCGCCTGGGGGATATCGTGATTCAAATGCCACAACGAAACAAAAAAATGTCTCGGTATCGAATCATGTCAGGCGGCGTGGTCCGTGTTGCCGATAATGTAGTTCCGGCCGGAGGTCGCGGCGTGGCGGGCTTCCTCGATCCGGAACTTGACGAGGTCGCCGATGCTGACCAGGCCGACCAC
The DNA here is from genome assembly GCF_000067045.1 of Gluconacetobacter diazotrophicus PA1 5. Lineage (NCBI taxonomy): Bacteria > Pseudomonadati > Pseudomonadota > Alphaproteobacteria > Acetobacterales > Acetobacteraceae > Gluconacetobacter > Gluconacetobacter diazotrophicus. The sequence continues at coordinate 2,547,711 of NC_010125.1, forward strand.
CGCGCCGTTTTCCAGCACCGGGACGTGCCGGGCCCGCCGTCCGGTCATCCGGCGCGCGACCGCGACGATATCCTCGTCCAGCGACGTCGTGGGGACGTTGCGCATCATCACGTCCTCCGCCCGCAGCCGCGCGAAATCCGCCCCGTACCGCGATAGCGCGCCGACCAGCGCGCGTTCCGACACCAGCCCGACCAGCACGCCCGCCGCGTCCAGCACCGGAACCCCGCCGATGCGCCGGTCGCTGAGCAGGCGTGCGACGTCGGCCACGTTCATATCCTCGCGCACCGTCGTGACGTGATGGCCCTTGCGGTCCAGCACCTGAAGAACAGAAGCCGTCATGATGCATCCTCCCGCGTCCCCGATCGGGGGCGCGCAAGGGTGATGTGGCAAGCCGGACGGCTAACGGAAGGGGACGGTGCCCGGCACGTGGGCGGCGGCGAACAGAAATTCGTGAGACCCCGCCGCCGCGACCAGCGCGCCGCTCCACCGCACCAGCGGGCCGGGCAGCAGGCCGATCATCACCACGACCACCGCCAGCACCGCGACCAGGCCGGCCTGTCCGCGCCCCGCCGGGGCGCCTTCGCGCGGCAGGACGCCCGGCGCGGACGCCATCATGACCCGCGCCACGTTCAGGTAATAGTACAGGCCGATGACGCTGCCCACGATCAGGGCCGCCAACAGGACCGTGCGGTGGGCCGACATGCCCGCCGTGACGATATACGCCTTGGCGAAGAAGCCGGCGACCGGGGGAATGCCCGCCAGCGACAGCAGCATGACGGACAGCGCGCAGGCCACCGCCGGATGCCGGTGGAACATGCCGCGCCACGAATCGAGGTCCGCCATGTCCTCGCCACCCTGCCCCACCGCGCCCAACACCGCGAACGCCCCCAGCGTGGCCGCCGAATAGGCCGCCAGATAGAAGGCGGCGCTGCCCGCGCCGAACGGCCCGGGCGACAGCAGCGCCACCAGCAGGTACCCGATATGGGCGATGGACGACCCCGCCAGCAGCCGCTTCAGGTTGGTCTGCCGCAGGGCCAGCAGGTTGCCGCCCAGCATGCTCAGCACCGCCACCGCGGTCAGTTCGGTGGACAGGGGTCCGGCGCCGGCCAGGTCCACGCCCGCGGCGTAATGGGCCAGCGCGACGAACAGCGCGATCTTGGAGACGACGGCGATGAAGGCCGCGACCGGCAGCGGCGCGCCCTCGATCACGTCGGGCAGCCACAAATGGAACGGCACGACCGACAGTTTGAAGAACAGGCCCGTCAGGACCATGATGCTGGCCGCCAGCCCCAGGATTCCATGCGCCCCGCCATCCAGCGCGGCGAAGCGCAGCGTGCCGCCCTGGTCGTAGGACAATGCCAGTCCGAACAGCAGGATCGCGGTCGAGACACCGGACAGCATCAGGTATTTCATCGCGGCCTCGACCGCTTCCGGCCGGCCGGGCCGGTAGGCGACCAGCCCCGGCAGGGACAGGCTGAGCGTTTCCAGCCCCAGGAACAGCGCGATCATGTTCGCGCTGCCCGCCACGATCACGGCGCCCAGCGTGCCCAGCAGCAGCAGCAGGTGCCCCTCGCCCGCGCCGTCATCCCCCAGGCGGCGCCACGCCATGGCCAGCACGCCGCCCGACGACAGCACGATCAGCCCGGCGCCATAGACGAACCACCCATCGGCCGCGAACAGGGCGGCCCCGTCCGCGACGGGCGGGCCGCCCGCACCGGCGAAGGCCAGGCTGGCCAGCGCCAGGACCAGCGTGCCGGCGGCCACCCATCCCATGGCCGCGCGCCGCCATGCCAGGCAGGCCAGCAGGGCCAGGATGCCGGCCCCCAGGACCAGCACGGGCGGCGGCATGGCGGGCAATATGGTCATGGCGTCATGAGTCATGGCGCGGACACCGTCGGGCGGGCGGGCTGCGACAGGTCCAGCACCGGCTGCGGGCACAGGCCCAGGCCGATCAGCAGCGCGACCGTGCCGCCCAGTACCGCCATGTGCCGCGCCCCGAAATCGCCGGCCCCCCGGACCCCGTCCACCGGAAGGGGACCCTGGAAGGCCCGGCTGACCATGGTCAGGCCGTACAGCGCGGACAGGACCAGCCCCGACGCCGCCAGGACGGCCAGCAGCGGACTGATGCGCCACGTCGCCAGCAGCACCAGGAATTCGCCCACGAAATTGCCCAGGCCCGGCAGGCCCAGCGACGCCACCGCGAAGACCAGCCCCATGGCGGACAGATGCGGCATCACCGCCCACAATCCGCCCATGCGGCGCAGGTCGCGGGTATGCAGCCGGTCCTGCAGCGCCCCGGCGATGACGAACAGCGCGCCGGTGCTCAGCCCATGGGCCAGCATCTGCACCACCGCCCCTTCCATCCCCAGGGCCGAGCCCGAGAAAACCCCCATCAGGACGAACCCCAGATGGCTGACGCTGCTATAGGCGATCAGCCGTTTCAGGTCGTCCTGCACCAGTGCCTGCATCGCGCCGTACAGGACGCCCGCCACCCCCAGCACCAGCGCCAGCGGCGCCAGCCGTGACGCGGCGTCGGGAAACAGCAGCGCGACGAAGCGGATCAGCCCGTAACCGCCGGTCTTCAGCAGCACCCCGGCCAGCAGCACGCTGCCCGCCGTGGGGGCCTGGGTGTGGGTGTCGGGCAGCCAGACATGCAGCGGCACCACCGGCAGCTTCACCGCGAAGGCGACGAAGAACCCCGACGCCAGCGCCAGCGCCACGCCCGGCGCCAGCATCGTGCCCGCCAGGGCGAAATAATCGAAGGTCAGGACCCCGGTCTGGCGAAAATGCGCGATGGCCAGACCCAGGATGGACAGCAGCATCAGCAGGCCGCTGCCCTGGGTGAACAGGAAGAACTTGATGGCCGCGCGCGCCCGGTCCTCGTGCCCCCAGCCGGTGATCAGGACATAGAGCGGTACCAGCATCAGTTCCCAGAAGAAGAAGAACAGAAACAGGTCGGTCGCGATGAACACGCCGTCCACCCCCGCGACCGTCGCCAGCAGCAGCAGGTGAAACACCCCGGCCCCCGGCCCGATATCGCGCGAGGCCAGCAGCACGCACGGCCAGGACAGCACCACCGTCAGCCACAGCATAACCAGCCCCAGCCCGTCCAGGTCGCAGCGCACCGCGATGCCCAGGGCGGGAATCCACGGCACGGCGAAATGCGCCAGCCACGGCCCGCCGCCCGCCGGGGCGTGCCAGTACGCACGCCAGGTGATGTACAGCAGCAGCAGGGTCAGCAGCGCCAGCGTGGCCAGCGTCACGCGCCACGGCCCGCGCGGGCCGGCGCCGCGTCCGGCCAGCCACGCCGCCGTCCCGCCGGCCAGCGGCAGCAGGACCAGGGCCGGCAACGCGATCATGGCCGTCCCCCCCATGGCTGCACCGCCAGGCACAGGGCGACCGCCGTACCCACGGCCAGCCACCCGGCATAGCGCCGGACCTGGCCGTCCTGCATCAGTCCCAGTGCCTTGCCGCCCCAGACGGCCCCCGCCGCCAGCAGGTCGGGCAGGATGTCGAACACGTCCCGCTTCATCCACCGGCCCAGGGCGGTGAACGGGCGCACCACCAGCACGCCGTACGCCGCATCGAACCCCCACCCCGCCCGCGCCAGCCCCGCCAGCACGCCGGAGGCCGGCTGCGGCACACGTCCCGGTTGCCAGAACACCCAGGCCAGCGCGATCCCGGCCAGCGGCGCCAGGGACCCGGCCGCCAGCAACGCACGACCACCCTCGCCGCCCGATTCCGCCTCGGCCCCGCCCAGCACCGGCGCCAGCAGGTGCGACAGCAGGTGCACCGGCGCGATGACATCGGGCATTTCGATCATCCCGCCGACGACCGCCAGGACGGACAGGCACGCCAGCGGCACCGCCATCGACCAGCCGGTGCTGCCCGTCGCGGTGCCGCGCGGCGCGCCCAGGAAGACGATGAAGACGCAGCGGAAACTGTACAGCCCGGTCAGGAACGCCCCCAGCAGCGCCCCCGCCCACAGCAGGGGGGAACTGTCCCACGCGCCCTGCAGGATCGCTTCCTTGCTGTAGAACCCGGCGGAGACCAGCGGCACGCCCGCCAGCGCCGCCGCCCCCGCCACGAAGGCGGCGAAGACGCCCGGCATCGCCCGCCGCAGCCCGCCCATGTGAAAGATATCCTGCTGGTGATGCATGCGCAGGATCACCGCGCCCGCCGCCATGAACAGCAGCGCCTTGAACATCGCATGCGTCACCAGGTGGAAGATCGCGGCCCCCCACGCCCCGGTGCCCAGCGCCAGGAACATGTAGCCAAGCTGGCTGATGGTGGAATAGGCCAGGATACGCTTGATATCCGTCTGGACCAGGGCGCTGCCCCCCGCCAGCAGCAGCGTCACCAGCCCCACGACCGAGATCACCCCCATCACCACCGGCGCCGGCTCGAACAGCGCATGCAGCCGCGCGATCAGGTAGACCCCGGCCGTCACCATCGTCGCCGCGTGGATCAGGGCCGAAACCGGCGTGGGACCGGCCATGGCGTCGGGCAGCCAGATCTGGAACGGAACCTGCGCCGACTTGGCCACCGCGCCGCACAGCAGCAGCAGCGCCACCAGTTCGGCGCCCGGGCCGCGCAGGAAGCGCGTGGCGTCCAGCACGCGGTCGATGTCCAGGCTGCCCGCGCGCGTCGCCAGCAGCAGCAGCCCGCACAGCAGCAGCACGTCGCCGATCCGCGTGACGATGAAGGCCTTGCGCGCGGCGGCGCCGTTCGCGACCTCGCGGTACCAGAAGCCGATCAGCAGGTAGGAACACAGGCCCACGCCCTCCCACCCCACATAGAGGCACAGCAGGTCGGACGACAGGACCAGTACCAGCATGGCGGCGACGAACAGCGTCATGCCGCCGAAGAATCGTGCGATATCGGGGTCGTCCCACATATATCCGCACGCATACAGGTGGATCAGGAACCCGATCCCGGTCACGACCAGCATCATCACGAGCGACAGCGGATCGACCGCGAACGACACATGCGCGTCGAACCCGTCCACGCGCATCCACTGCCACAGCACGATCCGCAGGGCCGGATGGGGCGCGGGCAGCAGGTCCACCGCCAGCCATCCGGTCAGCAGCGCCGACAGGCCCAGCGCCCCGGCGGCAATGATGCAGGCCGCGCGGGTGGACATACGGCCCGACCGCAGGAACAGGGGAAACAGGAACAGGATCGTGGCGGCCAGGAGCGGGCACAGGACGATCAGCGGCGGCAGCGCGGTCATGATCGCTATCCCTTCAGGCGGTTGCCGGTATCGGCGTCCAGGGTCGGCCGCCCCGCCTGGTGCATCCGCAGCAGGATCGCCAGCCCGATCGCGGCCTCGGCCGCCGCCAGGGACAGGATCATCAGGAACATCACCTGCCCCTCCGCCGCATGCCAGCGCGTTCCGGCCGCGACGAAGGCCAGCGCCGCCGCATTCAGCATGATTTCAATGGACATCAGCATGAACAGCAGGTTGCGCCGCACCAGGACACCCAGCAGCCCCAGCGCGAACAGGCCGGCGGCCAGCAGCATCGCCATGTCCGGGGTGGGGCGCATGATCATTCCCCCCCCTGAAGATGGCGGCCGATGCGAAAGGCGCTGGCCAGCCCGGCCAGAAGCAGGAACGACGCCAGTTCGACCGTCAGCGCATAGGGCCCGTACAACACCAGCCCCACCTGCGCCGGACCGATGGGGCCGCCGCCGCCCGCCGGCGCGGTCACGGCCAGCGCACGCAGCAGCGCCGCCAGCAGGACACCGGCCAGCAGGACCGGGCCGATCCACACGCGCGGCACGATCCACGCCCGTTCGCGCCGCTGGTCCGTCGCCCCCAGGTTGAGCATCATGACCACGAATACGAACAGGACCATGATGGCGCCGGCATAGATGATGACTTCCAGCATGGCCGCGAAAGGCGCGCCCAACTGGAAAAAGATGCCGGCCAGCGCCAGCAGCAGCACGACCAGGTACAGCAGCGCGTGCACGGCATTCGCGCGCGTGACCGTCATGAAGGCGGCCAGCACGACCACCAGCGCGGACAGGGCGAAGGAGACATTCATGTCCATCACCCTCAGGGCATCAGGCTGCGCACGTCGACTGGCGGGGATTCGCGTTCCGCTTCCCCCTTGTCCTTGCCCGGGATCGTCACGCCGGACACGAGATAGAAGCTGTAATCGGGATATTTCCCGGTTCCCGAAATCAGCAGGTCCTCCTTTTCATAGACCAGGCTGGGGCGGACATATTCGCTCATCTCGAAATCGGGGGTCAGCTGAATCGCGTAGGTCGGGCAGGCTTCCTCGCAGAATCCGCAGAAGATGCAGCGGGAAAAATTGATACGGAAATAATCCGGGTACCAGCGCCCGTCCTGTTCCGTTTTCTGCAGACTGATGCAGTCCACCGGGCAGGCCACGGCGCACAGGCCGCAGGCGACGCAGCGTTCCTGCCCGTCGGGATCGCGCGACAGGATGATGCGCCCGCGATAGCGCGGCGGCAGCGGCGGCTTGGTCTCGGGATAGCCCACCGTGACCCGGCGATGGGTCATGTGCCGGAAGGTCAGCCACAGCGTGCGCAGGATATCGAACATCGCGGGCCCCCTATCCCGGCGCGCGCAGCAGCAGCACCGCGCCGGTCGCAACGATATTGAGCAAGGAAAGCGGCAGCAGGACCTTCCAGCCCAGCACCATCAACTGGTCGTAGCGCAGGCGCGGCAGCGCCGCGCGCAGCAGGATGAACAGGCCGGTCAGCACCCCGGTCTTCAGCGCGAACCACAGCCCCCCGGGCAGGACCGGCCCCTGCCATCCGCCCAGGTACAACGTCGCCACCAGGGCCGAGATCAGGACGATGCCCGCATATTCCGCCAGGAAGAACATGCCGAACTTCATGCCCGAATATTCGGTATGGAATCCGGCCCCCAGTTCGTTCTCGCCTTCCGGAAGATCGAACGGCAGGCGATGGGTTTCCGCGATTCCGGCCAGCAGGAACACGACGCAGCCCAGTGCCTGCGGGATGACGAACCACAGGCCCGACTGCGCCAGCACGATGTCGCGCAGGCTGAACGAATGCGCCGCCATGACCACGCCCAGGGCGGACAGGCCCATGAACACTTCGTAGCTGATCATCTGCGCCGCCGCCCGCAGCCCGCCCAGCAGGGCGTATTTGCTGTTCGACGCCCAGCCCGCCAGCACCACGGAATAGACCCCCATCCCCATGGCGGCGAAGACGAACAGCAGCCCGACATTCAGCCCGGCGGCGACGCTCCACCACGCGGTGACGGGGATGACCGCGAAGGACAGCAGCACCGTCATCATGCCGATGGTCGGCGCCAGGACGAACACGGCCCGGTCGGCGAACGGCGGAATCCAGTCCTGCTTGAACAGGATCTTGATGCCGTCGGCCACGGCCTGCAGAACGCCGCCGGGCCCGACGCGGTTGGGCCCGTAGCGGTCCTGCCACACGCCCAGCAGGCGCCGCTCGACCCACGTCAGCGCCGTCGCCAGCCCCAGCAGGACCACCAGCGTGACGGCAATGATGGCGGGCATGGGAACGATCATGACGCGTCCCCGCCCGCATGCCCGATATCGGCCCAGACGGGACTGACGATACCCTGCGCCCCGCCCGCATGCGCCGGACACAGCGCGACCCCGGGCGGCACCGCCGCATCCCGCACCACCGGCAGGCCGATCGCCTGCCCCGCGAGCAGCAGAGTGGCATCCGCCGGCCAGTCCGTGCCCACGCGCAGCACCATCGGTTCCGCCCGCGCGGCGACCGGCGGCGACAGCGTGCTCAGTTCCTCGGTTCCGAACAGCAGTTCCTGCGGCAGCAGCAGGATGCGGTCCGTGGACGGCACGAAACGGGGGGGAATGTCGGCGTGCCAGGCAGGCGCGGCCGGCATGTCGCCATCCAGCAGGCGGACTCCCGCGTCGCCGCCGCGCATCGGGCCGCCGATTTCCTGCTGGAAGCGGTTCAGCGCCTGGACCGAATTCCATCCCGGCTGCTGATAGTACGGAACCAGCGCCCCCGGCATGTCCGCCCCGTACGATCCCTCCATCGACGGGGAGAGCGGCGTGTCCGGGTTGGCCACCGGCGGCCGGTCGCGCACGCTGACCTGGGCGCGCATCGCGGTACGCCCGTCGAAACGCGGGGGCGCCGAACGCACGCGCTGTCCGTCCAGCCGATAGGACGCATCCGGCGCGGCGGCCCCGATCCCGGCCAGGGCCGGGCAGGACGTGCCGATCGCGGCGACGATCGAATCCAGGTCGGCCCAGCCCGGATCACGCCCCACCGCGCGGGCCAGGTCGCGCGCCCAGCGCCATGCCGCCTGGATGGGCCGGTCGGGCGACAGCACGGGCAGGAAACGCTGGGCCCGTCCCTCGGCACTGACCAGCGTGCCGGCGCATTCCGAAAACGCGGCGGAGGGCAGCACGATATCCGCCCGCGCCATCAGTTGCGTCGCGACATGGTCGATGACCACCAGATGCCGCACACCCGCCAGCAGGGCCTCCAGCGCGTCCGGCGCCATGCGGCGGGTCAGGTCGTTTTCCATCACCACCAGCGTGCCGATCCCGCCCGCCCGCACCATGCCGGCCACCGCGTCCAGGCTGACCCCGCCCAGCAGCGCCACGCCCATGCTGTTGCAGTCCGGCTGCATCACCGACAGGGCCACGTCGCGCCCCGCATGGGCCAGGGCGGTCGCGATGTTGGCGGCGGCGTGCGGCAGCGCCGCCATGCCGTAGTGCGACCCGGTGACGATCAGCGGCCGGCCGGCGGCGGACAGGGCCCGCGCGATCCGGTCCGCCAGGGCGGCCTCGTCCTCGGTCAGGTCCGCGACCTCGGGCGCGTTCATGTCGATCCGGTGCGCGATGGCGAAGCCCAGCCGCGCGATGTCGTCGGGGGCCGCGCGCCTTATGCCCTCGGCAATGTCGTCCAGGCCGGTGGCGCCGGGCGTCAGCACGAACAGCGGCACGCGCAGGCCGGTGCCCATGGTGCGCGCGGCGGCGTCCATCCAGCGCGGGACCTTGGCCGCGTCGGCGGCGCCGTAATCCGGCTGGCGCACCGCCTGGCGCAGCGCCAGCGCGACACGCGGGGCGGTCGCCGCCACGTCCTCGCCCAGGATCAGGACGGCATCGGCGCGTTCCATGTCGTGCAGGGTGGGATTGCGCGCCGGCGTGGCGCGCAGCAGGTTCGGCAGCGCGCAGGCCAGGTCGTGTTCCGCCCCCGTCAGGCCGGTGGAAAATCCCGCCGGACCCACCAGGTTGCGCAGGGCGAAATTCGCCTCGACCGACGCGCGCGCCGAGCCGATGCCCACCACCGGCCCGTCCGCCGCCATGTCCGCGAACCGGTCCAGCACGTCGCGCACGGCCGCGACCGCCTGCTGTCCGTCCACCCGGCGCAGGGGGACGCGCGGGCGGGACGGCGCCTGCGCGAAGCCATGGCCGAACCGCCCCCGGTCGCACAGGAAATAGCGATTGACCGCGTCGTGGTAGCGGTTGATCACCCGCCGTACCGAGCCCTGGCGCGCGTTGACGATGGTATTGCAGCCGACCGCGCAATGGGGGCAGACCGACGGCGCACCGTCCATGTCCCATTTGCGGACATAGACCGACGTGAAAGGCTTGTCGGTGAACACGCCGGTCGGACAGATTTCCACCAGGTTGCCGGCGAAGCCGCTTTCCAGCACGCCGCCGGCGGCGCGGCCGAAATAGACGTCGTTATGCGCGCCGAACGCCGCCAGGTCGGTGCCGCCGGCATAGTCGCGATAGAAGCGCACGCAGCGATAGCAGGCGATGCAGCGGTTCATCTCGTGCCGGACGAAGGGGCCCAGGTCCTGGTTGCGATGCGTGCGCTTGGGGAAGCGATAGCGCCGCGCGGCATGGCCGGTCATGACCGTCATGTCCTGCAGGTGGCATTCGCCGCCCTCGGCGCAGACCGGGCAGTCATGGGGGTGGTTGGTCATCAGCCATTCGATGACCCCGGCACGGAAGTCCCGTGCCTCCTGATCCTCGATCGACAGGATCGCACCATCGGTGACCGGCGTCATGCACGCCATGACGATCCGCCCGCGCGTGTCGTCGGGGCCCGCGAACTGCCGCACCGCGCATTGCCGGCACGCCCCGACCGACCCCAGTTCGGGATGCCAGCAGAAATAGGGCAGGTCCGCGCCGCTTTCCAGGCACGCCTGCAGCAGGTTTTCATCCAGCCGGGCGGGGCAGTCTCGTCCGTCGATCCGGATCGTGGCCATGGCGTCCCCTTATGCCGCGTGGCGATGCGGGCAGCGGCCGAGGCGCAGATGCGCCTCGAACTCCGCCCGGAACAGGTTCAGTCCACTGGACAGCGGCGCGATGGCGCCGGGGGCATGCGCGCAGAAGGTGCGGCCCATCGGGCCGATCATGCGGGCATGATGGGCCAGCAGGTCCAGGTCGCCATCCTCGCCCCTGCCCTCCTCGATCGCGTCCAGCAGCCGTTCCACCCAGGGCAGCCCGTCGCGGCAGGGCGTGCACCAGCCGCAGGATTCCTGGGCGAAGAAATGTTCCAGGTTGCGCAGCATCCCGACCGGACAGGTCCGGTCGTCCAGCAGGATCGCAAGCCCCGTGCCCAGCCGGCTGCCGGCCTTCTCGACGGTGGCGTAGTCCATGGCGATGTCGATCGCCCCGCCGTCGAGAAAGGCGGTGGAGGCCCCGCCCGGCAGCAGCGCGCGCAGGCCGTAGCCGTCGCGCATGCCGCCGGCATGCTCCTCGATGATCTCACGCAGCGGGGTGCCCATCGGCAGTTCCCACGCGCCCGGCCGCTTCACCCGGCCGCTGACGCCGAACAGCTTGGTCCCGCCATCCGGCCCGATGGCCAGCGCGCGGAACCACGCGGCGCCATTGGCCAGGATGTGTGGCACGTTGCACAGGGTTTCGACATTGTTGACGACCGAGGGCGCGCCCCACAGGCCGCCGACCTGCGGAAAGGGCGGCTTGCTGCGCGGCACCGCGCGGCTGCCCTCCAGCGCCGTCAGCAGCGCCGTTTCCTCGCCGCAGATATAGCGGCCGCCGCTGGCATGGACATGGATGTCGAAATCGAAGCCCGAGCCCGCGATGTCCCGCCCCAGCCAGCCGACGGCCCGGGCCTCGTCGATCGCGCGGGTCAGGCGGTCCAGCGCCAGGTGATATTCCCCGCGCAGGAAGATCACGCCCTCGCCGGCCTGGATGGCATATCCCGCCACGATCATCCCCTCGATCAGTTGCAGGGGATTGCCCTCCAGCAGGATGCGGTCCTTGAAGGTGCCGGGCTCCATCTCGTCGGCATTGGCGACCAGGTATTTGCGCTGGTCCCCGGCCGGGGTCCTGGGTACGAAGCTCCATTTCTGCCCGGTGCCGAACCCGGCTCCGCCGCGCCCGCGCAGGCGTGAATCCGTGACCTCGGCAATGACGGCCTCCGGCGTCAGGTCGCGCAGCGCGCGCCGCAGCCCCTGCCAGCCGCCGGCGCGGCCATAGGCGGCGCAGTCCGGCGGGCCGGCGGCGTCGATCATGGCGGTCAGGGGGCGTTCGCTCATGCCGGGTGCCCCCGCACGTTGTCGGCGATGCGGTCGATCCCGGCCTCGTCCACATCGCCATGCAGCGTCCGGTCCACCAGCAGGGCCGGCGCGTGGTCGCAATGGCCCAGGCAGACGATCGGCAGCAGCGTCACCGCCCCGTCCGGCGTCGTCTGGCCGGGGCGGATGCCCAGCCGGTCGCACAGCCGCGCGCACAGCGCGTCACGCCCCATGATCCAGCACGACACGCTGTCGCACATCATGATGACGTGCCGCCCGACCGGGCGGCGGAAGATCAGGTTGAAGAAGGTCGCGACCCCGTCCAGGTCCGCGACCGACAGGCCCGTCAGATCCGACAGTTCGGCCAGATGAGCGTCGCACACCCAGCCGAAGCGCGCCTGCACGGCGGCCAGCGCGCCCACCGACACCGCGCGCGGGTAATCGGCGGCCCGCACCATGGCCGCGATCTCGGCCTTCAGGTCGGGCGGCAGGGGCGGGTCAGCGGTCGACATCGGCCATCACGAAATCGATGCTGCCGATGATCGCGATCAGGTCGGCGATCATCCCGCCCCGGCTGATCAGCGGGATCATCTGCAGATGGGGAAAGGACGGGGTACGGATGCGCGTGCGATAGGACATCGTCCCCCCGTCGCTGATCAGGTGATAGGAATTGAGCCCCTTCGTCGCCTCGACGCAGGCATGGGCCTCGCCGGGCGGAATGACCGGCCCCCAGCTGACGGACAGGAAATGATGGATCAGGGTTTCGATGTCATGCATCGTCCGCGCCCGCGGCGGCGGCGTGGTCAGCCTGTGTTCCGCCTTGATCGCGCCCGCGGGCATGCCGTCCAGACATTGCCGGATGATGCGCAGGCTCTGGCGGATTTCCGCGATATGGACGCGCACCCGGTCGTAGCAATCGCCGTTCTGCGCCGTCGGAATATCGAACTCCAGCTGGTCGTATCCCGAATAGGGGACCTTGCGCCGCAGGTCCCATTCCAGGCCGCAGGCCCGCAGGCCCGGCCCCGTCACCCCCCAGGCAATGGCTTCCGATACGTCGTAGGCGCCGACGCCGATGGTCCGTGCCCGGAAGATGGGATTGCGCATCACCATCTTTTCGTACTCGTCCAGGCGCGGCGGCAGATAGTCCAGGAAATCACGGATCAGCCCGTCCCAGCCGCGCGGCAGGTCCATCGCCACGCCGCCGATGCGGAACCAGGCGGGATGCATGCGAAAACCGCAGATGGCCTCGATGATTTCGAAAACCCGCTCGCGGTCGCTGAACATGTAGAAGACCGGCGACAACTGCCCGACATCCTGCGTCATGGTGCCGTAGAACACCAGGTGGCTGGCCACACGGAACAGTTCGGCCAGCATGACCCGGATCATCTGCGCCCGGGGCGGCACCGTGATGCCGGCCAATTTTTCCACCGCCATGACATAGGGGAAATTGTTCATGACGCCGCCCAGGTAATCGACCCGGTCGGTATAGGGAATGAAGCTGTGCCAGGACTGGCGCTCGCCCATCTTCTCGGCGCCACGATGGTGAAAACCGATATCGGGCACCGCATCGACGATCCGCTCGCCCTCCAGTTGCAAGACGATGCGAAACACCCCATGCACGCTGGGATGGTTCGGCCCCAGATTGAGGAACATGAAGTCGCTATGCGCCGAATGCCGCGCCATGCCCCACGCGCCGGGGTCGAAGCGCAGGGCCTGCTGTTCGGCCATTTCCTGGTCTTCGGTCAGACTGTAGGGCGGCATTTCGGTGGCGCGGGCGTAATGGTCCTTGCGCAGCGGGTGCCCGGTCCAGGTGGGCGGGGTCAGGATGCGCCGCAGGAACGGGTGGCCCTCGAACGTGATGCCGAACAGGTCCCAGACCTCGCGCTCGTACCAGTTCGCGTTGGGCCAAAAGTCCGCGATCGACGGCACCCGCGGCGCCTCGGCGGGCAACGGCACCTTCAGGCGCAGTGCGTCGCCCGCACCCCCCAGGGCCATGAAATGGCAGACCAGGGTAAAGGCGCAATCCGGCTGTCCGACGCGGTGCGCGCGCTGCCGTTCGTCGATCGCCGTCAGGTCGAACAGCATCCGCAGCGCCGCCGCCGGTTCGCGCAGCATGCCGACGACCGCGCGCAGGGAAGTCGGCGCGATCCAGGCCGTGGGCACTCCGTCGCGCGCCGTCTCGACCGCCAGCACCGTTCCCGGCCCCAGGTCGGAGACCTGCCCGAACATGGTGGCGCCGTCTCCGCTTTTCGCGGCGGGCGGTCCTGCGGTCATGGCGTCCGCCACCAGGTCGGGCACGATCATCGCGCGGCCCCGTCAGATCGTGTCGGGGCTGCGCAGGGTCTGCGCGGCGCGGCGCTGGTCGCGCTTCGCATCACGCAGGCTGGGCGGCGTGACCCGTTCGACACCCTGCGGCCCCACCATCCAGCTGAGCGGCCGGCGCTGCGTGCCCACGGAATCCTGCAGCAGCATCAGTCCTTCCAGCAGCGCATCCGGCCGGGGCGGGCAGCCCGGGACGTAGACATCGACCGGCAGGAAGCTGTCCACCCCCTGCACCACGCTGTAGATGTCGTACATTCCGCCGGAATTGGCGCAGGACCCCATCGAGATCACCCAGCGCGGTTCCAGCATCTGGTCGTACAGATATTTGACGATCGGGGCCATCTTCACGAAGACGGTGCCGGAGATGACGATCAGGTCGGCCTCGCGCGGGGTGGCGCGCAGCACCTCGGACCCGAACCGGGCGATGTCGTATTTGCTGGTGAAGGCCGTCGCCATTTCGACGTAGCAGCAGGACAGGCCGAAATTGAACGGCCAGATCGAATTCTTCTGTCCCCAGGACACGAAATCCTGCAACCGCCCCATCACCAGGTTGCGTTTCACGGTTTCGGTCATGGTCGCGTCGCGCGGCGTGCCGGGTTCCTCGCCCGGTCGGGTCAGCGACCAGCGCATGATGCGTCCCCCGCCCTGCGATAGTCTATCCGGCGACGGGGAACAGGGCCCCAGTCCAGCGCGCCCCACCGCCACACATAGGCCAGCGCCGCCGCCAGCGAGGCGACGAACACCACCACCGCGCCATAGCCGCGCCACCCGGCGCCGACCGCCACCGGTGCCCACGAAAACAGGAAAACCGATTCCACGTCGAATATGACGAAGAGCATCGCAACCAGGTAATATTGCACCGGGATGCGCAAATGCGCCGAACCGACCGGCAGGACACCGGATTCGAACGGCAGGTCCATCGACCGCCCACGTGCCGCGCCGACGCGCCGGGTCCCGGAAACCGCCCCCAGGCCCAGCATCGCGGCCAGCAGGACCACGATCGCCACGGCATAGGAAAAGAGCGGATGCTGCGTGCAGAAGTCCGACATGGCCAACACCGCTGAGGTTGAAGTGACCGAAAATGACGGAATGTTCTGCGGTTAACGTGCCCTGCCCGGACCGGGTTCACCCTTTTTTACCCCGTTCACGCGTCCGTGTCGGGCCGATACCGGTGCGCGTTTACGGACGGTGTTTTACCGGGGGCTGTACTTCGGGGGGCATCGGGCTGATATAGGGCTGCGCGCGCAGCTTCGCCGCGTGGTCCTGCTTCGCGCGGTCCAGCAATACCGGGTCGCTCAGGATGTCGGTCGCCGTCGCCGCCATGACCTTGGCGACATGGACCATGCCCTTGTGCGCGATCGGGGATTTTCCCTGCGCCGTCATCTGCCAGGAATGCAGCGCCGTGCCGATGGCGCAGGTCGCGCCCAGCGCCTGGACCGTCGGCACCGTCCAGCTGACATCGCCCACATCGGTCGATCCCAGCAGGATCGGCCCGGCCGGCGACGGATAGGGCAGGACGACGTCGCAGAGCGGTTTGTCGGTCGCCGGGGGCATTCCCACCTGGCGGAAGGCCGATGCGATATCTTCCGGGGTGAAGGTCGCCTGCATGCGGCGCGCGAAGGCCCGGTCGGCTTCGTCGAACGGCGGGGGGCCCAGCCGTTCCAGATTGGCCTGCATCGCGGCTTCCAGCGGCGGGTTGCCCAGCAGGTTGGCCATGCCGCTGACCACCGCGCAGTCCACATGGGTCTCGGTCATCATCGCCGCGCCCTCGGCCACGCGGCGCACCCGGGCGGCCAGGGCCAGCATGTCCTCCAGTTCCGCCGCGCGGACGGTGTAGCGGATGACGACGCGCGACTGGACCACGTTCGGCGCGGCACCCCCCGCGTCCTGGTAGGCATAATGGATGCGCGATGTCGGCAGCATGTGCTCGCGCAGGTAGTTGACGCCGACATTCATCAGTTCCGCCGCATCCAGCGCCGAGCGGCCCAGATGCGGGGCCGAGGCCGCATGGGCGGCACGGCCGGTGAAGGTGAAGTCCAGGCGCGTATTGGCCAGGGCGGCCGGCGGAAAGACGGTGGCGAACGCGAAGGGATGCCACGAAATCGCGGCATCGACATCGTCGAACACCCCGGCGCGCACCATGAAGCCCTTCCCCGCGCCCCCCTCCTCGGCCGGGCAGCCGTAATAGCGCACGCGCCCCGGCGTGCCGGTGGCGGCCAGCCAGTCCTTGACCGCCGTCGCCGCCAGCAGCGCCGCCGAGCCCAGCAGGTTGTGCCCGCAGGCGTGGCCGTTCCCGCTGCCCGGCACGGGCTGGTGATGCAGCAGGCCGGCTTCCTGGCTCAGTCCCGGCAGCGCGTCGAACTCGCCCAGGATGGCGATGACGGGGCCGCCCGACCCGGCCTCGCCCATGACGGCGGTCGGCAGGTCCGCCACGTCGCGCGTGACGTGGAACCCTTCGGCCTGCAACGCCGCGTCATGCAGCGCGACCGAGCGGAATTCGTCGAAATTCAGTTCCGGCACGCCCCACACCGCATCGCTCAGCGCGATCAGCGGTGCCTTGCGGGCCTCGACGAATTCCCATACCGGCGCACTGTTTCGCATCGCGGGTCCCCAATCGCTCGCCGGTACCATTCCCCGGCAACAGCCGCATCGTAGGCCATATGCGCCCCGTCAGGCCATCCTGCACACCGTGCCCGGCCACGGATATGCCGGCCTCGACGGAACGACTGGGGTCGTGGCGCGGCTTACTGGCGGAAATCCAGCACCTTGCGTCCCTGGATCTTGCCTTCTTCCAGGTCGGTGAAGATCTGGTTGATGTTTTCCAGCCGGTCGGGCTCGATCACCGTCTTGACCTTGCCGTCGGCGAAGAAGGACACCGCCTCGATCATGTCCAGCCGCGTGCCGACGATCGATCCGCGCACCGTGGTCCCGGCCATGACCATGTCGAAGATGGAAATCGGGAATTCCCCCGGCGGCAGCCCGTTCAGCACGATCGTGCCGCCCCGGCGGGCAAAGCCCATCGCCTGCGAGAACGCGCTGCGCGACACGGCCGTGACCAGCGCGCCATGGGCGCCGCCGACCTGCGACTGGATGAAGGGGGCGGGATCGGTGGCGCGCGCGTTCACCGTCAGCGCCGCGCCCAGGGCCTTTGCCGTGGCCAGCTTTTCGTCGTCGATATCGACGGCGATGACGTTCATCCCCATGGCGACGCCGTATTGCACCGCCATCTGGCCCAGCCCGCCGACACCCGACACCGCGACCCAGTCACCCGGCTTGGTGTCGGTCATCTTCAGGCCCTTGTAGACCGTCAGGCCGGCACAGAGCACGGGCGCCACCTGCAGCGGGTCGATCGTCTTCGGCAGGTGGGCGACGTAACTGGGATCGGCCACCACATATTCGGCGAAGCAGCCATTGACGGTGTAGCCGGTATCGTCCTGGCTGGCGCACAGCGTTTCCCACCCGCCCAGGCAGTGCTCGCAATGGCCGCAGGCCGAATACAGCCACGGCACGCCGACGACATCGCCCAGCTTGACCCATTTGACCGCGCTGCCCACGGACACGACGTGGCCCACGCCCTCGTGCCCCGGGATGAAGGGCGGATTCGGCTTCACGGGCCAGTCCCCCCGGGCGGCGTGCAGGTCGGTGTGGCAGACGCCGCACGCGTCCATCTTGACCAGGATCTGGTCCGGCCGGATCGAGGGAATATCCAGCTCTTCGATCGTCAGCGGCTTGCCGAACTCACGAACGACAGCGGCCTTCATCTTTCCAGTCATGCTCGTTCCCCCAAGGATTGTATCCGCAGATCGCATCCGCGGATCGTCTCTGTGGCGTAGTCTTACACAGCTCCCTTCCGGCACGACCTGATCTGCATCAAGCCGGCCCGCCAGGGTGCCGGAGTAGGCTCCCGTTCGGGTTTGGTTGTATAGACACCCATCGACATCCGGCAACCGCCCCACGGAGTCCCCCCCCTCGATGCCCGACAGCATCCCGCCCACCCGGTACGGCCAGGTCAAGCACTATGTCCTGGACCGTGTCCGAAGCGGCGAATGGCCCGCCGGGCACCGGTTGCCGTCCGAAAGCGCGCTGGTCGCGACGCTGGGCGTATCGCGCATGACGGTGCATCGGGCCCTGCGCGAACTGACGGCCGAGGGCGTGGTGAACCGTGCCCAGGGGGTGGGCACGTTCGTATCGCCCCCCGCGATCGACGCGGAATTCCTGGAACTGCGCGACATCGCCGACGACATCGCGGCCGGCGGACAGGCCCATCACGCGCGCGTCGTGGCGCTGGAGACCGTACGCGCGGACATGGACCTAGCCATCGCGTTCGGCCAGCGGCCAGGGGCGCGGCTGTTCCACTCGGTCATCGTCCATGACGAGGGCGGTATCCCGCTGCAGGTCGAAGACCGCTTCGTGTCGCCGCATTTCGCGCCCGCCTATCTGGCGCAGGATTTCTCGCTGGCCCATCCGCACCGGTATCTGTCGCTGATCGCCCGGCCCGAGAACGTCGAGCACGTGGTCTTCGCCATCACGCCCGACGCGCGGCTGCGCGGGCTGCTGGACCTCGACACGCCGGAAGCCTGTCTGCAACTGGTCCGCCGCACCTGGGTGGAGGGCCGCGTCGTCATGAAGGGCATCTTCACCTATCCGGGCAGCCGCTATAGCCTGAGCGGCCGTTCGGGGCGGTGACGGCCGCCCCGGCGACGACCGATCAGGACACACGCGCCGGCATGATTCGCAGAACGCTCCCCTTCCTCGCCATTCCCCTGGCCACGACCCTGCTGGCCGCGTCCGCCTGGGGGGCCGGGCCGCCACCCGCCGTGACCACGACGCCGATCAGGCATCTGGTTGTGGTGTACGACGAGAACGTGTCGTTCGACCATTATTTCGCGACCTACCCGCAGGCGGCGAACCCGCCGGGCGAACCGGCCTTCGTCGCGGGGGCCGGCACGCCGCCGGCCAACACCCTGGCCGCGACCGGCCTGCTGACCGCCAACCCCAACGCCGGTCCGGCCAATGGCCGGGATGCCAGCCTGCCGTTCCGGCTGGACAGGACGCAGGCCGCCACCGCCGACCAGAACCATGCCTATACCGCCGAACAACTGGCCTATCACGGTGGCAGGGCCGACCTGTTTCCCCGCCATACCGGGCGCGGTACGCCCGGCGGCGTGGGGGCGTTCGCCACCCGGGGACAGGTCATGGGCTATTTCGACGGCAATACCGTCACCGCTCTGTGGCGCTATGCCCAGCGCTTCGCCATGAGCGACGCGGCCTATACCGATACCTACGGCCCCTCCACCCCCGGGGCGCTGGAGGTCGTGTCGGGGCAGACCAACGGCATGCAGATCGTCGCGACCACGCAGAAGCCGGCCACGCGGCAGGCCCATTCCCCCTACATCGCCGACGGGCAGGGCGGCTGGACGATGATCGGCGACATCGACCCCGCCCATGACGTCTGCTCGGTGCCGAAGGACCAGGTCGTGATGCGCGGGCGCAATATCGGCGACCTGCTGAACGGCGCCGGGATTTCCTGGGGCGGGTTCATGGGCGGATTCGACCTGACCGTGCGCAACCCGGACGGGTCCACCGGGTGCCAGCGGGCCACGGCCTCGCCCGTCGTGGGGCAGACGATCACCGACTACATTCCCCATCACAACTGGTTCCAGTATTTCCCCAGCACCGCCAACCCGACCCATGCGCGCCCCGGATCGATCGCCGCCATCGGCCATACGCTGGGCGCGGACGGCGTCACGCCGGACCCGGCCAATCACGAATACGACCTGCGCGATTTCTTCGCCGCCGTGCGCGCGGGACACCTGCCGGCGGTCTCGTTCCTGAAACTGCCCGCCTATCAGGACGGCCATGCCGGCTATTCCGACCCGCTGGACGAGCAGCAGGGGATCGTCGACATCGTGAACCTGCTGCAGCAGCGTCCGGAATGGCGTGACACCGCGATCATCATCGCATGGGACGATTCGGACGGGTGGTACGACCATGCCTTAGTCCGGCCGACCCATTCGTCGGCGGCGCCGGGGGGCGACCAATCGGCGGACCAGCTGGATGGCACCGACCGATGCGGCACGGCGCCACGTCCGCCGGGCGTCGCGGGCCAGCCGGTCGATGGCCGCTCCGGCCCGGGAACCCGCATTCCGCTGATGGTCGTCTCGCCCTGGGCGCGGGTCAATCATGTCGGCCACGCCCTGGTCACCCAGAGTTCGATCACCCGCTTCATCGAGGATAACTGGCTGGGCGGCGCACGCCTGGGTGGCGGGGCCTTCGACGCCGACGCCCATGATCTGGGGGACCTGTTCGACTTTACCCGTCCGCCGCGCCTGACGCCGCTGCTGCTGGACCCCCAAACCGGCCAGGAGGCCCGATAGGGGCCGTGCCGCGCCGATCGGACAGCGGCCGGGTATGGTTCATCCTGCTGCTGCCGGTCCTGTGGCTGTGTTCGCCGGGGGATCGGCCGGCCCGTGCGGCGGGCGGTCCGGCGCCCGCGGCCTGCCAGCCCCTGTCGGACGGGCGCAACCCCTGCCCCGTCGCCCTGCGTCGCCCGCCCGCCGCCCCGCTTTCGGCGATGGCCCTGGCAGGGCGCGACATTTTCCATGATCCGGCCCTGTCGGGGTCGGGACGGCTATCCTGCGCGTCCTGCCACGACCGGGCGCGCCATTACGGGCCGGCGGGTGCCGCCATGGTGGCGCGCGGTGGGGTCGACCTGTCGCGGGACGGGCTGCGCGCCGTCCCGACCCTGGCCTATCTGGAGCGCCGCCCCGCCTTCAGCATCGGCCCCGACAATGCCGAAAGCGAAGCCCCGCCGCCGCCCGTCGCGACCGGCCTCCCCCACGCCGCCAAGACCGCGCAGAACAATGCGGCGACCGCTGCCAACATGGTCCCGCAGGGCGGCCTGTTTTGGGACGGCCGTGCCGACACGCTGCAACAGCAGGCGACAGGCCCGCTGTTCGACCCCCGGGAAATGGCGTCCAGCCGCGCCGTCGTCCTGGCCCGGCTGGCGCGGGCCCCCTACACCCCTACCCTCTATCGCCTGGGCGGCCCGGCCGTCGCGCGGTCGCCGGACCTGCTGTTGGCCGAGGCCCTGTTCGCCGTGGCGCGCTACCAGATCGAAGACCCCGCCTTCCATCCCTACGCCAGCCCCTTCGACGACTGGCTGGAGGGAAAGACGCGCCTGTCCCCCGCCCAGCGCCGGGGCTATCTGCTGTTCAACGACCCGGCGAAGGGCAATTGCGCGGCATGCCACCCCGACCGGCCGGGGGCCGACGGCAGGCCGCCGCTGTTCACCGACCATCAGTTCGAGGCCCTGGGCGCCCCCCGGAACCGGGCACTGGCCGCCAACCGCGATCCGTCCTTCCACGATCTGGGGCTGTGCGGGCCGCCGCGCGCCGACATGGCGGGCCAAAGTGCGATGTGCGGCCTGTTCGCGACCCCCACGCTACGCAATGTCGCGACGCGCCACACCTTTTTCCATAACGGGGTGTTCCGCACCTTGGACGACGTCCTGGCCTTCTACACCTTCCGCGACGTCGATCCCGGACGCATCTATCCCGTGGGGCCGGATGGGCAGGTGCGGAAATTCGACGATCTGCCCGATCGCTACCAGACCAATATCGACGTGGCCGATGCCCCGTTCGACCGGCACCCCGGCGACGCGCCGCCCCTGACCCCGGACGAGCGGCGGGACATCGTCGCCTTCCTGGACATGCTGACCGATCGCCCCGCCCGCTGACGCGCGGGGAGATGGTCCCCTACGCCGCGCCCATGGCCGGATCGGTCCGCCCCGGGTTCCCGGTTTCGACCCGGCCCGCGAACTGATACAGCAGATCGCCCTCGGTTGGGCTGGTCAGGGTGACGTCGTACCACATCGCGTCCTGACGCAGGGCGAACGGCGCCTCGACGCTCCGTCCCGGCGGCACATGCAGCGTCCGCGCCGTGCCGTGCGCGGCCAGGGTACAGGTTATGTCGATTGCCTTCGTCCCGTGATTGGTGACGCGCACCAGCAGATCCGCATCCTTGCCGTGCAGATAGAGGCATTCCGCCCATAACGGCACGCCGTCCCGCCGCCCCCTGTACCGACGATAAAAGCCGTTCGGCGCATGGACCGACACGTCGTAGAGCCCGTCGAGAAATGCCGAACCGCCGAATGCCGTGCTCAGCGTATCCCCGGCCGCGACGGCGTAGGTCCCTGCCTGCATGCCGCCATCGGGTGCGGCGGCATGACGATAGACATTGAACGGCAGCCCGGCCGACCGTGCGCCATGCAGCGTCGTACCGGCGCGCATACGCAGGCTGACCAGCCTGCCATCCTTCGACATGCCGCCGTCGCAATAGGGCTCGTAGGGCAGAGCGCAGGCCGGACGCGTGCCGGGCTCCTGCCGGATCACCCGCCGCAAGGTGGCGGGGTCGGCGCGCAGGGCGGCTATCTCCGCATCATCCAGCGCGCGAAAGCCGCCCGGCATCGGCCGGTCACGCGCGTCCTCTATCATATGCAGATGGGCGTCGCGGTCCAGGAAAGGCAGGGTCGGCACCGTACCGTCATAGGGCCGGAAGCAGGAGGTCAGGTCGCCGCTGATGGCGCGGCGCCAGGGCGAGATATTGGTCTCGGTGACCGTCCTGCCGAACTTGCCCTGGATGAAGGCTTCCAGAAAGCGCAACGTCGAGGTGTGTTCGAACAGTTGGGAATTGACCCAACCGCCCCGGCTCCAGGGCGAGGCCACGATCATCGGCACACGGAAGCCCAGCCCGATCGGGCCGCTGCGGGCCAGGCGTTCGGGCACGCCTCGGTCCGTTTCATCCTTCGCGGTGGTGTATTCCAGCCCGTCCGGTCCGATGCCGGCGGAAGAACGACCGGTGTCCGGGCGCGTGGGGTCCGGGGCCGCGTAGGAACAGCAATGGTCGAAATAACCGTCATTTTCATCATAGGTGATGATGAAAATGGTCTTTTTCCAGATATCGGGATTTTCGGTCAGGATATCCATGACTTCCGACACGTACCACGCGCCGTACCACGGCGAGGTCGGATGGTCGGAAAAATGCCCCGGTGCCGACAGCCACGATACGACAGGCAGGCTGCCCGCTTTCACATCCTGGCGGAACTGATGCAGGAGGTCGCCCTTCGGCGCATCCATGTGAGTGGTCTTTTCTCCGTCATGGAAGGCCAGACGGTCCAGCTTGCGATAATTCGGATCACCGCTGTTGATGACGAACGCCTTCTCGAACAACGTACGTTCCTGCGGTGTCAGCCTGTCCATCGTCTGGTCGGCCAGGCCGCGACGGCGCGTCAGGACATCGAGCAGCATCCGCGCCTCGGCCAACTGCTCCTCATGCGCTTCGGAAATGAGCATTTCCCGGCTGTTGAGCCGGTCGATATGGCCCTGGCAGTCGGCGATGCGCGCCTCGAGCCAGTCGGCGAAACCGGGATTGGCCGAAACGCAATACTGATCGAAGCATTCCAGAACGTTCGTGCCGAAATTCCCCAGCCACGCCCGTTCCGGCTCGCTCATGCCGCCGGTCTGCGTCAGTTCGTTCTGGTAGTATTTCCACGAAATTCCGGCCTGTTCCAGTCGTTCCGGAAAGGTGGCCCACGTCATGCCGCCCTCCAGGATCTCGCCATTGCGCATATACACGTTCGACGACGTATCCTGCCGGTCGCGCACGGTTCCGGTCATGAACAGCAGCCGATTGGGCGTGGTACTGGTCATCGCGCCGCAGTAATTCTGGTCGCAGACGGTAAAGGCGTCGGCCAG
The DNA here is from genome assembly GCF_000067045.1 of Gluconacetobacter diazotrophicus PA1 5. Classification (NCBI taxonomy): domain Bacteria; kingdom Pseudomonadati; phylum Pseudomonadota; class Alphaproteobacteria; order Acetobacterales; family Acetobacteraceae; genus Gluconacetobacter; species Gluconacetobacter diazotrophicus. The sequence continues at coordinate 2,571,288 of NC_010125.1, forward strand.
CGCGTAGTAAAAAGGCAGGTCCTCGCGCGTGTAGTGGCCCATTGTCAGCGGATAGCGATCATAGCCCTTGTGATGCGACTTCTTGGCATCAATCCATCCGTCATGACCGCCGCCATTCCAGGCATCGACCTGGCTGTCGCGGGAATGGGGGATCGAGCCCATCCAGGTCACGCGCGTATCGCGGATGTTCAGCCGCCAGGGCAGATACGTCTCCCCCGCCTTGCCGGTCTGCGCAAAGACCGGATTGCCGTTGGCCAGGCGCATCGCACGCGGGTCGTTGAAGCCGCGCACACCCTGCAGCGTGCCGAAGACGTGGTCGAACGAGCGGTTTTCCTGCATCAGGATCACGACATGCTCGGCGTCCTGCCAGGTCGAGCCCGGATTCGGTGCAATGGCGAAAGCACGGCGGATGGGATCAGACAGCAACGACGCGCCACCCGCCGCTCCGGACAGAAGGGCGTATTTCAGGAAATCTCTGCGTGTGGCCATTGTCTACTCGCGCAAGACCCGCCGGATGAGGGGCATATAAGATGAGTGTCGTATAGGTCAGTGCCTATACGACAGACCTCCCGGTTTCCCTTATGACAATTCAATGACAAGGCGTCGGTGACGCAGCCCGGATATCCGACGCACGCCGCATGGAAATCGATGGAATATTTCACGCACTTTATATTAACGCTAAAATAATATTGCGCATACGGCGACTATCTTGTCAGCATGCTGGCCAGTCGCCTCTCCCCGGACCCGCGGCCCTGTCGCGGGCGCGCCTTACGTCCTATCCTGAGCCATCCCTATGTGATCCGGAGAGAATGCGACCGATGTCCCCCATTACCCGCCTGCAACCCGAGACCCGTCTGACCGGTGCCGTCATCCATAACGGTGTGGTCTATCTGGCCGGACAGGTGACCGAAGACGTGACGCTGGATATCGAAGGCCAGATGGCCGACATCCTGCGCCAGGTCGACGCCCAGCTTGCGGAAGCCGGCACCGACAAGAGCCGTCTGCTGAGCGTGCAGATCTTCCTGGCGAACATGGACGACCTGGACGGCATGAACCGCGCCTGGGACGTATGGCTGGACCGGGACAACAAACCCGCCCGCGCCACTGTCGAGGCGCGTCTGGCCGATCCGCTCTGGCGGGTCGAACTCACTGCCATCGCAGCCTTGTAAAGCGTCAGGGCGCTGCCCTGTGCCCCAAAGGGCCGAGCCCTTTGGGGTAGCTGGTCGTCCTGGGTTCAGGCGACGTGCTGGACCCAGCCATAGGGGTCCGGGTTCTGCCCGCGCTGGATGCCGATCAATGCGCCGCGCAGGCTTTCGGTGATCGGATCGGCGCCGTTGCCGCTGCCGATCACGACCTCGCCCCTATGGCCGCACAGGCGGCCGATCGGGGTCACGACCGCCGCCGTTCCGCAGGCGAAGGCTTCCTTCAGGCGACCGCTGGCGGCGTCCGCATAGCACTGGTCGATGCTGTACGGCTCCTCGCGCACCGTCAGGCCACGGTCGCGCGCCAGTGTCAGGATCGCGTCGCGGGTGATGCCCGGCAGGATCGTGCCCCCCAGCGGCGGGGTGACCAGCGATCCGTCATCCAGCACGAAGAAAATGTTCATGCCGCCCATTTCCTCGACCCATCGGTGTTCGACGGCGTCCAGGAACAGGACCTGATCGCACCCGTGGGTCTTCGCCTCGCGCTGGGCCAGCAGGCTTGCGGCATAGTTGCCACCGCATTTGGCCGCCCCCGTGCCGCCCACGGCCGCGCGGGTATAATCCTCGGACACCCAGACGGAGACGGCGCCCCCGCTGAAATACGATCCGACCGGCGAGGCGATGACGATGAACAGATATTCCGACGAGGGCTTCACGCCCAGGAACGCCTCGCTGGCGATCATGAACGGCCGCAGGTACAGGCTGGCGTTCTCGCCGGTCGGAATCCAGTCGCGGTCGACCCGCACCAGTTCCCGCACCGCCGCCAGGAACAGCGCATCCGGCACCGGGGCCATCGCCATGCGTTCGGCGGACTGATAGAACCGGCGGGCATTCGCATCGGGCCGGAACATCACCACGCCGCCATCGGCGGCGCGATAGGCCTTCATGCCCTCGAAAATTTCCTGGGCGTAGTGCAGCACCGCCGCGGCCGGGTCCAGCGGGATCGGGGCCCGGGCCTCGATCGTCGGGTTATGCCAGCCCTGCCCTTCCTTGTAGCGTACGACAGCCATGTGGTCGGTGAAGACGCGACCGAATCCCGGATTGGCCAGCAATTCCGTGCGCCGTGCCGCCGGAACCGGCGCGGGATGCGGAAGATGCGTAAAACGAAATTGGTCGGCGCTGTCCATGATCCTGCTCTTTCACCACCACATCGGCGCGGCCTCTGCCGCGCCAGCCCGAAACGGCCCCCTTACGCGCCCGCGACGCGGGCCGGACCGATCGGTCAGAGTCCCCAGATCGCGCCGCGCGTCAAGCCGGATAGTCGCGCATCGAGAAGAAGCGGGTGTCCAGATAGGCATCCAGCGCTTCGGTCCCGCCTTCCGATCCGTACCCGGAATCGCCGATTCCGCCGAACGGGACTTCGGGCAGTCCCAGGCCCAGGTGGTTGACGGTCAGCATGCCGGTCCGGACCTCGTCCCTCAGGCGGGCCGCCGTGCGCCCCGAACCGGGAAAGGCATAGGCTGCCAGGCCGTAAGGCAGGCGGGTCGCTCGGCCACACGCAATCGGCCAGCGTGTCGAACCGGGCACCATCAGCGCCACGGGACCGAACGGGTCCTCGTTCATGATGCGCATCTCGGTGGTCAGGTCGCGCAGGACCGTGGGCGCGAAGAAATACCCCGCATTGCCCACCCGCTGGCCGCCGGTCACGATCTCCGCCCCCCGGGCGGTGGCATCGCCGATCAGGGCCTCCATCGCGTCCACGCGCCGGACATTGGCCAGCGGTCCCATGGTGGTGCCGGACTGCAGCCCGTCGCCGACCTGAACCTTCCGGGCCAGTTCCGCGAACCGTTCGACGAAGCGGCCGAAGACCGGGCGTTCCACCAGGAAGCGGGTGGGCGAGACGCAGACCTGTCCGGCATTGCGGAACTTCGCCGCCACCAGCGTGGTCGCGGCCCGGTCGAGATCGGCATCGGCGCACACGATCGCCGGACCATGGCCGCCCAGTTCCATCGTCGCGCGCTTCATGTGCGATCCGGCCAGGGCCGCCAGCATCTTGCCCACGGCGGTCGATCCGGTGAACGTCACCTTGCGGATGGCCGGATGCGCGATCAGCGTTTCCGAGATTTCGGACGGCGTGCCGTAGACCAGCCCGATCACCCCCGCCGGTACCCCGGCATCGGCGAAGGCCCGCACCAGGGCGGCCGGCGAGGCCGGCGTTTCCTCGGCGGCCTTGACGATGATCGAGCACCCGGTGGCCAGCGCCGCGCCCACCTTGCGCACCACCTGGTTGACCGGGAAATTCCACGGCGAGAACGCGGCGACCGGACCGACCGGGGTGCGGATCACCGCCTGGGTCACGCCCACGGCGCGGGCGGGAATCAGGCGGCCATAGGCGCGACGCCCCTCTTCCGCCAGCCAGTCGATCGTATCCGCCGCCGCCAGCAGTTCCGTCCGGGCCTCGGCCACGGGCTTGCCCTGTTCCATCGTCATGATCGGGGCCACCGTTTCGACCCGCTCGCGCAGCAGGGTCGCCGCCTGCCGCATGATCCTGTAGCGGTCGAACACCGACATCCGGCTCCAGACCGCGAAGCCGCGCCCGGCCGCCGCGGCCGCCGCCGCCAGTTCGGGCTGGCCGGCATGGGCCACGCGGCCGATGACCTGTTCCGTCGCGGGGTTCACCACGTCGACGAACCGTCCGTCGCTGGCCGCGATCCACTGCCCGTCGATGAACAGCAGCGTCTCGGGATACTGGGACATGGCGGGATCTCCATCGGGTATGGGGCAATTCGCCAGAACGTGCCCCAAGCGCCGGTTCGGGTCAAAAAGGCTGTTTCAAAAGTTCTGCTGCTGAGCGCAGGAAACGCGCGTCGAATCGCCGCAGCAGGGCTTTTGAAACAGCCTCAAGGCCGATCGGCGGCACCAATCACCATCGTCCCGCGTTCCTCCGCAAAGGGGGCGTGGCACGGGGGGCGGGCATGTTCAGGGCGATCATAATCGACAGGGACGCGGACGGCTATCGTGCCACGCTGCGCACGCTGGAACCGGCACGCCTGCCGGAGGGCGACGTGACGGTGCGGGTGGAATATTCGGCGGTGAACGACAAGGACGCGCTGGCCCTGACCGGGCGAGCCCCGGTGGTGCGGCGCTTTCCCATGGTGCCGGGCATCGACCTGGCAGGGGTCGTCGCACAATCCGACCATCCGGGCTACCGCTCCGGCGACCGCGTGGTCCTGAATGGCTGCGGCGTGGGCGAAAGCCACTGGGGCGGCCTGTCGCAACTGGCGCGGGTGCGCGGTGACTGGCTGGTGCCGCTGCCCCGCGCCTTCAGCACCCGGCAGGCCATGGCCATCGGTACCGCCGGCTTTACCGCCATGCTGTGCGTTCTGGCCCTGGAACGGCAGGGATTGACCCCGCATTCGGGCGACGTGGTCGTGACCGGGGCATCGGGCGGCGTCGGCGGCATCGCGATCGTGCTGCTGTCACGGCTGGGCTATCGCGTCGTTGCCGTGACGGGGCGGACCGGTGACGACGCATATCTGCGCGCCCTGGGCGCGGACGACGTGATGGATCGCGCCGTCCTGTCGCATCCGGGCCCCCCGCTGGCACAGGCGCGATGGGCCGGGGCGGTGGACGTGGCGGGCGGGCAGGTCCTGGCCAGCATCTGTGCCGCCATGCAGTATCGCGGCATCGTCACCGCATGCGGGCTGGCGGGCGGCATGGCCTTTCCGGTCACGGTCGCCCCCTTCATCCTGCGCAGCGTCACCCTGGTCGGCATCGACGGCGTCATGTGTCCCCGCCCCGACCGTATCGAGGCCTGGCGGCGGCTGGCGCAGGACCTGGACCCGGCGGAACTGGAACCGATGACGCAGGACATCACGCTGTCGGACGTGGTTCCCGCCGCCACGGACCTTCTGGAAGGTCGCGTTCGCGGGCGCATCGTGGTCGCCCTCTGACCGGACGGCCTATGCGCCGCGCACGTCGGAGCGGCAGAAGAGCGGCCCGAGATCGAAACGCGAAAATTGCTGGATATGGTATTCGACGGTCGAGTGATATCCGTGAAAGAGTGCGACGATACCCGCGACCACGGCCAGCACGCCCAGCACGGTCCGCCCTCCGCCGGGGGGCGGACCCGCCAGGCGATAGAAGACGCCCACGACGGCCACGCCCACCACCCCGCCGACGATGACCTCGGTGACGGTGTGGCAGCCCAGCACGACGCGCGACAGTCCCAGCACGCAGGCGATGGCAACCGTGACCCCCATCAGGATCGACCGGCGCACGGGCAGGACCGCCAGCAGGCAGCCATAGACCATCGTGCCGGCCATGGTGTGGCCGCTGGGACTGTAGAGAACCCGGTCCGGCGGCAGGCCGCAGGCCTCGAACCAGAGTTTCAGCATCAGGATCAGTCCCGATCCGCCGCACGTCACCAGGCCCCAGACCAGCGCGAAACGCCAGGAGCGGAACAGCAGGAAGGTCACGAAAACCATGATTTGCAAGGGAATGACGACAGACTGATCCGCAAGATCGGTCACGAAAGACATCATTGGCCCCGCATCTCCTCGCCCGCCCGGCGAAAACAGGGTATCAACCTCGTTCCGATCTGGACATATCTTTTACCATGTGTTTGAAATAAAAATAGATTATCATTTCGCTTCCGTAGGCTGACAGTCTGGACCCGACACGATGCCAGAGGGGAATGACCGGGGTGATGAAGATCAGACGATGCCGGAACCCAGCATGAGAACGGTCGATCATCCGGCCGACAGGACGGAACAGACCCCTGATCCCCTGCGTCCCGCCCGCGGCGTGATGCGGGCGGTGCTGGCCGGGGCCGTGCTATGGATTGCGATCCTGCTGGGCCTGTTCCTGCTCTGGCACCACCACGGATAGGCCGGGCATCACGGTACCACGGCGACGGGGGCCGACATCGTCCTGCGCGTCAGATGACGGCCCAGGGCGATCGCGGGCTGTTCGATCCAGTGGAAGCCGAGGGTTGCCACCGCCAGCGACAGGATGATCGACACGGCCAGGATGGCCGGCATGGGCATATGGCCGTGAAGCGCGTGGACCATGGCCATCAGCACCGGCATATGCACCAGATAGAGGCTGTAGGAAATGCTGCCCAGCCACTGGAAGGGTCGCAGGTCGAGCCAGCGGCTGGCGCGCTGGCTGTGCAGGGCGATCATGATCGCGGCGACCGACCCGCCCGCGACCGACAACTGCCAGATGATATTCTTCGTCACGTCGATCGCAACGTGCGCCCCGATTCCGGGAGCCCACGCCATCAACGCCGCCTCCGTCGCGGGCATGCTGCGCTGGAAGGCGATATAGGCCCCCACGACCGAGAGGATCGCGACGCAGCGGTGGATGACCGGCATCGACCGCCAGACATGCCAAAGCCGTTCACGCCCCTGGTGTAGAAGAATACCCACGACGAACAGCGGCATATAGTCCAGGGTCAGCAGCAGGCTGGTCCCGAAGGACAGGGGTACGACCTCGTCCCGGGCCGACATGATGCCGCAGGACAGCAGATACAGGACTGCGACCCCGGCGATACCAATCGCCCGATAGCGCGTCATGACCAGGTAGAGCAGCGGAAAAATCAACGAGACCCGCATTTCGACCACCAGGGACCACATCGGTGGATCGAGGCTTTGCAGGGCCGGCGTTCCGATCATGGCCAGGTGTCCCAACAGCACCGCAAAGGCAGGCACCACCGACCATTGCCCCTGCGACAGCCAGTCACTGGCTTCGGGCACACGGTCCCCCGCCGCCGGGACCAGCCCCCAGACCATGGCCGACACCAGGATGATCGCGGCGAAAGGAAGGTAGATGCGGCAGAGGCGGCGGACCACGAAGCGCCCATAACCTCCCGCGCGGGGACCGGAAAGCGAAATCGCCAGCACATAGCCGCTGAGAACGAAGAACAGGCCCACACAGCGCGGCCCGTCGACAAGAAGGCCGAGCGGCGTGTAGCGCAGCAGGAAAGCCGGGCGCAGGAACAGCCATAACGATGACGGTTCGGCCATGTCATGCCACGGCCGCGGCATCGCCAGCCATGCATGATGCAGAAGGACAACGAACGCCGCGATGCCACGAATGGCATCAAGTTCGTGATTGCGTCTCAACCTGCGCCTCCATACGCGGTGGAACATGGAACGGGACCCGTCACCGCGATGTTCGATGGGTCCTGATCGTTGGGGACTATGCCACGCTGCTTCCGACCATCTGGGACAGAGCGACCGGCCCCGGGACATGCGGCCACACCGGCGTTGACGGAATGTCCGGCCGGCCTTGGGTTTCATACGGCCAGCGGTTTTCCGCGGCCCACACCCTGATGCGGGCGACCGCGGCGATCACCATGGCCATCATCAGGTAGAAGTCAGGAAACCCGATGGTTGGACCGGACATGATGGCCGCCACCATGCGCCCGGCCAGCGCGGCAAGACCACCATCGATCATCAGGCGTTCGGGACAGATGGGGACGAGGCGGCGGGCCTGCATGGCGCTTCGTACCAGTCGCACATCGAAGATCAGCATGCCCGCCACGCCGACGACGCCGATCGTCGAAAGCAGGCTGGGAATGAGACTGGAGGCCCGGTTGCTTCCCCAGCCGCTGCCCAGCCCGAATGTCTGCGGCACCACCGCCAGCGCGTCGCGGTCGGCCATCGACCGTTCCTGATAGGATTCGGAATCCTGTTTGTCGGCGGTCGATTGGAACACCAGTTCCATCGCCGGCAGCAGGCGCGGCTCGATCGTGATCAGGACCAGTGACCCGAAGCCCGCAATCGCCGCGCCGATGGCGAGGAAACGGCCGACACGGCCGAACAGCCGGATCGAACCGGTGGCCAGCGCCGCCGCGGGAAGGATCAGGAATCCCACGGCCATCGTGGCGAAACCGGTTGTGGATGTGGTGGTGAGCAGGGCGACGGCGGCAACCGGAATCAGGGCCCGCAGCATGCGCAGGCGATATCCCTGCAGTCCGGCCCAGATCGTGGAATACAGAATCCCCGACAGGTAGGCGCCGCATGCCGATGGTTCGGTGAACGATCCGTTGATGCGGGGCACCGACCCGGCCATCTGCCCGTCGAAGATAACCCATCCGGGATTGGAATACAGAAAGGCGGAGGGAAACGGCACGCCGGCCAGCCGGTGCGCGAGCTGCCAGAAGCAGAGTATGCAGACCACCCAGCCACTGAAAAGATACGCGCGATACAGGCGGTCGATCCGGATATCGGCCCGCGTCAGGAATCCCGCCGCCAGGACCGTGAGCATGACGTTGACCATCAGATAGATATCCTGGGTGATGTTGCCGAAACTGGGGGCCAGCAGGACCTGCTGCGCGGTGGAATCATTCCTCTGCGGCCACACCAGGACGCTGTTCATGAACACGCGCGGCAGAATCACCGAACCCAGGACGGCCCACGCCGCCGTCAGCACGAAAGGCATATAGAGCGCGCGCGCCGCCCGATCCCCCGGATAGCGCGCGCCCAGCATGCGTTGCAGCATGGCGTAGGATATGAAGCCCAGGGTCGGCACCAGGACCGGCTGCACCCCCCCGCCGCCCAGAACCAGCGCCGCCGCCGCCGGAAAGGCCCCCGCCAGCAGCAGGACTTCCAGCATCCTGGCGGGCCGCAGCCACAGCAGGAAGCAGAGGGGAAAAACGATAAGGCCGAAAAGAGGTACGGACACGGGATCGGCCTCCGGTCAGGAAGGAAGAGAGGACGGAAATCGCGATGCTTAACCCCCAGCCCCACCCGTCAGTTGCGTCACGCCGGGCCCGGTCGTATCGAGAAGGGCCGCATCGACGACGTCGCGGATCGCGCGGCGGAACATCTCTTCGGAAAAACGCAGGGCATTTTCCCGGCACAGCTCCACTGTCATCAGGGATTCGAGGGCGGCAAAGCGTTCCACGGCGTCAACGAATGGCGTCCCGCGTCCCTGCTGGTCGAACACGCAGCCCGGTCGGGCCGCCGGCGTCGCCCACCCCCCGCACGATGTCCAGCGCGCCGCCGCGCCCGAACGCGATCACCGGCGTGCCGCAGGCCTGGGCCTCGACCATGGCGATGCCGAAATCCTCTTCCGCCGCGAAGACGAACGCGCGTGCCGCCTGCATCAGGTGCAGCAATTCCTCGCTTCCCACCTTGCCCCGCATTTCGATATTGGGCGCACCGGCCGCGACGGCGACGATCTGGTCGCGTTCGGGACCATCCCCCACGACGATCAGCCGGCGCTGCGGCATGCGCCGGAATGCCTCGACCACGAGATCGACGCGCTTGTACGGGACGAGGCGCGAGACAACCACATAGGCGTCGCGGACCTGGACCACGGGCCGGAAGCGCGTGACATCGACGGGGGGATAGATGACGACGGACGACCGGCGATAGACCTTGCGAATCCGCCGCTGGATATAGCTGGAATTGGCAATGAACACGTCCACGCCGTTGGCCGAGCGCACGTCCCAGTTGCGAAGCCGGTGCAGCAGCCAGCGGGCGAACAATCCCTTCGGCCCGCGCTCCAGCCCGCTTTGCTTCAGATAGGCGGCCTGCATGTCCCATGCGTAGCGCATCGGGGAATGGACATAGCAGATATGGATCTGGTCGGGGCCGGTAATCACCCCCTTGGCAACGGCGTGGTTGCTGGAAATGACGAGATCGAACCCGGAAAGATCGAGCTGTTCGATGGCGATCGGCATCAGGCCGATATAGTTCCTGAAGCGTTTGCGAGCGAACGGCAGGTGCTGGATGAACGTCGTGGTGACTTTGCGCTGGCCCAGCATGCCGCGTTCGGACGGCGGCATGAAATCGACGATCGCGAAGATCTCGGCCTGGGGAAAGACCTTGAGGATCTGCTCGACGACACGTTCCGACCCCGCGAAATGTTCCAGCCACTCATGAACGACGGCCACCTTCAGCATCGGTGCGACGGACGGATCGGGCTGCATGACGGTCACGATATATACCTCCCGTATCTTCCATCAGAAGTGGCGTTCATAAATCTTCAGGACGTCCCCGGGCTTGACGTAGTCCTGTGGATTAAGGCGCCCCACCACCGTATGGTCGCCTTCCTGCCGGACGACGTAGGCCCGGTCTTCCAGCGCGCGATAGGTGAATCCGCCGGCCGATGCGACGGCCGTCAGCATCGTCATGAAAGGCTGATACGCATACTGGCCCGGCCGTGCGACCTCGCCCAGGATCGAGACCAGGCGATAGGCCGTCACTTCGACCGTGACGTTCGGCTGCCGCACCATGCGCGCCTTCTCCAGCGCGGCGGAAATTTCCGCCGCGAATTCGGAGGTGGTCAGTCCTTCCGCCTGCAGGTGGCCGGCCAGCGGGAATGCGACCTTGCCGTTGCTGTCGACCCGGAAATCGGACGTCAGCTGGTCCTGACCGTAGGTAAGAACCCGGATCTGGTCATCGACCCCCAGGCGATACTGGTTGGGATCGTATGCCGCCACCGGATCGAGGGACGATCCGGCGGCGCATCCGCTCAGAACGGTTGCCATGCCGAAAAGCACCACGGCGGAACGACGGCTGGTGAGACTGGTCGTCGGCATTCTGGATATGCTCCCGTATCGCATGGGCTGGAGATCACAAGGGCTAAAGCGCCAGATGCGCGCTGAGCAGGACGGTATGGTCGGAAAATGTCCTGTATCCCACTGTCTTCTGGCTGGAAAAGTTGTAGTTCAACGTTACGCTCAGGTGACGGTTCAGCAGCCACTGGGCGCCCGCGCCAATATTATAGACTGTCTGGTTGGACGCGATCTGGTCGAGGATCGTGTTTCTCAGCACACCCGACGCTGCGGAATAATCCGCCTTCTCGATTCCGGCCTGCGCGTTCAGTACCAGGTTGCGTCCGTAATTGTGACGGACACCGATCTGTGCGGAGGTATAGCTGAAGCCGACAACGTTCTCGAAGGCGCCGTCCTCGATCCCGTGACGCACCGAAAGCGTCATCGTCGTCAGGCGGGTGGGATTCCATCCCAGTTCCGCCTCGGCGATCGGGGAGGTGATCCGCTGGTAGAGGGACGAGCGATAGACCCGTGTCTGATAGCCGACCAGGGCACGGAAGCGAAGTGGCCCCGACAGGCCGAAATCCATGCCGGCCATCGCCGACACACCGTTTGAATCGCGGGACGGAACGCCCGGGGTACGGTCCAGATAGCGGATTTCCGTCCCCTGCAGAATCACGAGAATCTGGGTCGTCCCGGCAAGGTCGTACCGACCGGTCACGCCCTCGGTGATCGTGGCCCTGTTGCGATAGGTCTGGTCGAGTTGGCCCGGAACAAGAACGACACGGTCGAAATTGTAACGGTTGATACCGGCTTCGGGAATGAAGCTGAAGCGCCCGTGGGTCGTCGCCGTATAGCTGAGGCGGACGTCGTCATACTGATAGGGTATGGGACGGCTGAGGATCAGCGCGCCGAGGTCCATCGGTGTCTGGACCAGCGACAGATGGGTGTAGGCCATGCCCAGCCGGTCGTGGCCGAAATCATGCACCGCGCCCAGGCCGACCGTCCAGTTTGTACGGTTCTGTATGGACTGGGATGGAAAGCGGTAATCGTCGACGGATATTTCGGCATGGACCTGGTCGCGCTGCCATACGGCCGCCCCTGCCAGCCGGGCATGCGTCGTTTCCATGACGCCGCCGGTTCCGTTCGCTAGGCGGGCGATATCGGAATCATAGCCGATCGACTCCGCCGCGTCGGCGTCTATACGCAGGGGGCCGTAACGAAGGCCAAGCGGCGCGTATTCTTCCAGCGCGCGAACCTGTGCCGGCTCGGTCATGATATCGCCGAACCCGCTTCCCATGGGCGGAAAATACGTATCGAGTACCTGGGCGGATGCACTATCCGGCAGGAACAGAGGGACAACGACTATCAGCCCCAGACTGACGTATAATGTTGTTCTCACCGGATACCTTGCAAATATGGCGATTCCAAACGGCCGCAACGTCCCGATCGTTTCACCCACGTGATTTATTTTTATTTCCTGTCACTGTGCGGGCGTTTGACCGAACCTATATCGCTTGACTCCAGTTTTATTTTCATCCGCCTTCGCCGATCGCTATCACGTTTTTCTGATCACGATAGCTGCGCCTTCATTTCGACTTTTTTTGAGCCCCCCCCCTTTCGGGAGGAAACCTTGCCAGTGTCGCCGCGTATACCCCTCCGGACTGGACACGACTACATTACGTAACGATATATTTCATATTTCCCGCCCGCCAACATAAATTGCTTATTTTTATATCGTATATAATCGCTTTTTTTAAAATTATCGACACCTGATTTTAATTATTTATTTTTATTTTAGCCGGGGATGTGTTATGGATACACAGGTTTCCAGCATCATTATTGGCGTTGCTGACGCGGCCGGTCAGGTGCCGGAAAGCAATATCCTTACCCTGGCCAGCGGTCCGACGCCCGCGCTTCCGTCGGATCTTCGCCGTTTTCGTTACTTTTCCGCAACTGCCCTGATGATGGGCGATGCGCTGGCGTTCGCGCTTGCGCTCGCGACTGTTCACCTGTCCTCCGCCTTTTCGGCATCGACGTCGCTGCTGGTCCCCGACGGGCACCTGGCGACGGAAAAGAGCCTGTGGCTTTCGATCTTCATGATGGCGGGTCTGGTCTATTATTTTTCGACCAAGGGCCATTATCGCGACCGGCTGCCGTTCTGGAGCGAGGTCCCGCAGATCATCGCGATCTCGGTGGCCGCCATGACCGTGGCGGCCGGGTTCGGCGTCCTGCTCGGCTCGCTGCATGATGCCGCGCGGATGACGGAGCAATGGGTCGTCTTTGCCGCGCTGGCGATTTCCCTGCGCCAGATCGCCAAGCACACCTTGCATCATTTCGGGCTGTGGCAGCTTCCGGTTCTTCTGGTCGGCGACACCGAAACCTGCAACAAGACCATCGAGGCATTTTCCAGCGAGCGTCTGCCCGGTCTGCGGGCGGTCGACTGCATTTCCTCGGAATCCCTGCTGCGCGTGGCGCCTTCGCATCTGACCCGGGTACTTCTGACGCGGTACGGCGCGGTACGACTGGTCCTGGCCATCGATGTCAACGAAGCCGCCGGCCGCGCGGTCATTTCACGCGTGACGCGGGGCCGGGTGCCGTTTTCGCTGGTCCCGCAGATGGCCGACATACCCATCGACCATAGCCGTCTGTCCTATTTCAGCTTCGACACCATGATGCTGACATTTCGCAGCAAGCTGGACCTGCCGTTCCACCGCGCGACCAAAATCGCGTTCGACGTGGCGGTGGCGTCCGCGCTGCTGTTCCTGGCACTGCCCGTGTTCCTTATACTCTATGGGCTGGTGCGGATGGATGGCGGCCCGGCGACCTTCGGACATCTGCGCGTCGGACGAAATGGACAGCCCTTCCGCTGCCTGAAGTTCCGCACCATGGTGCCGAACGCGGAGGAGGTCCTGGCCGACCTGCTGGCCCGGGACGCCCATGCCGCCGCCGAATGGGCCGCGACGCGCAAGCTGACGAACGATCCGCGGATCACCGCGATCGGCCGCCTGCTGCGCCAGACCAGCCTGGATGAACTGCCGCAGCTTCTGAATGTGCTGCGCCTGGACATGAGCCTGGTCGGACCACGGCCGATCGTGACGGCCGAAGCAGATCATTACGGTGACGACATGGAGTACTACCATGCGATCCGCCCGGGCATCACCGGCCTGTGGCAGGTCAGCGGACGGAGCGACACGTCGTATCCGCGACGGGTGCAACTGGACAACTGGTATGTCCGTAACTGGAGCCTGTGGAACGACGTCGTGATCCTTGCCAGGACGGTGCCGGCCGTCCTGTTCCGGAACGGCGCCCGATAGAGCCGCACAGTCCGAAAGCCCGACCGCCGCAAGGCCGTTTCGATGAAATCTCCCTACGCCCCCATGCGAGAGATCGTGCGATGAACCAGCTTCAATTATCTCCCTTGGCCGGCCTTTCGGGCATGCCGACGGACAGTCAGCATGTTCCCCCCACGCAGGTATTCCGCATCCTTGGGCGCCATCGCCTGGCGGTCGTGCTGGTGACGGTGGGGATGTTCGCTCCGGCGGTGGCGTTCATCGAGACGATGAAACCCTATTACACCGCGACGGCGATGCTGATGGTGGGCACGCGGCAGGCGTCCTTCCGCGACCTGCAGGCCACGGTATCGACCCCCGACATCGATGCCGTCGGCATCAATACGCAGGTCGGCGTCCTGCGCAGTTCGACCATTGCCCGGGCGGTGACCGAACGCCTGAACCTGGTCGACGATCCGGAATTCCGCAAGGTCCTCGATACCGTGCCGCTCAAGGCCCGGATCGTCCTTGCCGTGCAGAAGCTGTTCGGCATCGCGCCGCCGCCCGCGCCCCCCATGACGCCGACGGCGCGGCTGCAGGCGACGGCGCTCGTGCTGGCCGACAAGGTCAATATCCTCAATGACGGCCGGTCCTATATCATCACGATCACGGCGAAGACCGACAATCCGGCATCCAGCGCCAGGATCGCGAATGCCTATGCGGACGCCTATTTCGAATCCCGGCGTCACATGAAGGTCGCTGCGACATGGCGGGCCAATGCCCTGCTGGATGAACAGATCGTCCCGTTGCGCGAAAGGCTGCGTCATGCGGAACAGGCCGTCGAGGCATTTCGCGAACAGAATGGCCTGATCTCGGCCCGCCTGGAACATATGCCCGGCACGCCGGAGGCCGATGCGACCACGGTCGCCGACGAGCAGTTGATGCGCATGAACCAGGAACTGGTCACCGCCCAGGCCGCGTTGGAGGAAAAGCGCGCACGCTATTCGGAAGTCCGGACCGCGGAACGCAACGGCACGGTGGGGAACCTGCCGGACGTGGTCTCGGCCCCGCTGATCCAGCAATTGCAGAACCAGCAGGCCCAGTTGAGCAGCCGCGTGTCCAGCCTCAGCCGCTCCGTCCTGGACGGCAATCCCGAGATGCAGGCCGCCCAGGCCGCCGCCGCCCAGGTGCGGCGCCAGATCGGCGCCGAGACGGCGCGGATCGCCGACAGCATCGCCAAGGATGTCAGCGGGGCGCAGGCGCGCGTCGCGGCGCTGAGCCACGCCGTGGACAGCCTGCAGAAGCAGGTGACCGCCGAAAACCAGGCCAATGTCACCCTGCGCCAGCTGGAAAGCGAGGCCAACGCCGCACGCGTCGTCTACCAGGATTATCTGGGCCGCTTTGCCCAGACCTCGACCCAGGCGCAGTTGCAGGAACCGGAAGCGGAACTGATTTCGCGCGCCGAGATCCCGCTGGGCTTTTCGGGGCCGCCGCGGACCCAGTACCTGGCCATCGCCCTGCTGTTCTCGATGCTGTGCGGGACCGGCGCGGCCCTGCTGGCGGATCGCATTCGCAAGGGAATCCGCAGCACGTCGCAACTGGATTCGGTCCCCGGCCTGTTCACGCTGGGCATGGTCCCGGTCTTCAACGGCGCTCTGGTGCGGCATTACCGGTCCGCTGCCGCAGGCGTCTCCTCGGCCTATGTCGAGACGATCGAGAACATCCGCAGCATCCTGTGCTTCGGTCACAGCCGCTTCCGCGCCAAGGTGGTCCTGGTCACCTCCGCCCGCCCCGGGGAAGGCAAGACGACCTTTGCCGTGTCCCTGGCCGCCAATGCGGGCCGCGACCTGCAACGCGCGCTGGTGATCGACTGCGATTCCCGCAACCCCTCGGCATTGGGCGCGCTGGGCAAGACGGACCAGGCCAGCGACAATTCCCTGCCGGTGAGCGTGGCCACGGGCAGGCTGGCGCGCGACGTGATGCCGGGGGTCGATATCCTGACCATGCGGCCGCCGGGCGAACGCAATTACGCCATGGTGTCGCCGATGGAACTGAGCCGCGTCCTGACGCAGTTTTCACCCCATTACGACATGATCGTCCTGGACACCCCCCCGATCCTGGCCTTCCCCGATGCCGCCGTCCTGGCCCAGCAGACCGACGGCATCGTCATGGTCGTCAAATGGGGGTTGACCGGGTCCATGGAACTGACCGAGGCGATGCGGATCCTGCATGCCTATGACGCCCGCGTGCTGGGCAGCGTCCTGACGCAGGTCCCGGCCCGGGGACTGGAAAGCGCCGAGAAGCGCCAGTTGGGGATCTATCGTCAGTACGGCCTGCTGACCTCCTGAATCCGGCCCCACGTCCCTCCAATGCCGGTATGGGCAGGAGTTTTCAATGCAGTCCGCGCTTTACGTCAACAGCCGCTTCCTGACCCAGCCCCTGAGCGGCGTGCAGCGCTTCGCGACCGAGATCACCAGCGCCATCGGCCGGGTCTGGAGCGCCAATGACGTCAGCCGCCCCATCCTGCTGACCCCGGCGGCGGCATTGATCGCGGACGGCCCCGGGGATCTGGAGCGCCAGTTCGTCGGACGCCGGCAGGGACAGATCTGGGAGCAGATCGACCTGCCGCGCCGGGCCCGGGACGGCGTGCTGCTGAACCTGGGCAACACGGCCCCCATCATGGGGCGGCGGCAACTGGTGGTCTTGCATGACGCAGGCATTTTCAGCCAGCCCGACGCCTATTCGTGGCGCTTCCGCCTGTGGTACCGCGTCCTGCACAACCTGCTGCTGCGTACGCGCTCGCGCCTGGTCACGGTGTCGGAATTTTCCCGCGGGGAACTGGCGCGCCACCTCGGCGTCGTGGCGGAGCGTTTCGCGGTGATCCCCGAAGGGGCAGATCATATCTCGCGCCTTGCCGCCGACCATGCGGTTCTGGCGCGGCACGGGCTTGCGACGGGACGCTATGTCCTGGTCGTCGGCAACCTGGCGCCGCACAAGAACCTGGCCAGCCTGGGCGTGCTGGCGCGCATGCTGGCCGCCCGCGACATCGCCTTGGTCATCACCGGCGCCCTGAACCGGTCCGTGTTCAACGGGCAGGACGGGATCACGCTGCCCGCGCCGGCCCATTATATCGGCCGCGTCAGCGACACGGAACTGTGCGCCCTGTACCAGAACGCCGCGTGCTTCGTCTTTCCGTCCCGATACGAGGGATTCGGCCTGCCGGCGGTCGAGGCCATGGCGTGCGGCTGCCCCGTGGTCGCGTCCTCGATCCCCGCCCTGCGCGAAGTCTGCGCCGATGCCGCGCTCTATGCCCATCCCGACGACCCCGTCGCGATCGCCAGTACCGTGGCCCGCGTGATCGACACACCGGGGTTGGCGCAGGACATGCGCATGAAGGGCATGGCACGCGCCGCCGGCTTTACCTGGGACAAGGCGGCGCGCGCGCTTCTGGACCTGGTGCATGACAGGGAAGCCGCATGAATGATGCGCCATCCGACAAAACGCCATCTGGCATGGGCCGCCTGCGTGCTTGCCCTCCTTGCGGCGTCGCCCCGCCCGGCCGTGGCGCAGGATGACCCGATAGCCGGCTTCCTGCCCGAGGCCAACGGTCCCGCGACGGTCGTCTGGTGCAGCGTCCAGGCGGACCAGCGGCTGTTCATCAGCGACCTGATCCGCGTGGCCAGCACGTCGCGGGTCGCGCTGGGCGTCTATGGCGGGCGGTTCGGGCGGACGGTCAACGCCCGATACGGGCTGCATCTGGGCCTGGAGATCAATTACTGCCATCGGTTCAAAACCCGCGCTGCCGCGGCGACCGCCCGTGCCGCCATGATCGGACGCACGGCCGCGCAGAATGTCGGCATTGTCGACGTGGGAGTCTACTGATCGTGTCTTCACGCTGCCACTTTCAACAAGAAATGCCACATGAATAAGTTTTCAATACCGTCGCGAACCCGCTCAATGACCGACATGCAGCGTCCCGTCAGGGCCTTTGTACAGCTCAGCTATGGATACGGGGCCACGAACTGGCATACGCGATGGAAGGATGGCAGCCTTCTGGGCGTCAACGAGGAATATGCCTACGGATATCAGCGCGCCGCCGAACCCAGCTTCAGCGTGACGCAGTCCGAGGACGAACGGGAACGCCTGCCCGGCCGTGCCATCCGCTATGCCGTACGCCTGCTGCTGGGGTTCGATTTCGTCCATGCCTGGCGCAACCGGTCCGGCATATGGAACAGCGATATCGTCTGGACCCATACCGAGGCCCAGTCCATGGCGGTCCTGCTGCTGTTCCGCCTGTACCCCTGGCGGCGGCACCCCCGGATCATCGCGCAGAGCGTCTGGCTGCTCGACCGATGGGCACATGAATCCCGGAAGAACCGGCTGATATTCCGTGCCCTGCTGTCCCGTGCGGATGTCCTGACGTTTCATTCGCCGTGCAACAGGGCGGCGGCGGCGCGGCTCTTCCCCGGCACGCGCACCGAACTGGTCGAGTTCGGCATCCGTGCCGACGACATGATCGTCCGGCCGCCGCGCCCGGCGCGGCAGACCATCAGGGTCCTGTCGTTGGGCAATGACCGCCATCGGGACTGGGAGACGCTGCTGCGGGCCACGGCGGAGCTGCCGTGCCGGTTGACGATCGCGACCACGGACCCGGCGGCGCGGCGGCGCATCGCCCGATACGGCCACGCGACATTGGCGTCCCTGAAAAACAATGCCGACCTGCTGGCCCTGTACGACCAGGCGGATCTGGTCGTCGTGCCGCTCGGTCCCAACCTGCATGCATCCGGCCTGACCACCATCCAGGAAGCCATCACGCGGGGCGTGCCGGTAATTACGACCGATGTCGGCGGACTGCGGCATTATTTCGACCATGACGCCGTCACCTATGTCCCGCCCGGCGACATCGCGGCCCTGGCGCACGCGATCACGGACCTGGCGGCCGACACGCCGCGCCAGGCCGCGATGACCGCCAATGCCCAGCGGCGGATGCGGGAATGCCTGAATTCGCAGACCTACGCCGCGCGGCACGTCGCCCTTTCGTACGAGCTTCTGACCCTGCAACCGGACGCCGTCCATCATCCCGAACCGGCGACGCAGGACAGGCGCGCCACCCATCATTATGCCGGAGCCGTACCATGACGCCCCTCCCAACTCTCGTGATCGGCATCGTCAGTTGCGGACGTCCCGGCATCCTGAGGGAAACGGTCCAGGAATTACGCAAGCAGAGCTATCCGGCCAGCCGGATCATCGTCTGCACGCCCCGTGCATCCGACGCGGACGGTCTGGCCGAGGCCGACGGACTGACGATCCTGCGCGGGCCGATCGGCGCGTGCCACCAGCGAAACGTGATCCTGGACCATGCCGGTGACAACGACGTCATCGTCTTCTTCGACGACGATTTCCTGCCGGACCGGAACTACCTGAAAGTATGCGCCGAGGTCTTCGGCGCCTCCCCAGGCATCTTGGCCGCGACCGGCCGGGTCCTTGCGGATGGAGCGAAGGGACCGGGCTTTTCGATGGAAGAAGCCCGGCAGATGCTGGACAACCCCAGGATCAACGACAATCCCGCCCAGTCCTCGGTCGAGGACGCATGGAGCAGCTACGGCTGTAACATGGCGTTCCGCATTCCGGCCGTCCAGCGGCACGGCGTGCGCTTCGATGAGCGGCTGCCGCTTTACGCCTGGTATGAAGATATCGATTTTTCCCGAAGGCTGGGCCGCCACGGCCGCGTCGTCAGGATGAACGCGGCCAAGGGCATTCACCTGGCGAGCAAGACCGGCAAGACCCCCGGACGCCGCCTGGGATATTCGCAGGTCGCGAACCCGATCTATCTGTCGCGCAAGGGCACGTTTCCGTGGGACCACACGCTGCGCAGCGTCGGGCGCAATATCACCATGAACCTGATGCGCAGCCTGTGGCCCGAACCCTATGTCGACCGCAGGGGCCGGCTGCTCGGCAATGGTCTGGCCCTGATGGACCTGTTGCGCGGGCGCATTGCGCCGGAACGTATCCTGACCCTGTAGCACGGAGCGCGATCCATGCTCTTTTCCCTGGTTGTGCCGACGCTCGGACGCGTCGAAGAGCTTCATGCCCTTCTGCTCTCGCTGACGAAACAGGATATCCAGAGTTTCGAAGTCATCATCGTGGACCAGAACGATGACGACCGGCTGCTGCCGGTCATCGCCACGTTTGGCGACCGGCTGACGATCCGCCATATCCGCAGCCCGGTCCGCCGCTGCAATCATGCGCGCAACCTGGGCGCCCGCCATGCCACGGGGGACATCATCACCTTCCCCGACGATGACTGCGAATATCCGCCGGATGTCCTGTCGCAGGTCGAGGCCCGCTTCCGCACCCAGCCCGAACTGGGCTTCCTGACCGGATCGGTGATCCTGCCCGGCGGGCAGGCCGGACGGTCGGGACGATGGCTGGCGCATGACAGCGCGATCGACGGCCAGACGGTGTGGACCTGCCTGATCGAATTCAACCTGTTCATCCGCAGAAGCATATTCGACGCCGTGGGCGGTTTCGACGAGGCGATCGGGCCCGGAACACCGTTCGGATCGGGCGAGGGCCAGGACCTGGCCCTGAGAATGCTGGCCAGGAAGGTTACCGGCTTTTACGCCTATACGCTCAAGATCATCCACCCGGACAAACCCGTGGTGCTGAACGTAGCCCGCGCCTTCCTGTACGGACGCGGCGTCGGGCGCGTGATGCGGAAGAACGGATGCGACCGGGAAACCGTGGCCCGGTTCCTGGTGCGCCCGATCGGCGGGGTCGCGGTCCACCTGGCCAAATTCGATATGCTGGTCGCGCGCTACTACCTGATGACGTTCCTGGGCCGCCTGGCCGGGTACGGAAATGCCGTCCCTTCAGGAAGATGACCATGCGCCGGCAATCCGCCCCGAGGAACCGCAGGGACCGGAAGACGTTCAATGGCCCGGCGACATGGAAAAACCGCAGGTTTCGACGCGAAGCCCTTCGATATCCGGCTTCCGGCGTCGATCGCGGCCCGATTGCCTGACGATTCAGTCGAATAAGGATCCGACCCATTATATCCGAGGCCGCCCTCGGGCCAACCCGTTACGATTTCATACCGAAATACAGAGACGCAAATCATCATGTGGCCGCCAAGATGACGAATGACATCGCTTTCGAGATCTGGAGACGGAACCGGAGACGCTTTCGGGCGGCGCACGGGATCATCGGCATGGACCATCGGCGTCGCCAGCCCCGCGGGGAATAGCGAACTGCCCCCGCCAGACACGGCTGGTATCGACACGAGGTGTATTCATGACGTCCTCAGCCCCGCTTGCGCCTCCGCAACCCCGGCATATCCTGTCCAATACGGGTTGGAACATCTTTGGCCGGATTCTGCCGATTTTCGTGGCGATCCTGGTGACGCCGAAGCTCATTCACCTGCTGGGCCTGTCACGCTGGGGCGTGTTCACCATCGCCCTGACCCTGATCGGCACGTTCGGTATCTTCGATTTCGGCCTGGGCCGGGCATTGACTCGTGCCATCGCCGACCGGGCGACCGACAGCCCCCGGCAGGACACCGCCGACCTGGTCCTGACCGGAATTCTCGCCCTTGGCGGCATCGGGCTTGTCGCCGGGTTCGTCGCGGCGGCATCGGCCGGTCTGTGGGTCACGCACGGCCTGAAGATTCCGCACGAACTGGAACAGGAAGTGAAGCTGTCGTTCTGGGTCTTCTGCGCTACGGCGCCGTTTGTGATGGTCAACGCCGCGATGTGGGGCGTCGTGACGGCGTATCAGGATTTCAAATCCATCAACCTGATCAACATGCCGTTTTCGATCATGTATTATGTCGGTCCGCTGCTGATCCTGCTGGTCTGGAACAATCTGATCGGCGTCATGCTGGTGCTGGCCGTATGCCGGCTATGGATGACCGTCAGCTATGGGCGGCTTTGCTATCGGCTGATCCCCCAGTTGCGCAGGGCACGGGCCCGTCCGCGCCTGCTTCTGCCGCTGTTTCGCATCGGCGGGTGGATGACCGTGTCCAACGTGGCCTATCCGATCCTGTCCTATATGGACCGGTTCATGATCGCCAGCGTGATTTCGGCGGCCGCGACCAGCTTCTACACCACGCCGGCGGATGTCGTGGGGCGCTTCGGCCTGCTGACCAATGCCGTCACGGGTTCGGCCTACCCTGCCTTTGCGGCGTCATGGCGCAAGGACGTGGCATTGACCGTCAAGCTCTACCAGACGAGCGTGCTGACGGTGGTGGCGCTGCTCTTCCCGGTCTGCCTGTGCGGCGCGCTGTTCAGCCACGACATCCTGTCGATCTGGATCGACGCCGATTTCGCCGCGCACAGCAGCATGATCATGAAGCTGCTCTGCCTCGGCGTCTTTATTTCCGGCATCGATTCCGTGTCCGCCGGCTTCCTGGACGGTATCGGGCGACCGGACGCCAGTGCCAAACTGTCCATCGGCGAACTGCTGATCTATACGCCCATCCTGCTCCTGTTCCTGACGTCCTTCGGCGTGGTCGGGGCGGCCTTCGCGTGGGCGTTGCGCACCACGATCGATTTCATCATCCGGACGGCGATGAGCATCTACCTCTACAGACCCCTGTCAGGCGCGATCGGCCGCATCCTGCCGGCCGCTCTGTGCGGTTCCGCATCGCTTTGCATCGCACTTTTCGACATGCCCCGTCCGGTTGCCATCATGGTCGCCGCGCTGCTCCTGGGGGCGTTTTATGGAATCCTGTGGTTCGCCTGCCTCGACATTTCCGAGCGAAAGGCTTTCCTTCGCTTTTCGGACATCATCGCGGTCAGGCTTGTGAAGTCGCGGGCCGTGTAGACAACATGCGCGCGGAATGGTCCGGCCCTGTTTTCCCGACCGCGTCGGTCTTTTTTTTGACACACTTCAAAACCGGTTATCCGGGCGAGCGTTGATACGTTCGAGAGAGGCGCGTTTATTAAAAAATTCAACGCGTTAATTGCAGATCGTTATTTTAACGTCTTGTCTGAACGTTTTTTATTCCAGACACCGAAAACAGAAATAATTATAGAATTGATTTTTATACTGAACACATTTTTACATCATTATTTATGAAGCACGGTTTAATATATTCTGTCAAGCAGAGACATTTAAAAACTCCGCCCGCTCAATCCGACAAGAACATACCGAGAAATCGATGACCGAATTACTGCAATTCGCGGACCGCTACAGGACCATCGATGAATCTCGGATTCTGAAGGCGCTTCTGCTTTTGGGCTGGGCGTTCACCGACGATACCGCGCATGCCCTGGCCATGACGCGCCAGGCGCTGGACCGGTGGATCGGGTCCGGCCTGCAATTCCACCGGGATCGTCTGGGACAGCGCCTGTTCGATCCGGTGGAGGTAGTACATTTCCTGAAATCGCGCGGGCGGCAGGGACAGGATGATTTCTGGTCCTCATGCTACGTCCCGACCAGCCGGCGGCTGGTCGGGGAACTGGGCGGCCGCGACAGCCCGCATATGGACATCACCATCGGGCGCACGTTCGCCCGCGGTGCGTTCGCCCCCGACAGGACGCTGCGGCTACGCATGCCGCTGCCGTTGCGATCGCGATGCGATTATCTGGATGTCCGGCCCTGGCCCTGCGACGGGGGGACGATCAGCATCAGCGACGGCCGCATGGATGTGCGGATCCGTCCGGACGGGCAAGGCGACATCACGATCGGGGCGGATGTCTTCCTCGCTCCCCTGCCGGACGGCAGGCCCGAGGATGACGCCGACCGCGACATCTTCCTTCGTCCAAGCGAAGGCCTGATCAGGATCACGGATCCGGTCGCGGCGCTTGCACGCCGCCTGGCCGGGACGGCACCGACGGAACGGGCCGTGCGGGCCTTCTGGTCCTTCATCATAGACGAACTGATCAACAGCCCGGTCCATTACGATCAGATCCGGGCCGACGCCCCCCTTGACTGGGTCCTGGAGGCCGGATGCTACGACTGCCAGCTTGGCGCGGCGCTTCTGATAGGCCTGTGCCGCGCGCGGGGTATTCCCGCACGCCTGGTGGGCGGCCATTTCCTGTACCGGCATTCGCCGACCCTTCATTACTGGGCCGAAATCTGGACGGAGGATGCGGGATGGCGTCCGTTCGACTTCATGAGCTGGGACCTGTCCCACGGCGGACAGGATTCCGCCTGGCGCGACCATTTTTACGGGCGGACCGATGCCCGGATGATCACGCAGTGCCTGCCGCGCCGCTGCGTGGGGCCCGTGGGCGTCGCCATACCCGCCACCTGGCGCGTGCTGCAGACCGCGCGCGGCAAGGGTGTGGATATCGACATGGTCGGGCTGGATGGCGCATCGATCTACACCGACCGGGTCACCGTCATATGAAACGTCTGACGCTGTTTTCCAAAGGCAATGTCGATATCCACGACACGCTGCATTCCTGCCGCATCGGCGGCGTGCTGCAGTGGAACGGAATCAACGATGCCCTGCGGGAGTCCTGGCCCGGCGTGTCCGCCCGCGTCCGGCACGAAACCTGGACACGGTCCGACGCCCTGCTGGCGGCCGACGGCACGATCCCGGCCTCGCTGGCCGCCCGCGACATTCCGCTGGGCAGCTATCCGATGAAGAGCCAGTTCAGCACCGCGATCTTCACGACCGAGGCCGATGCGATCCTGCTCTCGATCCAGGCCGACATCACGACGAAGCTGGGCCGTCATCGCAGCGAGGGCTACCTGCTCTATCCCAACGATATCGCGACATGGCGCGACGAGGACAGGGCCTGGTTCCGCTCCGAATTCGATATGATCGGGCTTCTGGACGTCGAGGAGTCCATGCGGCATCTCGACGCCCTGATCGGAAGGATTCGCGAAACGCGGGACGTTCCGATCCTGGTCTATAACCTGTCCCCGGTCATACCGGGCGATACGACCCATTGCTACATGGGCCTGGACGAGACGTTTCCCGTCCGCATACGGCGTTTCAACCAGGGACTGATCGACCTTTCGGGCACCACCGGCATATCGATCGTCGATGTCGATACCATTGTCGCCCGTCATGGCGCGGATCGGCTGAAGCTCGATACCGTCCATCTGACGCCGGAAGGATACCGGCGCGTGGCGGAGGAAGTCGTGCGGATTCTCGCCGACCTGGGTGTCCTCGACAGCACGGAGGAAGCAAGATGAGAGCGAGCGTCGTCATTCGTTCCCGCAACGAAGCGGACCGGCTGCGCCTGACCCTGGCATCGCTTGCCAGCCAGACCGAGGCCGCGGAAGTCGTCGTCGTCAATGACGGGTCCACCGACCATACGGCGGAGGTCATCGAAGACGCCAGGGCCGAACTGGATATCGTGTCCGTTCACCATGCCCGCCCGGCCGGGCGATCGGCGGCGGCCAAATACCGGGCGGCACCAATGCCACGGGGACATCCTGATCTTCCTGGATGGAAACACCCTTGCCGGGCCCGACCTGGTCGCGGACCATCTGGCGATCCACCGCCAACGGCCCGGCGTGGTGGTCCGTGGCGAGAACTTCCATCTGCGCTGCACCCGCCCGTTCCTGGACCCCGAACGCGGCACGCCCCGGCCCGGCGAGGAAGAACGGGTCGCGCGCATGTCGGAGGCCGAACGGGCGCGGGCGATCGTCACCCGCGCGCAGGTCACGCAGCGGTTCGATGAAATCGACCGTCGCGCCCAGGCCGGCGTCTATCCCGGTTTCGGCCCGCGCAAGCTGTACGAACTGGAAATGGAGGCCCTGCGGGCGGAAGGGGATTGCGGCGTCCTGTGGGCTGCCGCCGCCGGTGCCAACCAGTCGGTGCCGCGCGATGCCTTCGCCCGTGCGGGGGGATTTCATCCCGACATATCGATCAACGAACATCGCGAACTGGCACTGCGCCTGTGCCAGGCGGGGCTGAAGATGGTGGCCGGCGCGGCACGCAGCTATCACTTGATCCATCGTAGCGGCTGGCGGGACCCGCTGGAGGACAAGGACTGGGAGGACATCTTCTACCAGGCCCATCCGCGCGCCGACGTCGCCCTGCTGCCGCTGCTGTGGCAGAGCCTGAGCGACACCGCGATCATTCCGGAAGATTTCCGCATTCTGTCGCTGCCGCACCTGGCCGAGATCGCCGGGTCCTACGAGGGCCTGCCCAGCCGCGAGGCCGTGCGCGAGGCCTACATGGCGGCACGGGAAGCGACGCTGTCGGAGTCCGACATTCGTTCCAACATTCCCTGGGGAACATGACCATGGCACAGGTTTCCATGACAGCTTTCGTATCGGATTCGGAACAGCCGGCCGTCGCCTGCGCCGCCGATTTCCTGACCGAGGGATTGCGGCAGGAAGGCACCCCGCTGTCCTGCACGATGGTGGCCAGCATGGATGATCTGCCGGGCGCACCGGCCGATTCCATCCGCCTTTCATCCCTCGTCCCCTGGGTCGAGACGCTGGACACGCCATGGCCGGTGCTGGAGCAGCAGATCCGGCAGCACTATGCGACGCTGTGCGCAGGCGGCGCACCGGTTCTGATTGCCACGGTGTTCCGCCATGTCGGCCCGCAGGCGGACCCCGACCGGTCCGATGTCCTGCTGGTGCGGATCCGTCGGCTGAACCTGCTGGCGGCCGAACTGTCGCGCGAATATGGCGCCTTCGTCATCGACCTGGACCGGATATTCGCCGATATCGGGGCCCTGCGGCTGGAGACCGACTACCGTCTGGACGGCGCGGCGGCCCGCGAACTGGCCGGACATGCCGTGGCGCTGGGCATCGTGGATAACGGGTTGGACGCCGTCCTGCCGTACGAGGCGCAGGAGCGCGTGAAGGCGGTCATTGCCGCCCGTCGTCCCGCGACGCGGCCGCCCCCGGAAATCACGCCGAGAAACATGGTGACCATGGGCAAGGGACGGCGGCGGCAGGTCGTCTCGACGATCACCGACACCGACCAGGAGAACCAGGTCGGCCGGCTGATCCGGCTGGTGATGAAACGGCAGATGGACCCGGCGCAGGCCATGGAAAAACTAGTCCATGCCGTGCGCAAGCGCGGCGTGCAGGAAAGCCTGGGCCTGCTGACCACCGGCGTCATCCGCGCATTCGGCGCGAGGTAGACATGAGCCATATCGATCGTATCGAGGCCCTGCGCGACATGATGCTGATCCGGGCCTTCGAGGAGGCGCTGTCGGCGCGCAAGGACCATGGCTTCCAGCTTCTGTCGTCGGGCGAGGAAGCGGTTGCCGTCGGCCTGGCCTCGGCGCTGGAGGCGGGCGATCAGTTGCTGACCGGTGGACGGTCGATCGGCCCCATCCTGGCACGCGGCGTGGCGCCCGAGCGGGTCATGGCCGAACTGCTGGGCCGGACCGGCGGCATGAATCGCGGGCGCGCCGGCCGTGGCCACATGTCGGCGCCCGATGACGGCTTTTTCGGCGCGCACGCGGTGGTGGGCGGCAATATCAGCATCGCGGCCGGGGTGGCGCTGGCCCGGCAGATGGACGGGACCGGCGGCATTGTCGTCATCCTGTTCGGCGACGGTGCCTGCGGCGCCGGGGCGCTGCACGAAACGCTGAACATGGCGGCCCTGTGGAAGCTGCCGCTGCTGTTCGTGTGCAACAACAACCAGCTTTCGGTTTCGACCGCGCGCGAGGCTGCGCTGGCCGTCCCGCGCCTGTCGGACCTGGGGGCCACGTTCGGATTGTGGGCCCGGACGATCGACGGGCTGGATGTCGGCCTGGTCGCCGCCACCGCCGCCGAGGCCGTCCGCCATGTCCGCGACGGACGGGGGCCGGCCTTCCTGGAATGCACGTCCATCCGCCTGCGCTCGCACTCCACCACGGCGCGGGAGACCCGCAGCCGGCCCGAACTGACCGCGCTGCGGACGCATTGCCCGATCGAGCGCACGATCACGGCCCTGCGGGCCGAAGGCATCCTGGGTGCGGCGGATCTGGAGCGGATGCAGCAGCAGGCGACCAGCCGCGCGGCACAGGCCCTGGCCTATGCCGACGCCTCACCCTACCCGGACGCAGAGGAGGTCCTGCATCATGTTGGATAGCCATGGCCTGACAACCACCCGGATGTTCTTTCGCGAGGGCGTCGCGCGCGCCGTCCGCGAGGAAATGACGCGTGATCCCCGTATCCTGATCATGGGGCAGGACGTCGGGGCCTTCGGCGGTTCCTACCGGGAATTCGATGGGCTGTACCCGATCTTCGGGCCCGGGCGCATTCGCGACACGCCGGTGGCGGAAGCCGCCACCATCGGAATTGCCGCCGGCGCCGCCGCCGCCGGGTATCGCCCGCTGGTCAGCATCACCTACATGGATTTCCTGATGCTGGGTTTCGACGCGCTGATCAATTACGCGGCCAAGCTGCGCTATAAATCGGCCGGGACCCTGACGGCGCCGCTGGTGGTGAAGACGACGGCCGGCGCGCACGGCCAGGGCGTGGCCCATTCGCAATGCATCGAGGCCTGGCTGATGAGCGTCCCGGGCCTGACGGTCGTGGCGCCGGCCACCCCGGCCGACGCCTACGGGCTGATGAAGACGGCCCTGCGGCATGACGGGCCCGTCGTCTATATCGACCACAAGCGGCTGTTCCCCGCCCCGGGCGAGGTGCCGGTGATCGAGGAACCGGTTCCCTTCGGGCAGGCCTGCGTCCGGCGCACGGGGCGGGACGTGACGCTGGTCACCCATGGCTACATGGTCCAGGTGGCCCTGGAGGCGGCGCGCGCGCTCGAATACCAGGACATATCCTGCGAAGTCATCGACCTGCGCAGCCTGGCGCCGCTGGACATCGGAACCGTGACGGCGTCCGTCGCGCGGACGGGGCGATTGCTGACCCTGGAGGAAGGCCAGACCGTCTGCGGCGTCGGCGCCGAGGTGGCCAGCCAGATGTTCGAACGGATCGGCCCCAGGCCGTGGATCCGCATCGGCGCCCTTCCCGCGCCCGTTTCATCGAATCCGGTTCTGGAGACGGCGTGCGTCCCCGATGCGGCACGCGTTGCCCGAACCGTGTGCGCGCTTATGGCGCAATAGAGCAGATCGTGGTCGGGTGAAATCACCTCCACGTGAAGATGCTCGGAAAACAAAAGACTGGAGCAATTCAGCTGGTTCTATCCGATGACTGATTGCTCTAGAGCGCGATCGACCACCCAAACCAGGAAAACATGCATGATCTACCAATTATCCGTTCCCGCCGCGGTGCCCGGGGTCGAGGAAATTCGTATCCTCGAATGGCATGGCGATGCCGGGACCGCCTTTGCGCCGGGCGACCTGATTGTCGAACTGGAGACCCACAAGGCGGTCGTCGAGGTGCGGGCGGGCCAGGCCGGCATCCTGCGGGCAATTCACGCCCAGCCCGGCGACTGGTGCGCGGTCGGGCTGCGGCTGGCGCTGTTCAGCGACGAGGCGGACGAGCCCCTGCCCGACGGGGATGTCGCGGCAGCCGACATCCCCGTCGCATTCGAAATTACCTGACCAGGGCGGCAGGAGTTCCGACCGGGCGCGTTTCCGACAGCGCCTGGAGGATCTCCTGCCTCAGGGCCGCCGCCATCTGTCCGCTTTGGTGAATTCCGTCCGGCAGATGCATGCCCCCGCCGAGTTCGGCACCCAGCGCATCGACATCGATGATGGTCAGGTCGTGGCTTTCCGCCACGTCATGCAGCATCAGGTTCCATTCCTTGGCGGCGATGTTGGACAGCGTGTCGCTGAGCGGGGCATCGAAGGCCAGGTAGCTGGAGATATCCTCGTATCCCGACGTCGACATGCGATTGAGCACCATGACGCGGCTTCTGGTCGTGGCGGCCAGGGTATCGATCAGCGTTTCGTAATCGCGGCGGATCGCATCCACCGGGCGCCTGACCGATTCGAAGGAACCGGCGATCCACGCCCGGATGGCCGGGCCCGCCGCCGCCAGGTGGTGACGTATGACATGCAGGGGGTAGCCCAGCGTCCGGTGACGCAGGATCGCCTGCGGTTCCACGCTCAGGGACAGCAGAACGGCGTCCGGCGGCCCGAGACGGGTCGAACCGTCGGCACCGAACACCGTGTAGCGATCCTTCAGCGGTGCGTTCTGCAGGACCGACAGCAACGCCCCGGCGAACATCCAGTCATCCGCCGTCGGCGCCACCGCCCCGCTGCCCAGGAAACGCCGCAGATCCTCGGCGATCGCATCGAACTGCGCCGGAGTCCGCGACAACTGGTCGATCAGGATCGGCGTGCAGGGGGCGACGGGATGATCGGGCACAAAGACGAACTGCGAGGATCGCCGTTCGGCTTCGAACATTTCCAGGAACGCGGATTGCTCGCCCAGTACGACGCCGGCCGCGTCGCAGACCCCCATGCTGAGCAGCGTGACAGGTGTCTCCCCGTCCTCATGCCACCACGCGCGGCTGCGTCCGAACCAGCCGGAAAGCAGGCCCGCATGCACGTCGGCCAGGGCCGTCATCCGCCGCCCGGCCAGCATCAGCAGACGAAGGCGCCCCGGATCGTCGTCCTGGACCTCGCCGTCGGGTTCGATATGGCCCAGGATCGTATTCGGGTCCCATGTATCGACACCGCGAATGGCCAGGTAGCCGCCGCGGGCCATGTCGTCCTGCACGGTCAGGCGGCCGGACACACGGGGCGCGAAGGCCACCTGCATCTCCAGTTCCCCGGCCATGGACGCGCCGGCGGCAATCCGCACACCCGATGGTTCCAGGCTGATATTGCAATAGGCGACCGGCTGACCGGCCCGACAGAACTGGCCGGATTCACGCAGCCAGCGCAGGCTGGAACGAACAATGGTATAGCCGTCGGCCTTGAGCGCGCCGAAACGCAGGGGAATCCTGTTCATGAATGCCGTCCTGTCCACATGCCGTCGTGATGAATGATACCGGCCACGGTGCAGCGCACCGGCCGATCCACCTCCTGATCCAGGGATTCGTCGGGATCGGTGGAAAACAGCGCCAGACGATCGCCAAGGGCGCAGTACTGTCCCGGCGACAGGTCGATCCGCCGCAGGAAGACGGCCTCGCGCAGCACCACTCGATAATAGGAAACCGGCGGACATTCCTGGGCAAACGCACTGCTGAGATCGACGCTGAGGTCCATCAGCTTGCTGCCCATCCGCAGCGCCGCATCGGGCGCGGCATAGACACATTCCGTGGTCGCGCCGGACATCTGGGGAATGAGTGAAGTGAGCTTGAATTCATAGAGCATGCAGCCCCTCGCCCCGTAATGTAATTATTGAAAATTATACTGATTATATTGCCATATTTGATCGCTTCGGGTGCGGAATATATCCGGATCGAAAAGCAACGAAACAGCAAACGCCCTTCCTTTCGGTACGTTCCCCCACCGCCCGCACCGTTTCTCCGATATGGCCGATTTTGTCTCGTATTGTGGATTTTCCGTTGCGTTGCCATGGCTCTTGCCGATCGACGATATTCTCCATACCCTGCCGCGGCTGGCGTCCTCGCCCTGATCTTCCTGTCACGACCAAACCGGGGCTGGAACGGGGTGCAACCGCCTCGTGCCTGCGGCGTAATCATCGGGCAATGCTCGACCGATCGAGATCAGTGGGACTGATCGTCCCATCGCCGGACGGCACGAGAGCGATGGTCCGGCAAAAACCGAAAAATTCGAGCCCGCGTGATTTTATATATTATCCTATCGGACCATATGACAAATTCCATTTAATACAGGGAATACGGAATACCATGCAAAACCTGCGCATATCCCTGACCAAAGGGAATTGGAGCATGACAATTTCCCTCCTGATATCGTTGGCTATTTTATCGATATTTATCAATATATGGTTTCCTCTATATTTTATAAAACCTCCCCTGTTCATGGCCGATTTCCGCGACTGCTATTACGACGCGGCCGATGCCGTGCTGAGGCATGGCAGGGGCGCGCTGGTTCCGTTTCTCATGAACAGAAAATTCGTCAATTGGCCCATCGACGTCTACCTGTTCGCCCCGTTCCCCTATATGGGCCCCACCGGGGCGGTGATCGTCTTTTCCATTCTGGGGCTGCTGGCCGTGGTCGGGTCCTTCCTGATCCTGACGAAAGGGTGCAACACCAGGAAGAAGATTCTGGTGTTCTTCCTTTTTATCTGCAACGGCCCTTTGTGGTACAGCATGTTCGACATGGGCAACACGACCCATTTCATATTCCTCCTGCTTATCCTGAGCCTCGGCCTGCTGAAGAAGAAGCGGATGTATTCCGTTGGCCTGCTGATCGGATTTTCCGCCACCATCAAGCCGATGATTTCGATCTTCTTCCTCTATTTCCTGTATCGGCGAAACTGGCGCGCCGCCGGGGCCTGCGCGGCGATCGTGGCCGTGACGGCCGTATCGTCCGTGGCGGTCTTCGGCTGGCCTGTCACGCGCGGATGGTACGAGTGGTGCATTGTCCGCTATACGCAGCAGACCATCGGCGCCTTCAACAATCAGTCCATCAACGCGTTCCTGCTGCGGCTTGCGACAGGGCCGAAATATGTCTTCGACTGGTATCTGCATGACCTGCCGTTTTCCATGACCCTGGTGTCGAAGGCATTGGCGATCGTCATCCTCGCGCTGACCACCATCGCGAGCCTGGCCTGGCGATCCCGGGCAGCCCGGACGGGCCGGAGCGCGGCTGACCTGTCGGATATATTCGATTTTTCGCTGTTGATCGCATTCTGCGTCATCACCAGCCCCGTATCGTGGACGCATTATTATCTGCTGCTGCTGATGCCGTGGAGTGCCTACATCACAGGCCGGCTGCCGTTGCATGGCGGCCCGCTGACGGACAGGCTGGTCTGGTGCAGCATCATACTCGTTTCGATGCCGGTGACCTATCCGTCCATCCTGGCAGGCCGCATCGGGTTCCTCGCCACACGCACGCTTGCATCGGCATGGCTGATCGGTGCGGTGCTCTTCCTGATCGCGTTGTGCCGCAGCGGCCTGCTCGCACGATCGACAGCACGTATTCCTGATGGTATCAGCACGCGGAAGACCGAGGACACCATGGCGCTGTCGCGCTTCTGACGGGGTCTCCGGCTTCGCGGGGCGATCGAGATGAGGGGCGATCCCCTCATCTGGAGCCGCGCTATTGCGCGCGTGCCATGATGACGACGCCGGACAGAATCACCAGCAGGCCGATGATTCGCGTGGGGTGGATCTGCTCGCCCAGCAGGACGATGCCCGCCCCCACGGTCATGACGATGCCCAGCGCAACGCAAGGATAGGCCTGGGAGACGTCGATACGCGCCAGGACCAGAAGCCACACGACGGCGCTGGAACCGAAGGCCAGCAATCCCAGCACGATCGACGGATTCAGCGCCACCGCCGCGAAGACCTGTCGCAGGTCGGACCGGGTGGCGATCACGGCCTGCACCGACGGGGCGGACATCCCCATCTTCAGCAAGGATCTGGGCCGAGGACGACAATAGAACGCTGAACAACGACAATAGAACGGTCCACAGCACGAGAGAAACCGTCCCGAATTTCATGATTGGGTGCTCCTGGAGGAAAAGAGGCAAAGCCGTCCGAAACGGGCGAGGGGCGGTCGCGGTCGGTCCGGGCGCAGCCATCGACGACATAGGCGATGCCGTTCCGGGCCGCGTAATCCAGACGGTCCGGCAGGGTCTTCAGTGCCCGGACTTCGGTGATTCTGGCGTGCCACGTGGGGTAATAGGCGGGCGCCCACATCACCGCCGCCCCCGCGGGGGACGAGACCCATGACTGCCGATGGGAAAAATAGGTGAAGACGGGCGCCCCCTCTGAAAGCCCGTCCTGAAACGCGTCGTTCTTCGCCGACATGCCCATTCCCCATGATATCCCGGGCGGGTTGAGGAACAGGGCGTCCACGGCCGTATGAGCCCGCGCCCATGTGCCCAGGGCCTGCCAGTCGTCGCGCTTCTGGACGGCGACCCGGCTTGAAACGGCGGCGCGATAGATCAGTGCCACGTTGAAGGCGACCCCGGCCAGCAGGAGCGCCGGCGCCGCGTAACGGCGCAGGCCGACCGCCACCGCCGGCCGCCACCGCCGCACCACCAGAAGCACGAGGACCAGCGGCATGAAGATCTTGAGCGTGCAGGACAGCACAAAGAGCAAGGGGGCCCACACGAGGCGATCCGACGCCGTGCCGGAAAAGACCCACCTGGTCGCCAGTGCGGCGACGGCGATGGCCGACAACATGTGAACCGTGCTGCCCGAGCGCAGCAGATGCAGGTTCAGCAGCAGGCGGGAATGGCTGAGGAACGGAAGAAACACACCCGCGATCCAGACGGAGGCCGCCCCCCACAACGCGGCCTTCAGGGCGGCGCGCGATGTCGGCAGCATCGACGCGGTCGCAAGGCCGCAGCAGAAAATGACCGCAAGCAGGCCCTGTTCCCGGTGGCTCGTGCTCCAGATCAGGAAATGGTACGGGAAGAACGACTGCAGGAAGCCGACATAGTCGAAGGAAGGTGCCTCCCGCGTATAGGGGTTGGCCAGGATGTTATGGACAACCGGAGCGGCGAACGCCGCAAGGATCCCGCCCCCCCAGGCCGCCTGACGCGCGAGCGTACGCCCGGCCACTCCGTGGTGCCGCCAGTGCGACCAGATGATGAAGACGAGTGGCACCAGGGTCCAGACACCGACGAACGCATTCAGGAAGAACGTCACCCCGTTCACGGCCAGCGAAGCGGTGATCCGTCCCCGTCCGGCCCAGACCAGCGCCAGGAGCATCGTGCCGTTTGCCATTTCGGAGTGCGTGAAACTGCTGATCAGCAGGCCACCCACGCCGGCATTGGAAAATCCCCGGATCGTCGATGAAAGCAGGACGAGGGCCGTGAATGTCGCCACCTCCATCACGGATCCGCATTCCAGAAGGGTCGCCCATTCCATGATGCTGAACACCAGGATCATGCGCGACAGAATCTGGAAGGCGAACAGGATCGTATAGACATGGGGCCCGTTCGCGCTTCCGGACAGCATCTGCCAGAAGCCGGATGCGTAGAAGCGCAGGCTCTGTATGAACGGGTCGGTCGCGAATTGCGGCTCGTGATACAGGCCCGCCAGGATCGGCATCTGATAGTAATTGTTCTCCTCCCCGGCGGCGTATCCCGACAGGGCCAGCGAAAGCAGCGTTCCGACCAACATGACGGCGAACGTCGCGCGCCGGTCGGGCACGGGCCTGGCATGGTCGGGAAACGACCAGGGGCGCACGGCCGCCGGGGCTGGCGCTTCCAGGGGCGGGAAGGTATCGGACAGGTTCATGTCAGGTCGCTCCAGCCGCCCAGGGACGTGGCTTCCGTCATGCTGCGGAATGTTGCGGAACGGCGAAGACGCACAGCCGGCTGAATTGGGCGACCGGTACCGGCGAATCGGATTGGCCGCAGCCATCGACCACGTAGGACATGCCGTGCCGATCGGCATAGCGCAGACGGTCGGGCAGGCTCTTCAGCCGGCGGACATCCACCATCCTGTCATGCCATTCCGGGTAATAGGCGGGCGCCCACAGCACGTTCGCACCGGCACGCGGGAACACCCAGGCTCTACGATGCGAAAAATAGGAAAAAACGGTGTTCCCGATCGCCAGTTCGTTCTGGCCGGCGTCACCCTTGGGAAGCAGGCTCGCCTCCGGCAGCAGGTCGATCGGGATCAGGAACATCGCGCGCACCGGCGTCTGTATCCGCGCCCAGGTGCCCAGGGCCTGCCAGTCGGCCCGCTTCGCCAGGAAAGTGTGGTCGAACGCCATGGTATGGTAGATGCGCACCCCGCAGAACAGGATCGTCATCAGCAGCAGAACCGGTGCCATGACGGAAAGCCGCGGATTGGACAGGAAGCGCCACGGCCGGCGCCGCAGCAGCAGAACCAGCAGCATGAACGGCGCCAGGATCTTGAGGGTGCAGGACGCCAGCATGAGGGCCGGCGCCCACAGGGTGCGGTCCATGGTATTGCGCGAGAACACCCACCGGGTCGTCAGCGCGGCGACGGCAATCGCCGCGAGCATGTACACGGTGGTACCCGACCGCAGGAGGTGCAGGTTCAGCAGCATGCGGGAATGCGTTGCGAAGGGCAGGACGGCACCCGTCACCCAGACCGCGATCGCCCCCCACAGGGCGGTCGTCAGAAAGGCATTGGGTCGGCGCAGCATCATGGCGGCGAGCATTCCGCTGCAGAACATTGCGGGGAAGATAACCTTGTCCCGGATGGAGATGTCCCAGACCAGGAAATGATAGGGGAAGAACGCTTCCAGGAAGGCGATGTAATCGAAGGGCGGCGTGACCGTGACATAGGGATTGGCCAGCATGTTGCGAACGACCGGGACGGCCAGGACGACGAAACACGCCAGGCCGGGCGCCGCCTGAATCCCAAGCGTCCGCAGGGTCCAGTCCTTCCGCCGCCATTGGCGCCAGAGGATGAAGGCCAGGGGAACGGCGGTCCAGACGGCCACAAAGGCATTGAGGAAAAACGTCACGCCGTTGATGGCGAACGCGGCACCGATCCGCCGCCGTGCCGCCCAGGCCAGCGCGATCAGCGTCGTCGCGTTCGCGACCTCCGATTGCGTGAAACTGTCGATCAGAAGCCCCCCCGCCCCTGCTTCGGCATAGCCCTGAAGGATCGACGCGAACGCGACGAGCGTCGTGAACACGATCCGTTCCCTGACGCTGTCGAAACCCAGCAGGCTGGCCCAGGCCAGCATGCCCGCGAACAGAAGCATGCGTGACAGGATCAGGAAAAAGAACAGGATTCCGAAGACCTGGGGGCCGTTGATGGTCCCGGACAGAATTTGCCAGAAACCGGAGGAGTAGAAGCGCAGGCTTTGAATGAACAGGTCGTCCGCGAACTGGGGTTCATTGTAAAGCCCCGCCAGAATGGGAAGGTGGTAGAAATTGTTCACCTGCCCGCCGGCATATTGGGACGAGATCAGGGACAGCAGGGTCCCCCAGAGGACGATCCCGAGCGTGACGCGCCAGTCCGACGCCCTGTGCGTCTCCAGGGCCGCCTCATGATGCATCGGCAGAGAAATCGTCATGTCACGACGCCGCCAGGAAGATCATGATCGAGCATGCGACGGCAACGCAGCTCGTGCGGTCGCGCAACGCCCAGATGACCGGGTCGTCATGCATGTGCCGCCGATGGGCGACGATCAGCACCCGGCCCAGCAGGAAGAGCAGGATCGGTGACAGCAGCCACAGCATATCGGGGTGCCGGTACGTCGCCTTGACCGAATCCGATGCGATATACAGCGAAAAGACCGTCACCGCGTTGGTCCCGGACGCCGCCGCCAGGGACGCCAGTACCACCAGGTCGTCCTTCTTGTAGTCCCGGCTGCTGGAATCCGGCAGGTTCGCATCCAGCCGGGTCAGCAATTCCGTATAGCGCTTGATAAGGGCCAGGGACGTGAACACGAACAGCGAAAATGCCAGGATCCATTCCGACAGGACGATCCCCGTCGCCGCCGCGCCCCCGACCAGCCGGGCCGTGTACAGCAGCGCAAGCCCCACCACGTCCCCCAGTTTCTTGCGCTTCAGCCAGAAGGAATAGCCCGTCGTCAGCACGACGTAGCCGAACAGCGTGACGCTGAAGATCAATGGCAGGAACAGGCAGAGCGCGATGGCGCACAGTCCCAGTATCGGGATCGCGGCCAGCGCCGCGTGGATCGACACCCTGCCGCTGGCCAGCGGGCGCCTTTTCTTGGTGGGATGCGACCGGTCGTCACGCAGATCCACCAGGTCGTTCACCAGATAGATGGCCGATGCCGAGGCGCAGAAGGCCAGGAAGGCGGCGCAGCTTTGCAGCAGGACCGTCAGGCTGAACGCATGGGCGGCCAGGGCCGGCAGAAAGACCAGGACGTTTTTCGCATATTGATGGACACGCAGGGCGCGCGCCCATGTCTTCAGCGACTGGGGCGGCTTGTCCAGGATTTCGACGCGGTCTGGGCCCGATGCGTGCAGCTTGCGCCGCGACCCGCCATCCAGCCCGATCGCGTGACATCGCCGCGCGTGGCGCCAGATTTCCAGGTCGTCACGATGATTGCCGACATAATCGAAGCCTTTTTCTCCGAAGGCTTCGACGAGGACGCGGGCCTTGTTCGCGCCCGACAGGTTGTTGTGCGTGTCGCTGGCGAATATTCCATCGAACCCGCCCAGATGCTGGGTCACGGCCCGCGCGTAGCGTTCGTTCGAAGCCGTGGCCAGGAAGATCGGCCGCCTCTGGGCCCGCGCCTGGTCGATCAGGTCCAGAACCGCGTCCTGGTAGGGTAGCGTCATGGCATCGATTTCGACCCGCGAGGCCAGCGCATGCTTCAGGTGCGCCTTCCCCTTGGCCAGGGAGGAACACAGATGCGGAAGGCTGGCGAATTCCTGACCGATACAGGCGAAAAACGATTCGATCAGCAGATCCGAGGCGATCAATGTGCCATCCAGATCCACGACCAATGGATATTGGGTGTCATGATCCAGCAATAATGAGGAATCCATCTCTCGCCCCAATATATATATTAAATTTATGCGTAAAAATTCGGAAAATAATATTAGACGTTATTTAAATTTCTATACTTTTATGAACTTGTATTCGCCGAACCCGACGGGTCGCCATCATTCGGCACGCGGATCATTGATGCGACCGCGAAAGCAACATCTTCCGGCGATGAAAGTTTCCCGCCCGCGACGGAATTCCGCCACGATGCCGGCGTGTCAGCGGCGCCGCGGCATGTAACTGCCGGCCCACAGGATGGCGGCGTTGGCCACCAGCCCCACAAGTCCGGGATTGATCCCGCCCAGATCGACACCGCCCAGATACAGTCCGACCGAAAGCCCGTCCCCGGCCAGCAATCCGGCGACCAGCGCCGCCGGTCTGACCGGCCGGGCAAGCAGGATAGCGAACAGGCCGGGCGCCGCCTGCGTCACGCCAAAATAATACATGGTGTTCAGCTTGACCAGGACGCCGGACGCGTGTGCCGCGCTGACGACCGAAAACAGCAGATAGAGCGCGATCACGACCTGCGCGCCGTAGCGCTGCTGGCGATCCGACAGGCCATGCAGCAGGTTGTGCGATACCAGCGAACCGATCGCCAGGCACGTTCCGGCCAGGACCACCAGCGCCGACAGGGTGCAGGCCGCGGCCACCAGCCCGTCCATCCAGCCGGGCAGCAGCGCCAGCGACACGGTCATGAACGCATCGTTCGGCGTGGGCAGCGCCATGCCCGACCGGCGCGCATACTCGGCGACCAGGTACAGGAACGGGAACATCAGCATATAGAGCGGCATCAGGACCTGGTTGCGCCGGACGATCCGCCGCGAGCGCCCGGTGAACAGGAACGCCACCGTCTGCGGCGCGACGCAGAAGCCGATCGACTGCAGGATGACGGTGGACATGGCGAAGGCCTCGTCCCGCCCGGTGGGACGGATATCCGCGATGTCCTGCCCGACCGCCCGCCCGGCCTGGTGCGGGTCCGGCAGGTGGCCCATGGCCAGCAGGGCCGCGCCGCCGACCGCCACCACCGCGACGATCGTCAGCACATCCTTCAGGATCGAGACATAGGCCGGGGCGCGTATCCCCGACAGCGCGACCCAGAAGAACGCCATCACCGCCGCCAGCGTCGTCAGCAGGATGCTGGGCACCTGCCAGCCGAAGCCCTGCAGCACCGTCAGCAGGCCGACGAACTGCATGTCGCCGAACGGCAACAGGAACAGGATGGCATTCAGCGCCATGGCGATTTCGACCGCCCGGCTGCCGACATGGTGGCGGAACAGGTCCGCCAGGGTCAGGGCATTGCAGGCCTGTCCGGCCTGCCAGATCCTGGGATTGAGGAAATACCCCACCGGAAAGGCCAGCACGATGTAGCTGAGGAACCAGAGTACGAACGCCGTGCCGTGGCTGACCGTGCCGGCGGGAAAGCCCAGCACGGTGCCGATGCTGTACGTCTCGCCCACCGCCAGGAAGAACAGCAGCGCACCGCCGAACTGCCCCGAGGCGACGAAGAAATCCCGCGTTCCCTGGTGATGGTGCCCTCGCCGGGAATAAAGCGCGATCCCCAGCGACAGCAGGATCACGAGGCAGAACGTCACACTTGACATGGGATGTCAGTCGTCATCGCCGAGATGGCGGTCATGCAGGACCCATACCGTGCCCAGGCAGGCGGAGGTCAGGACGAACCACGCGAACAGCCAGGCCGTCACGACCGGGAAGCCCAGGATCGTGCCCCGCACCCGGTCCAGCCACGGCAGAGCCAGATCCACGGCGCAGAACGGGATACCGATCCCGACGGCCAGCCGCCATCGCGGCAGCACGGGCGACGGTCCGTTCGGCAGGATGACGGGTGCGGCATCCGCGGGCGGATCATCGATCATCACGGCATGATCCGTACCCGCCCGGTCGCGGTCAAGCCGGTTTATTCCGTTTTGGAAACCATATCCGCCGGGCCCGGGCTCCGGTCCTTCAGGTTCCGGTACAGGTGATAGGACAGCAGGGTCTTCGCGTCGGTGCGGCCGATCCCGGGGATCGCATCCAGGTCGATGATCCGCAGATGGATCGTTTCATGCTCGCAGGCATTGCCGGTCCGTCGCCCGTCCAGCGCCCGCATGGCCTGCGCGTCGATATCCAGATCGACGGCGTAGAGCGTGATCGCCTCGTCGCATCCGCCGGGCGACAGCCAGACGGTGGTCAGTTCGACCAGCATGTCGGCCCGCACGGTCAGGTCGGTGCCGACTTCCTCGGCCAGTTCGCGCAGGGCGGTGCTGACAAGCTGGCCGCCGTCCAGCATGCCGGCCGGCAGCGCCAGCAGGTCGGGGCAGGCCACCGGCAGGCGCGGCTCGCACGTCAGGATGGTCCGCGGGGGATGCCGGGACAGCAGCACCACCAGCACCGACACCGAATCCCCCCGCAGCAGGGCCGCGCCCGGGACCTGCCGCCCGGCATGCCAGGCGTCGGCCTCCACCAGAATGAAGCCCACCCTGTGTCCGAAGAAGACGACGTCCCGCACCGCCACGGCGCGCAGGTCGAACCGCGACGCGGCCTGCAGCAGCCAGCGCCGGAAATGCGGCGCGGCACGGACGTCGGCATGGCGATCCGGCGGGACCGAAACAGCGAAGGTGACCGGAATCCCGTCCATGTCCACCGTGTCCATACCGTCTGCCCCTCCAAAATCGATTCAGGTCATTTTCAGGTGAAACATGACCGTGATACGCGCCGACGCCGGCATGCGCCCCGACAGAACGGTGCAATGCACCGTCCGGCCGGCCGCCAGGGCCGCTTCGTCCAGATCGTCATAGCCGGTACTGCGCGCCAGTTCAGCATGGGCGACGGCCCCGTCGGGGCCGAGCTGCAACGACAGTTCGGCCTCCCCTTCTTCATGCAGTCGCCGCGCCATGGGCGGGTACCGGCCGGCCGGCCGGTCGCAGACCGGTGCCGCCGGGGGTGCCGGGGCCACCGGCTTCACGGGGGCAGCAGCCGGCTCCGGCGGGGAAAGCGGGGCGGGCTTTGCCGGGGCGGGGACCGGTACGGTCGCCTGCTGCCTCGCCACGCGCGGCGCGTGGGACGGCATCGCTCTGGGACGGGGTACGATCCGGTCGGCATCCCGGTCCGCCGGCATCACGGGCCGCGAAGGCGGGGTGTCGGGCCGGGGCCCGGGCGGCGGCGGCTCCGGCGGCGTGGCCGCCGGTGTGGGTGGGGGCGGCTTTGGCGCGGCGACGGGGGGCAGGAAATACATTTCCACCACGCGCGCCATGGACGGCACCGGAATCGGCCGCCCCCACGGGAAGACGACCAGCCCGAAAAGGCCATGGAGCAGCAGCGCCGCGACCATCACCGCCGGGACCAGGCCGCGCGACGCGGGCGCGGCCTGGCGCATCAGGCGGTCGCGCCGCCCCCGGTCCGGGACAGCGGCCGCGCGCATCACGGTGTCGGCTCCGTCACTCATGGTCGCCAGAAAAGGCCGAACACGGCAATTTGACAACCACCGCCGCCGGGGGCGACAAGAGCGGCGATCCGTAAAGAGGCATATCCGTCCGCTCCATTGACGCGCGCCGCCCTTCCTGCGACACGGCCGATTTGCGGCCGCTGGCTGATCGTCGCGCTGACCCTGATCGGCCTGCTGAGCCAGTTGCTGATCCAGAGCCGCGCACTGCCCGACGAGATGCCGCGCGCCACGATCGAACGCCTGACGGGCATCGATATCGCGTGCACGATGCCGGCGCGCCCCCATGACGACGGCATGGCAGGCATGCGGATGGACGGGGCGCCGCAGGTGACACCCGACGGCCATCACCCTGCCGCTCCGGACCACGGCGATTCGTGCCCGCTCTGCCCGCTGCTGCATCTGCCGGTCGTGACGCTGACGACGCTGGCGTTCCTGCCGTTGCCGCCAATGGTGTGGGCACGGCCGCGCAGCCGCCCCGCCCAGCCACGGGCCCCGCCCGTGCGCGGCTGCGGACTGCCGCCGTCACGGGGGCCCCCTGCCGCTGCCTGACCCGTAGCGCCGACGGCCCACGCCACCCGAATGCCCAGACCACGCCCGCGCCCTGGTGCCCGCACCATGCCGCGTGGCCCATGCGGACAGGCGGGCATGACGCCGCCGGCTGACATCCCGTCAGTTCAGGACAGCCCATCCATGTCACGTTTTCCCGCAGCCCCCTCGCCTGCCGAGGCGGCACTCTGCGGCTGCATCGTCGCCTTCTGCGCCCATGCCGCCCCGGCCCGCGCCGGCGATCCGGTAGTTACCCTGCCTTCGCTCTCGATCGAGGCCACGGATCTTCCATCGCTGGCGGACAGTCCGCTTTCCGCCTCCTCGCCCGGCGCCAGCGACCGCGCGGCCGCGCAACTCGGCAGCCCCGACGCCGTCGCCCTGTTCCACGACACGCCCGGCTTCAGCGCCTATTCGGCCGGCGGGATCTCGTCGCTTCCGGTGCTGAACGGCATGGCGGACGACCGGGTGGCGAC
This sequence comes from Gluconacetobacter diazotrophicus PA1 5, assembly GCF_000067045.1. NCBI lineage: Bacteria > Pseudomonadati > Pseudomonadota > Alphaproteobacteria > Acetobacterales > Acetobacteraceae > Gluconacetobacter > Gluconacetobacter diazotrophicus. The sequence continues at coordinate 2,614,053 of NC_010125.1, forward strand.
CGTCGTCGACGGAGTGCGGATCAGCGCGGGGTGCCCCAATCACATGAACCCCGCCATGTCCTATATCGACCCGGACAGCGTGCAGACCGCGACCGCGATCGCCGGGATCACGCCGGTCAGCCTGGGCGGCGACAGTACCGCCGGCACGGTCGATGTCGAGCGGCGCGACCCCCAATTCGCCCGGAAGGGCCAGGTCCTGGTCACCGGCCATGTCACCGGCAATTACCGCAGCAATGGCGGCGGGTCCGAGGCGTCGGGCACCGTCACGCTGGCGGACGACACGTTCAGCCTGCGCTACACGGCTTCCTACGCCCATGCCGGCGATTATCACGCGGGCGGCGACGGGGGCGTGGTGCGCTCGACCGATTACCTGACCTTCAACCATGCCGTGACCCTGGGCATGCACAAGGGCAACCATCTGCTGGCCCTGACGGCAGGCCAGCAGGATACCCCCTACGAGGGCTTTCCCAACCAGTACATGGACATGACCAACAACCGGTCGACCTACGTGAACGGCAAGTACGACGGCAGTTTCGACTGGGGCGACCTTGAGGTCCGGGGCTACTGGCAACGGGTCGATCACGTCATGGACATGCTGGGCGACAAGGGGGGCCATTCCCCCACCACCGGCATGCCCATGAACACCGATTCCCGGATGGCGGGCTATACGCTCAAGGCGACCATCCCGCTGGGGCCGCGCGACACGCTCCGGCTCGGCAGTTCGTTCGATCATGACGGGCTGAACGACTGGTGGCCGCCGTTGCAGGGCAGCATGATGATGGGACCGGGAACGTTCCATAACGTCAATAACGGCCACCGCGACCGGCTGGGGCACTACGCGGAATGGGAAGCACGCTGGACGCCCCGCCTGTCCACCCTGCTCGGGTTCCGCAACGACCTCGTCATGATGAATACCGGACCGGTCTCGCCCTATTCCTGGACCGGCATGATGGCGGCGGCGGACGCCACGGCCGCCCGGGCGTTCAACGCGATGGACAGGGGCCGTACCGACGTCAATTTCGACGTCACGGCCCTGACGCGCTGGCAGGCGCTGGACAGCCTGACGATCGAAGGCGGCTATGCCCGCAAGACGCGCTCGCCCAACCTCTATGAACGCTATGCGTGGGGCCGGGGCGCCATGGCAACGAAGATGATCGGCTGGTTCGGCGACGGCAACGGCTATGTCGGCAACCCGAACCTGACGCCCGAAATCGCCAATACCGCCAGCATCACGATCGACTGGCACGACCCGCACGGACAGGCATGGGACCTGAAGATCCAGCCCTACTACACCTACACGCATCACTATGTGAACGTCGTGCGCCTGGCGCAGTACAGCAACGGCACGTCGCTGCTGGAATTCGTCAACCATGACGCCCAGAGCTACGGCATCAATGCCTCCGGCTCGTACCGTCTGTGGAACACGGTCCGGTATGGCCAGGGCGACCTGGTCGGCACCGTCGACTGGGTGCGCGGGCAGGATCTGGTGACCCGTTCCGGCCTGTACCACCAGATGCCGGCCAACGGCATGGTCGGTGTGCACGAGACGGTCGGAAACTGGACCGGCCGCGTCGAGATGACGTTCGTGAAATCGAAGGACACCGTCGACCGGCTGCGCAACGAGCCGCGCACGCCGGGCTATGCGCTGCTGGGCCTGGGGGGAAGCTATCGCTGGCGCTACCTGGCGCTCAACGCCGGCATCGATAATGTCATGAACCAGAAATATTATCTGCCGCTTGGGGGATTGTCGCTGGGCGACTACGACGCGACGGGCGTTCTCGGCCCGCTGAAGGGCATGGGCCGGTCGTTCAATGTCAGCCTGACCGGGTCGTTCTGAATCGTCAGGCGGCGTCGTACCAGTCGCGGTACCAGGCGACGAAGGCGTCGATCCCGTCCTGCAGCGCGGTGGCGGGACGATAGCCGGTCAGATGTTCCAGGATCGTGCAGTCGGCCCAGGTCCGGGGCACGTCGCCGGGCTGCATCGGCAGGTTGTGACGGATGGCCGTCCGCCCCGTCGCCCGTTCGATGGCGCCGATGAAATCGCCCAGGGCGACGGGCTGGCCATGGCCGACATTCACCACGCGGAACGGTGCGACCGGGCTGACGCCCCGCCGGGTGGGGGTCGTCACCGCCGGCGCGTGCGGCAGCAGGCGGCAGAGCGCCTCGACCACGTCGTCGATATAGGTGAAGTCCCGTTCCATCTGCGCGTTATTGTAGACGTCGATCGGGCGGCCGCCGAGGATGTTGCTGGTGAAGCGGAACAGCGCCATGTCCGGCCGCCCCCATGGGCCGTAGACGGTGAAGAACCGGCAGGCGGTGATCGGCAGCCCGTACAGGTGGGCATGGGAATGACCGATCTCCTCGCACGCCTTCTTGGTCGCGCCGTAGAGGCTGAGCGGGTGATTGCAGGCCTGGTCCTCGGTAAACGGGCTCTCGGCGCTGGCCCCGTAGACCGACGAGGTCGAGGCCAGGACGAAATGCCGCACGCCCAGCGTCTTGATCGCTTCCAGCAGGTTATGGGTGCCCACGATGTTGGCGCTGATATAGGCGCCGGGATTTTCCAGGCTGTACCGCACCCCGGCTTGGGCGGCGAGGTGAATGACGATGTCCGGGCGCGCCTCGCGGCAGGTTTCCGCCAGCCGGACCGCATCCTCCAGCATGAATTCGTGGCGGGTGAAACCGGGCCGCATGGCAAGGCGGTCGTGACGCTCGCGCTTCAGCGCCACGTCGTAATAGGCGGTGATCCCGTCGATGCCCGTGACCTCATGCCCGTCATCCAGCAGCCGGCATGCCACATGGAAACCGATGAATCCCGCCGTGCCGGTCATGAGAATACGCAACAGAACCTCCCCGTCCGGTTTCAGCCCATATAGAGCGCGACGGCCGATGAGAAGCCCCGCCCGACACGGGCGAGCGTCCGGATGATTGAACGGATCGCAAACTTCACTTGCGGGGTCCGCTATCGGATAGGCCGCCCCGCTCCCTTATGGTAGCGGACAGGATCGGGCTTTGGGACGAGGATACGGGACATGACGGCCAACCGCTGGTTCATCGATAGCGAAACCGGACACCTGGACGACGTCCTGCTGTGCCCGCCGACCTATTACGACTGGATTCCCAGCAACGACATCGCGGTCCTGAGCCTGGAAAATGGCCTGAAGCCCGAGCATCACGCCGTACAGAAGCAGTTCGACGAAATGGTCGACTGCCTGCGCAGCGCCGGCGTGACCTGCCATTTCCTGACGCCGCAACCCGGCCTGCCTTATCAGGTCTATACCCGCGACAGTTCGCAGACGACCCCCTTCGGCACCGTCGTCACCAGCCTGTTCCGCCACGAGCGCAAGGACGAGAAGGCGCAGATCGAAGCCTTCTACGGCGCGGGCGAGATCTGGAAGACCGCCGGGAAGGGCACCGCCGGGGGTCATGTCGAAGGCGGCGACATCCATGTCATCCGCCCCGGCCTGCTGGCGGTGGGCGTCACCGGCACGCGCACCGACACGGCGGGCGCCCGCGAATTCACCGGCTGGTTCGACGAGGCCGGATGGCAGACGCGGATGATCCGGTTCTCGGACCATTTCCTGCATCTGGACGTGGTGTTTACGATGGTCGCGGAAAACCTGGCCCTGGTGGCACCCGACGCCCTGGCCGACGCGGACCTGGACTGGTTCCGCGACCAGGGCATCCGCCTGCTGCCCGTCACGTACAAGGAAGCGATGCGCGACATGGCCTGCAACGTGCTGGCGCTGGGCGACGGACGGGTGGTCAGCCCGCGCCATTCCACCCGCGTCAACGCGATGCTCCGCGCGGAAGGCCTGACGGTGCTGGACCCGGAACTGGACCAGTTTTCCCAGGGGGGCGGCAGCATCCATTGCATGACGATGCCGCTGCGCCGCCGGTCGCTCCTGCGCGGCTGAGGGCTATTCCATCTCGACGCGGCTTTCCACTTCGCGCCACAGATGAATGTACTGCCCGGTGTCGAAGCGGGGCTTGATGAACATGCGCCGTACCGCCCGTATCCCCGTGGGCGTGAAATAGGCCCGCGGCGGCGGTTCGTCCTCCGACACCTGCAACAGCCCACGCGCCACCAGGCCGCGGATCGAGGCCGGGATACGGGGGCGCCCGCAGCAGGGCCCGCTTTTCCAGATCGGCAGGATAATCCCGTCCGACAACGATGGATTGTGCCCGGAATAGGTTCCGAAGGACCAGCGAATAAACCGCTCCTCGGACCGGGTCAGACCTGTCTCACCCATATGTTCTGCTCGCGTTCTTGTTTTTATTATGCGCGCCGATCGGGCCGGCTTCGGGCCCGGTCCCATTTTCAGTTGCATCCGCCTTCTGATGCAACCCATTCTTTATCTTTTGTCATAGTCGGCGCAACCAGGATTCCGGACAGCCCTGCCCTTTCTCCTTGACAAGGCAGGCGCAAGGCGGGCCGTTCTGCCCGCCCGACCCTTTCCCAAGCCCGGATCGCGCCCGCCATGCCTGAATTCCCTCCCCCGCAAACGGGCAGCCTGACCTGGGGGGAATTGCGCACCCTGGCCCTCGCCGCGCTGGGCGGGGCGCTGGAATTCTATGATTTCGTGATCTTCGCCTATTTCGCGAAAATCATCGCCCAGCATTTCTTCCCCGCGATCCAGCCCGACTGGCTGCGCCAGACCGAGACGTTCGGCCTGTTCGGGGCAGGATACCTGGCCCGGCCGCTGGGCGGGGTGGTCATGGCGCATTTCGGCGACAGGCACGGGCGCAAGAAAATGTTCGCCTTCAGCGTCCTGCTGATGGCGGCCCCCACCCTGCTGATGGGGCTTCTGCCCGGTTTCGGCACGCTGGGCATCGGCGCCCCGCTGGCCCTGCTGCTGCTGCGCATGGCACAGGGGGCCGCGATCGGCGGCGAGGCGCCGGGCGGCTGGGTCTTCGTGGCCGAACATGCCAGCGCCGGACGCACCGGACTGGCCTGCGGGCTGCTGACCGGCGGACTGACGGCCGGGATGCTGATCGGCTCGCTGGTGGCGCTGGGCCTGAACCTGGCCCTGCCGCCCGCCGCGATCGTCGCATGGGGATGGCGCCTGCCCTTCATCCTGGGCGGCATCTTCGGCCTGATCGCCATGAAACTGCGCCGCTGGCTGGAGGAAACGCCGGTCTTTACCGAGATGCACGCGCGGGATGCGCTGGCGCGGCAGACGCCGCTGGTCGCGGTGCTGCGCACCTGCCGCCGGGCGGTCATCCTGTCCATCATCGGCACCTGGACGCTGACGGCCGCGATCGTCGTGCTGCTGCTGATGATGCCGTCGCTGCTGCAGACGCTGTACGGTTTTTCCCCCGCCCGCACCATGGATGCCAGCCTGGTCGCGACCTTGTCCGTCACCGTCGCTTCGGTCGTGATCGGCGCGGCCACCGACCGGTGGGGCCTGCGCGGAATGATCCCCCCGGTGGTCGGGCTGCTGATCGCGGGGGCATGGGGGCTGTATGCGCTGGCCCCCGCCCATCCCGGCTGGTTCCTGCCGCTGGCCGCGCTGGCGGGTATCGGCGCGGGATACGTCAGCCTCGTGCCGATCGCGATGGTGCGGGCCTTTCCCGCTGCCGTGCGGTTTTCCGGGCTGTCCTTTTCCTACAACCTGTCATACGCCGTCTTCGGCGGGCTGACCCCGGCCTGCGTGTCGGCCCTGGTGGGGCATGACCCGCAGGCGCCCGCGCTGTATGTGATCGGGACGGCGCTGGCAGGGGGTGCCGCGCTGTGGGCCATGCCCGGCGCGAAACGGGACCTGACGCGGACGTGCCATGGACGGGAATCCCCCTTCCATGCATAAAAATACCATGAGCAGGACATCGCCCGACATCATCGCCCGCCGCATCCGCCAGGGAAGTGGACAGGAACCGCCTGACCTGGTGGTCCGCGACGTCCGCCTGTTCGACCTGGTCACCGGCGACCTGATCCCGACCGACATCGCGATCTGCGGCGATACCATCGTCGGCATGCTGGACCGCTACCAGGGACCGAACGTGATCGAGGGGAACGGGCGCGTCGTCGTTCCCGGTTTCATCGACACCCACCTGCATGTCGAATCGTCGCTGGTCACGCCATTCGAATTCGAACGCTGCGTGCTGCCGCACGGGGTAACGACCGCGATCTGCGACCCGCACGAAATGGCCAACGTGCTGGGCACCGACGCATTGCGCTATTTCCTGGACGCCGCGACGCGCATGGTCATGGACCTGCGGGTCAACCTGTCCAGTTGCGTGCCGTCCTCCTCGGTCGAGACCTCGGGCGCGAACCTGGGCGCCGATGACCTGACGCCCCTGATGGACCACCCCAAGGTCATCGGACTGGCGGAAGTCATGAACATGCCCGGCGTACTGGCCGGCGATCCGGATTGCCTGGCCAAGCTGGCGGCATTCTCGGGCCGGCATATCGACGGGCATGCGCCGCTGATGCGCGGCCGCGCGCTGAACGGCTACCTGGCGGCCGGTATTTCCACCGACCACGAAGCCACCCGCGCCGACGAGGCGCTGGAAAAGATCCGCAAGGGCATGACCGTGCTGATCCGCGAGGGATCGGTCTGCAAGGATCTGGCGGCGCTGGCCCCGCTGCTGACGGTCGAGACGTCGCCCTTCCTGGCCTTCTGTACCGACGACCGCAATCCGCTGGAAATCGCGCATGAGGGGCATATCGATTTCCTGATCCGCAGCGCGATCGCGCGCGGCGTTCCGCCGCTGGCGGCCTATCGCGCCGCCAGCCTGACGGCGGCGCGCGCCTTCGGGCTGGCCGATCGCGGCATGCTGGCCCCGGGCCGGCGCGCCGACATCGTGTTCCTGGACGACCTGGAAACCTGCCAGGTCTCGGACGTTCTGGCCGGCGGCCGGCCGATCGGTCCGGCCCTGGAGCAGCGCCGGACGATTCCGGCGCCGGGGCGCGACAGCGTGATCCTGCGGCGCCCGGTCACGGCGGAGGATTTCACGGTTTCGGGGTCCGGGACCGGTCACCCGGTCATGGGCATCATCCCGGGCCAGATCATCACCGATTTCCTGACCCTGGACCTGTCGGCGCGGCACGGCAGGGTCGAAGCCGATTGCGACCGGGACGTGGCCAAGGTTGCCGTGGTGGCGCGGCATGGGCTGAACGGGAATATCGGCCGGGGCTTCGTCCGGGGCTTCGGATTGCGGCGCGGGGCGCTGGCGTCCTCGGTCGGGCACGATGCCCATAATATCTGCGTCGTCGGCGCCGATGACGGCGACATGGCCGTCGCGGTCAATCGCCTGGCCGAAATCGGCGGCGGCTTCGTGATCGTCCAGGACGGGCAGGTGCGCGCGGAACTGCCCCTGCCGATCGCCGGGCTGATGAGCGATGCACCGTTCGAGACCGTGCGCGACCAGTTGGAGACCCTGCGCGCGGCAACCCGCGCCATGGGCGTGACGCTGGAAGAACCGTTCCTGCAACTGGCCTTCCTGCCGCTGCCGGTCGTGCCGCATCTGAAGATCACCGATCACGGACTGGTCGATGTCGGGCAAATGCGGGTGATCGGCTGATCCACCGCCCCGGCGGCGGCATCGTGGAATAGTTCAACCTGTTGCAGATTCCGCCCCGGGCTCTTCATCACAGTTTGTCGTCTTCGGAAATACAACGACACCATCCTGAGAAATATCATATCGTAGACCGCTCGACACCGGTCGTTTCGCCGGGCGATCGTCCCTTGTCATCCGCGATTCGGTAATGTATGCGAATAATTCTTACTATCAGGGTTAAACGGGCGTGCTTCGCAAAATACATCGATGGATCGGACTGATCCTGGCTCTGCCCCTGGCACTGCAGGGGATAACCGGCACGCTTCTGATCCTGATCCCGCTGCTGACATCCGGACGCCCGCAGACCCACGCCACGGGCATCCCCCGCCCCATGGAGGCACAGATCGCCGCCGCGCGCCCGGCGGCGCCGGCGGGTACCATCCCCCTGCGCGTCTCGCCGCCGCGCTGGGCGGGTGACAGCACGTGCGTCAGCTTCGGACCGCCGGGCGAGCGTCATCCAGCCTTCCAGGTGATGGTCGATCCCGCCACCGCCACGATCACCGGCACGCACACCATCCCCGCGTCATTCTTCTTCCTGCACCGGCTGCACGCCGACCTGTTTCTCGTCCCGTACGGCGAGACAGCCACCGGCATCATGGGGCTGCTGCTGCTGGGCATGGCCATCACGGGCATCATCCTGTGGTGGCCGCGTCCGGACCTCTGGCTGTCGGGCAAATGGCGCAGGACCATCACGATCTCGCGGCGCGCGCGCGGCTATCGCTTCTGGCGCGAGACCCATCAGAGTTTCGGATTCTGGACCGCCCTGATGCTGGCGTTCCTGGCCAGCAGCGGGACGATCCTCGCCCTGCCCTTCGCCCGTACCGTTCTGGGTGTGCATCGTCCGGCCCCGGCCGCCGCGCACCACGCCCATGGCGGGGGCCAGATGCCGGGTTCCGGCGGCGGGGTGCCGGGCGAGGCCGGACTTGACCATATGCTGGACCGCCTGCGGGCCACCTTGCCCGACGCGGTGCCGATGGACGTGACGCTTGGCCGCACGCCGGACGCCCAGCAGGTGCAGGTCGCCCTTCCCGCCTATGGCCCCAATCGCCCGGCGACGCTGCGCCTGGATGCCGCCAGCGACAGTCTGGTGATGGTACGCGACCCGGGCGCGCAGAAGACGGGCGAGGTGTTCTTCCAGTGGATGCATACGCTGCACGAGGCGAAGCTGGCCCCGTCGTCATGGTTCGCCCCGCTGTGGCGGGCCGCCATATTCGTCACCGGCCTGGCCCTGGCCTTCTTCTGCATATCGGGCGCCGCGATGTGGGTGCTGCGCCGTCCCGCCCGACAGGTCCGCGACCGGCAGCCCATCGCCGCCGCCCCGCCATCCGAGGAATACCAGTAAGGGGAAAAAGGGCGCGGCTGGCGGGATCGCGTGAAGTTGAATTCCGCCATCCGCCACGATGACATACCGAAGATACTGGAATTCCATCAGATATTTTCGGACCGGACCATGCCTGTCGCCCCTGCGAAGGCCGGCACTTTCATCACCCGCGCCAGCCCGGCCTATCGCCGCGCGGGCATGGCGCTGTTCCTGGCGGGGTTCGCCACGTTTTCGCTGCTCTATTGCGTGCAGCCACTGCTGCCGGTGCTGTCCCGCCAGTTCGGCATCGGGGCCGCCGCCAGTTCGCTGTCCCTGTCGCTGTCGACCGGGGCGCTGGCCATTGCCATCCTGGTGGCCGCCGCCCTGTCCGAACGGGCGGGGCGCCGGGAACTGATGGCCATGTCGATGGTCGTCTCGGCCCTGCTGAACATCGCGGCGGCCTGGGCGCCCACCTGGCCGTTGCTGCTGCTGGCCCGCATGGCGGAAGGCTTCGCCCTGGGCGGGGTGCCGGCGGTGGCGATGACCTATCTGGCCGAGGAAATCCATCCCCGGGAACTGGGACTGGCCATGGGGTTGTACGTCTCCGGCACCGCCTTCGGCGGCATGATCGGACGCGTGGGCACGGGCATCCTGACCGACGCCCTGTCCTGGCGCCCGGCCATGGCGATCGTCGGGGCGGCCGGCCTGATCGCGGCGCTGGGCTTCCTGGCGCTGCTGCCGCCCTCGCGCAATTTCACCCGGCGGCACGGCCTGGGCGCGCGGCATCATTTCGATGCGTGGGGGCGGCACCTGCATGACCCGGCGCTGCCGGCGCTGTACGGGGTCGGCTTCGCGGTGATGGGCACCTTCGTCACCATCTTCAACTATGCCGGCTATCGCCTGATGGCACCGCCCTACGACCTGGACCAGACCAGGCTGGGGCTGCTGTTTTCGGTCTATGTGTTCGGCATCGCGTCCTCGTCCATCGCGGGGGGACTGTCCGACCGCATGGGGCGCGGCCGGGTCATGACGGCCGGAATCGCGATCATGGCCGCCGGCATCCTGCTGACCCTGGCTGGCGCGCTGCCGGCCATCGTCGCGGGGATCGTGCTGCTGACGGTCGGCTTCTTCACCACCCATGCGGTGGCCAGCGGCTGGGTCGGGCGGCTGGCGCTGGCCGACAGGGGCCATGCGACGTCGCTCTACCTGCTGGCCTATTACCTGGGGTCCAGCATCGCGGGATCGGTCGGCGGCTGGTGGTGGTCGGGCCTGGGGTGGAACGGGGTCGCCGCCTTCACCTGATCCTGCTGGCCGGGGCGCTGGGGGCTGCCCTCCGGCTGCGCCGCCTGCCCCGCGCGACCGGCGGAATCAGGGCGGATAGGCCAGGCCGCGTGCCTCGCCGTCCGTCCGGCGCAGGCGCGCGGCGTCACGCGCGGGTGGAACGCCGAACATCCGGCGATATTCCCGGCTGAATTGCGACGGGCTGTCATAGCCCACCACGAAGCCGATGCCGGCGGCGTCCTGCCCGTCGGCCAGCAACATGCGCCGTGCCTCCTGCAGGCGGATGCGCGTGCGGTATTGCAGGGGGCTCATCATCGTCACCGCCTTGAAATGACGGTGGAAGGACGAAGCACTCATGCCCGTTTGGGCCGCCAGGTCACCGATACTGAACGGCTCGGCGTAATGATCGCGTATCCAGGCGACCGCCCGGCGGACATGGGACAGATAGCTGTCGGCGCGGGCAACCTGTCGCAGTATCCCGCCCTGGTCGCCCTGCAGCAGCCGGTAGAGGATCTCCTGCTCGAACAGGGGCGCCAGCACCGGGATGTCCTCCGGCCGGTCCAGCAACCCGACCAGCCGCGCCACGGGGTCGAGCAGCGTGTCGGTCACCGTGCTGACGGCCAGGCCCGCCGCCGGCCTGGTTTCGGCCAGCACGGCGGGCACGTCCAGCAGCAGGGCGGCAATCCGCGACGGGTCCAGCGCCAGGCTCAGCGCCAGATAGGGATAATCGGGCGTCGCCTGCGTGACGCCGCCCGTCACCGGCAGGTCCACCGTGGCGATCAGGTAGTTCCGCGCGTCATAGGCGAAGATCCGATCGCCCAACACCACCTGCTTGCTGCCCTGCACGATCAGGCAAAGCGTGGGCTGGTACACGCAACTGACCGGCAGCGTCGGCGCGTCGGCGCGCATCAGCGACAGGCCGGGCACCACGGTTTCGACGCGACCCGCCTTGCAATGCCTGTCAATATGGTGGCGCAATGCCTCGATCGATTGCCGCATGCCGTTCCCTCCGCCCACCGATGTGGCCGCTGGACCGGCATCTGGCAAGCCATGGGGCCGGATCTTCGGCAGGATCGTGCAAGAACCAGACAGCATTCCGCATTCAGCCGGCGGGAGCGGCATGGCATGTTCGCCAAGGATATCCTGCCCCGACATTTTCAGAAGGATCACACATCATGTTCGCATGCACAGGATATGCGGCCACCGCCGCCGACGCGCGGCTGGCCCCGTTCGCCTTCGAACGTCGCGATACCGGGCCGGAGGACGTGCGGATCGACATCCATTATTGCGGCGTCTGCCATTCCGACCTGCACCAGGCCCGCAACGAATGGCACAACACGATCTACCCCTGCGTTCCCGGGCATGAAATCGTCGGCCGGGTGGCCGAGGTCGGCACCGGTGTCACAAAATTCCGCGCGGGGGACCTGGTGGGCGTGGGCTGCCTGGTCGATTCCTGCCGCGAATGCCAAAGCTGCCGCGACGGGTACGAGCAATATTGCGAAAACGGCTTCGTCGGCACCTATAACGGCCAGGACCGGCACGGGCGCGGCATCACCTTCGGCGGCTATTCCCGTGCCATCGTGGTCGACCAGGCCTTCGTCCTGAACGTGCCCGAAACCCTGGACCTGGCGGCCGTGGCGCCCCTGCTGTGCGCCGGAATCACGACCTGGTCCCCGCTGCGCCACTGGAAGGTCGGGCCCGGGCAGCGCGTGGGCATCGTGGGACTGGGCGGCCTGGGCCATATGGGCGTGAAGTTCGCCCGTGCCTTCGGGGCCGAGGTCGTGCTGTTCACCACGTCGGCCAGCAAGATCGAGGACGGGCTGCGCCTGGGCGCGCATGAGGTCGTGCTGTCGCGCGACCCCGATGCCATGGCGCGCGAGGCCGGGCGCTTCGATTTCATCCTGGATGCCGTCGCGGCCGACCACGACATCAACGCCTACCTGAACCTGCTGAAGCGCGACGGCACGCTGGTCCAGGTAGGGGCGCCGGAAAATCCGCTGCCCGTCTCGGTATTCAGCCTGCTGATGAAGCGGCGCAATTTCGCGGGTTCGCTGATCGGCGGCATTCCCGAGACCCAGGAAATGCTCGATTTCTGCGGCGAACACGGCATCACCGCCGACATCGAAATGATCCGCATGGATGAAATCGAGACCGCCTATGCGCGCATGCTGCGATCCGACGTGAAATATCGCTTCGTGATCGACATGGCGACACTGCCCGCACAGGCCTGATCCTGCCAGGGGCGGCCATGGCGGTCGCCCCTTCGCCGTCCGGGGCCTATTCCTGTTGTCTGGAAACAATGTGCCGCTATCCTCGTTCGAGAAACACCTGCCTGTTCACGGCGGTGGCGAACGACAGAGCGGTTTCCGATGACACAGCACGCGACATGGCCTTCACCCCCCCTGCCCGCGCCGTTCTCGGTCGGGGACCTGACGTTGGCGGAACCGGCGGAGCAGATGAAGGCACGCTACCTGGCGGCCCATCCGTTTCCCCACCTGATCATCGACAACCTGTTTCCCGCACCCTGGCTGCGCGCGGTCCTGGACGATTACGACACAGGCGCCGTCCGGCACTGGAAATCCTACAATACCGCCCTGCAGAAAAAGAAGGGAACAGAGCCCGATTCCGATCTTCCCCCTGGCATCCAGCGTTATTTCGACTTCATCAATTCCGGCCCCTTCCTGCGCCTGCTGACGCAACTGACGGGAATCGAGGCCCTGCTGCCGGACCCGACATTATATGGCGGCGGGCTGCATGTCGTTTCGGGCAGCGGTCATTTCGACATGCATATCGATTTTCAGAAACATCCAACCACGAATCTGAGCAACCGGCTGGCGGTTCTGACCTACCTGAATGACGGCTGGGACAGCACCTGTGGAGGCAGCCTGGAGCTGTGGACCATGCGTCCCGCCCGGCGCGCCGTCACGATCATTCCGCATTTCGGGCGCACGGTCCTGATGGAACAATCCGCGATCGCGGCGCACGGCCACCCCGAGCAGGTCAGGCCGGGGCTGGAGCGCAAGGCCGTGATTGCCTATTTCTATACGAACGATGCGGCATCGGGCCGGAACACAACGGTTTATATGCCACGCCCCGGCCAGTCCGCGAGCGCGCGCCTGCAGACGACGCTGCATAACGTCCTGCCCCCCCAGGGCGTGAGACTGCTGCAGAAGATCCGGCGTGCGGCGCGCCGGAACAGTGCCTGATTGTGGAAGGCCCACCCGCTCTCACTCCTTCGTATTCGTCACGACATCCAGCCAGACCGCCGCCAACAGGATCGTGCCCTTCACGATCATCTGCCAGTATGCCTCGACCCCCAGCATCGACATGCCGTTATCGAGCGTCGCCATCATCAGCGCGCCAATCAGCGCCCCGAAGACCGTTCCCGCGCCGCCCCGCATGGACGTGCCGCCGATAATGCATGCGGCGATCGCGTCGAGTTCCTGGAGCGATCCGGCGGAAGGCGAGCCCGCCGCCAGCCGGGCCGTCGTACTGATTCCGGCCAGTGCGGCCATCACGCCCATCAGGCTGAAGACCGACAGCTTGACCAGCTTCACGTTCACACCGGACAGGCGTGTGGCTTCCAGGTTGCCACCGATCGCATAGATGCGGCGGCCGAAGGTCGTCCGCTGCGCCAGGACGGTAAAAATCGCCAGGAAGAACAACATGGCGAGAACCGGCAGCGGCACGCCCCGATAGGCATCGAGCGCCGCGAACAACGCGACAATCGCCGCCGCCGACCCCGCCAGCTTGACGATGTCGAGCCACAGGGGCGCCGTCGCGAGATTGTAGCGCGTCCTGTTGGCCCGGGACTGGAAGGCCGAGGCGGCAAGGATGCCCAGAATGACGATCTCCAGCCCCCGGCCGAACAGCGGGGGCAGGTAATCCTGCGCCACCGCCACCAGGTGCGGCGATACCGGGGCGATCGTCGCGCCACCGGTAATCCCGAGCAGGATGCCGCGCAGCGCCAGCAACCCGGCCAGGGTGACGATGAAGGAGGGTATGCGCAGATACGCAACCCAATATCCGTTGAAGGCCCCGATCGCCGCCCCCGCGACGATGATGATCAGGACATTCAACACCAGCGGCATATGAAAGGATACATCCAGGATCGCCGCAAGACCGCCGAGCAACCCGAGCATGGAGCCGACCGACAGATCGATTTCCCCGGAAATGATCACGAACACCATCCCGCAGGCGAGCATCCCCGTAATGGACATCTGCCGCAGCAGATTCGAGAAATTGCGTGCCGTCAGGAAATCGCCATCGGTGAAGTGGGAAAACACGCCCCACAGGATCGCGATGGCGATCAGAAGCGCCAGCGTCTTGTATCGCGCAAAGGCGCGCCTGATGTGCGCCGTGTCCAGCAGCTTGACCCGTTGGGCCATACCGGCGGTGAAATGCGGCGGGCTGGACACGGGGGTATTGGGTATGGTCATGATACGTCTCAATTCACGCGGCTTGCGCGATCGGCGTGATGGCGGCCGTCAGGATGCGTTCTTGCGTCAATGTTGCGTCGTTGATGAATTCGCCGCGCAACTGCCCTTCCCCGATCACCAGGACGCGGTCGCTGATTCCGAGTATTTCCGGCAGTTCCGACGACACCATGATGATCGACATGCCTTCCTTCACCAAGGCGAACATGATCTTGTAGATCTCGGCCTTGGCGCCGACATCGACCCCACGCGTCGGCTCGTCGAGGATCAGGATCCTTGGTTTCGGTTCCAGCATTTTCGAAATGACCGCTTTCTGCTGGTTTCCGCCCGAAAGGTTGGCGATCGGCAGCAGCGCGCTGGAGGTCTTGATCCGCATGCGCGTAATCGCCTCACCGATCGAGGAAAACTCATGCCCGTCGTCGATCAGGCCATGATGGCTCAGCGATCCGATGACGGACAGGGTGATGTTATACCCCACCCCCATCGCCGGAACGATCCCGTGGGCCTTGCGGTCTTCGGGAACCATGCAGATACCCTGACGGACCGCGTCCCGCGGGTTCCTGATTTTGACCGGCTTGTTGTTGATCAGGAATTCCGCGGAATATGCGCCCTGGTAGGCGCCGAACAGCGCGCTGACCAGTTCCGTCCGCCCCGCACCGACAAGTCCGGCAATACCCAGTATCTCACCCTGGCGGAGCGAGAACGAGACATTGTCGACACGTTTTCTGGCGGTGTTGTTCGGGTCGAGGCAGGTCACGTTCCGCGCCTGGAAGATCACGTCGCCGATCGCATGCTCCTCTCGCGGAAACAGGGCGGTCAGTTCCCGCCCCACCATCATGCGGATGATATCGTTCGTGGTGATTTGGGCCATCGCCGCCTCGCCCACGAAGCGCCCGTCCCGGATCACGACGACCGTATCGGCGATTTCCTCGATTTCATCGAGCTTGTGCGAAATGTAGACGCAGGCCGTTCCCTTGGACTTCAGTTCCCTGACGATCGTCAGCAGCGTCTGGATTTCGGACCGGGTCAACGAGGATGTCGGCTCGTCCAGGATCAGCAGGCGCGCCTTCTTGTCCAGCGCCTTGGCGATCTCGATCAGTTGCTGCTCTCCCCCGCCATAACGCGAGACAGGCAGTGCGACGTTGATGTGACCCATATGCAGTTCGGCCAACAGCCGTGCCGCGTCCTCGTACATCTTGTTGAAATTGATCAGGCCAGCCGCCGTGTGCGGCTCGCGCCCCAGGAAGATGTTCTCCGCCACCGACAATTGGGGAATCAGCATCAGTTCCTGATGGATGATGACGATACCGGCATCTTCGGTTTCCCGGATCGATCGGGCCTTCAGCTCGGCGCCGTCCCACAGGATCTGGCCGCCCCACGTTCCATACGGATACACGGCCGACAGAACCTTCATAAGCGTCGATTTACCCGCGCCGTTCTCGCCGCACAGGCCGACGCATTCGCCGGCCCGGACACGGATATTGATGCCGTTCAGGGCCGGAACGCCCGAAAACGATTTGGTAATCTCCTTCATTTCAAGAAGGTATTCGGCCATATCCCGTGTCCTCGCGTATCGCGTGTCCATTCCAATCGGGATGCGCGGGAAGGAGTATCCGTCTTCCCGCGCACACGGCGAAGGATTACTGTCCTTCGATCTGTGCCATCGTGAAATACCCGTCCTTCACGACGCGATCGAGATTGGCCTTGGTCAGTGAAATCGGCGTCAGCAGAACGGTATTCACATCCTTCTGCCCATTGTTCATCTTGGTCGTATAAGTGGGCGTCGTCCCCTTTGCCAGGTCGACCGCCAGGTGCGCTGCGGTGGATGCGATATCCTTCAACGGCTTGTAGACCGTCATGGTCTGCGTGCCCTTGTTGATGCGCTGCAACGCCGCAAGGTCGGCATCCTGCCCGGAAATGGCCGTCTTGCCTGCCAGGCCCTGCGCGGCCAGCGCCTGGATCGCACCCCCCGCGATCGTGTCATTGGACGCGACGATGCCGTCGATCTTGTTGGCGGTGGCGGTCAGGGCGTTTTCGGTGATGGCAAGCGCCTCGGTCGGGCTCCATTCCTTGACCCACTGGGCGCCCACGATCTTGATCTTGTGGCTGTCCACCAGGGGCTGCAGCACCTTCATCTGGCCTTCGCGCAGCAACTTCGCGTTGTTGTCGGTCGGCGCGCCGCCCAGCAGATAATAATTTCCGGTCGGTGCCGCATCCACGACGCCCTGGGCCTGCATTTCACCCACGCGCACATTGTCGAACGAGATATAGGCGTCGATATCCGAATCCAGGATCAGGCGATCATAGGAAATCACCTTGATTCCGGCCTGCTTTGCTTCGGCAATCGTATTGGCCAGCACCTTGCCGTTGAACGGCACGATGACGATAACATCCATCCCGCGGGATATCAGGTTTTCAATCTGCGCCATCTGGCGGGATTCGCTGGCATTCGCCGACTGCACGTTGACGGTCGCGCCCAGTTTCGTCGCAGCAGCGACAAAATAGTCGCGGTCATGCGTCCAGCGTTCCACGCGAAGGTCGTCGATGGAAAAACCGATTTTCGGATGGGCGGCGCTGGCGATGGCCCCATGGGGCACCATCGCGCACAACGCGCTGGCCATGAGCACGCCAAGGGCTGCCCGACGCGTGACAGACGCGCGGCATTTGATAATCTTGTTGTTATTGTTCACCAAACACACTCCGCTCTTGCCGAACAGATTTCGCCATCAGGCGTCGTTCGATCCCTCGCCAGTCATTTTGCAATGCCTTTTTGGCTTGCTGGCGTTATCTAAACTGACAGCAGATGTGTTGGCGCAATACAAGCGATATAGCGTGCTTACCCTATAACGACTGCGTCATCTGGCAGGGGGCGGACCCAACGCGGGCGCGCCGTTCTAGGCAGCCTGCGCGACCCCGCCCTTGACCCGCCGAA
Source organism: Gluconacetobacter diazotrophicus PA1 5 (assembly GCF_000067045.1). Taxonomy (NCBI): domain Bacteria; kingdom Pseudomonadati; phylum Pseudomonadota; class Alphaproteobacteria; order Acetobacterales; family Acetobacteraceae; genus Gluconacetobacter; species Gluconacetobacter diazotrophicus. Next base: position 2,631,559 of record NC_010125.1, read on the forward strand.
ACTTCCCCAGCATGCCGCCGAACCGTCCGGCAAGCTGGTCGAACACGTCGCGTCGCAGCATGAACAGCAGCACCGGATAGAGGCCGGTGCCCACGGTCCCGATCGCGATGACCCGCGACAGGTCATGGGCGCGGACGCCTGGCAGGAGCGATGACGCGTACCCCAGCCCCATCGCCACCGCCGAGATCACGAAGGGCATGACGTAGAGCTCCATCACGCGCCCGACGGGCACGCCGCAGCGCCGAAGGATCAGCAGCGAACAGAGCGGCGGATAGGTGAAATAATAGAACGCCACCGCCATCGCGACGCCAAGCGCACTGTCCGCCAGGCCGCCCGCGATCGCCAGCCCGAAGAAGAGCGGCGCCGAGATCACGGCGAACATCAGCCCCAGCCGGAATTCGCGCCGCGCGCTGAGCAACGAGCCGGTAATCCACGACACCGCGTCGAACGGCAGGCCCAGGCTGAGGATCTGTACGAACGGCACCGCCCGCATCCAGCGTTCGCCGAACAGGAAATGCAGGCCGGGTCCGGCCAGGACGGCCTGCAGGAAGCAGAACGGCACGACGATATAGGCCAGCAGGCGACAGGCCTTCAGCGCGGCCTCGGTCTGGCGGTGCGGGTCGCTGCGCAACTGCGCGAAGGCCGGCAGCAGGACATTGATGAAATTGCCGGCCAGCATCCGCACCGGCTGCGCCGAGAAGCGGAAGGCGAAGAAATAGAGTCCGACGACGGAATGCGACGCGATCAGCCCCAGGACGATGTAGTCGCCCTGGTTGACGATTTCGATGATCGTCCGCGTGGCGAACACCGTGCTGCTGCTGCCCAGGATGTACTGCAACTGGACCTTGCGGATCGCGCGGCCGATGCGCGGCGGGGCCTTCCACCAGAACAGGGCGGCCTTGATGACGGCCAGCACCGGAATCGGGATCGCGAAGCTGTAGGCGCCGCATCCCAGCCACGCCAGCAGGATCGTCCCCAGTTGCAGCGCCATGATTTCGAATGTGTTGTAGGCCGCCAGGAAGCGGAAATCCATGTCGGCGCGGATGCGCACCGAAGGCACGGTGGCCAGGGTCTTGATCGGCGTGGCGATGGCCAGCGCCGCGATCAGCCCCACCAGTTCCGGCGAATGGTACCAGGACGCGGCGAACGGGGCGGCGACCAGCATCCCGACCATGCCCAGCAGCCCCAGCGACAGGCAGACCCAGAAGGCCGGCGCCGACCACAGCGTCATGACCTTCTGCCGTTGCAGCAGCACGTCGTCGACACCGAAGCTGACCAGCGCGTTGGCGATCCCGAACACGGTATAGGCCAGGCCGATGACCCCGAAATCGGCCGGGGTCAGCAGCCACGCCAGCGCCAGCTGCGAGACGAAGCCGATTCCCCGCGCCGCCAGGCTCTGCACCATCAGCCACAGGACCCCGCTGGTGGCCGCCCTGCCCAGCCCGCCCGCGCGCGCGCCCTGTCCTTCTGCCGCCATGCGGTCCTCCTCTGGGTCTCGTCGTCTTTCCGGTGTCGTCACGCCGGTTGCGCGCGGCCCGCCAGGCGCTTGAAGACGTCGCGCAGGCCCGACGGCAGCACCAGCCGGAACGAAATCCGGCCCAGCAGCACGGGATAGCGCGCGGGCGACACCAGCTTCAGCGCATCGCCGAAACGGCCATGCGCGGCCAGGCGGGTTGCCGTCGCCATCAGGTGCTCGGCAATCTCGACGCGGTTTTCACGGCCGATTGCCACGTCCCGGTCGCGCAGCGCGCGGCCGATGAACGCGCAATCCGCGCTATCCAGTTCGTAGGGCCGGTAGAACGCCAGCGCGACCAGCTTCATTCCCAGGGCCAGGGCCAGCCAGGACCGTTCGGCCTGGGTCAGGCCGGGGCAGCCGGCGCGAAAGAATTCCTCCAGCGTTTCCGCCGCTTCGCATCGTCGCAGCTCGGCAGGGCTGAACACCTGGTCCGGCTGGCCCGCGCGACGGCGGCGCGCCGACAGCGCGGCCATCTGCGACCAGAAGGCCATGGACCGGCCATTGCGGATCGAGGCACTGGACACGCTGCCCGCATGGACGCGATAGGACCCGAAATTCCGGTCGATGTTCGACAGCGTCCCGATATCGTCCAGCCGCCAGTACAGGTCGCTGTCTTCCGCCACCGCCAGGCTGCGATATCCGCCGGCCAGGTCGAAGGCGGCCCGCCGCATCAGCAGGAAGGGCTGCGGCAGGTAGGGCTCGCGCGCCGGAATCCAGAACGGGTCGGCCTTGTCGATCCGCGCCAGCCGTACCCGGCCGCCCGTCGGCCGCCCCTGCGCGTCGATATGGCTGCCACTGCCGGACACCGCGACGCAGTCGGGGTGCTCTTCCATATGGCGGATCTGGCGTTCAAGGCGATCGGGGGCCGCCAGGTCGTCGGCATCGTGCCGGGCGATGAACGGGGCGCGGCACACCGAAAGCCCGTATGTCAGGGCGGCGACGATTCCCCCGTTGGGCTGGGTCAGCACGACGATCCGCCCGTCCTGTGCCGCCATTTCGGCCAGGATGCGGCCGGTCGCATCCGTCGACCCGTCATCGACGACGACGATGCGGATATTGCGCACCGTCTGGTTGCGCAGGCTGTCGATCGCCTCGCGGATGGTCGGCTCGGCATTATAGGCCGGGACCAGGATGTCGATCACGGGATCTGCCATTGCACCTTATCTCCCCCGGTGGGTCAGGTAACGGTCCAGGACGAGCATCTGCGGCCGGTCCTGTCCGGTCTTGGTCGGTTCCAGCGTATACATGTATTCGCCCCATAGCGGCCCGGCGGCCCAGTAGGTCCAGCCGAGCCAGACCGCCTGGTTGGCCGCCAGATAGGATGCGACCTTGTCCAGGACATCCAGGCAGGCCGCGCTGCGGCCGACGCCGAATTCGCCCAGGAAGCCCTTGTTTCCCGTCTGGTGCAGCCATGCGGTGAAGGAGGCCAGCCGCGCGACCGCCTGATCGGTCGGGATGCAGTCCGGGCTGCGGCCCGAACTGTCGGGATCGAAATATTCATGGACTTCGAACACCAGGGAATGGTCGGGGTCCTTCAACGTGGCCAGGGCCGGAGCATTTACGGTTGCGAAACCATGGGCGGCGTCCCAGCCAACGCCCGATACCAGGATCGGGTTCCGGGCCCCCGCCGCGCGAATGCCCAGGATCGCCTGCTGTTCGATATCGCGCCACGCCTCGGCCGATTTCTGCTGCGGTTCGTTCATCAGGCCGAACCAGACATCCGGCCGGTCGCGGAACGCGGTCCCCAGGCGGGTCCACAGGTCGCGAAAATCGGCGGCGGTCACCTGGCCGTCGCCGATCAGCGTGCCGCGATAGCGGCCATAATCGTGGATATCGAGGATGACCTTGCCGCCCACCGCGTGGACCTGGTCCACGAACCCGTTGATGCGGCCCATATAACCGGAATCCAGCGCCACCCCCGGCGCGGGCTGCAGCCGTTCCCACAGAACGGACAGGCGAAAGATATTCATCCCCCGGTCATGGAAGTACGTGACCTCGCCCGGCTTGGGAAACAGATAGTCGTAGCCGTAGCGACCCGGGATCTTGTTCGACGAATAGGCCGCCCCGGCCAGGTTCACACCCTTGTAGTCCTGGGCCCGGGCCGGCATCGCCCCCGCGAGCAGCAGCAGCGCCAGGGCGGTCGATCGCATGGGCAATTGTATAATGCGCATAATCGTTCCCATCATGGCGGATCAGACGGCGGCCCCGGCCACGTGCGGCAGAACGGCGCGCGCGGCCGGGCGTGCCGCCCGCACGGGGCGGACGGACTGGCGGGCGGGGCCCATGACCTCGGTGACGCCATAGAGGAACCACAGCAGCGCGGCCGTCTTGATCGTAAAGACCGAGGCCCCGATGCACAGCGACGTCGCGAAATAGACCGAAATCATGGTTTTCATGATCGCGCTTTCCGGCGTGCGGGACCGGTGGAAGGCGAATACCCCCAGATAGAACAGGGTCAGGATCGCGCCGAGATTGTTCAGCACGTAGGCATAGCCGGTATCGGAGGTATAGACCTGCGAGGGCGCCAGGCCGAACCACTGGCCGATATTCCAATAGTCCAGCAGGCGGCCGGAGAAGATCAGCCGGCCGGACAGGTCGTCCTTGATGATGGCCGGCAGCACGCCGGGCAGTTCGTGCAGGGACCCCAGGACGGTCAGCCCCGTCGCCACGATGACCGGGCAGAGGAAAGCGACCAGCGGCACCCGGCAGAACGGGCTGATGCGCATCAGCAGCATCAGCATGCAGCAGCCGGAGGCAAACCGGGAATCCGCCAGGATGAAGCACAGCACCGCCAGGCCGTAGAGCAGCACGCACCGCCGCCCCGGCTGGTTGCGCGATACGCTGAGGCACCATGCGAACAGGACCGCCGAAAAATTCCCCAGCGAATCCGGCTCCAGGAACAGGGAGGACACACGGTGCGGCCCGAAGATCGACTGGAAGAACGTGCGGCCCGCGCCCGCCCCGCGATTGCCGCTGAGAAACAGGTTGGTGTTGCTGTAATTGACGGTGTCGCTGGAAATCACGCCCTTCTGGACGTAATAATCCCAGATATTGAAAAGGCTGGCATACATGTCGGTAAAGATCAGTTCGACCATGCCGACCGCCAGGACCAGCGCCGTCAGGATCCAGATCGTGGACCACGCCACGCGCTCGGTCGTCATGCGCCCCAGGACGAAGAAGATATACATGATGCCGACATCATGCACGATCTTGAAGCTGAGGGCCGGATTGACCAGTTTCGCCCCCACCAGGAAGCCGAAGGTCACGGCCATGATCCAGAGCGCGTTCCGGTCCACCTGATGCCGGATCAGGTAGAATCCGGCCGCCATGATCGCGATTTCCACCATGGCGATCTGGGCGTTTCCGATATGCAGCCAGTGCCGGGTCGAAACGAAGCACAACGCCAGGTTGAAGACCGCCCCGGCGAGGACCAGGTATTTCCCCGCCTGCAGGCCGCCGCCGCGGACCTGGATCCGGCCGGCCGACATGATTCCGGCGGTCATCCCTCGCCCTCGCGCCCGGCCGTCAGCGGTGTTGCCAGCCCGACAGTGCCGCGCCACGCCGCTGCCCGGCCATCGCTGGCGGGCAGACGGCGGGCCAGCGCCCGCCCGACATTGTGCAGCGGCAATTCCACCAGGCGATAGGTCACGCTGGATACCGCCAGGGTCACGGCGATGGTCAGCAATGCCAGCATCAGTTGCGTCACGTCCGGATCGGCCAGCAGCGGCCGCAGCCCGACCTGATGCTGCATCAGGTCGAACAGCACCAGAAGGATCGGCAGGTGCAGCAGATAGACACTGTAGGACAGTTCCCCCACCCATACGGCGGCGCGATGGTTCAGCACCCTGGACGACCGTCCCGACGCGTACAGGTCGCGCACGATGACGAACGCGGCCAGCGTTTCGATCACGTCATAGATCTGTTCCGGCACCGCGTGACCGCCCAGGGCGAGGCGATCATAGAGCAGGACCACGACCGCCATGACGGGAATGGCCGGCGCCGCCGCCCAGTCGACCCGGGGCAGCATCGGGATCAGCGCCCCGACCGCGAAGGCCAGGCCGAAATTCAGGCCGATTTCCGATGGCATCGGCACCAGCGCCAGGACGAGGAAACCCGCCAGGGCCCACGGGCGTATACGCACATGGCGCATCGCGATCAGGATGAAGGGGAACAGCACCGAGAAGATCAGTTCGACCCGCAGCGACCACATCGGGCCGTTATAACGCGTGTACGCGCCGACCAGCGCCAGTCCGACATGCGGCACCGACACCGGCGAGCCCAGGTTGCGCGCCAGCCAGTCCACGAAGACCCCGATATCCATCGAGGAACGGACCCGAACCGTCACCACGATGGCGAAGAGAACCGACACCCACAGGAGCGGACAGATGCGGAAGACGCGCTTGATATAGAATCCGGTCAGGGCGGACCAGTCGAACCGCTCCACCCGACGCAGCGACAGCGACAGCACGCAGCCGCTGAGCACGAAGAACAGCAGAACCGCCGCCTGGGCATTGAATGCATAGGTGACGATGTCGTGCACCGCCCGCCCCCACGGCGACCGGGGAACGGGATCGTAACGGATGACCTGGATGACATGACCGACCAGAACGACCAGGCAGGCGATCCCCCGCAGGGACGTCAATTGTCCCAGATAGGATCTTTCCGATCGTGCCTCAAACAGATGGTCCGACATGCAACCGTCCCTCCGCTGGAGAATTTCGCCCGCTGCCATGCATCCGCAAGTACAGGCGTCACACCAATTGACGATTTACGACCGAGAGTCTCGATCTTTCAGAATGTTCCATTCAGGACGCAAGACCGAAACGCCGACGATGACGCGCTTGTCATGATCCGCCCCTGGCGGCGGGCGTGTCGGCATTGCCGTCGTCCCCACTTACCCAGAGCATGACGGGACTTGCAAGCGTAACATTGCATGTTTCGGATATTTTCCACTGGAATGAGCAAGCATTGCCCCCGCCATCCCAATGGCATCCTATGGACAAAGAATCGCCTTATTTGTCGCCGGATAAGAGGCGGCATATAGCGCCTGGAATTTTTCGATTGAAGGAACTCTCTCCTTTCTTGCATTCCCCGAAACGATCCCCTACAGGTGACGGGGCCACGCGTCGGAGAACGCGGATTTTTGGCCCCGTTCCAAAATCGATATTGCGACTGTTCCCTGCGTTATCAGTAACGAAGAGAGGCAGACCGTACGCATGACCGGATCACTGGTTATATCGGTGCATGATTATCGTTCCCGCCGGAAGGCGAGCGTGCATTTCATCACTGCCGAACTGGCAAAGCGTGGGGAAACCCGCTTCTTTTCCGTAGGCCTCAGCCGTCTGTCGGAACATCGCGGGGACACCCGGGCCGATCTGGCGCCACGCGCCAACCGTGTGGAAACCGTCGATGGCGTCGAATGCTTCCTGTGGCGTGCGGCCTGGCACCCGTTCAACATCCGCCGCCCGGCCCTGGCACCGGTCGAGGAATCGATGTTCTGGCTTTATCGCCGGATGATTCCAAGGATTCCAAGGCAGTGGCTTTGCGATGCCGACACGATTTTCATCGAATCCGGCATGGCGCCGGTTTTCATCGAGGATGCACGCCGGCTGAATCCAACGGCCCGTATCGTCTATCTGGCATCGGACGATCTGGACGTCATCGGCTGCGCCGAAACCATAAAGAGACGCTTTCGGGCCAATTTCGACAGCATCGATGCCATACGCCTGCCCTCGCGCCTGCTGCGCGACGGCCTGCCGCACGACCGCACGTCGTTCTATATCCCCCAGGGTATCGACCGCACGATCGCCGAGCGATCCTATCCCAACCCTTACGGCAACCGGCGGAGCTGCGTGTCGATGGGGTCGATGCTGTTCGATGCCTCGTTTTTCACGATCGCGGCGGCGGAATTTCCCGATATCGACTTCCACATCATCGGCGCGGGCAAGGCCGCGGACGGCCTGTCGGCGCCCAACATCATCATTCACCAGGAAATGCCCTTCCAGCAGACGCTGCCCTTCGTGCAGCACGCGGCCTTCGGGGTGGCGCCGTACCTGGACCGCGACACGCCACGCTATCTGCTCGATACTTCCTTGAAACTTCGGCAATTCGGGCTGTTCGGCATTCCCGCGATCTGTCCCGACTTCGCCATGGGTGACCAGCCGGGACGATACGGATACCGGCCGGGCGACCCGGCATCGATCCGGCAGGCGATCGACGACGCCCTGGCCCATAGCGACCCCATCCGCCCCCAGATGCTGGGCTGGAACGAGGTGGTGGATCGCATCATCACGCCCGAAGCCTATGCCGACACAAGGCTTTAGCCGGAAAGGAAGGACGGATGCTTCAGAGAACCGACAGTATGACGGACCGCCCGACCGTCGGGATCTATCGGACCGAAATCCTGCCGCTGTCCGAAACCTTCGTGCGGGACCAGTCCCTGGCCCTGCGCCGATGGAATCCGGTGATGATCGGCGAACGGCTGGTCGACCGGCTGCCGCTGGAAGGCCTGGCGGCCGAAGCCGCCTATCGCGGACCCGCCACCCTGCCGCAGCGTGCGCGCAGCGTGGTGGCGCGGACGCTGGATCGCGCGCCGCCCGGCCTGACCCGCATTGCCCGGCAGGTCCGTCCGGCGCTGATCCACGCCCATTTCGGCTTTGACGGGGTCGAGGCCTGGCATCTGGCGCGGCGGCTGTCGGTCCCGCTGCTGGTGACGCTGCACGGGTCGGACATCACCACCCACATGGCATGGTTCTCGGCCGGCCGGTCGGGACGGCGGTGGAAGAGCTACCCCAGCCGCCTGCAAAAGCTGGCCCGGCGGCCCGAAGTCAGCTTCGTCGCGGTATCCGGCCACATCCGCGATGCCGCGATTGCCGTGGGCCTGCCGGCCGGGCGGGTCCATGTCCGCCATATCGGCATCGATCCGGACCGTTTCGTCCCACGCGCACCCACCCCCGGTGCCCGGGCGCCGACCATCCTGTTCCTGGGCAGGCTGGTCGAAAAGAAGGGATGCCGTTTCCTGATCGAGGCCTTCCGCCGCGTGCGCGACCGGATGCCGCAGGCCCGCCTGGTCATCGCGGGCGACGGGCCGGAACGCGCGGCCCTGCAGGACATGGCCGCGCCGCTGGACACGGTCACCTTCACCGGCGCGGTATCGCGCGATCGGGTGCAGGACCTTCTGAACCAGGCCCGCATCTTCTGCCTGCCCAGCGTCACGGCCGTCAGCGGCGACGCCGAGGGCCTGCCGTTGGTGCTGCTGGAGGCACAGGCCAGCGGCGTGCCCGTCGTCACCTCGGCCCGCGGCGGCGTGACCGAGGGGATCGAGGACGGCGAAACCGGCTTCGCCTTTGCCGAACGCGATATCGATGCGCTGACCGACCGGCTTCTGGCGCTGCTGGCGGATGACGGACTGGCGGACCGCATGGGCGCCGCCGGCCGGCGCTTCGTCCAGCGGAAGCATGACATCCGGCTCTGCACGGCGGCACTGGAGGATCTGTACGACGAACTGGCGAGGATCGACGCATGACGAGGACCAGCGCATGACCGGCCGGATCGCCGTTTCCGTCATCATCCCGGTCTACAATGCCGCCCGCTTCGTCGAACGGGCCATCGGGTCCGTCCTGGCGCAGAGCCTGCCGGCGGCGGAAATCCTGGTCGTCGATGATTGTTCGACCGATACGACCCTGGCGGTGGTCGAGGCCCTGGCGCTGCGCCACCCCCACATCCGCCCGCTGCGCATGGCGCGGAACGGCGGGCCGGCGGGGGCGCGCAATATGGGCATCGCCCACGCCACGGGCGACTGGATCGCGATCCTCGACGCGGATGACGCCTATGCGTCCGACCGGCTGGACACGATGGCGGACATGGCGGCGCAGGACCCGGCGGCCGACATCCTGGCGGACGACCTGCTCTATTACGACGCTGTGGCCGGGCAGGTGACGGGACGCGCCATGGGACCGCGCGCCATGCCGCCGCCACCGGTAACGCTGGACGACTATCTGGCCCATAACCTGGCCGACGGGCGGGGCGTGGACTGGGGGTTGCTGAAGCCCGTCATCCGGCGCGACCTGCTGGTCCAATCGGGTATCCGCTATCCCGTCGGGCAGCGCCATGGCGAGGACTTCACCTTCATGGTGACGCTGCTGCTGCACGGGGCGCGGATGCGGATCCTGGACACGGCGCATTACCTCTACACCCAGCGCGAGGGCACGATCAGCCGTCGGGCGTCGGACATGACGCGCACGACGATCGCTACGGCGCGCTGGCGCAGGCGGCGATCGACCTGGCGGACGCCCCCGCGATCCGTGCGGATCCCCCGGCTGACGGCGATGCTTCTGGCACGGGCAGAAGGGCTCAGGCGGCTGGATGACGCCCATTTCTTTTCGCAGGCGATCCGGCGCGGAGCGGTCGGCGCCCTGGCGGCGCGGGCCGTGAAACGCCCGTCTTTTGTACCGCGCATGGGGTGGCAGATCGGGCGCGCGATGCAACGCCGGGTCGCGCAATGGCGTTCGGCATGACCGGCGGCGCCCCCCATGGACCCATCATGAAGCAGAGGAGTGGATCATGCAGACCGCAATGATTGGCGGCGGGTACGTCGGACTGGTGTCCGGCGCCTGCTTCGCCGAATTCGGCACCAACGTGGCCATCGTCGAAACCGACCCGGACCGCCTGGCGGCGCTGCGCGAGGGCCGTATCCCGATTTACGAACCGGGCCTGGACAAGCTGGTGGCCGACAACGTGGCCGCCGGACGCCTGACCTTCGGCGACAATATCGAACAGGCGGTCCAGGGAGCGGAGGCGATCTTCATCGCGGTGGGCACCCCCACCCGGCGCGGCGACGGGCATGCCGACCTGCGCTATGTCTATGCCGCGACGGAACAGATCGCGAAATGCATGAAGGATTATGCCGTCGTCGTCACCAAGTCGACGGTGCCGGTCGGGACGGGACGCCAGGTTTCCGACCTGATCCGCCGGGTACGGCCGGACCTGGATTTCGACGTCGCCTCCAATCCCGAATTCCTGCGCGAGGGCAACGCCATCGGCGATTTCATGCGCCCCGATCGCGTGATCATCGGCACCGACACGACCAAGGAAGGGGGTGCGCACCGTGCGATGGAGATCATGCGCCGGCTCTACCGCCCGCTGTACCTGATCGAGGCCCCGATCCTGTTCACCAGCCTGGAAACCGCGGAACTGGCCAAATATGCCGCCAATTCCTTCCTGGCCATGAAAGTCACCTTCATCAACGAGATCGCGGATTTGTGCGAAAAGGTCGGGGCCGATGTCCACGACATTGCCCGCGGCATCGGACTGGACAACCGGATCGGCCGCAAGTTCCTCCACCCGGGCCCCGGCTTCGGCGGCTCGTGCTTCCCCAAGGACACGCTGGCGCTGGTCCACATCGCCCAGAACGCGGGCTCGCCCATGCGGCTGATCGAAACGACGGTGGACATCAACGATACGCGCAAGACCCGCATGGCCCACCGCATCGTCGCGGCCTGCGGCGGGTCCGTGGCCGGCCTGACGATCGGGGTGCTGGGGCTGACCTTCAAGCCCGAGACAGACGACATGCGCGCGGCATCGTCCATTCCCATCCTGCATCACCTGGCCGGCGCGGGTGCGACGCTGCGCGCGTTCGACCCGGCGGGAATGGAGGCCGCCCAACCGCTGTTGCCCGAGGAAGTCGTCTATTGCCATGACGCGCTGGACGCCGCGACGGGGGTCGATGCCCTGGTGGTGCTGACCGAATGGAACGAATTCCGCGCCCTGTCGCCCGCCCGGCTGCGCGAACTGATGAAAGGCGACGTCATCGTCGACCTGCGCAATGTCTGGGAACCCAAGGCCATGCGCGACCATGGTTTCCAATACGAATCAATCGGCCGCCCCCTGATCGAAGGCCCCGTGCGGAAATAACGGGCCACGACGGCGCCCCGATGCCCCTGCGAAATCGGGGCACCGGGGGGCCGAGGCACGACATCGTTCATTTCTTCTGCCTACATCACGAGTTTCTAAAATATTTTACACAAAACGCTGGACACCGCCATCTTTCCGCCTCTAGTCTTGACATGCTTCGAAATTTTCCACCCGGCCCCTCGTGGGCCTGGATTTACGCGTGTGCCTTGGGCATCACGTTTATGTCTTGATGCCGAACCGGGGTTTCCGGAACTCCACGGAAGACATTTTATCGACGCATCAGCCTTTTACGATCGATATCGCCGAGCGGAGCACGCCCGGCCGGTCTGATCGACGCGACGGAACCCAGGCGGTGTGGACGTCCGCGCGTACAGACCGGGCGGCTTCGGCCTGATTGAGAAATTCGTGAACTTTTTGACACACTCGTCTTAAAAAGACTTTTTTCAGATCATAACATTTCGAAACGGTAAAACGGTCGACAGTGAGCGCTTGCCCGATGGAGATCTTCGCATGAGCGAGTGGTATGGCCAGTTGCAGGATTCGATCGGTCTTTCGACCGATCCGATCACATACAAGACGCCTTCGGCCAGGATCGCCGAACCCGGGACCTATCCTTATTATCATTCCGTTCTGGCCGGGATGATAACCAGCGTAGATACCCTGGCGATTCTGGCCGCCACGTTCATCGGCGCCTCCGTCGAACCGGCGATCATCCACCAGGACTGGCGGGTGGCGCAGCCGCTGGCGGACCTGATGTCGGCGCTGGGGTTCCTGATGCTCCCCAAGAACCGCCGTTTGCTTCATGTCCCTACGGTACAGGATTTTTCGGCACAGGTCCGCTATCTGACGCCGCCGCTTCTGGCCGGGGCGCTGCTGCACGTCATCGTCCTGTACATGCTGCATCATCCCATCGTGCCGTCGTTCGAACTGGCGCTGACGTGGCTGGCTTTTTCGACCGGCGTGCTGGCGGTGGTGCGCGGAACCGAAACGGTGCTGCTGTCCCGGCCGGCAATCGCAAACCAGCTGGCACGCAACGTGGCCGTGGTCGGCAGCGACGACGCCGCCATCAGGCTGGCCGCCCGCATCGGGGAGGAAGCCGGATCGACCTATCGCATGATCGGCGTATTCGACGACCATGACACCGCGCTGGACCCCACCGCCACCACCGGCACGCTGGACGACCTGATCGAGCGCAGCCGCGAAACCCCGCTGCATGCGATCATTCTGGCCATTCCCCCCAGTACCGATCCGATCGACCATGTAGCCGAAATCAACTGGCGGCTGCGCAGCGTTCTGGCGGACGTCTATGTGCTGCCCAATATCGTGCATGGCATCGACGTCCTGCTGCCGATCGAACGGCTGGGGCCGTTCGCGCTGCTGGTCCTTCAGCGTCGCCCGCTGTCGGACTGGCAGATCGTCAAGAAGACGGTCCTGGACGTCTTCCTGGGCGCAATCGCCCTGGTGATGCTCGCGCCGCTGATGGCGGCGGTCGCGATCACGATCAAGGCGACCTCGCCCGGTCCCGTCTTCTTCCGGCAGCCGCGCCTGGGGTTCAACAACCGGACCTTCATGGTCTTCAAGTTCCGCACGATGTTCACCGACAAGTCGGACATGATGGCCGCGCGCCAGACCGCGCGGGACGATCCGCGCGTGACCCCCATCGGCAAGTGGCTGCGCAAGCTGAGCATCGACGAGCTGCCGCAATTGCTGAACGTTCTTCGCGGCGAGATGTCGCTGGTCGGTCCCCGCCCGCACGCGCCGCACACCCGCGCGGCCGGCATGCTGCTGGACGATGCGCTGGCGGAATATGTCATCCGCCACCAGGTCAAGCCCGGCATTACCGGATGGGCGCAGGTCAACGGCGCGCGCGGCCAGTTGGTCACGCTGGACGATCTGCGCCGCCGCGTCGAACTGGACCTGGAATACATGCAGAGATGGTCGCTGCGCTTCGATCTGAAGATCCTGATGCTGACCGTGGTGCGAGAGGTCTTCAGCCGTCATGCCTTCTGACGCCATCGCTCCCTTCGTCCCTGCCCCCCTCACCCCGACGCAGGCCGACGAACTGCGCGTAATGGGGCTGCGCCTGCTGGACATTCCTCGCCAGGACCTGGCCGGGCAGGTCATCCAGGCCACCCGCCGCCATGCGAAGATGCTGATCGTGAACGCCAATGCGCACTGTGTCGTGCTGTCACAGCGCCAGCACTGGCTGCGCGACCTGTTCGACCGCGCCGACGTCACCTTCTGCGACGGCGCGGGGGTGCAACTGGCGTCGCTGTTCCTGATCGGGCGGCGTCCCCACCGCACCACCCCTCCGGAATGGATCGGACCGGTGCTGGAGGCCCTGGGCCCCGATGCCTCGCTGTTCTGGCTGGGGGGCGAGCAGTCCGTGGCCGAAGCCGCCGCGCGCGCCTACGAACAGCGTTACGGCGTGCGTACGGCCGGAGTACGCGACGGGTTTTTCGACGCGCGCCCCGGCTCGGCCGAATCGGAGGAGATCGTCCGGCAGATCAACGCAGCGCGCCCGAACCTGCTGCTGGTCAACATGGGCATGCCGCGGCAGGAACGATGGCTGTACGACAATTGGGACCGCCTGGCGCCCACGGTCGCCATCACGGCGGGCGCGCTGGTCGATCATGCCGCCGGACGGGTCCGCCGGCCGCCACGCTGGGTGGCCAACCTGGGACTGGAATGGCTTGTCAGATTATCGCGCGAACCGAAACGACTGTGGCGTCGTTATCTGATCGGCCTGCCGATCTTCGGGTTTCACGTCCTGCGCTGGAAGATCAGCCCCGAACGGAGCCCGCGCGATGACCGCTAGAACCGACACCTGGCCCCGGCCGGTGCCTGCCATGAGCGATGCCGACATGAACCATGCTCCCTTCCACGACGTCAGCATGGGCGACCCCCTGCCGACGATGATTCCACCGCGCGACGGCCGGGCCATTCTTCTGCATGGCATGCGGCTGATCCGTCGCTATCGCACGCTGTTCCTTGCCGTGGGCGCGGGGACGTTCCTGGCGGGCAGCGGCGCGACGCTGATGCTGAAACGCACCTACATGGCCACCGCGACCGTCGTCGTGTCGCCCGCCAGCACCGACCCGGTCAACCAGAACGCCCAGCCGAACGACCGGCTGGACGATGACGAACTGGCGACGCAGGCCGGCATGCTGCAGTCGCGCGACGTGGCCGAGGCCGTGCTGCGCGCCCTGCCGCCGCCGCCCGCGCCGCCGGGCTTCAGCCTGCGCGCGGCCCTGTGTACCCACGCCCACCTGCTGTGCGCGCCGGCGAAACCCATCAGCCCCGAGGACGCACGGCAGGCGCAGGTGGACCAGCTTCTGGCCGCCGTCACGGTGGTGCCGGGCGTCCATTCGCGCATCATCAACATCAGCGTCAACGCCGCCGACGGACAGCGCGCGGCCGACCTGGCCAATATGTTCGTGACCGCATACCAGCAGATCGCCCTGGACCGGCAGCGCGCCGACCTGAACCGCACGGCGGGTTGGGTCGACGGGCGGACGGGGCAGTTGCGCCAGCGCTGGCTGGAGGCCGCGACCAAGGCCAGCACGTTCAACGCCGCGCACAAATTGTCCAATACCGGCGACGGATCGGGCAACGGCCCGCTGATCGACCGGCAGATGTCGGAAACCGCCATCGGCCTGACGCAGGCGCAGAACCGCCTGGCCGCCGCCGAGGCCCGGGCCGACGCCCTGGCCCGCGCCAGCGCGCGGGGCGAAAGCCGCGCCCTGGTCGCGCTGACCCAGCAGCCGATCCTGGTGGCCACCGCCAATACGCTGGCGCAACTGGAAAGCACCCGGACCCAGAAGGCCGCCGCCATGGGGCCGCATCACCCCGACCTGGCGGGCCTGGACCAGCAGATCGCTGCAACCCGCGCCAGCCTGGCCACCGAGACCCAGGCCGCCCTGGCCTCGATCAACGAGGACGTGGTGTCCGCGCGGGCCGAGGTCGCGCAACTGAGCCGCAATCTGGACCAGTTGCGCCAGGAAGCCAGCATCCAGGGCTCGCCGCAGGCCGAATACCGCATGCTGGACCAGGAGGCGCAGAGCGCGCGCGACGTGTACGAGGCCTTCCTGGGCCGGTCGAAGGAAATGGTCGACCGGGTGGCGCTGCTGCAGGCGCCGGTCGCCTTCGTCTCGCACGCCACGGCCCCGGACGCGCCCACCTTCCCCAATCGCAAGAAGCTGCTGATGGGCGTGATCGTCCTGTCGGTGGTGGCGGCGGCGGGCTCGGTGTTCCTGCGCGACCTGCTCTCGCCCGGTTTCGGGGAAATCGAACAGTTGCGCGCCGCGATCGGCCTGCCGCTGCTGACCGCCATTCCCCGCATTCCGGCGCGCAACGGGCGCGCGGTCCGCAGCCACGTGCTCGATGCCCCCTTCTCGCCGGCCAGCGAGGCGGTACGCAGCCTTCTGGCGCAATTGTCACTGTCCGCCCCCCTGACCGGGCGGGGGCGGGTCATCACCGTCGCCTCGGCTTCGGGCGGCGACGGCAAGAGTTCGCTGGCCTACTGGCTGGCGGTGCTGGCCCGCACCGGCGGCCAGCCCGTCCTGGTCATCGACGGCGACCATCGCGAGGGAACCCGCCGCGGCGGCACGCCCGTCCCCCATGGGCTGACCGAACTGCTGTCCGGCGCGGCGTCGGTCACGGACGTGGTGCGTCACGACGCGGAAACCGGCGTCGATTTCATCTCGGCCGGCGCGCCCTGCATGCTTTCGTTCGACACGGCGGAAATCGCGCGCCTGCGCACCCTGCTGAAGGATATCAGCCGGTCGTACAACCTGATCATCATCGACAGCCCGCCACTGCAGAACATGCCCGACGGGCTGGTCTACGGCGCCGTCGCGGACCAGACCGTCTTCGTCTGCCGCTGGCTGCGGACCTCGCGCAGCGCTGTCCTGTCGTCGATCGAGCGGCTGCGGTCCTACGGGGCGCAGGTTTCGGGCGTCGTGGTGTCGATGGCCGAGGCCTCGGCCTCGGCGTTCCCCGGCGCGCATTATCGCGGCGAAACGACGCGACGCATCGCCCTGAATTACGATTCCTGAGGGACGCACATTGAAAGTCCTGCATATCGTCCGCCAGTTCAACCCGTCGGTCGGCGGCCTGGAAGATTCAGTCCTGAACCTTGCACGCATCCAGCGCGACCTGCTGGGGATCGACGCCACGGTCCTGACCCTGGACCGGGTGTTCGGCGCCCCGGACCGACTGCCCGCGACCGACATCGTGCAGGGCGTGCCGGTCCGCCGTATCGCCTGGCGCGGGTCCACCCGCTATCCGCTGGCCCCCGGCGTGCTTCGCCACCTGGGTGACGCCACGATCGTGCATGTGCACGCCATCGATTTCTTTTTCGATTTCCTGGCCGCGACACGCTGGCTGCACGGGCGCACGCTGGTGGCCTCGACCCATGGCGGGTTCTTCCATACCAGCGCGCTACGCGCGATCAAGACGATGTGGTTCCGGACCGTGACCCGCGCGTCCCTTCACGCCTATGCCCGGATCGTGGCATGCAGCCACAGCGACGCGCAGATGTTCGAGCCCATCGCGGGCACGCGCCTGCTGACGATCGAGAACGGCATCGACCAGCGAAAATTCCGCGCCGCCGCCGCCGCCGATCCCACCCGGACGATCGTCAGCTTCGGCCGGTTCGCGCGTCACAAGCAGATCGACCTGCTGTTTCCGCTGCTGGCGCGCCTGCGCGCGGGCGGCGGGGACTGGCGGCTGATCGTGGCCGGCCGGCCCGCCGACCAGTCGGAGGCCGACCTGGCCGCCGCCGCCCGCGCCGCCGGCGTGGCCGATGCGGTGCGCTTCGTCATCGCGCCGTCGGACAACGAACTGAAAACCCTTTTCGGTCAGGCGAGTTATTACGGGTGCCTGTCCCGGCATGAAGGTTTCGGCCTGGCGGCGGTCGAGGCGCTGTCGGCGGGACTGATCCCGGTGCTGAGCGATATCGTCCCCTTCCGCCGCCTGGTCGGGCAGACCGGCATGGGCATCGTCCGGCCGGCCGATGACGTGGACGGGCTGGCAGAGGAGATGCTGGCGCTTCATGCGCGCGGCGACGAGGCGTTGCGCAGCCTGCGCACGCACGCGATCAGGGAGTCAGCCCATTATGACTGGAACGATGTCGCCCGCCGCTATACCGACATGTACGGAACGGTGCTGATGTCCGCCGGCAAGAATCCAGCCCCCCCGATCTCGCTGGACACGGCGCAAGGGGGCTCCCTGTCCTGAAAGCCCGCTTGTATATGCGCTCCTCCCGCCGTCCGGCGGTACTGGCCACGCTGGCGATGGCGACGATGGCGGCAGGAAGCCATCCGGCCCGGGCCCAGTTGATCGCGCAATATTTCCCATCGGACCTGCCGGGCTACGCATCGTCCGACCAGGCCGATTCCGTCGTCATGCGCCAGTTGCTGGGCCAGCAGCCGACGGGAATTCCGCTGGGCAGCTTCATCGTGCGTCCCTCCGCCGCGCTCAACGCCGGGTACAACACCAATACGCTGGCGACCCCGCATACCCAGAGCGCGGAATTCGAAATGGATGGCGGCCTGAAGATCAATTCGAACTGGTCCCGCCACGCGCTGGGCATCTTCGCCAACGTCAGCGACCGCCGCTTTCCCCAGATCCCGGTCGCCAACTACACAAACTGGGCGACGGGGGCGGGCGGGTTGCTGAACCTGGGAAACGACACGCTGTCGCTGGGATATACGCACTACCTGCTGCATCTGTCGTCGATGGACCTGGGCAATTTCGGCGTATCGCGCCCGGTCCCCTACGCCGCCGACGATGTGCGCCTGACCTATACCAAGCTGTTCGGCCGATTCAGCCTGATTCCGTCCGCGATCTTCGAGAACTATTCATTCGGCCGGGCCACGGGCGGGGGATTCGATACCAACTACGACAGCCTGAGCCATCGGCTGGAGACCGGATCGCTGACCTCGCGCTTCGAAATATCCACCGGCAATGCGGCGGTCATGATCCTGCGCGGATCGACGGCGCAATTCGTCACGACCCCGGGCGGCACCCCCAACGACTACGTCGATGGCGCGGCCTTCGCGGGCCTGGACCTGAATACGGATTCGCCCGTCCGCTACCGGCTGCTGGCGGGGGGCGAGACGCGCCATTTCACCCGCAGCGCGGCGCCGTCCGTCACCACCCCCACCTTCGAGATCGATACGATCTGGACGCCGACGCGGCTGGATACGGTCAGCATCTTCTTCTATCGCCGGATCCTGGACCCTGCCTCGCCCTTCGCGCGCAACCAGACGGTGACGGACGGGCGCATCCAGGTCGATCACGAATTGCGGCGGAATATCTTCCTGCGCGGCTATGCCGAGGGCGGCATGAGCCAGACCGGGCAGACCGTCCAGGGAACCCGGTCCCGCACGCAGACCCTGTTCAAGTTCGGTGTTTCCGCGAACTGGAAGGTCAACCGCACGGTCACGGCCAGCCTGTCCTACAGCCACGTCAACGACTACGCCCACGGGGGTGCTGCGCCCGACCCGCTCTTTGCCGACCAGAGATCGACTTTCGCCAGCAATTATATCGCACTCGGGGTCAGCTTCGCCGAATGACCCGTGCCATGACCGGAGGATAATGATGACCGCGCCGACGCACCGCCCGCCCCACACGGACTGCCGCCCCGCGATCCGCCGTCGCGCGCACCCCCATCGCGCACGGCCCCATCGCACACGTCTGGGTGCCGGAATGCTGGTGGTGGCGCTGTCCGTCCTGGGCGGCTGTGCCCCGGGCAGCGACCTGGCCCCGCTGCCGCCGCCGGCCAGCACGGCCTATCGCCTGGGGGCGGGCGACCAGTTGCGGGTCCTGACCTATAACGACCTGCAGCTCAGCAATACGTTTACCGTTGGGGATAACGGGCAGATCGCCTTTCCGCTGATCGGCTCGGTCGCCGCCGCCGGGCTGACGACGCATGACCTGGCGTCCACGATCGCAGGGCGGCTGAGCAGCAGCGGCATCCTGACGCACCCCAGCGTGTCGGTCGAGATCGTACAGTATCGTCCCATCTTTGTGCTGGGCGAAGTCGCGCATCCGGGCCAGTATCCCTACATGCCCGGCATGACCACCCTCAGCGCCGTGGCGCTCGCCGGCGGATACACCTATCGCGCGATCACCGATTACGCGGGCGACGTGCGCAGCGACCCGGGGGGCCATGCGGTCGAGGGACGGGTGAAGCGCGATTCCATGCTGCAGCCCGGCGACGTCATCACAATCTATGAACGGTATTTCTAAGACCCCTTGCAATCTCGCCGCAAGACGCAACGTCGGACGGACGGGCCGCTCAAGCAGGGAGCATGTGCCATGCCACGCGGGGACAAATCCACCTATACCGACAAGCAGAAGCGACAGGCCGACCATATCGCCGAAGGCTACGAGGATCGCGGCGTCGGCGAGAAGGAAGCCGAACGCCGGGCCTGGGCGACCGTGAACAAGGAAACCGGCGGCGGCAAGAAGAGCGGCTCGGGACGCGGGCATGCGGTATCGCATGAACCGTCACGCAAGGGCGGACGGACCGGCGGCGCCGCGTCGGCCAGCCGCTCGGACTCGGCCCGGTCGGCTTCTGCACAGAAAGCCGCCGAAACCCGCCGCCGGCATGAGACACATTGAGACGAGAGGCTGACGCCCGTCCGGGATGGTCTTCGGGCAGTCAGGATGGCCGCCCGAAGACCCGGCGCAATTCGTCCTTCGCGCGTTCCAGGATCCGGCGGCGCGGCGCTGGAAGCGCCCTGCCCGCCCGGTTGATGTAGAAGACCAGCATGGACATGGCCGAGCGAAATGGGTCTGTCTTGCGACGGGTGCTGGCCTCGGCCGAATGTTTCAGGGATTCCGCGATATGATGCGGATCGCCGGATGTGAAGATATCCGGCTCCAGGTCCAGCGCATCGCTCGTCCGGTTGACGTCGGCCGACCAGCGTTGTCCGCCGGCATCCCGCTTCTTCGTCCGTTTTCCGCGCATCGCCCGTCTCCCTCCGCCGATCGGTGCTCAGCGGCTGTTTCAAAACGCCGCGGGATCGCCGCAAGCGGCGCTTCGGAAACAGCCCCTCAATTTTGTTTCGGATGATAATGCCTGTACGTCCGCATCAGGCTCGGCACGAATTCCCGGACAATGCTCTTGATGCCGAGCGCCTGCCCGCTCATGCGAAGCCGGAAATTATCCAGCATATTCCTCATGACCTGCACGGGATAGGTCTCGTCGAAATACCTCAGAAGGTCGCCTTCGCCCAGCTTTTCATGCAGGAACGACCCTATGGGGGGCGCCATGTCTTTCCAATATCCCATCCTGACGATGGCATTATTGAACAAATGGATCGTGATGGCGTCCCGGCAGGCCTCGGCGCATTCGTCCCGGAATTCCGGCAGCAATACCTTGTAGATATCGTAATGGGGAATGGGATAGAACACGGCCATGTCCGTGAACCCCGACGGGTTCATCTGCTCGAACAGAATGCGCGTCAGAAGCAATGGACCAGTTTCTCCCCATCTCAGCGTCCGGTCCATGCTCTTCATCGTTTCATCTATAAGATGTTCCAATATCGGAACATTTTCGATATAAAGAATCGCACCGTTGATGGTCCTGTCGTCCTCCAGCGGAACGATGGCCGGCTTGTCGAATATCTTGTCGTCCGACATCATCAGGACGTCCATGTCGACCTAGGCCAAGCCCGTCTTCATCATGCGGTAGCGAAAAATATCCGAAAAATGTCCCATATGCGGCGCACCGTCATAATAGAAACGCGAGGACAGTTCAGGCGATACGATCGATTGGGCGCCGGCGTTCCTGACTCCATCCGGAAGATCGGCAAGGGGTCCGAAGGAAAACAGCGTCACGTCATGGCCTCGGGACGCGAACGAAGCAAGGCATGCCCTTTCGAGACCCGATAGAGCCATTCCATGCCAGAATGTTCCGAATCCCCGGCCTGGGAAATGTGTCCTGCCCATTTGGTAATCCCCTTGACGCCGGGCGACGGTAACTTGACGCCATCGGAAGGGTTCCTTGCGAGATCACCAGTACGCGAGATTAACGCGCGGGCGGGACCCTTTTGGTCCCGCCCTTGCCGGATGTCAGGTCTTGCCGTGGCTGTGCTGCCCATCCTTCCGGCCGGCTTCCGCCGCCCGTTCCGGATCTTCGGCGAAATTTCCCGCATTGTGCTGGGTTCCGCCCTTATGTCCGGTCTCGGACGATTTGTCCGACTCGCGTGCGGAACTTCCCGAACTGTGCTGGCCGCCCTTGTGTCCTGCCTCGGACGCTTTTTGGGGATTATTGGCAAAGTTGCCGGGATTGTGCTTGGCCCCGCTGCCACCGCTTTTGTCAGCCTGCGCCAGGACGAAGGCGAGTTCGCCTTCGATTGCCTTGATGATGTAAGCCATGATTTCGGTCCTCCAGGAGATCGCCTCGATATCGGCAGATCTCTGTCTTTCCTCAATTCCTATCAGGATTTTTCACGAGGAAAATGTCCCGGACTGACCAGTCCGGGATGGAGTCAACGACGTGTCGGGGCATGAGTTCCTGCGCCGGATTCGATTGCTGGGCCGGAACCGGAACCGCAAAAAGCGGTTCCATGACAGGCAACTCGTCCCGGCCCGCCAGGGCGCCGACGCCCGGAGGGGTCCCCATGCACGAAGGCTTGATCAGCGAACCGACATTTTCCTTCTCCCGCCTGGAAGCCGTCCTGGACTGTCTGGAGGCCGAAGCATCGGCCAACGACCCGGCCGCCGCGTTCCCCGGCGAAGGAATGGCGACCCTGGCGCGCCTCGGCGTGACGGCCCTGCCTCTGCCCCGGTCGTCTGGTGGACAGGGATGGGGACCGAGGCAGGGGGCGAACCGGCCCTGCTGCATCTGCTGCGCCTGACCGGACGGGCCAGCCTGGCCCTGGGCCGGCTGCTGGAGGGCCACGTGAACGCCGTCCGGCTGGTCACGCGGTATGGCGGACCGGAACAGACGCGGCGCCTGGCCACCGCCATCCATGCCGGCGCACTGCTGGGCGTATGGGCGTCCGACGGGCCGGTCCCCGTCCGCATGACCGTGGACCGGGACCGGGTCAGCCTGACGGGCGGAAAATCCTTCACCTCCGGCGCGCTGCATGTCACCCACCCGCTGATCACCGCGACCGACCCGGAAGGGGTATCCCGCATGATCCTGGTCCCGTTGGGCGCGGACCGGCGGGCCGTGCCGTCCATCGGCGGCCTGACGGGCATGCGGGGCGCCGAAACCGGCCGGTGCGACCTTGACGGCCTGACGCTATCCACCGCATCGCTGATCGGGCAGGCCGGCGACTATCTGCGACAGCCCGAATTTTCCGCCGGTGCGTGGCGCGGCATGGCCGTGGCGCTGGGCGGGATGGACCGGCTGGTGGACCTGTTGCGGCAGCAGCTCGTGGCCCGGTCCCGCGACGGCGATCCGCATCAGCGGACCCGCATCGGCGAAGCCCTGATAGCCCGCGAAACCGCCTTCTTCTGGACGCGCCGCGCGGCACTGGCCGCCGGCGAGCCGGACATGGACCCCGGCGACGTCGCGCAGACGGTCAACCTGGCGCGCCTGGCCGTGGAACACGCGGCCCTGCACATCATCGAACGGGTGCAGCGCGGCCTGGGGCTGTCGGCTTTCGTGCAGACCAATCCCGTCGAGCGCGTCCTGCGCGACCTGGCAACCTATCTGCGGCAACCGGCCCCCGACGAGACGCTGGTCGAAGCAGCCGGATGGTTCACGGGCCGCGACCCGCCACAACCCGAAAGCACGGAACCCGGATATCCGTCATGAAGGCCGGCCGCCTGCAGCACGCATTCCGCGGCCTGCCTGTCAGGAAACTGGCGGACATCGTGCCGGGCCGGGCGCTGATCCTGGCACCGCATCCCGATGACGAAAGCCTGGGCTGCGGCGGCCTGATCGCCGCGTGCTGTGCCGCCGGCCGGCCGCCGGCCGTCGTCATCATCACCGACGGCGCCGCCTCGCATCCCGCATCCCGCGCATGGCCCGCGCCGCGCCTGAAACGCCTGCGCGAGGCCGAGGCCACGGAGGCCGCGCGGCGACTGGGGCTGGATGCGGAATGGTTGACCTTTCTCGGCCTGCCGGACGCGGCGGCCCCCCATGACGGGCCCGCCTTCGACGCCGCGCTGGACCGCCTGGCCGACATCGCGCGGCAGCAGGGCTGCACGACGATCCTGGCCCCGTGGCGCCACGACCCGCATTGCGATCATGAAGCCACCTGGAAAATGGGCGTAGCCCTGTACCGGCGCCTGGGCATCGCGCTGCTGGCTTATCCGGTATGGGGCTGGACCATCGCCCCGGATACCGAACTGGACTGCACGGAGGCCACCGGAATGCGCCTGGACATCAGCGCCTATCGCGATGCCAAGCGACAGGCCATCCTTGCCCATCGCAGCCAGTACGGCGGTCTGATCACCGACGATCCGCAGGGCTTTCAATTGCCCCCGGACCTTCTGTCGGCGTTCGAGACCGCCTTCGAGACATTCCTGATGCCGGACCTGTAGGGGCAGGGTCAGATATTGCCCATGACGGCCAGAATCACGAGGATCAGCAGGATCAGCCCCAGGCCGCCCGCCGGATAGTATCCCCACCCGCCGCTATATGGCCATGTCGGCAGGGCCCCGATCAGCAACAATACGACAATCACAAGTAATATCAGTCTCATTGAATCGTCCTCCGATACGGCAGATGATGGCGCAAGGCAGGACGGAACCATCCGCAGGACAGTCTGCCCGACAGATTCAAACGCATCGTGCCGAAAAAGGATGCCGGTCCCGCCACGGGCACGGCGCAACCCCCTGCCCCGCCCCGTGTTATGATGGCATGAGGGGTCGATCGAATGCGGAGCCTGTCGTGTCCAGCGCGTCGGCTGCTTGCCCCGTCGTCGTGGCGATACCGGTCCGGGACGAAGAGGACCGCATCGCGCCCTGCCTGTACGGCCTGGCCGCGCAGACGGGGCGGACGGTCGATCATGTCGTCCTGCTTCTGAACAACTGCACGGACCGGACGGCGGCGCGCGTGGACGACCTGGCCCCCGTGCTGCCCTTCGGATTGACCGTCGCCCATCGCATCTTTTCCCCGGCCGTCGCCCATGTCGGCACCGCGCGGCGGGAAGCCATGGAGATCGCGGGCCGCATCGCGGGGCCGGACGGCATCCTGCTGACGACGGATGCCGACGGGGTCGTCGCCCCGGACTGGATCAGCCAGACCTTCGCGGCCTTCGATACCGGTGTGGATGTCGTCTGCGGCCGCGCCGAGATCGACCCCGAGGAGGCACGCGCCATACCGGCATACCTTCACCGGCAGGAGGCCGAGGAAATCGCCTATGGCACCCTGCTGGACAGGCTCTATCACCTGCTCGATCCCGACCCCCATGATCCCTGGCCGCGTCATACCGAACATTCGGGTGCCAGCATCGCCGTCACGGTGCGGGCCTGGCGCCGGGCGGGCGGCATTCCGCCCCAGCCGCTGGGCGAGGATCGCGGCTTCATGGCGGCCCTGCGCCGGATCGACGCGCCGATCCGCCACGCCCCCGGCGTGACCGTCACCGTTTCCGGCCGCCTGGCGGGCCGCGCAAGGGGCGGTATGGCGGATACGATGGCCCGGCACGTGATCCGCCAGGACACCCAACTGGACGACGCGCTGGAACCGACGGCGGACTGCCTGCGCCGTGCCATGGCCCGGGCGGCCCTGCGCAGGCTGCGCGACCTGTCGGTATGCGGCCGGGACCGTGCCGATACGGCGCGGCAGCTTGCGGACATGCTGCGCATTCCGGCCGACGCCCTCGCACGCCCCTTGGCCGGACACACCTTCGGCGCGGCATGGGAAAGCCTGGAACGATGCAGCCCGTCGCTGCACCGGCGGCGGGTGCTGCGACGCGATCTGGCCGAGCAACACGCCATGGCGCAGGCCATGATCGACGATCTTGTCATGGAGATGGGGCATGGACGTTCGGTCGCGTAAGCCGGCGACGGTCGAAACCTGGCCCACGGCCCTGTTCGAGGATCTGTACCGGGCCGATCCCGACCCCTGGCGCGTGACGACATCGGCCTACGAGCGGCGGAAATACGCCACGACGCTCGATCATGTGGGACGCGGCCCGTTCGGGCTGGCGCTGGAACTGGGGTGCGCGATCGGGATCATGAGCCGCGCCCTTGCCGCACGATGCGACCGCCTGGTCGCGGTGGACACGGCCGCCACGGCCCTGGACCACGCCCGACGCCATTGCGCGGACTGCAACCGGATCACCTTTCACCGCGCCTTCCTGCCGGCGGAATTTCCGGCCCTGCGTCCGGGCTCCTGCGATCTGGTGGTGATATCGGAGCTGCTCTATTTCCTCTCGCCGGCCGACATCCGCCGCCTGGCGGACCGGGTTCTCGCCGTGCGGCGGCCCGGCGGTCCGATCGTGCTGGCCAACTGGACGGGCCCGACCGACACGCCGTGCAGCGGCGATGACGCCGCCACCCTCTTCGTCGCGCGCTGCCGCGACCGGGGGCTGGCCATGACCGTCACCGCGTACCATGACGGCTACCGGCTGGACCGGTTATCCTGACCCCTTGTCCTGCCCCCCTTATCCTGACTTCGGCCGTCGGCGACGGCCGGCGCATCCCGCAGGTCCCAGGTTTCCCTGCGCATCAGCAGGACCACGACGCTGACCCCGACCACGACGCTGCTGGCCGCCAGAACAGGCTTTATGCCGACCGCACGGGCCAGGAAGCCGCACATGGCGTAGCTCAGCGGTGTCAGGCCTTGCGCGACCAGGCCGAACAGGGCGTTGATCCGCGATAACGCCTCCTCGGGCACCTGCCGTTGAATGGTGGTCTGCGCGACCAGGTTCAGGATCACGATCCCCGCGCCAAAGGCGACGCCGCCCAGGGCCAGGTAGGGAACCGACGCCTGCGCGGCCAGCAGGACCAGCGGAATCACCAGGACGGCAGCCGCCGTTTCATAAAGCACCAGCGGACGGGAAACATGCCAGAACAGGCTGACGCCCCCACCGAAAATGCCGCCGATGCCGATGGCCGAGGAAATGATGCCCCAGGACTGGGCGCCACGCACCACATGGGCCAGCGAGACGGGGCCGAGGATCAGGAACGGCGCGAACGCCGCCAGATTCAGGAACCCGTATTGCGCCGTCATAAGGATCAGCCATCGCCGCTGATGGAACTCGCGCAGGCCGGCCAGCAACTGGGTCTGGAACGGTGCGGTCGCCCGGCGCGCCGGGCGCAGGGTACGCATCGCCGTCAGGCAGATGGCGCTGATGGCATAGGTCACCGCGTCGCAGCCAATCGCGATCGGTGCGCTGCCGATCGCAACCAGCATGCCGCCCAGCGACGGCCCCAGTATCGCGGTGATCGAGCCGGAAAGACTGAGCAGGCTGTTGACGCGGCGCAGATCCTCGGGCCGCGCCAGAACCGGAATCAGGCCGCTTTCCGCGGGGCCGTAGAATGCGTTGCCGACCCCGACCAGCGTGACCAGGCCGATCAGCACGGCGACCGAGGGATGGGCACCCGCCATCAGGATCGCGGTCAGACCCTGGCTGGCACAGCGCAGCAGGTCCGCGCCCACCATCAGGGACCGCCGCACCCACCGGTCCGCGATCGCCCCCGCCGGAACCATCAGCACCACGACCGGGGCCGCCTGCGCGGCCAGGACCAGGCCCAGGATCGATGCCGAATGCCCGTGCGACAGCACCGCGAACGTCAACGCGACCGATACCATGGCCGATCCCAGCGTCGAGGCACTGGTGGCAACGAAAAACAGGATGAAATTGCGTGTCTGCCAAAAGCGCCGGCCACGATCGGCATCGGTCGGACCGGGCTGCTGCGTCACATGCATCTCCGTGGAAGAACCCATACACCCGGCCCCCGGAATGGGGACGATATCGGGCATAACGGTTCAACCGACGGCGGAGGTTCCTCGTCTTTCTGGCGCGGGATCGTCCGGGTCAGGCCGTCGCGGCTTCGCGCGCCCGCCGGTTCAGTTCCTCGACCAGCGGGGCGTCCCGTTCGTCCGGCTTGAGCCGGCCGAAAAGGTAGCCCTGGACCTCGGTGCAGCCTTCCTCGCGGACCCGGTCGAGATGGGCCTGGGTCTCGACACCCTCGGCGACCGTGGTCACGCCCAGACGCTTGCCCAGGCTGGCCACCACCTGCACCACGGCGGCGCAATCGGGCCGGTCGACGGCATCGCGCACGAACGAACCGTCGATCTTGATCTTGTCGAACGGGAAGGCCCGCAGATGGGCCAGCGAGGAATAGCCCGTCCCGAAATCGTCGAGCGCCACCCGGACGCCCAGCTTCCGCAATTGCTGCAGTTCGGCGGTCGTATCCCGTTCGTCGTAGAGAAGGGCCGTTTCGGTCACCTCGATTTCCAGCCGCTCGGGCGGCAGGCCGGAGGCCTCCAGGGCTGCGAGGATGGACGGGACGAGCGTTCCCTTGCCGATCTGGCTGGCGGAAATATTCACCGCGACGCGCGCGCCATCGGTCCAGCGGGCCGCGTCGCGGCAGGCCGTATTCAGCACGAAACCGCCGAGCTGGTCGATCAGGCCGCTTTGCTCGGCCACCGGCACGAACTCGCCGGGCGAAATCCAGCCGCGCTCGGGATGGTACCACCGCACCAGGGCTTCGCGGGCCGTCACGGTGCCGCTGTCGATGCCGATGATCGACTGGTAGAAGACGAACAGCCCCTCCTCGCTTTTCAGCGTAGCCTGCAGCCTGGCTTCCAGGCGCATACGCTCCTGGATGCGGGCCTCCATCTCGGGCTGGAACATCCGGAACTCTCCCTTTCCGGCGGTCTTGGCCACATGGAGGGCGATATCAGCCCGGCTCAGCAGCGTTTCCCCGTCCTCGCCATGGAGCGGCGCCAGGGCGATGCCGACGGACGCGGTGATCTGGATGCTCCGGTCGTAATCGAGGTCATAGGGCTCGCTCAGGAAGGCGACGACACGCGCGGCCAGCAACGCGGCCTCTTCCGCGTTGTCGTGCGGAACGAGGACGGCGAACTCGTCCCCTCCCAGCCGTCCGACGACGGTCGCCGGGCTGTTGCACGTCGCGCGCAGGCGGCTTGCCACCTGGGTGAGCAGGATATCGCCGATCCGATGCCCCCTTGTATCATTCACCAGCTTGAAGCCGTCCAGATCCACGAACAGCAGTCCGACCCGGTTCCCGGGCGTGCCCAGGCGCTTGTCCAGTTCCTCGTGGAACGTGATGCGGTTCGGAAGCCCGGTCAGGATGTCGTAATGGGCCATCTGGAAGATGCGCCGTTCGGACTCCGCCTCCTTGGTCACGAGCGCCCAGGTCAGCATGGGGCCGATATACGTCCCGTCCGTGTCCGTGACGGCGGAAACCTTCAGGTCGATGACCTCGGGACCGAGGCTGATGCGGGCGTTGTGCGGAAGGTTCGCGGGGTCGCCCAGAATCCGGCGCTGGTGTTGCGGGTGCCTGTGAAAGACGTCGATACAGGTGCCCGGCAGGTCGTCGGCCTTGATCGGCAGCAGGTGCTCGATCCGCCGGACCAGGCGTTTCGAGGTCTCGTTGACGTAATTGATCTTCAGCGTATCGGGTTCGACCGTCATCACCGCGACCGGCATGTCGTCGATCATGCGCAGCAGCCGGTTCTGCGCCTGTTCCTTGGACCGTGCCGCGATCGACGCGTTGACCATGCGGACGAAGTCGCGGTTCTGGATCAGCACCACGACCACCGAGGCCCCGATCACGAACACGACGTTGACCGCCATGCCGATGAACACGGGCTGTCCCGTCGAAGCGAAGAAGACCACGAAGGCGCTCCCGGCGACAGCGGCGACGATCAGGGCGGCCGAGCGCAGGTGGATCAGGCAGAACATCGTGCCCAGGATGGAAATCACCAGGAAGAACGCGACGTGGCTCTGTTCCAGCGCGTCGCCATAGGAAAACAGCGCGAATGCCCAGGCCGGAAAGACCACCGTCAGGGCCGCGGCCACGCGATTGGCGCGTCGCAGTTCCGCGAAGGCCGTTTCCACCGTCAACGCGACGTTTCTCTTCTTCCACCACACGACCAGGCGCGACAGGCATATGGCGGTCAGCAGCAGGGACGCATACAGGGTCAGCCACAGCGGCGCCCGATGGATGAAGGTCCCGGCCAGGACCCAGGCATCGGCCACCAGGATGAAATACATCAGCGGGATAAGGCGCGAGAGCGCCGCGAATTGCGCCTTCAGCAGTTCGGGGTTACCGGTGCGCACCGACAGGAACGTCGCAATTCCGGCGCAGATCGATTTCGGATTCATCAGGTCCTCACGCCGCCGCTCATGGGCATGGCTTGGTCGGTGGTGGCGTCAGCGGGCGAATTCGGCACGGGCGGACGCCCCGTTCCCGTCGCGGAGGGTTCGGCTTTCGCGGGTCAGCGTGATCTGCCCGCTTCCGACGATCTGCCCGAGCGGGGCCGGCCGGCCAAGCAGGAAGCCCTGGGCCTCGTCGCACCCTTCGCTGTTCAGCATGGAAAGCTGGTCATACGTCTCGATTCCCTCGGCGAGCACGGGAATGCCGAAGGATTTGCCGAGGCCGAGCACGGCCCGGATGATGGCCAGCGTCTGCGGATTGGCCGCCGCCGCGCAGCAGAACGAACGGTCGATCTTGATCCGGTCGAAGGAAAAGGCACGAAGGGTATCGAGCGAGGAATACCCCGTTCCGAAATCGTCGAGCGCGATGGTGACCCCCAGCGCCTTGATTTCGCGCAGCACGTGCAACGCACGCTTCTGGTCCGCGAAGATCGTCGTTTCGGTCAGTTCCAGTTCCAGCCGTTCGGGCGACAGCCCCGTTTCGGCCAGCACGGTCCGGACCAGCTTCGCCAGATCGGCATGCACGAACTGCACCGCCGAGAGATTCACCGCGATCTTGTAGGGCGGCTCCCACGACGCGGCTTCCCGGCAGGCGGTTCGCAGGACCCATTCGCCGATCGGAAGGATCAGGCCGTTTTCTTCCGCAAGGGGGATGAACTCGGCCGGCGAGATCGAACCGATCTGCGGGTGCTCCCAGCGCAGCAGGGCCTCGTAGCCACGAATCCGGCCGGTCGCGATCGACGTCTGGACCTGGTAGTGCAGCGAGAGCTGGTCGCGCGCCAGCGCGTCGCGCAGGTCGGCGGCGAGGATGCGACGGGCGCGAAGGGCCTCGTCCATCTCGGGCTTGTAGAAGCAGATCTTCCGGATCGGATCGGCCTTGGCGCGATACATGGCCAGGTCGGCGTTGTTCGCCAGCATTTCCTTGTCGGCGGTGTCGTCGGGCCAGATGGCCACGCCCAGGCTGCCGCCTGACTGGACCTCGAATCCATCAAGCCGCAGGGGCTTGAACAGGGCGCGTTCCAGGCGTCCGAGAAAGTCGGAAAGGTCCCGCCTGTCCCCCATGCGATACAGGGCCGCGAACTCGTCACCGCCGGTCCGGGCGACGAACTCGCCGTCGCGCAGTAATCCCTTGAGGCGCCGGCCGAGGATGCGCAGCACCTCGTCCCCCGCCGCATGACCGCGCAGATCGTTGATTTCCTTGAAGCGATTGAGATCGATGCCGATAAAGGCGAACGTGCCCTTATTCTCCCGTGCCAACGCGATCTCGGAATCGAGACGGTCGTTGAAGCTGGCGCGGTTCGGAAGGCCGGTCAGCGTGTCGTTCATCGCTATATGATGCAGTCGCTCCACGGTTTCGGCCCGGACGCTGTCGTCGATCAGGTAACTCGCCAGCCCGGCGCCGACGATGACCAGCGCCGTAGCGGTGATCGCCAATGCCAGGGCATGCAATGCCTCGGGATTGGCGAACGACCCGTCGATGGGCGCGGGCGTGATGCGCAGCGCGGCCATGCCGGTGAAATGCAGCCCGATGGTCGCCAGCACCAGCAGGCCGGCCATCAGGTTGCGGGCCTGCCGGCCCCGCCGCGCGGCGACCTGCAGTGCCACCGCCGACAGGCCGACGGCAAGCACGATGGATACGACGAGAAGACGCCTGTCCCACGACATGACGCCCTGCACGCGATAGGCCGTCATCCCGGTATAGTGCATGGCGGCAATCGACAGGCCGACGATCCCACCGCCCAATGCGGGCGCCAGCCCCGTCCCGCGGTTTCCGGCCAGGACGAAGCCGGCCGTGCTGCCGATGACCGCGATCAGCAGGGATACGATGGTCAGGACCGGATCGAACCCCACGGGAACGCCAGGATGAAATCCAAGCATGGCGATGAAGTGGGTACACCAGATCGACACCGCCGCGGTCAGGGCCGTCAGGAAGTGCCAGCCATACTTCTGCAGCCCGGTCGTATCGAGCGTGCGGAAGAACAGCCGCGCCGTCACCCAGGACCCCAGGCCGCAGAGCAGCCCGGCGGCGATCACCAGGGACAGGCTGTGTTCAGCGATGATGCAGCCGAAGATCGTCCTCATCGAAGGTGCGACGCAACCCTGGCGACGATCGCGGTCCCGCCGCATAGCGCCACAAGCAGGGCCAGTGACGCGAAGTAATACGATTGTAGATCGACCGGAAGCGGACCGCCGGCGAAACATATTGTAAAAATGGAGAGGATGAGCATGGCCCCGATACTAACGGCGATCCGGGTCATCTGTCTATCCGGCGGGCTGTCGCCCAATGCCGGGGACCGAAATGGGCGACCAGGTAGGCCCGATCCCCCATTCCGGCATTTTTATTCTCAGGCTGTCTTCATATGACGACGCGATATATGATGATGCGGCTCAGCGGCCCAGCGACCGATCGTAATACTCGTCGATCTGGTGGCCATACATCTCGTCCCCCCAGTTCGGCATCGTGTCGTCGGTATAGGCCGGCGCGCCCTGGAGCTGTTCCCGCGTCAGGTCGACCACATAGCCGCTGAGGTCGGGATCGTAGGTCAGGGTCTTCCACGGCAGCGGGTGGTAGCTGTTCCCGATCCCGAGGAATCCGCCAAAGCTCATCACGGCGTAGGCGACATGACCGGTGCGCTTGTCCACCATGAAATGATTGACGGTGCCCAGCCGGTCGCCGCCCCGGGAATAGACCGCCGTGCCCTCCACCTTGTCCGAGGAGATAAGCTCGTGCGTCTCGCTGATCTTGTCCGTTGTAACGTTTGACATGACGTCCTCCGTTCGCTGATGAACGAGACCTGAGTTGGTGGGCCCACAAGACGGAACAAGGGGGCGCGCGGCGCCTGTCTCGCACAATAGTTTGAGGGAACGAAATACGTTTCTCAGTGCCCTTCCATGGCCGGCACGTCGTCCTGCGCGTCCATTACCGAGACGTCTGGGACGGGCACGGCGCTGCGCACCCCCCATTCGCAGAACAGCAGAGAAACGACCGCCACCACCGCAAGGTCCCAGCCATAGGGAATCCAGCCCCGCCCGCCGAACGCCGTACTGCCGCCATAGGACAGCGCCGCGATGGTCGGCAGGTAGGCCATGAACCAGACCGCATGGCGGAAGGCCGCACGGTGCCGCGCCCACCCGTCATGCCGGCGGAACCAGGCATAGAGCGGCAGGAACATCAGCATCAGCAGGATGATGTCGCCGCTGAGCGGCCATCGCGCCCAATAGAGCAGCAGCGAGGAAAACATGAAGGCCAGCGCGCCCACCACCCGCATGGCCGGCACCCGCACCGGCCGGAGACGATCCGGCAGCGTCCGCCGCAGCGCCAGGGCCGCGATCGGCAGCATCATGTAGGAAATCACGGTACAGACCGAAATGACCGAGGCCAGGATACCCCACCCGCGAAAGCAGAACAGGAAGATGAACGCCACGCCCAGGTTGAACCACAGCGCCGGGCGCGGCACGCCGTAGAGCGGATGGATGCGCCCCAGCAGGTCGGGCATCGTGCCGTTGCGCTGCATGCCCAGCGTCATGCGCGTGCTGCTGGCCAGATGGGTCGCCCCGGCGCCGCTGGGGGCGAGGAAGGCATCGAAATACAGCAGCATCGCCAGCCAGTTGAGGTTGAAGGCGATGGCAAGCTGCGCGAAGGGCGAGGAAAAGGACAGGCCGGCCCATCCCCCCGCCCCCGGCCGCACGGCGCCCAGGTAGGCGCATTGCAGCAGCAGGTAGATCACGGTCGCCAGCACGACCGATCCCAGCACGGCGAAGGGGATGCTGCGCGCGGGATTGCGCGCCTCCCCCGCCAGGTTCAGCGGGCTCTGGAACCCGTTGAAGGCGAAGACGATGCCCGAGGTCGAAACCGCCGTCAGGATGCCCGACAGGCCATAGGGCATGAACCCGCCGGCACCATCGCCCACCAGGTTGCCGGCACGGAAGCTGCTGGCCATCAGCGCCAGCGCGGTGGCGGCCGGCACCACCAGCTTGAAGACCGTGATCATGGCGTTGAAGCGCGCGAAGAACCGCACGCTCCAGAAATTCAGCAGGAAATAGACCACCACCAGCACCGCCGCCGCCATCAGGCCCGGCGGCGTCAGCACGCCGTCATGATACAGCCCCCGCGCCCAGGGAAAGGACCAGGAACTCATATACTGCACCGACGCCTCGGCCTCGACCGGTACGACGCTGACGATCGACAGCCAGTTCGCGCTGGCGGCCATGAAGCCGACCAGCGGACCGTGGGTCAGGTTGGCGTAGCGCACCATGCCGCCCGCCACCGGGAACATGCCCCCCAGTTCGGTGGCCACGCCCGCGATCGCCAGCGCGATGACCGCGCCCAGCAGCCAGGCCAGGCTGGCCGCCGGCCCCGCCGTCGCGGCCGCGCGCTGGGCCCCGAACAGCCAGCCCGACCCGATCATGGCGCTCAGCCCCGTGAACATCAGTTGCCAGGGGCCAAGGGCGCGATTCAGGTGGGGTGACACGTCTGGGCTTCTCCGGCAGTCGGGCGGGGGTGGGTGCGAATCGCACGCGGATTCGCCCAACCAACATCGTTCCGCGTCCGGACGCAACAGGCCGGGGTCAGCCGGTCGCGTCGCCCGCCCGCATCCGGCGCGCGGCCTCCACCATCCCGGCGATCGCCGCGCGGACCTCGGGCCATTTCCGGGTCTTGAGACCGCAATCGGGATTCACCCAGATCTGGTCGGCATCGATCCGCGCGGCCGCCGCCGCCAGCAGCGCCGTCATTTCGGCCACCGTGGGTACGCGCGGGGAATGGATGTCGTAGACGCCGGGTCCGATTTCGGCCGGATAGCGATGCCCGACGAAGGCATCGAGCAGTTCCATCTTCGAGCGTGCCGTCTCGATCGAGATGACATCGGCATCCATCGCCCCGATGGCGGCGATGATGTCATTGAACTCGGAATAGCACATGTGGGTATGGATCTGCGTCACATCCGCCACCCCGGACGCGGCGATGCGGAAGCAAGCCACCGCCCAGTCCAGATAGGCCTGCCATTCCCCCCGCCGCAACGGCAGCCCCTCGCGCAGCGCGGCCTCGTCGATCTGGATGATGGCGGCGCCCGCCCGTTCCAGGTCCACGACCTCGTCCCGGATGGCGTAGGCGATCTGGCGGCACGTGGTCTCGCGCGGCTGGTCGTCGCGGACGAAGGACCAGTTCAGGATCGTGACCGGACCGGTCAGCATGCCCTTCATCGGGCGGGCGGTCAGCGACTGGGCATGGCGCCACCATGCCACGGTCATCGCCTCGGGCCGCGACACGTCCCCATAGATGATCGGCGGCCGGACATAGCGCGATCCATAGGACTGGACCCAGGCATGACGGGTGAAGGCGAAGCCCGACAGCCGTTCGCCGAAATACTGCACCATGTCGTTGCGTTCGAATTCGCCATGGACCAGCACGTCCAGTCCGGCCTCCTCCTGCCAGGCGACGGCGCGGGCGATCTCGGCATGCAGGAAGGCCTCGTAGTCCGCGCGCGGCATCTCGCCCCTGGCATGGGCGGCGCGGGCCTGGCGGATTTCCGGGGTCTGCGGGAAGGACCCGATCGTGGTGGTGGGATAGGCGGGCAGCTTCAGCCGCGCGCGCTGCGCCGCCCGGCGGACGGGAAAGGCCGATGCACGATGGGCCGCGGTCGGCCCTTCCGCGGCCAGCCGCGCCTGGACGACAGGATCGTTGATACGCGGCGAGGTCCGGCGCGACGCGACGGCGGCGGATGACGCATCCAGCGCCTCGCGCACGGTGGCCTCGCCCTCGTTCAACGCGCGCGCCAGCACGGCCAGTTCGGCGATCTTCTGCACCGCGAAGGCCAGCCAGGACCGGACATCCGTCTCCAGCGCCGTCTCGCGGTCCAGGTCCAGCGGCGCATGCAACAGCGAACAGGACGGCGCAAGCTGGAGCGTCCGTCCCGCACGCACCGCCGGGGCGATCCGCGCCAGGATGGCGTTCAGGTCGGCCCGCCAGACATTGCGCCCGTCGATCACGCCCAGCGACAGCACCAGGTCCGGCCGCGCGCCCGCCAGAACCGCGTCCAGTTGTTCCGGCGCGCGGACCAGATCGACATGCAGACCGTGAACCGGCAGCGACAGCGCCGTCGCCAGATTGTCGCCCAGCGCCCCGAAATAGGTCGCAAGCATCAGCCGCACCTCGCCCGCCCCCGCGCCGAGCTGCGCATAGGCCTGGACGAAGGCCGCCCGCGCCGCGTCGTCCAGATCCAGCACCAGGCAGGGTTCGTCGATCTGCACCCATTCCGCCCCGGCATCGGCCAGCGCCCGCAGGATCGCGACATAGACCGGCAGCAGGCGCGGCAGCAGCGTCAGTGGATCGAAGCCGCCGCCGCGCGCCTTGCCCAGCAGCAGGTAGCTGACCGGCCCCAGCAGGACGGGCCGGGTCTCGATTCCCTGGGCGCGGGCCTCGCGATACTCATCGACCGGCTTGGTCGAGGACAGGCGGAACACCTGGTCGGCCGAGAATTCGGGCACCAGGTAATGGTAGTTGGTGTCGAACCATTTGGTCATTTCGGAAGCGGGCACGCCCGCGCCGTGGGCATGCGCATGGCCGTGGGCGCATGTGTCCGCCTGCCCGTCCGGCGTCGCCTGGGTGCCGCGCGCCAGGGCGAAATAGGTCGCGCTGTCGACCGTGCCGCCGGTCCAGCCATAGGCCGGCGGAATCGCCCCGACCATCACGGTCGTATCCAGCACATGGTCGTAGAGCGAAAAATCGTTGGACGGGATCACATCCGCGCCCCGGTCGCGCTGCCACGCCCAGTTGGCGGCACGCAGCCGGGCTGCGGCGGCGTGAAGCGACGCGGCATCGGTGCGGCCGGCCCAGTGGTTTTCCAGCTCCGCCTTCAGTTCACGCCGGGGGCCGATGCGGGGAAAGCCCAGGGTGGCGACTTCAATCTTGGCGACGGTAACGGTCATGACAGCCTCGTCAGGTTGGGCGGGACCGGGGAACAGGCACGCGTCACCAGCCGCGCCGGATCATCCCGGGCACGGTGCCGTCACGACCCGTCCGGACACCCCGCCGGAGGATTCTTGCGGCCATGGCAGGTCTCCTGGCTCGCGGGTCCGCGCAATGGGTCCGGCCTTCCCGGGGCATGACGCCCCAGTGACGCGAATGGACCGATGCTCGCCGCCTACAGTTGCGGGGGCAGCGCCGGCGTCGCACCGGCTTCCCTCTTAGCCGTGCCCCGGAACGGGGGGCACGGAACCATGACGGGGCGGATTAAGGCGCGCGACGCCGACAGGAGTCAATTGGAATTTGCACATATAAGGATGTTGTTATATTCATTCTTCCATGACCCGCCCGCTCGTCATCTTCCAGGCCCTGGCCGACCCGACACGCCTGCGCATCCTGGCGCTGCTGCGCACGATGGAACTGTCCATCGGCGAAATCGCCCAGGTGCTGGGGCAAAGCCAGCCGCGCGTGTCGCGGCATGTGAAGATCCTGGTGAATGCCGGCCTGGCCGAGCGCCGCAAGGAAGGAAGCTGGGTGTTCCTGACCCTGGGGCCGCCCGACGACCTGGCCCCGCTGCTGGCCGCGATCGACCGCTGGACGCCTGCGGACGATGCCGAGCAGCAGGCCGATATCGCCCGGCTGAAAGCCGTGCGAGCGGTCCGCGCCAGTGCGGCCGAGGATTATTTCGAAACCCATGCCGCGAACTGGGACGCGCTGCGCTCGCTGCACGTGGCGGAAGGCGATGTCGAGGCCGCGATCCTGCGCGTGCTGGCGCCCGATCCGATCGGGCGCCTGGTCGATATCGGCACCGGCACCGGGCGGATGCTGGAGGTGCTGGGCCGCCAGGCCGACAGCGCCGTCGGCTTCGACCGCAGTCCGGCGATGCTGCGCCTGGCCCGCACCAAGCTGGCCCAGGCGGCGACGACCGAACCGGGGCTGGAGCACGCCGAACTGCGGCAGGGCGACATGTATGCCCTGCCGCTGCCCGCGGCATCGGCCGATGTCGCGATCATGCATCAGGTCCTGCATTACGCGCAGCACCCCGCCGCCGCGATCGCCGAGGCCGCGCGGCTGCTGGCCCCGGGCGGGCGGCTGCTGATCGTGGATTTCGCCCCGCATGACCGCGAGGACCTGCGCGAGCGCGACGCGCATGTCCGCCTGGGCTTCACCGACCGGCAGATGTCCGACTGGTTCGCCGCCGCCGGCCTGTCCTGCGCGCCCCCGGTTCACCTGGATGGCGAACTGACCGTCAAATTATGGCTGGGCCGCCGCCTTTCGGCACCCGCTGCCCCGATCCACCACCCTGCGTCATGAAAGCGGTTGAATGTCCCTGAATCCGTCCGCCGACACACCGTCCCCCTTGGGAATGTCGTTCGAATTCTTCCCGCCCAGGACTGACAGGATGGCGGAGACGCTGCGCCAGACCGTGGCCAGCCTGGTGCCCCTTGCACCGCGTTTCATGTCGGTCACCTATGGCGCCGGGGGATCGACGCGCGACCGCACGCTGGACATCGTCGCGTCGCTGGTTCGCGAAACCACCGTGCCGGTGGCTGGACACCTGACCTGCGTCGACGCCTCGCGCGATCAGGTCGATGCGGTGGCGCGCGCTTATTGGGACGCGGGCGTGCGGCATATCGTGGCCCTGCGGGGCGACCCGGCCGAGGCGGGTGCCGCGTACGTACCGCATCCCGACGGATATGCGAACGCGGCGGCGCTGGTCGCCGGCCTGCACCGCATCGCGCCGTTCGAGATTTCGGTCGCCGCCTATCCCGAAACCCATCCCGCCGCCGTCAGCGCCGCCGCCGACCTGGACAATCTGAAGGCCAAGATCGATGCCGGCGCCACGCGGGCGATCACGCAATTCTTCTTCGAGTCCGAAACGTTCCTGCGCTTCCGCGACCATGCCGCTTCCGCCGGGATCACGGCCGAAATCGTGCCCGGCATCCTGCCCGTGGGAAATATCGCCCAGGCCTATCGCTTTGCCGACATGTGCGGCGCACGCGTTCCGGACTGGATGCGGCGCCTGTTCGACGGGCTGGACGACCAGCCCGGCGCCCGTGCCATCGTGACGACGACGGTCGCGACCGAACTGTGCCGGCGCCTGCGCGAGGAGGGGGTCGATCATTTCCATATCTACACCCTCAACCGGGCCGACGCCTCGCTGGCGCTGTGCCGGCTGCTGGGCCGGTAACGGAAAAAAACGCGGCGGGCCTGCAACTTGGGGTGGGTGTCGGGCGCTTGATCATGCGATGGCCTCCCCGATCCGCCCTGCCATGAAAGTCCCCGACATGTCGGCCGCCCCGTCACCGCGCGCGCTCCTGTCCGCCCTCCTGTGCCTGGGCATGCTGCCCCTGGCCGCATGCAGTTCCGCCAGCGGCGAGGGCGACCATCACCCGCCCCACGACCGCAATGTCATCGTCGTCCCCCGCGGCACCGACGTGGTCTGCCCCGACGGCACCCATCCCCCCTGCCCCTGAGACCGGTCCCGTATCTACGGGGCCGCGGACGGGACAGGACACAGGGCCCTTGCCGCGCGTGCGCCACGCGCCATGACCTGGCCGGCGAACACAGCCATGCGGTCCGATACCGGCAGCCCGGCCCGGCCCAGCGCCTGCGCCACCCATCCGTTGCAGGTGTGGAACAGCGTGTAGCGGCTGCGCGCCGCATAGAACAGGCTGTCCGGATCGTGCCCGACCGCCACCAGGCGCGGCGCACCGTCCTGTCCGGAGGCCAGATCCCCCCAGATGAAGGCCGACAGACGCTCCACCTGCGCCGGCTTCAGCGTCAGGATGACCACGGGTCCGGTGCCATAGGCCTGGTCCGGCGCGACGGTCAGCGCAACGACCTGGATGACGGCGGAGCCGGGAAACGGACCGATCAGGTAATCCTCCAGGCTGGTCGCGGGCGCGGTGAAGAACGTCTTCTTGCCGTAGCCGAACAGGATGGTCCGCGCGCCCGGAAAGACCTGGCGATAGAAACCCAGCGGCCCCGTCAACGCCGCCGCCGGAATCCCGATTTCGGTATGCCAGCCCCGGTCGACCAGATAGACCGGCACCGTCGCCCCGGACAGCGTTCCCACGGGCCCGCAGGCCGGCGGCGTGGCCGGCGCGCAGCATGACAGCGCCAGCAACAGGACCAGGATCAGCCGCGCCGACTGCTTCACGCACCGTCTTCCAGCATGATCGTGCTCCTGCTTGTCGCATTGCGTGATGAAAGACTATGTTGGCCGGCCAGAACTTGTACACCGCCTGCACTATCGGAAATGATACCATTATGCCGCGCGAGCGCACGCCCCGCTCCCCCATTTCCTCCATCGACGTCGCACGGCTGGCCGGAGTATCGCAATCGGCGGTTTCACGCAGTTTTTCCCCCGGCGGCAGCGTATCCCCCGCGATGCGCGAGAAGGTTCTGGCGGCGGCCGCCGTGCTGGGATACCGGCCGAACCTGATCCCCCGCATCATGCTGTCCGGCCGGTCGCGGATGATCGGCGTGGTGGTCGGGGGGCTGGACAATCCCTTCTACGCCGCCGTCCTGGATCATTTCGCGGTCGTCCTGCGCGCCGTGGGGCTGCAGGTCCTGCTGGTGCAGGTGCCCGATGCCCTGGCGCTGGACGGGGCGCTGGACCAGTTGGCGGGCTACCGGGTCGATGCGGTCGTGACCGCGCTGGCCGTGGGCACGCGGCAGGCCGCGACGGCGCTGTCGGACCTGCGGATACCGATCGTCTGTTTCAATTCCCGGCTGACAGCGCCGTGGATTTCCACCGTCCGGTCGGACAACCGCGCGGCGGGACAGGCTGCGGCCCACCTGCTGGCCGATCGCGGGGCGCGCCGCACCGCATGGCTCGCCGGCCCGCGCGACAGCGCCGCGACCCGCGCGCGGGCACGCGGCTTCCTGGATGGATTGGCCGCCCGCGCCCTGCCCGCGCCCGTCGTCATCGTGGGGCAGGATACCTATCACGATGGATATGCGGCGGTGCGCGACCTGTTGCGGGGGCACCGGCCGCCGGAAGCGTTCTTCTGCAGCAACGACATGATGGCATGCGGCGCGATCGACGCACTGCGCGCCCACGGCCTGACGGTGCCCGGCGACGTGCGGGTGGTCGGGTACGACAACATTCCCCAGGCCGCATGGCACGGGTACGACCTGACATCGTTCGACCAGCAGGTGGACCGCATGGCGGAAGCGGCACTGGACCTGCTGACCTCCGCCCTGGCCGACCCAGCGACAGCGGCGAAAGGGCGGACCCGCACCGTTCCCGCCCGGCTGGTCGAACGCGGCAGTACCGCGCCACAGGCCCGATAGGAAAATTTCAGAAGCGGCGTTCGCCGCCGACCCAGACCTCGCGCACCATGAATTCGCGGTCCATCACCACGAAATCGGCCCGCAGGCCGGGCAGCAGCGCGCCGCGATCCCGCAGGCCCAGATAGTGCGCGGCATTCCGGCTAACCAGCTTCGCGGCATCGACCAGATCGGTGCCGGCCGCGATCGCGTTGCGCAGCGCCCCATCCAGCGTCAGTACGCTGCCGGCCAGCGTGCCGTCAGGCAGGCGCGCAATTCCGTCGCGGATCGTCACCTCCTGCCCACCGAGCTGGCTGATCCCGTCACCCTGCCCCGCGCCGCGCATGGCGTCGGTCACGAACAGCAGGCGGTCGCCCAGCAGCCGGTGCGCCAGGCGGAAGCTGGCAGGATGGACATGATGGGTGTCGAAGATCAGTTCGGCATGACCGGCATCGCTGCATAGCAGCGCCGTCGCCGGGCCGGGCCGGCGGCCCTCGATCCCGCCCATGGCGTTGAACAGATGGGTGCCGCCCGCCGTCCCGCCGGCGGCGCAGATCCGGCAGATCGCCTGTTCGGCCTGTTCGAAGCCGGCGACGGTGTGGCCGATGCTGACGCGCACGCCGGCGGCGGCGAAGGCGGCAATGGCGCTGTCCGCATGCTCCAGTTCCGGCGCCAGCGTCACGACGCGCACCACCCCGGTCTGCAGCGCCGCACGGACATGATGGGGGTCCGGGGCGATGGCGAAGGGCGGCTGCGCCCCCAGCCGATGCGGACTGACGAACGGACCTTCCAGATGCGCGCCATGGATGACCGGGCCGTCCGCCATCCCGGCCTGCTTCACCTCGGCCACCGCATGCAGCGCGTCCATCACGTCCGGCCATGGCCGCGTAATGGTGGTCGGCAGGATCGTCGTCGTGCCATGGACCAGGTGAAACCGCGCCATGCGCCGGATCGCCGCCGCGCCGTCCATCGTGTCGGCGCCGTCACCGCCATGCACATGCGCGTCGATGAAGCCCGGCAGGATATAGAGTGCCTCGGCCGGTCCATCCCCGCCGCTCACCTCGTCCGGCGCGATGGCGCGGATCGTCCCGTCGAAGGTGATGCGCCCCGCCGCCACCCGGTCCGGCAGGACGAGGTTTCCCCGAAGGATCATGATCGGACCATTTCCCCAAACACCGGCATTGCGCCTTGAACCAGCCCGGCTTTTCGCATGCATCATGCCGGTTGTACAGTAAATAACGGTCCCGCCCCACAACCCCGGCCGACGTTCCGCCGTTGTTCCGGTACCGCCAGGAGTACCGGCCATGTCCCACGCCAGCCCCCTGATCACCATCCTGGTCGTCGGCCTGACATTGGCCTTCGTGCTGGGAATGCTGGCCAACCGGCTGAAGATTTCGGTTCTGGTCGGCTACCTGCTGGCCGGTGTCGCGGTGGGGCCGTTCACGCCCGGTTTCGTCGCGGACCAGGAACTGGCCCTGCAACTGGCCGATATCGGCGTCATCCTGCTGATGTTCGGGGTCGGGCTGCATTTTTCGGTCAAGGACCTGCTGGCCGTGCGCGCCATCGCCCTGCCCGGCACCCTGCTGCAGGTGGCGCTGTCCAGCCTGGCCGGCATGGGACTGGCGCTGCTGATGGGCTGGACGGTACGGGCAGGGCTGGTCTTCGGCCTGGCGTTGAGCGTCGCCAGCACGGTCGTGCTGATGCGCGCGCTGGACGAACAGCGGCTGATGGAAACCGAGCGCGGGCACCTGGCCATCGGGTGGCTGGTGATCCAGGACCTGGTGACCGTGCTGGTGCTGGTCATGCTGCCCGCGCTGGCCCCGGTGCTGAAGGACGGGGCCGCCCATGCGCCCACCCTGTGGGCGCTGGCACTGACCCTGGCGCTGACCCTGGGCAAGGTCGCGGCGTTCATCGCGCTGATGCTGCTGGTCGGGCGCCGCGTCATTCCGGCGGCGCTGCATTACGTGGCGCGGATCGGATCGCGCGAACTGTTCCGCCTGGCGCTGCTGGCCGTGGCGCTGGGCGTCGCCTTCATGGCGTCGGAACTGTTCGGCGTCTCCTTCGCGCTGGGGGCCTTCGTCGCGGGCATGGTGCTGAGCGAATCCGCGCTCAGCCAGCACGCGGCGGAGGAAACCCTGCCGCTGCGCGACGCCTTCGCCGTGCTGTTCTTCATTTCCGTGGGCATGCTGTTCGAACCCACGACCCTGCTGCGTCACCCCGCCAGCCTGCTGGCCCCCCTGGCCGTCGTCTTCATCGTGACGCCGGCCATCGTGTTCGTCACCCTCTGCATTCTGCGCCAGAGCCTGCGCACCGCGCTGACCATTGCCGCCGGATTGTCGCAGATCGGGGAATTCTCATTCATCCTGGCGACGCTGGGGGTCGATCTGGGATTGCTGGACGAATCGGCGCGCAGCCTGATCCTGGCCGTCTCGATCCTGTCGATCCTGCTCAATCCCCTGGCCTTCCTGGCGGTCACCCTGCTGGCCCCGTGGGCGGAGAGGATCGACGCCCTGCGCGCGGGACCACCCGGCGAAGCCGCGACGGTAGCCCATCCCAGCACCCTGCGCGGGCAC
The DNA here is from genome assembly GCF_000067045.1 of Gluconacetobacter diazotrophicus PA1 5. Classification (NCBI taxonomy): domain Bacteria; kingdom Pseudomonadati; phylum Pseudomonadota; class Alphaproteobacteria; order Acetobacterales; family Acetobacteraceae; genus Gluconacetobacter; species Gluconacetobacter diazotrophicus. The sequence goes on from NC_010125.1 coordinate 2,675,128, forward strand.
GCCGTGGTCGTGGGCTATGGCCGGGTGGGCGCGCTGGTGGTGGACGGGCTGCTGCACCAGGGCTGGCCGCTGCTGGTGATCGAAACCGGGGACATGGCGATGCAGCCCCTGCGCGATCGCGGGATCGAGACCATTCTGGGCAATGCCGCCGATCCCGCGGTCCTGGCCGCCGCGAACATTCCCGAGGCCCGGCTGCTGGTCGTGGCAATCCCCGAGGCGTTCGAGGCCGGACAGGTGGTCGCGCAGGGCCGCGCCGCCAATCCGTCCATCACCATCATCGCCCGCGCGCATTTCGACAGCGCGGTCGATCACCTGCACCATCTGGGCGCGGACGTCGTCATCATGGGCGAACGCGAAATTGCCCGGGCGATGCTGGACCATGCCGAACACGACATATCCCCTATCTCTCCGGTACACGCCATGACGCGCGCCCTGCCGGAAATGGGCGGCGGCGCGGTGGCATAGCGCGGATCGGGATCAGGCTGCGAAAAACGCCGCCGTCGCCTGGGACAGCGCATGAAGGCCCGCGCCGCCGTTCCACACCATGCAGGCCGCCCAGGCGACGGCTAGCAGCACGGCCGCCCTGCCGCCCCATTCCGCCCACTGGGCCGCGGACGGCATGCGGTCCCGCCCGCGCGCCGGAATGGTCCCCGGGCAGCCGCAGCGCGTGTTCATAACGCCCCCTGGCATAAGCGGGCACGACGGAATTGCTGCGCCACCCGGTGCGTCAGCACGGCCAGGTCCGGCAATGTCTGGTTATGCAGGGAACGCACGCTGTCGTGCGTGGCGTAGAAGCGCCGGCCGCCGAGACCATCCAGCACGATGGCCGCGCCCAGGAAGATGCCGTCGACTTCGATAATCGTGGAATTCAGCATGGATATCCGTCCGTCGGTATATTCGGCGGCCGGCGGCATGCCGGTCCGTCAAGGCGTGGCGTTCGGCCCGCCGCGCTGGCCGCAGCACCGCGCGCTACATCGGTGCCAGTTCCACATTCGCATCGCCATCGTGCCCCGATCCCGAAATCCCGACAAATCGCAGGATTTACCAGATCATACGTCATATATCGTCATGGTCAATAGTTATAACGAAAAGATTATGTTATTTTGCAAATCCACCACGCCATCCACGGCCTTAAGCGGCCTGCCGGATCGTTTCGGGTCGGGTGGATTTTCATGCCCCGTTGGCCCATCCTGCGCGCCATGCCACCGCAGAAGGTCTGGAAACGCATGAATCGTACCGTCTGGCTTCGTACCGTCGCCGCGTGCCTGGGTGGCTGGGCGGCCCTGTCCGGCCCGGCCCATGCCGCCGACAATCCGTTCCTGACCGCCAGCACGCTGCCGTTCCAGGCCCCGCGCTTCGACCTGATCCATGACGGCGACTACCAGCCCGCGTTCGAGCAGGGCATGGCGCAGCAGATGGCCGAAATCCAGGCAATCGCGGATTATCCCGCGCCCCCGACCTTCGACAACACCATCGCGGCAATGGAACGTTCTGGCCGCGTGCTGGACCGGGTGTCCGAGACCTTCGACGGGGTGTACCAGGCCAACACCAATCCGGCGCTGGATGCCGTGCAAACGGCCATCGCGCCGAAACTGGCCCAGCATCAGGATGCGATCTACCTGAATCCCGGACTGTTCGCCCGGGTCCGCACGCTGTACGACGCGCGCGCCACGCTGCACCTGACGGAAGAGCAGGCGCAGCTCCTGACGGTCTATTATCAGCAATTCATCCATGCCGGCGCGCAATTGTCCGCCGCGGACCAGGCGACGCTGCGCGGATTGAACACGCACCTGTCGCAACTGGAAACCCGCTTCCAGCAGACCTTGCTGACAGCGACCCGGCAGGGCGCGCTGGTCGTCTGGCGCCCCGCCGCCCTGCACGGGCTGGACCGGGCCGCACTGGATGCCGCCGCCGAAGCCGCCAGGGGGCGCGGGCTGACGGACGCATGGGCGCTGCCGCTGCAGAACACGACGCAGCAGCCGGACCTGCAATCCCTGACCGATCGCGCCACGCGCCAGGCGCTGTTCGCCGATAGCTGGCTGCGCGCCGAACACGGCGACAGCGGGGACACGCGCGCCGTCATCGCCGAACTGGCGCAGTTGCGCGCGCGCAAGGCAGCACTGCTGGGCTATCCCGATTACGCGTCATACGTGCTGTATGACCAGATGGCCGATACCCCTGCGAAGGTGCAGCGTTTCATCGCGCAGCTCGTGCCCGCGACGCTGGCCGAACAGAAGCGCGAAATCGCGGATATCCGCGCCGCCATCCATGTGGACGGCCAGACCTTCCAGCCCCAGCCGTGGGACTGGACCCATTACGCCGAACAGGTGCGCAAGGCGCGCTACGACCTGGACCAGAACCAGGTCAAACCCTATTTCGAACTGGACAGGGTGCTGCGCGACGGCGTGTTCTTCGCCGCCAACCGGCTGTACGGGCTTACATTCACCGAACGCAAGGACATCCCCGTCTACAACCCCGACGTACGGGTGTTCCAGGTCACCGACAAGGACGGGTCGCCGCTGGCGCTGATCTATTTCGATTACTTCAAGCGCGACAACAAGAACGGCGGCGCCTGGATGTCGAATTTCGTGGGGCAGTCGCACCTGCTGGGCACGAAGCCGGTGGTCTATAACGTCGCGAACTTCACCAAGCCGGCGCCGGGGCAACCCGCCCTGATCAGTTTCGACGACGTCACCACGATGTTCCACGAATTCGGCCATGCGCTGCACGGCATGTTCGCCGACCAGACCTATCCCACCCTGTCCGGCACCGCCGTGGCCCGCGATTTCGTCGAATTCCCGTCCCAGTTCAACGAACATTGGGCGCTGGACCCGATCGTCTTCGCCCATTACGCCAGACAGTACCAGACCGGCGCCGCGATGCCGCAGCCCCTGGTCGACAAGATCAGGAAGGCCGCGCGCTTCGACCAGGGCTACGCGCTGGGCGAGGTCATCGCCGCCGCCAAGCTGGACATGGACTGGCACATGCTGCCCGCCGGCGCCCCGCGCCAGGACGTCGACCGGTTCGAAGCGGACTCGCTGGCCCGATCCGGACTGGATACCACGGACGTTCCGCCCCGCTACCGGTCCAGCTATTTCCTGCACATCTGGGCCAACGGCTATGCCGCCGGCTATTATGCCTATCTGTGGACCGAGATGCTGGACGACGCGGCGTTTTCCTGGTTCCGCGCCCACGGCGGGCTGACGCGCGAAAACGGGCAGCGCTTCCGCGACATGATCCTGTCACGCGGGCATACGATGGCGTACGGCCCGATGTTCCGCGCCTTCTACGGCCAGGACCCCGATATCACCCCGATGCTGCGACATCGCGGGCTGGTCCCGGGCCAGGAGTGACCCGCACGCGTTGAGGCAAATCATTGGCCAGGCGCGACGGATGGCGCACCATGGCCCCGATTTTCGACAAGGAGAGACCACCATGGCCCGCGTTTCCGGAAAAGTGGCGATCGTCACGGGGGCGTCCCGTGGGATCGGCAAGGCCACCGCCCTGATGCTGGCCCGCGAGGGCGCGCGCGTCGCCGTCGCCGACCTGAAGGAGGACGAGGGCCAGGCGGTCGTCGCCGAGATCGGGGCGGCGGGCGGCGAGGCCCTGTTCGTGCCGCTGGACGTCAGCAGCGAGGACGCCTGGACCCAGGCCATGGCGGCGGTGACGGGCCGGTTCGGCCGGCTGGACATTGCCGTCAACAATGCCGGCATCGCGTTTTCCGGCACCGTGGAAAGCACGGACCTGGCCGAATGGCGCCGCGTGCAGTCGATCAACCTGGACGGGGTGTTCCTGGGCACCAAGTTCGCCGTCGCGGCGATGAAGGATCATGGCGGGTCGATCATCAACCTGTCGTCGATCGAAGGGCTGATCGGCGATCCGACGCTGGCGGCGTACAATGCCAGCAAGGGCGGCGTACGGCTGTTCACCAAGTCGGCGGCGCTGCACTGCGCGCGCTCGGGCTACAAGATCCGGGTCAATTCCGTCCATCCGGGCTATATCTGGACACCGATGGTCCAGGGCCTGACCGCCGACCAGGCAGCCGCCCGCGAAAAGCTGGTGGCGCTGCATCCGATCGGCCATCTGGGCGAGGCCGACGACATCGCCTACGGCATTCTTTACCTTGCCTCGGACGAATCCAAATTCATGACCGGCAGCGAACTGGTGATCGACGGCGGCTACACCGCGCAGTAAGGGATGCGAATCCGGGCCCGCGCGCCGCGATCGGATTATACCAACTCCTGTTTGTTAAAACCCATGTGCCCATTGTCGTAGCCCGAGGGACATGATGCGCCAGGGCTGGTCGACGAGCTGGTTCCAGGCGTGGCAGCAGATATCGACGATGTCGTCGTAGGTGCGGAAGATCCGGTTCGACAGCCAGGTATTGCGCATGAACTGCCAGACGTTTTCCACCGGATTGAGTTCGGGCGAGCGTGGCGGGAGCGGCAGGATGGTGATGTTGGCGGGGATATCGAGTTTCGGGCTGGTATGCCACGCTGCCTGATCGACGATGAGGATAGCGTGAGCGCCCGGCGCTACGGCCTGCGAGATCTCGTCGAGATGCCGGTTCATGGCGTGGAGGTTGCACCAGGGCAGGACGAGGGCCGCTCCCTTGCCTAGCTGTTTGGTCCCGGGATTTGGTGGTGCATTATTTTCACATGAGTGGAAGGATGCGCTATGGGCCAGGTTCACCACGGAAGCGCCACGACGACAGCGGCAGTCCGTCGAGCGATACAACATAGTCAAGAGAGCCTGAGGGTTCTGGCGAAACGCTACGGGATCAACCCGAAGACGGTCGCCAAATGGAAGGGGCGGACCGATACGTCGGATCGACGCACCGGTCCGAAGGTCGCATCCTCAACCATCCTGTCGACCGAAGAAGAAGCGATCGTTGTGGCCTTCCGTCGCCATACCCTGCTGCCTCTTGATGATTGCCTTTATGCGCTTCAGGCGACGATCCCGCATCTGACGCGATCTTCCCTGCACCGTTGTTTTCAGCGCCATGGGATCAGCCGCCTGCCCGAGACCGAAGGCGACAAACCAAAACGGTCGAAGTTCAAGAGTTATCCGATCGGCTATTTTCACATCGACATTGCTGAAGTCCGCACTGAAATGGGGCGCCTTTATCTTCTGGTGGCGATCGACCGGACCTCGAAATTCGCTTTTGTCCAATTGCACGAGAAAGCGACACGTCGCGTTGCCGGTGACTTCCTGCGTGCTCTGGCCGCTGCGGTTCCCTACCGCATCCATACCGTGCTGACCGATAACGGCACGCATTTTACCGATCCGGCCGGCAATGGATGGACACCCGAAGACATCAAGGCCATGCGGGCGGATGGTGTCCTGTTCCGGTGCCACTCTTTTGAACTGGCCTGTGCTGATCTCGATATCGAGCATCGACTGACAAAGCCGCGACATCCCTGGACGAATGGCCAGGTCGAGAGGATGAACCGCACGATCAAGGACGCCACCGTCAAGCGCTTCTACTACGAAACACATGACCAGTTGCGTCAACACCTCGCCGACTTCGTTACCGCCTACAATTTCGCCCGCAGGCTCAAGACCCTGCGCGGCCTCACTCCATATGAATTCATTTGTCAGCAGTGGGAAAAAGAACCATCACGGTTCATACATAATCCGCACCACCAAATCCCGGGACAAAACACCTAGCGCCGGACAGATCGCTCCGAAGATCCAGGCCGAACGTGTGCGCTGATCGGCAGGCGCGCGTGGACGGGTGCCGCGTCTGGCCCAGCGGCGCGTCAGCTTCGTTTTCTGGCCGACCCTCGCCTCGTCGCCCCACCAGAGTTCGATGGCCTTGCCGGGATGCCGGGCCCGGATCCCGGCCATGACGTCGGGGAAGCTTTTTTAAAAACGTCCTGGGCCTCGGGATCCTGGGCATGGTGCCGGGGGCGTCCCGTCAGAAGGCGGAAGTCGAGGCCCCGGATAACGGCGCTCAGCCGGCTGCGCGAAAGAGAGACGCCGAATTCCTCATAAAGCCATTGCCCCAGATCAGCCTGCCGCCAGCGCACCACCCCATGCACGGCAGCGATCGGGCCGTCCTCGATCCGGCGCATCAGCGCTTCCAACATGGCTGGTGTCAGGCGGGGAACGACACCGCCCCCATGATGATCCCGCACGCCATCCGGGCCCTCGGCGTTGAAACGCACCACCCAGTCCCGCACAATCTGCCGATCCGTCCCAGCCAGTCGTGCCGCGTCTCCGCGTGACGCACCATCGTAGATCGCCGCCAGCGCCAGAAGCCGACGCGCCTGGCCCGCATGCCTCGTTGTCCGCGCCAGAGCACGCAGTCCCGCCGCATCATAATCCTCACGCAACGCTAACGCCCCGCCCATTCGGATGCCTCCCGCCCGGTTCGGCATCCTGTGAATCACAGCTCGTTCCAGAACGATACCGTCAGGCAATCACATATGAGTCAGGGCGGACCGGAGTTGGTATTAGACAATTTTCCGGCCTCGCTGCTACCGTTCCCCACGGTCAATAACTATTGGGACACGCTCCTCCATGAGCAAGGCTTTCATCGCCGCCGTTCTTCAGGATTCTCTTGCCTGCACAGGCGTCGCCGCCGGCAAGGCCGCCGACGACCTGATTACCGCCATCGTGGCAACCTTGCAGGAGGAAGGCGGTTTCACGCTGCCGTCGTTCGGCACATTCACCGTGCACAAGACCAAGGCGCGCAAGGCGCTGAACCCCCGCACCGGCGAACCGGTGAAGGTCAAGGCCGGCAAGACCGTCCGTTTCAAGGCCAGTCCCAACCTGAAAAAGGCGGTCTGATCAGGGGCCGGTCCGGCCCCGCCCCGCAGTGGCGCGTGCCGGACCACCCCGAACGGCCCTCCTCCCCGGCGGATGCCTTTCTGGCAATGCCGCTGGACGGCCGCGCGCTTCCGCGATCTGATAAAGCGACCTTTTGTCGTGCATTTCGCGTCCTGGTTGGTTCCGCCCTCGACGGTGGCATTCTATACGCAGCCGACCCACCCCACCGGCCAAGCCACCCGGAGCCCGTCAATGACCACCCTGCCTGCCGATCACCGCGTCACGCTGGAGGATTTGCTGTCCACCGTCGAATCCGTTCTGACGGGCGAACGCGACCTGATCGCCAACATGGCGAACATCTCCGCCCTGCTGTTCGAGGCGCTGCCGGACATCAACTGGGCCGGGTTCTATATCCTGCGTGACGGCGAACTGGTGCTGGGGCCGTTCCAGGGGCGGGTCGCCTGCACCCGCATCGCAGTGGGCCGGGGCGTCTGCGGCACCGCCGCGGCCCGGCGAAGCACCATCGTGGTGCCCGACGTGCATGCCTTTCCCGGCCATATCGCCTGCGACACCGCGTCCGAATCCGAAATCGTCGTTCCGATCCTGGACGGTGACCGGCTGATCGGGGTGCTGGATATCGACAGCCCGATCAGGGACCGTTTCACACCGCAGGATCGGCTGGTCCTGGAACAGGTGGCGGCGCTGCTTGTTCCCGCACCGACCGCCTGAGCGCTAGGGGACGCGTACACCCGGCGTACGGGCCGAGGGCGGCAGGTCGCTGTAGAACGCGAACGTGTTCCGCCCCGCCGCCTTGGCGTAGTACATCGCATGGTCCGCGCACGACATCAGGTGCGTGGGCGTATCGGCGTCGCCCGGCACGGCGGCCACACCGACGCTGGCGGTCACCGGGTATGAGTCGGACTCGACAGCAAACCCGCAGCGGAACTTTACCAGGAACGACTGAATCAGCATCTGCACCGCGGCGCTGCGCGGCTCGGCCTGGATCAGGAAGGCGAATTCATCCCCCGACAGGCGCGCAGCGATGCCCGGCGGTTCGTTGCAGGCCTCCGCCGTCTCGGCGGCCGAGGCCACCAGCGCCTTGGCCACCGCCACCAGCAGGGCATCACCGGTCCGATGGCCGTGCTCGTCATTGACCTGTTTGAAATTGTCCAGGTCGATGAACAGCATGGTCAGCGGGCGGCCGGTTTCGGCGCTGTCCAGAAAGAACCGTTCCAGCATTTCGTTGAAATAGATCCGGTTGCCGATGCCCGTCACCGAATCCGTCTCGTACAGCCGCCGGGTCTTGCGCAGCGCCCGCGCCAGTTGCCCGTGCAGCATCCGCACATTCGCCGCCAGCCGCCCGATCTCACCCCGTTCGGGCACATCGATGTCGATCCGGCGCTTTTCCATGATCGCCGTCACCTGCCGGTCCAGTTCCTCGATCGGTGCGATGATATAGCGCCGCACCAGCAGCATCAGCACACCGACCGACATCACGCTGAGGACCACGACGAACATCCCGATCACCATCGCGACCCGCGTCAGCTTCGCCCGCATATAGGACCCGGCCGGGGTTACCCGGGCGTACAGCGCGGGTGCCAGTCGGACGCTGGCGGACAGCCCCCTGCCCGGCACCGGCGGTGTGGCCGACAATTCGACCGGTGCCCCGTACTCGACCGCCAGGGTGTGGCGAATCGTCTCGAAACGGCTGGGCTTCACAGCGATCTGCAACAGGACGGACTGTTCCGGCAGCATCCCGGAGGAAACCGGGCGATTGCCCCGCGCCTGAACTTCCGCCGCATCCAGCAGATAGGTCGTGCCGTCCTTTTCCGTCACCAGGCCGGTGCGCGACAGCGCGTTGTCGGTCAGGACGGCGTGCGCGAATGCCGCCTGATGCTCGCCCAGCGTCTGGAACGGGTCCAGGCCGTTGTCGAAATAGAAGATCTCGCGCCCATCGGACTGGAAGACGCTGCACGACACCTTCGTCCCGTCATTGGGAACGAGTGATTGCAGGCTGTCCTGGATTCCGATGGCCAGGACACGGGTCCGGTAGGCCTGATCGGATTCGTTGATGAAGGACATGAAGGCGCTGCTGTTGCGGATGACGTACAGCAACTGCGCTTCGAGCGACACATAATCGGAATAGGACGTCTTGAGCTGGAACAGTTCCTGCTGCACGCGCGCCTTGTGCAGCAGGACCAGTGCGGTACGGTATCCCAGGAACGCCGCCCCGCCGGCCAGGATGTGGCCCAGCAGGACGATCGGCAGCAGGACCGCGAATGCGCGTCTATTGAGCGTCATGGATCGCAATCAGGGCGCCGAGAATCCGCCTCCGCAACGCCAGGCTGTCGGTCGGCACGGGCTTGCGATAGATGATGGGGTAGGATTGGGGCGGATAGATCTGGGGATCATCGCGGACCGCGCGGGGCAGCATCGCCTCGGCGCGCGGATTCGGTGTCGGCTGGTGCAGGAAGATCGCATCCCGGACCGCATTGTCCGGCCTGACCAGGAAGCGGATGAACTTCTCCGCCAGGTCGGGACGGGAGGTCCGGCTGAGCACAGCCAGGCAGTCGACCCATACCATCACCCCTTCACGCGGCGTGACGAACCGCCAGGGCTGGGTCTGGTCCGTCGTCATGTTCAGGGTCTTCTCGTCCCCCGTTCCCCCCAGTCCGATATCGATCAGGTCATGCACGCTGCGTTCCTGCTGCGCGGTGACGGGCAATCCATAGATCAGGACGGCCGGCGCCTGGGCGCGCAGCAGGTCGAACGCGCGGCGCAGGTCCTGGGGATCGCCGCTGTTCATCGGACGCCCCAGATAATTCAGGGCGGCAGCCAGCAGTTCCTCCTGATCATCGGGCATCGCGATATGTCCCACCAGCGCCGGGGCGGGCTTCAGCAGGTCGCCCCACGAACTGGGCGGCACCTTCAGCCGGTCGGCGCGGTAGACGATGCCGGTATTCCCCCAGCTATAGGGCACGCCGTAACGGCCGCACATCGCGCGCCACCGCCCTTCGCTCTGCTCCTCCGGCGGCAGGGGGAAGCGGGACTGGTCGAGCAGGAGCCCGCGTTCGCCGAACGCCTGGACGTGGGCGCTGTCGATTACCGCCAGGTCGATCGGCGCATTCACGTTCGCGACCATCAGGTCGCGCCGGTCCCCACTGTCGAAGATGATCTGGTTGATGTCGATGCCGGTCATGTCGGTCCACGACTTGACCACTTCGGGACTGACGCCCGATTCCCAGACCAGGAAATTCAACGGTGCCGCCGATGATGCCTGGCAGCCGAAAACGATCAGGATCGCAGGCAGGATGATTCGGAAACCGGGACAGGCGCGCGCAATTCCCGTTCTGCCAGGCCGTCGCGATGTCCACTGCCGCATGCCGGAAAACAGCCCCTCCATTCCGGCCAACCCTTTGTCCCAATAGCGGCGACAGGCCGTCGCGCGAGTATAGTGCAAGACTCCTGGACGATATGACCGACCCCGCCCATCCACTTTGACGTTATTACGCATTCCCAGTCCATGATCAACCGCCGGCCCATGATCAGGCCGATTCTCTGATCGGAAAGACAGTATTGATTTTTCCCGTCATAAGTTCCACGCGACTCTAACCGGGTAACACGGAACTGATTACGATCCTCAATCGATCTCGGCCATCGCCTTTCGCCGGGCCTCCGCGCCCTGTTCGTCGGCTCCGGCCCTCCGTTTCCCGGTCCCCTGCTTCCCGCTGCCGTCCTTTCCAGTTTCCAACGGTTTGGATAGCCTGCCCTTCTGTCCAGCGAAGGCCCGACCGTGCTCGAATCCTCTCCTCTGATCCCGCCCATGCCGCCCATGCTTGCGGACCGGGCCGGCGGCCTGGGCGTGCTGGCGGCATTGCGGCGCAACGGCTATTCTGCCTTTCCGCGCCGCTGCTTCGACCAGTCGGTGGTCAGCCTGCGCGCCCTGGGCCGGCCGCTGGTCCTGGCCGCGGGACCTGATTCCGTCCAGAACATCCTGGTGACCCAGGCGGGGGGATACCGGCGCCTGCGCGTCGGCCAGCGGGTACTGAGCCCGATCGTCGGGCGCGGCCTGCTGGTCAGCGAGGGCGAGACCTGGCGGCGGCAGCGCCGCGCCATGGCGCCGGCCTTCACCCCGCGCGGCGTGCCCGTCCTGGCCGGGCATATCGCCGCCTGCGCCGACCGCGCCTGCCGGGCGCTGGAGCCCGACCGCCCGGTCGACCTGTTTTCCACCATGCGGCGCCTGGCGCTGGACGTGGCGGCGGTTTCGATGTTCTCGCTGGATATCGGGTCCTTCGACCGTCCATTGCGCGATTCCGTCACCCGCTTCATGACCGGCATCGGCACGCCGCGCCCCGGCGATTTCCTGCTGCCGCCCGGCATGCCCACGCTGCTGGGCTGGCGGCGGCGGCGCTTTCGCCGGCGCTGGGTCGCCCTGATCGGGCAGATCATCGCGGCCCGCCAGGCCCTGGGCCCCACCGACGCCCCGCGCGACCTGTTCGACCTGATGCAGGCCGCCTTCGGCGCGGAGGGCGGCGGCACGACGTCCGAACTGATCGACGAAGTCGCGACCATGATCGTCGCGGGGCACGAGACCACGGCCTCGGTCCTGTTCTGGGCGTGCCTGCTGCTGGCGCAGTCGCCCCGCTGGCAGGACGAAGTGGCGCGAGAGGTCCGCGACATGGACCTGTCCCCCGCCGGCGCGGCCACGACGCTGCCCGCGCTGCATGTCACCACCGCCGTCGTGCGCGAAACGCTGCGCCTGTACCCGCCCGCGTTCATGAGCGGCCGCGAAAGCGTCGACGAGGCCGACCTGTGCGGTCACACGGTGCCGAAGGGGGCGATGGTCCTGCTGCCCTTCTGGATGCTGCATCGCAATCCCGCGCTGTGGGACAACCCCGGCTGCTTCGACCCCGCGCGTTTCCTGGACCGGCCGGACCCGCCGCGCTTCGCGTTCCTGCCGTTCGGGGCCGGCCCGCATGTGTGCATCGGCGCGCAACTGGCAATGACCGAAGCGGTGCTGGTGCTGGCGCGCGTGGTGCAGGATGTCTCGCTGGCCCTGGTGGACCACGCTCCCGTCCTGCCGGTCGGCGTGCTGTCGACGCGGCCCAGCTACGCCCCCGCCTTTCGCCTGACGCGCCGGGCGTAAAGGCCGCTACGGCCGCCTGGGGGCAGCGGCGGTGGCGTCAGGCAACCCGGTCCAGGAACACGACGGTCGATGCCCCGCCTTCGACCATGGTCGTAATGGCCGCGTTGAAACGCCGCCCGTGCTCCATGCCGATATGCGCCTCGAACGCCGCCTGGTCGCGATAGGTCTCCTCGACATGAAAGGCGGCGGGATCGTTTTCCAGCCGATAGACGACGAAGCGCAGGCAGCCGGGCTCGGCCCGGACCTGTCCCGCCAGGTCGCGCAGCAGGGCCGCGACGGCGTCCTCCTGCCCCGGCAGCGCGCGCATGGTGGCGTAGAGTGTCTTTTCCATCCGGCTCTCCATCAGGTCTTTATCCCGTAATGTTAACATCATGCACCAGTACGGTCGTCCGGGTAAAACTGTCCAGGCTGCCCAGGGCCAGCAGGATCGTCAGCCAGAACAGGCCGCCCAGCGCGAAGATGACCGCCAGCTTCGGTGCATGCAGGATCTGCATGAAGCCCAGCACGATGACCAGTACCATCAGGATGGCCAGCACGGACACGGCGATCCCGATTCCCGCCCGCGCGGCCGCCAGTTCCGCCACCAGCAGCAGGACCAGCATTCCCCAATATATCGCGATGCGCGTCATCATGCCCGCCCGATCAGATAGAGCAACGGGAACAGCAGCATCCAGATCAGGTCGACGAAGCTCCAGTACAGGCCCACGACGTCGACCGGCGTGTTCCATGCGGGACTGAACGCCTGTCGATGGGCCTTGCGGCAGATCCACAGGATCAGCCCGATTCCGACCACCATGTGCATGCCGTGCAGGAAGGTCGCCAGGAAGTAGAAGCTGTAGAACAGTTCGGCGCCCCCGAAATCCGGGCCATGAAGGGCGAAATGCGGCCCGGGAAACAGGTTTTCACCAAATTCCTGTCCCCATTCGATCCCCTTCAGGGCCAGGAATGCCAGGCCCAGCGCCGCCGCGCCGAGTCCGGCCCGGACCACGCGGCGGTTGTCGCCACGCCTTGCCGCCTCGACCGCCATCGTAAAGACGGCGCTGCTGGTGATCAGGATCAGGGTGTTGACCGCCCCGATCGCCAGGTTCGTGTGGCGCACGCCCAGGGCCCATCCGCCGGCCCGGGTGTGCGAATAGATCAGGCAGACCAGGAACAGGCCACCGAACAGCAGCGCCTCGCTGGCCAGGAACAGCCACATGCCGGCAAGCGCGCTTTCGTCGCGATGCAGGGGCGTCTCGTAAGGGGAATGGTGGTCGAGCGTCGAACCGTCAGACATGCGGCACCCCCGTATCCGCCAGCCCGGCATGGGTATCCAGGTCCGCGTAATCGTACGCGTCGGTGGTCACGACCGGTGTGACGGCGAAATTCTCGGTGGGCGGGGGCGATGTCGTCCGCCATTCCAGGCCCGTCGCCCCCCACGGGTTGTCGGGCGCGCGGGCGCCGCGAAACAGCGACCAGGTGAAATAGACCAGCGGCATCGCATAGGCGACGGCCAGGATACTCGCCCCGGCCGAGGACAGCACGTTCAGGACCTGGAACTGCGCGGGATAGGTGGCATAGCGGCGGGGCATGCCCTCGAACCCCAGGATGAACTGGGGGAAGAAGGTCAGGTTGAAGCCGAAGAAGATCAGGGCGGCCGCCAGGCGTCCCCACATTTCGGGGTACATCCGGCCCGTGATCTTGGGCCACCAGTAATGCAGGCCGCCGAAATAGGCCGATACCATGCCGCCGACCATGATGTAGTGGAAATGCGCGACCACGAAATAGGTCTGCGTCAGATGCACGTCGGCGGCCAGCGAGGCCAGGAACAGGCCGGTCAGGCCGCCCACGGTGAACAGGCCGATGAAGCCCATCGCATACAGCATCGGGGCGTCCAGGCGGATGGAACCGCCATGCATCGTGCCCAGCCAGTTGAAGACCTTGATGGCCGACGGGACCGAGACGAAGAAGCTGAACATCGAAAAGACGATGGCGGAATAGAGCGACGTTCCGGCGACGAACATGTGGTGCCCCCACACGATGAAGCCGATCGCCGCGATCGAGACCGACGACCATGCCACGAAGCGGTAGCCGAACACCGGCTTGTGGCAGAACGTGCTGACGATTTCGCTGACCACGCCCATGCCGGGCAGGATCATGATGTAGACGGCGGGGTGGGAGTAGAACCAGAACATCTGCTGGAACAGCAGCGGATCGCCGCCCAGCGTCGGGTCGAACACGCCCACGTGGAACAGGCGTTCGAACGCCAGCAGCAGCAGCGTGATGCCCAGGACCGGTGTCGCCAGCACGAAGATGACGCTGGTGGCATACAGCGCCCACAGCATCAGCGGCAGGCGGTACCACGTCATGCCCGGCGCGCGGAGCTGATGGATGCTGACGATGAAGTTCACCCCCGTCGCGATCGAGGAAAACCCGTTGAGGAAGATACCCAGCACGACCGGCAGTACCCGGCCCTCGGTATAATCCGACGAAAGCGGGGTATAGAACGTCCAGCCGGTTTCCAGGCCGCCCCGGAACAGCCCGTAGACCACCAGCAGGCCCGACGCGACGAAGAGGTACCAACTGATAAGGTTGAGGCGCGGAAACGCAAGGTCGCGGGCGCCCAGCATCAGCGGGACCAGGAAGTTCCCCAGCGTGACCGGAATCGACGGCACCAGGAACAGCCAGACCATCACCACGCCATGCATGGTGAACATCCGGTTATAGGTCGCATCGGACAGGATGGTGCCGTTCGGTTCCAGCAACTGCAGCCGCACCAGCGCCGCCCCGACGCTGCCCAGCACAAAGAAGGCGGTGATCGAGCCCAGATAGAGCAGGCCGATCCGCTTGTGGTCACGCGTCAGCAGCCAGGATCGCAGGGTTCCGTCCTGCCAGAGATAGCTTTCCGACATCGCGTCAATTCCCTGCAACTGGAGGAAGGGCGGGCGAGAGGGTCTGCAGGTAGGCGACCAGCGCGGCCAGGTCGTCCTCGGCCAGGACGCCGCGAAAGGACGGCATTTCGGTCGCGAAGGCGGCAGCCTGCCTGCGCGGCGGATCAAGGATGGAATCATGCAGGAACGCGGCATCGGCCATGATCGCGCGGCCGTCCGCCAGCGTCACCCGGCTGCCGTACAGCCCGACCATCGACGGCGCCCGGCTGGTATCCGCCGCATCCGGGGCATAGCGGCTGGAGGCATGGCAGCCGCTGCAGCCGCTGCGGATGAACAGGGCCTCGCCCGTCATCGCCAGGCTGCCGCTGGCCGGCGTGCCGTTCAGCCAGCCGGCATAATCCGCGGCGCTCAGGACCGTCACCGTGCCGGTCATGCGGGAATGGGCCAGGCCGCAGAACTGGGTGCAGTAAAGGCGGAACGATCCGGTCTGCGTTGCCGTGAACCACAGGCTCTGATACCGGCCGGGCAGCACGTCGTGCTTGATCCGCAGCGCCGGGATCGAAAAATCGTGGATCACGTCTTCCGATGTCAAAAGCAACTGCACCGGCCGGCCCACCGGCACATGCAGCGCGTTGATTTCGCGCTGGCCGCCCGGATACTGGATCTTCCACATCCATTGCTTGCCGGTGACATAGACCTGGATCGCCCCGGCCGGGGGGCGGAAGGCCACGACGTAAAGCTGCGTGGCCCACAGGAACAGGCCGAAGAAGATCACCAGCGTCGCCGAGGTCCAGGAAATCTCGAACCACCAGCTTTTATGTTCCGCGATGGCCCGGACGATATCCGTCGTGCGGCCGGCACGGAAACGCAGCACGTTCAGCAGCATCAGCCCGAACACCAGCCCCAGCACCGCCAGGCTGATGAGCACCAGTCCGGCCAGCAGGATATCGATCCGCATGGCGTGGGACGAGGCTTCGGGCAGCCAGGTCATCGCGCCCTCCGCCAATGGGCCATGCCCAGCAGGGTGGCCAGGGTCAGTACCGTCATCAGCGCGCCCAGCCGCAGCAGCTTGCGGACCGCCAGTGTAACCGGACACTAGGATTGGAACATCCGGGGATGTGGGATGTGGTGGGATATGCGGGGATGTCGTGGGATGAAAATCGGCGGTCGCGCGGTGGGTGTGGGGATTGCAAGGGGGGTGTGAGACCCCGGGTGGCGCGGACAGCAGATTTGGAACTTGGGGTGGATTCACCCTGCCGGCGGACGGTTGGATTGGAACTGTCGGTGCCGGGCGCTCAGGGGGCTCTCAGCGGGTCGTAATCGGTTCTTAGGGCATCTCATGGAAGAGCATTTTGACCTTCCCGACGATGCAGAGCTGGTCGGATCGCTCGGCCTCGCCCCAGCACACATTCTCCAGCGGCACCTCGTCCGGCGGGTATATCGTGTTGTCGCTGGAGATGCGAATGCTGCCGTCGGCGCGCAGGGAGAGGCGCTTCACGAGCAGCTGGCCATTGAGGACCATGACGTAGACGCCGGACAAACTGTTTGATCGTCTAGTATCGATAACCAGACCGTCTTCACTATTGATCGTCGGAACCATGCTGTCGCCGTTGGCGTGGATAATAATGGCGTCGCTGGGATGCACATTCGCCATATCAAGTATGGCTTTGAAAATCTGTAGAAGTCTCGACTAAATCTGACGGATGGTGTCTGCTGAAGCTCAACCAGGGCTGCGGCGGGGGCGGAGTGGCCGGGCGACGCAGCCCCCGCCGCAGCCATCGGAGGATATCCTCATGACCCGTGACCAGAAGATCATCCGCGCCAAAGTTGGCCTGCTGGAACTATCGAAGCAACTGGGCAACGTCTCCCAGGCCTGCAAGATGATGGGGTATTCGCGCGACAGCTTCTACCGCTTCAAGGAGCTCTACGACAAAGGCGGCGAAATCGCGCTCCAGGAACTCTCCCGCCGCAAACCCTTGCTGAAAAACCGCGTCGAGCCGGCGGTTGAGGAAGCAGTGGTCGCGATCGCCATCGAACAACCGGCCTGGGGCCAGGCCCGCGTGGCCAACGAACTGCTCAAGCGCGGCGTCACCGTCTCTCCTTTCGGGGTGCGCAGCATCTGGCTGCGCCACGACCTCGCTACCATGAAGCTCCGCCTCAAGGCGCTCGAAGCCAAGATGGCCCAGGAACGGCTGATCCTCACCGAAAGCCAGCTTGCGGCCCTGGAGAAGGCCAAGGCCGACAAGGAGGCCTGGGGCGAGTTCGAGACCGAATGTCCCGGCTATTGCGGCGCTCAGGATACCTTCTATGTCGGCACCCTGAAGGGCGTCGGTCGCGTCTACCAGCAGACCTTCGTCGATACCTACAGCAAGGTCGGCTTCGCCAAGCTCTATGACCGCAAGACCCCGGTTACCGCTGCCGACCTGCTCAACGACCGCGTCATCCCCTTCTTCGAGCTGCACGATCTCCCGCTCCAGCGCGTGCTGACCGACCGGGGCACCGAATTCTGCGGCTCTCATGACCGCCATGAATACGAACTCTATCTGGCGGTGGAGAACATCGACCATACCCGCACCAAGGCGCGCAGCCCGCAGACCAACGGCATCGTCGAGCGCTTCCACAAGACCATGCTCGACGAGTTCTATCGTGTCACTTTTCGCCGCAAGATCTACGACAGCATCCACGAACTCCAGGCAGACCTCGACGAATGGATGGATGACTTCAACCGCAATCGCACCCACCAGGGACGATACTGCTTCGGCAAAACCCCGATGCAAACCTTCCTTGACGCAGCCCACCACGCCCGCGAAAAAGATATCGGGCGCCACGTCGAACACCACATGAACGCGTAGCATCCACGCCGGCCACTTCAAGCCGTCCGTCAGATAAAGTGCAAACTTCTACAGAAAATCTTAATTATAACTGGCTTTGGTCTCTCATCATTGAGAAGCCCGAACCCCGCCGAAGCGCGAACATCGTAATACCTTACATCAACAAGGTTCTGGTTTGCTGGAATGAAGGCTTCGTGCGCGGGCCCTGCCTGCTGGGCGTTGCTGATCTCCATAGGCCCGACTCCCTCTGCTAGCCATTCCAGAGAGACGCCGCAGGCTTTTGCCAGCGCGATCATCGTTCCCGCCTTCATCTCCCGTCCGGCGAGGTAGTTGTTGAGTGTCCCAAATGGGATTCCAGCACGAGCGGCTACCTGGGTGTTTCCTCCAGCCAGCCTGACAGCCTCCCTCAAGCGTTCGGCTCGCTCTGCGGTGCCAAACTTGTCCGCGTCGGGGTCGGAATTCCGTTCAGCGATACTGTCCCGGCTCATATTCTCAATTCTGCCTTTTAAGTCAGTGTGTTGTCTCAAATTTGCCAACATTACCTAAAATTTAGGTTCGGAATGTTCTGTTTGGCTTTCCAAATGGCGAACATAACCATATCCTCTGGCCTATGGATCAGACCGTTACATCTGATCCGTGGGTGAAAATAAAGGCCGGTTGGCGCCGGCCTGGTTCGAACGAGGGGCGCAATATGGCACGAAAGCCGTGCGCAATGCCAATGCATGTCGAAGACATTAAGGCCGAACTGCGCAAGCGGTATGGCAGTTTGGCTAGCATCAGTCGCCAATTGGGGTTGAACCCCAATGCGTTGACCGCAGCCATCCACAAGCCGGGAAATTCCGTCCGCTCCGAACGGCGCATCGCCGAGCTTCTGGGGAAAGCGCCGCATGAGGTGTTTCCTGACCGCTTCCACAAGGACGGGACTCCGATTTCGCGTGTCGTTGATCGGAAACCTACCTGCCGGATTCCTGACCGTCTTCGTGCAAACGGGGTGGCGGCATGAACGTCAAGAAGGTCAAGCTGGCGGACATCGATCCGCGTTTCGACGGGCGTATCCGGCCGGTCGTTGAGGCTGTCGCCCAGATTTATGCCGAGAGCTTCCTGGAGCGCGGGCAGGATACGGCGATTGAGGTCCGATATGGATCGGGCGAGGAAGGTGCGCCGAAGTTCATCCTGGTCGCGGGTGGGCACCGATACCGGGCCGCGCAGATTGCGGGCTGGGACGCGCTGGATGCGGTGATTTCGAAGCTGAATGCCGATGAGGCGCGGCTGAAGGAGATCGACGAAAACCTGTACAAGCACGAACTGGACGTGCTGTCGCGGGCGCGGTCGCTGTATGAGCGGAAGGAGGTTTATCTCCGGCTATTCCCCGAGACGCGGCATGGGGGCGACAGAAAAGTTGGTCAAGTTGCAACCGTTGCAACTTGCTCGCCTCCCCGTTTCGCCGTCGATGCAGCCGACAAGATGGGCATCAGTGAGAGGAGCATCCACGGATACATCGCCCTGTATCGCGCCCTCCAGCCTGAAACCGTGCGGGCGCTTCAGGGCACGACGTTGGCCGATGACCGGGCGGAATTGCTCTATATCGGCAAGATCGAGCACGAGATCGAACAGGTCGTTCTGGTCAAGAAGGCCCTGGAAGCCGGGAAGAAGCCTTCGGAACTGGCCGAGGAGACGGTCGCCGCCATCCCGACTGAGGCGATGTGGCTGGCGATGGGCCGCAAGGCGGCGGCGAAGATCATCAAGATGGATGCGCCGGCCCAGCGGGTGCTGCTGGAGGAACTGGTCAAGGCCGGGCTGATCCAGCGTGACCAGATCGTGCGGGGGGCGGTCGCATGAGCGGCGGAGGAGAAGCTGCCCTGGCTGTCGCCGTCGGCGCGATTATCGAGCGCGAGCGGAAGCGTTCGGGTGTGACCCAGACTGACCTGGCGAAGGCCATTGGGGTTCAGTCGAATGCGATCTGGGGCTGGGAGACCGGCGCCCGCCTGCCCCGCATGAACCATCTGTTCGATCTGCTGTGGGAACTGGATGTGCCGCAGTCGGTGTTTCTGGAGATTCTGGCGGCGGATGCCAAGACGCGGGAGCGCGCGGCATGAGCGATTACGAAAACGATCTTCCCTCCGATCTGAAAGAGGCGCTCGCGCGAGCGCCAGCGCCTCCTGGTATGCGGATGAGCTTCGTCGTCTCCGGAGACGACAAGGTTGGGCTTACTTTTGTTCGGGACGAAGTCGCGCGCGCAAAAGCTCGACAAGCCACAATTGAAGGTCTTCTGCGGGAAGCTCTGGAAAAGGAACCGTGGTTTCGCTCATCCGGATCGTCACGATCATATTGCCGAAAGCTGCGCCAAGTTCTGGCGCTGCCGTATCGGCGGTCACGTGCAGATCGGCTTCAAGATAAGCCGGGATCGCTTCCTCGGGAGTGGCGAGGCCGGGCTGTATGGTCAGTCGTCTCAAGTAATAGGGCATTTTGGTTCTCCATGGGGTTGGTGGCACTTCCCATGGTGAAGAAGCTGGCGCGAGTCTGGCAACGGGCTCGTGCCAGCAGTCGGGGGCGCGCATGAGCCGCCGCCCTGTGCCGGGACAGATGTCCCTGCTGGACTGGATGCCGCCGGAGCCGGTGGTGCAGTTCGATGAGCGCCTGATCCGGGCGAATTCCTTCAGCGGCCGGTTGTCGCGGGCGATTTCGATCAGCCTGCAGGAGTGCGGGCAGTCGCGTGAGGACGTGGCGGCGCGGATGTCGGCCATTCTGGAACGGCCGGTCAGCCTGCCGATGCTGAATGCCTATTCGTCGGCGATGCGTGAGGGGCACCAGATCAGCGTGCCGCGTTTCGACGCCCTGGTGCATGCAACCGGTGATCGGCGGCTGCTGGAATTCATGGCGGAGCCGCACGGCTGGGCGGTGATCGAGCGGCGGTATCTGCCGATGATCGAGTTGGCGGCAGTCAGTGAACAGAAAAAAGACCTGGCACAGCGTGAGCGGATGCTCCGGCGCCAGGCGGTTCGGGGAGGTCGGTGATGGTCAAAGTAACGGAAGAAGTCCTCTTTGAAGGTGGTGCGCTTTTTACGGCAGAGATGCTTGGTCTCGTTGTTCAGGAAGATAGTCAGGGGGTGATGTCCTTTGACAATTCTCTCCCTGACCATGAGGCGAAAGTGAGCCTTTCTATCTCGCAGTTCCGGTTCCTGGCTGCGCTCTTTGTATTTGCCGCACGAGAATATTCCGCAAGTGGTCGGCCATCGTATCTGGCTTCATGGCTGGAAGGATATCGAACTGGGTCGAAACCGAGCCCTCAAATTTCATTTGGGCGTCGCCGCGGCAAGTTATCCTGACCTTGGCAGTCACCTCGAATAAATATTCATTCGAATTATTGGCGGGAACGGTTGTCATGCAAATATCAAAAACGTCAAATTCGAGCGTTTTTTCCCAAATGTGTTGATTTCCAGCGAGAACTGACCCTGTAGGGGCGGAAATTTTCATTGAGAATTGACCCGTGTCTGACACTTCCCCGGAGCAACTGTCCGGGGGTTAAAGGAGTGATCAGCATGGAATTGTTGAGTGTGATCCGGCGGTGGCATTACCGGGATCATGTACCGATCCGCGAGATTGAGCGTCGGACGCGATTGTCGCGCAACACGATCCGCAAGTATCTCCGGGCGGAGACGGTTGAGCCGCAGTTCAAGGTTGCCGAGCGTCCGAGCCGGCTGGACCCGTTTGCGGAGAAACTGGCGACCTGGCTTGCTCTGGAGACGTCAAAGTCGCGCAAGCAGCGCCGCACGGGGCGGCGCCTGCATGTGGATCTTGTAGCGCTGGGTTATGACGGATCGTATGGACGGGTTGCGGCCTTTATCCGGAACTGGAAGGCGGAACAGCAAAGGGCGCGGCAGACGACGGGACGCGGCGTGTTCGTTCCGTTGCGCTTTCAACCCGGAGAGGCCTTCCAGTTCGACTGGGGAGAGGACTGGGCGGTGATCGGGGGGCGGCGCGTCAAGCTGCAGGTCGCCCACACCAAGCTGTCCTACAGCCGGGCCTTCATTCTGCGGGCGTATCCGCTCCAGACTCACGAGATGCTGTTCGACGCGCTGACGGAAGCCTTTCGCGTTTTGGGCGGGGTGCCGCGTCGAGGTATTTTTGACAATATGAAAACCGCCGTGGACCGGGTTGGGCCCGGCAAGGTCCGCCAGGTCAATCTGCGTTTTTCGGCCCTGGTGAGCCATTATCTGTTCGAGGCGGAGTTCTGCAATCCGGCAGCGGGTTGGGAGAAAGGTCAAATCGAGAAGACCGTCCAGGACGCCCGGCGGCAGATCTGGCAGGAGATGCCGCATTTTCCTGATCTGGCCTCCCTGAACGTCTGGCTCGAGGCGCGTTGCCGGGAACGTTGGACTATCTTGAGGCATGTCGAATTGCCCGGCAGCCTCGCCGAGGCCATGCGGCGGAAGTGCCTCACCTGGGTTCCAGGGCGCCCGTTCGACGGGTTCGTCGAACATACCAAACGGGTTTCGCCGACTTGCCTCGTGCAGTTCGAAAGCAACCGCTACAGTGTGCCCGCCTCTTTTGCCAATCGGCCGGTCAGCCTGCGCGTCTATCCCGACCGGTTGGTGATCGCGGCCGAGGGGCGGATCCTATGCGAACATCCCCGGATCGTCGAGCGGTCCCACGGCGTGCCCGGTCGCACGATCTATGACTGGCGGCATTACTTGGCGGTGCTCCAGCGCAAACCCGGGGCCTTGCGCAATGGCGCGCCCTTCTCTGAATTGCCCGAGGCGTTCCGGACGCTGCAGACGCACCTCCTCCGGCGCACGGGCGGCGACCGGGAAATGGTCGAGATCCTCGCCCTGGTGCTGCAGCATGATGAGCAGGCCGTGCTTTGCGCGGTTGAACTCGCGCTCGAGGAGGGAGTAGCCACCAAGACACACGTCCTCAATACGTTGCATCGTCTGACGGACGCCAAGAAAACAGGAGCACCCAGGCTCGACGCGCCGCAGGCATTGGTGCTCGAACGCGAGCCTCAGGCCGATACCGGACGGTATGACGCCCTGCGCGGGGAGGCCCGTCATGCGTCATGATCCCGCGGCCGGTGCCCTCGTCGTCATGCTGCGCGGCCTGCGGATGTATGGCATGGCCCAGGCCACGGCCGAACTGACCGAACAGGGTGCGCCGGCATTCGAGGCCGCCATCCCCGTCCTCTCCCAGCTTTTGAAGGCGGAACTCGCCGAGCGAGAGGTGCGCTCCATCGCCTATCAAACCAAGACTGCCAGGTTCCCGGCCTACAAAGATTTGGCAGGGTTCGATTTCTCGGCCGCCGAGGTCAACGAGGCCATGGTCCGTCAACTCCATGCCGGGGATTTCATCGACCGTGCCGACAACGTCGTCCTCATTGGTGGACCAGGAACCGGCAAGACCCATCTGGCCACCGCACTTGCCGTGCAGGCGATCGAACATCACCGCAAGAAGATACGGTTCTGGTCCACGGTCGACCTCGTCAACGCCCTCGAACAGGAAAAAACCGCCAATCGCGCAGGACAGATCGCGGAACGTCTCCTGCGCCTCGATCTCGTGATCCTGGACGAACTTGGCTATTTGCCGTTCAGCGCATCAGGCGGTGCCCTGCTGTTCCATCTCCTCAGCCGTCTCTACGAGCGCACCAGCGTCATCATCACCACCAATCTGAGCTTCAGCGAATGGGGCGAAGTCTTCGGTGATCCCAAAATGACGACAGCCCTGCTCGATCGCCTTACCCACCACTGTCATATCCTCGAAACCGGAAATGACAGCTACCGGTTCCGCGCAAGCTCCGCCGCCCCCAGGAACCGGAAGGAAAAGGCAACCGCTTGACCAGCCCATAAAACATAGCAGAGATAACCAAAGGCCGGGTCAGTTCTCGATGAAAACCCAGGGTCAAATCTCAGCAGAAATTAACACTTCACCACCAACCAGGCCGTCAACCTGCCGCAAGGCACGCTGCTGACGCTGGACGGGTCGGTCCAGTGGCAGGTGACGCAGGCGTATAATCTCGCCGCCAACAGCACGACATCGGTGTCCGTCCAGGCCACCACGACCGGCACCGTGGGCAATCTCGCGGCCAACACGGCGCTGACGCTGGTCTCGCCGATCGTCGGCGTGGTCACGGTCGCGGTGGACGGCAATGGCCTGGCGGGCGGCGCGCCGATCGAACCGGTGGAAAGCTGGCGCGCCCGTATCATCGCCAATATCCGTGCCCCGGTCGGCGGCGGCACGGTCGCGGATTATCAGCGCTGGGCCAAGGCGGCCGGCGCGGCCTACGTCAACGTCATCCGCGCATGGCTGGGCCTGGGGACTGTCGGGGTCGCGGTGGCGATGGCCGGCGGCGTCGCGCCCACGCCCGCCCAGGTGACTGCCATCCAGGCCTATATCGACAGCGTGCGCCCGGTGCGCGGCAACGTCACCGTGTTCGCGGCGACGATCGTGCCGCAGAACCTGACCATCCTGCTCAATCCGGACACCGTCACGGCGCAGGCGGCGGTCGCTTCGGTCCTGGGGCCGTATTACCTCAGCGTCGGCATCGGCGGCACGGCCTATCTCGAACAGATCAATGCCCAGATCTCGGCCGTCGCGGGCGAGGAAAACGACCTGGTCTCGCCGACCGCCGACCAGGCGTTCGGCGCCAACCAGATGCCCGTTCTGGGCACGATCGCATGGCAGGCGCCGTCATGAGCCGCACGGCCGACCAGATCGTCGATCAGTGGCTGCACCAGCTCTCGCCTCCGGGTCGCGCGTTTCCGAAAATCGCGGGCAGCAATCTGGCCGGGCTTTACCGCGCCATGGCGCTGACGCGCGCGCAGACCGAAGCCGACCTGGACGCGCTGAAGCTGGAGATTTCGCCCCAGACCAGCACGCTGCTGCTGTCGGATTACGAGGCCGTCCTGGGGCCCGACCCATGCGGCCGCGACCAACTGGTGACTACGGTGGCCGAGCGCCAGGCGCTGGACTTCCAGCGCTGGACGTATGCCGGCGGCCAGAGCATCGATTTCTACACCCAGATGGCCGCCTCGGTCGGTGTGACCATCACGATCGACGAACCCGAGCCCGCGATCTGCGGCGCGGCCGTCTGCGGCGTCGATGTCTGTAGCCAGGAAACGGACCGGTTCATCTGGGTCGTCAATATCCAGCCCGGCAATACGGGTCTGGAGCCCGAGGCGGCGATCTGCGGAATCGGTGTCTCCGGCGTCACGGTCTGCGGCGACATCCTGCCGCCGGCGATCGCAAACGAAGCGGCAATGCTGATCTGTCCGATCCAGACAATGAGCCCTGCCGATACCACCGTGGTCTTCGGGTTCGGACCAGGCCCGACAGGGGCGGTCCTAGATACCTTCAACCTCAATGTGGATGCGATCTCGTGATCGCGTCTGATGCAGGATCTCTGTAATGGATTACACAAGCGCGGCGAACTACGTCACGGACAGCCAGGGGCGCAGACAATACGCAGACCGGGATATCGTGAATGGTGTCCCCGGCACATCGCTGTTGGCGGCGGACCTCAATGCGGTGACGAACACGCTGATCGCCGCGATGAAGGCGTACGGCATCACACCCAATGCCGCCGACGACACGCTGCTTGCGCAGGCGATTGCTGCCGCCGTCGAAGCGGAGGACCTGCGTGCCTCGACCGTCGAAAGCAACCTGCAATCGAGCAAGGCGGCGGCGACGGACCTGCAAAACGAGGTCACGCGAGCGGAACAGAAGGAGACGGCTCTGGCGACGTCGATCCAGGATGCATCCGGCCCCTGGAACACGGCGACCGCCAGCGGAACTGTGGTAACGCCCGCCTGGGCGACCCGCCTGGAAATCTGGATGACGGGCGGCGGCGGCGGCGGTGCGGGCTGTCAGGGCACGTCGATCAGTGGCGCGATATCCGGTGCCGGGGGCGGAGCTGCGGCAACCGTGTACGCGATGCTATCGGTCACGAGCGGGGCAGCCGTCGCGCTGTCCGTTGGCTCCGGAGGGGCCGGAGGCGCCGGCACGGCTGCCGCTGCGGCGGGAGGGGCCAGCGCCGTCTCGGTGAACGGCACCATCCTTGCCACGGCGAACGGGGGTGGCGGGGCAACCTGGTATTCCGCGAACGGTTCGGCCGGGGCATCCGGCGGAGATTACGCCTCGGAGGCATCGGCCGGTGTCTTGCAGATCGCCCAGATCAAGGGCGGCAGCGGCGGTGACGGGCAGGGACAGAATTACGTCTTCGCGGGGGGCGGAGCGCCCTCTCATTGGGGCGGCGGCGGCCGTGCGGGCGCGGGCGGCGGCATTGCCGGCGTGGCCTGGGGGGCCGGCGGTGGGGGTGCGTACGACGTGTCCGGTTCGGGCACCGTATATTCGGGCGGCGCAGGCGCCGGCGGCGCCATCATGTATCGGTTCCTGCCATGACCAAGGGAGACGCTGGGGTGACGCTTCTATTGCGTATCATCGGTATCATCATCTGCGCCACTGCTGTCCTCGTGCCGGGACCTCTCCGTGCCCAGTCGACGGTGCCGCAATTTTCTCCCGGCCAGATCCTGACCGCCGCCCAGCTGACGGCCATGCAACAAGCCAAGGTCGATGTCGCGGGCGGATCGTCCACCACCCAGAAGCTGACGACGCCGTCGGTGATCGGCGGGACGATGGACGGGGCACAGACGGTTAACGGCATTGTCGCCAGCACCCAGTCCCGCACGCTGGCCGCGCATCTCGGCGACGTCGTCAACGTGCTGGATTATGGCGCCGACAATACCGGCGCGACCGACGCGGTCGGCGCGATCAATCAGGCGATCGCGACCGGGCGGAATGTGTATATCCCGCAGGGCAAATATACGATCACGGCCGGGTGGATCGACATGACGACGCCGGGCCAGCGCGTCTATTGTGACGGCCCGCAGACGACGCTGACCGTCGCGCGGGCGGGATATGCCCCGTCACCGGCCCTGGTCATCGAGCCTTCGGCGGTCATGGCTGAGTTTCGGGGCTGCACGATCGACCACAACGGGGCCCAGTTCCTCAGCACCGGGCCATTCGTTCCATTGGCGTGGAACAACACCACGATCGGCACGCACACCAATGACGGCCTGGGGAATGCCGTACTGGTCATGGCAGACTACGCCCGATTCGAGGGGACCGTCACTCGCGGCTGGGACAACTGCGTAGGCCTCGGCTCATTCAGCCTAACCACGGGCGCCCAGACTACGACACCTGCCCCCAAGAGCCCTACTGTCACGCAAACCCACACGTCGTATTGTGGCGTCGGGAATCATAGCAGCACCCCCGTATATAACCAGGGTGCTGGCGTCGATGTGCTGACGGCGACGGGCGCCATTGTCTCGGACAGCACGGACTTTATGTCGCACGACGGATTCTGGATCGACACATCCGGAGGTGCGGGCGCCTCGTTCTCGAATTTGACCTCGTGGTATGCGCAGCGGACGCCTACCTTGCCGAGTGGTGGGTGGGGATACGCACAGGGCGGCGTTGCATTCTACTTGTCCGGCAGCAATGAAAACTTCGATGGATCGACAAACGCGCTGCTGGCGGGGTCCTCGTGCGTGAATTGCACAGCCATCCAGCCTCAGATGCAGGGGCTCGTCACAGATTTGCATTCTAACGGCCTCACGGTCGCCAACCTGCGTGTCGTGCGTCCAGGCCTTGAGTGCATCTGGCAACGGTCAGGTCATACCGTCTACAGCAACGTCCAGTGCGATACGCCGAATTACCTGGCGGGCCAGACGATCGCCGCGGGCGAGACGCCGGCCCCGCAGGTCGCGGCGGTCCAGATCGACGCCAGCAACACCAGTGACGTGACCGCTCCTGACATCCTCAACACGCTGGCCGAATTCAACGGGCTGTCGGTCACGGCGGCGGGGTCGCCCTCCTATACCTACACCTTGTCTTTGGGATCATACGGCAACAACCCGGCCGTGAAGCTGAACGGTGTCAGCCTGACGCCCGGCACGGCCGGCACGTTTTACCGCGGGGCCGGCGCGCTCAGCATCCTGGACCCGTCGCTCTACGCTGCCTCCTCCCTTGTCAGCAGTTCGACGGGCCCGGCAGTCGCCAGCGGGTTCGGGACGGGTGCGACGCTCCAGACGAACGGGTCGGCCGCGTTCTCGCTCACGGTCGGCACGTCACCGGGATCGTCGGGCGTCCTGACGCTGCCGCCAGCCTATCACGGCTGGGTCTGCGACGCGTCGGATATCACGACCCAATCGGCCACGGTGTTTCAGACCCGGCAGACCGGATCGACGACCACATCGTCCGCCCTGGCCAATTTTGGCACAGACGGTGCGCAGCACCCTTGGGTCGCGGGGGATACCCTGTTGGTCAAGTGCTCTGGGTATTGAGCGAAGCAAATGAGCGGCTTTCTTCTCAAGGCAGGGACTACCTTTGTTCTGACCTGCAAGGTCGAGCATGATGATGGGACTTTGGTCGATCTGACTGGCTTCGTTTTCGCGAGTCAGATCCGCGACAGCCAAGGCAACCAGATCGCCGCGCTTTCGGCTGTCGTGCCGGCGAACACCACGGGTATCCTCAACCTGTCGTTTGCGGGTTCGACAGCGACATGGGCGGCGGGAAATTATCTCTGCGACGTCGTCTTCACCTCGCCGACCGGCCTGGTCACTGCGACCGAGACATTCGCCGTCACCGTGATCCCTGGCGTCACCCAGATCGGGAATCCTACTCCATGAACGTCACGCCGCTGACCAATTCGCCGATGCGCGTCGTCATTGCGCCTGGGACCGCTCTCTCGCCTCCCCCGTTCATCGCCTCGGCCGAGATCGTCGAGGGCGGCGCGCTCCAGTTCACCATGTCGGACGGATCGACCGTCGAAGTTGCCAACCTGATGCAGGCGCTTGCCGCGTCAGTGGGCGGGAATTCGCTGGCGACGCTGAATGCCGATGGTGCGCTTATGCTGGGCGCGGGAACGGTCGCCCTGGTGAACGGCACCCTGGACGTGACCTGATGGACCTCCTCGCCCTCTATAATGAATGGTCGGGACCGGCCGGGGCCGTCGTTGGCCTGGCGTCCGGGTGGTTCGCCAAGCTCCAGCATGCCCGTCTCCAGGCGCAGAAGGCCCAGTATGACGCCGGCCAGCAGGCCCTGGCCGCGCTTGATCTGGCCAGCAAGCGCGAGCAGGCGCTGACGCGATCGCTGCTCTCCGCCAGCGACGAGATCGGCGCGCTGCGCTCGACCGGCTGGCGCACGCGAGACCTGTTGGAAGCCCTGCACGCCGAGGCTATCGGCGCCAGGCTGA
This sequence comes from Gluconacetobacter diazotrophicus PA1 5, assembly GCF_000067045.1. NCBI lineage: Bacteria > Pseudomonadati > Pseudomonadota > Alphaproteobacteria > Acetobacterales > Acetobacteraceae > Gluconacetobacter > Gluconacetobacter diazotrophicus. Next base: position 2,703,994 of record NC_010125.1, read on the forward strand.
TCGTCCACGAATTGGAGGCCAAGGCCGGACTGCCGCTACGCGCGTTCGAGCCACTGCCGCCTTATCCATTCCCCGCTGAGACAGTGCCTGATGGTGAGACGGCGGGGGCACAGGCTGTTGACGCAGCCGAGCCGCGTGCTGAACCCACGCACGGATAAACTGCCGGGAAAGCCATGCGCGCGGGCAACGTGGGGAGGTACTGATTTCGAACTAAGTGGGGCCTAATTACGCCCTTAACGGTCCCTCAGAACCCCGGAGAAATGGGTTCCATTCCTGGTGTCCTGCTGTTCCAAACCTGCCGGCCCGCTTCAGCCAGCGTGTAGCGCCCGGTGGCGGCATCGTAATGGAAGCACAGCAGCAGGACCGGCGACGCCTCGGCCCGCTGTCCCGCCGCCGCCCGCGCCAGGGCCTGCCGGACATCGCCGGGGCGGTAGCCGACCCCCAGCACGTAGCCCGAGACCATGCCGGCCGGCGTCATGAAGACCAGTCCCATCGGGTGCAGATACTGCTTCAATGCCGGATCGTACCGCGCGTGGAACCCCACCGCCTGGGACAGGCGCGCGATCGACGCCGTCTGCCCGACCAGGAAATGCCAGCCCCGGTCGGCGCCCGGGGTGGCGTGGCTGGCCAGGTCGTCCTGCCGGGCCTGCCGCGCCATGGCGGCGGTTTCGGCCGGGTCGATGCTGACGACGATCAACGTGTAATCGTCGGGCGTCTTCAGGCCGCCGGCATCCAGCGCGTGCAGCAGGTCCTCGCGTTCCAGCGCGCACAGATTGGGGCAGGTGTAATAGCCGATCGACAGGATCGCCGGATGGCCGTCCATGAACGCGCCCAGCGGCAGGGTGCGCCCCGCCGTGTCGGTAAAACGCGCATCGAGCGGCACGATCGCCCCCTGGCGCTGGGTGAAGGCCAGGTCCTGCATCGGACCTGCCCACGCCGCCGTGGATACCGCCAGGGCCAGCGCCGCCACCATGGCGCGCCCGATCGTCGGTCCGGGCGTCATGGCCGGTCCGCCCCGGCGGATGGCCAGTCCGGAATACCGTCGCGCGCCACCTGCCGCATCGCCTGGTCGATCGGCACGTGGGCCACCCCGCCCGCGCGATCCACCCAGCCGAACCCGTTCAGCCGTGCCAGGTCCGCCGCGCGGAAGGCCGCCATGTCGGCCGGCGGGTCGCTTTGCAGGGCGGGCGCGGCCATCCGCGGCAGGGGGCCACGCAGTTCCGTGTCCAGCGTGTGCTGCGGAAACAGCATGTTGGCCAGCACCGCCAGCATCACCACCGCCACGCCCACCCCGATTCCGACCACGAGGACCGGGCGCAGGGCCACATCCCGGACTTCATGCCGGGGGCGGGAAAAATGCGGGGGCGCGGCGGGGGCGGGATCGTCAGGCATGGGCGGCCTCGCGCTGCATCGTGCGGAGGCACAGTGCCGCCCCCGCCCCCGCGAACAGCAGAAGCGACGCCAGCGTCAGCATCACCGACACCGACGCGCGTTCCGGCAGGACCAGCCACAGATTGCGCGCGACCTCCATGGTCACCAGCAGGGCCGCCGCACCCAGCACGACCGGGCGCCGGACCTGCAGCGGGGCAAGCATCAGCAGCACGAAGGGCAGCAGGAAATGCAGCAGCACGATCCCCACCGCCACGGCGCCCCATCCGCCATGCAGGCGGCGGCCGTACCAGGCGGCCTCGACCGGCAGGTTCGACTGCCAGATGATCAGGAACTGCATGAAATCCAGGTAGGCCCACAGCACCGTCAGGCCGAGCAACAGCCGCGCCAGGTCGCGCGTCGCGGCCCCGTCGGCAGAACCCGCCAGCAGGACCAGCAGCATGGCCAGCGCCAGCAGGCCCGCCCCGGCGGCGGCGATCAGCCCGTAGGCGCTGGAATTGAAGTGCGGATCGAGCGATTCCGTCAGGTCGATGGACGCGAAGCTGAAGGTCAGGGCCAGCAGGATCAGCCCCGCCGGCGCGATGCGCGCCAGCCTGCCCCCCCGCAGGCACGCCATGGCAAGCACGGCCCAGACCCCCGCATAGAGCGCGATCCGCAGCAGCGCGAAGGACGGATTCAAATAGAACCGGTTGGCGGCGTGCGCGGTACCCCCGGCATGCAGCCACGGATAGAGGTCCCCTGCCCCCGCCAGCAGGACGGCCAGCGCCGGCAGGCCCAGCGGCAAGGTGGCCACGCCGGCGCGCAGGGCGGGGCGCAGGATGTCGCCCCAGCGCCCGCCCGTCAGCGCGTGGGCCAGGATCAGCGCCATGCTGCCCAGCGGCCAGCCTAGCCAGGCGGCACATGCGGCCAGCCAAGGGCCATAGACGGCGCGGGGCATCCACACCAGCCCGGCCAGCACCGCCAGCCCCGCCAGCCCGGCGATGGCCCATGCGACGCCTTCGGTCCGGGGCGGGGTACGGGTCATGGCGCGGCCCGCTGTTCCGGCGTCAGGTCGGCCAGCACCATGTGCTGGCTGCGCTGCAACGCATGCACATAGGCAACGACGGCCCAGCGGTCGCCAGGCTCGATCCGCTGGGCAAAGCCGTACATCATGCCCCGGCCGCCGGTTACGACGTCGTACAGAAACTGCGGCCTGGACGCGGCCGGGGATGACATGGCCAGCGGCGGCGGGGCGGGAAAGCCGCGCTGCACGATCATGCCATGACCGTCACCGGTTTCGGCATGGCAGGACGCGCAGAAAACATGATATTCGGTTCGCCCGCGTTCCAGCAGCGCCATCGTCACCGGGGGCACCGGACTGGCGGTTTCGCCGTACTGCACGGTGCCGCCCGGAACTTCGCCCGGGGCGGTCGCACGGCTGGCATACGGGTTCTGCTTCCTCTGCTTCGTCATGTCGTCACAGCCGGCGACCAGCAGCACGGCCGCGATTGCCAGGACGAAAGCGGGGCGCGGCCTCGGAGGCTGTTTCAAAACGCGCGTCGGATCGCCAGCAGCGGGGCTTTTGAAACAGCCTCTCATTCCGCTACCTCCTCGATCCCGATCGGGGCGTGGCGGGCCAGGACCCGGTGCGCGCGGGCGCTGTCGGTGGGGCGCGCGACCAGGACATAGAATCCCAGCATGGCGGTGCGCATGCACTCGGCCTCGTCCACCGGATCGTACAGGCGGGGCATCCGGGCCAGCAGCAGGTATCCGGCCATGCCGGCGACCACCGCGCCCAGGACCGCCAGTTCGAAGGTCGTGGGCACATAGGACGGCCAGGACAGGTCCGGCCGGCCACCGATATTCTGCGGATAGCTGATGGTCGTGGCATAGGCCTGCATCAGGAAGCCGCCCAGCCCGCCCACGATCCCGCCGAACAGCATGACCGCCGGCAGGATGGAACCGCCCGCCATATGCCCGTCCCCGGCACCGTCGTCTTCCGCCTCGCGCGGTTCCATCGCCATGTAGGTTTCCACGAATCCGGGATCGCCGCGCCGGATTTCGGCGGCGGCCTTCCGCATTCCGGCCTCGGTGGCGAAGGCGGCGACGATCATGCCGGCCCCCGCAGCATGGCCCGCATTTCGGCCATCGCGACCACCGGCATCAGCCGCACGATCAGCAGGAACGTGGTCAGGAACAGCCCGATCGTGCCGAACAGCAGGCTCCATTCCCATATCGTCGGCGTGTACTGCCCCCAGGCGGAGGCCAATTGCGTGCGCGCCAGGCTGGTCACGATGATCTGGAACCGCTCCAGCCACATGCCGACCAGCACGCCCAGCCCGATCAGCCAGACCAGGGGCTGGGTCAGCCGCACCGCGCGCCACCACAGCAATTGCGGGAACACGATGTTCAGGACGATGGTGCCCCAATAGACCGGCGCGTACAGGCCGAAGGCGCGCATGAGGAACATCGTCCGGTCCGCCTGGTCGGGCCCGTAGAACGTGGCGAACGCGTCCATCAGATAGGCATAGGCGACGCACAGGGAACTGGTCAGGAACAGCCGGCCCAGCACGTCGATGTGCCGCTCCGTCACATAGGGCTGCAGGCCCAGCAGCGACCGCAGCGGCAGGATGGCCATCAGCACCACGGCGAACCCCGACAGGGCGGCACCGAAGACGAAGAAGGGCGGAAACTGCGTGGAATGCCAGCCGGTGGCGGCACTGCCCGCGAAATCCATGCCCACGATGCTGTGCACCGACACCACCAGCGGCGCCATCAGCGCGGCCATCACGGCATAGACCGCGCGATAATGCCGCCACTGGGTGCCCGAACCGCGAAAACCCAGGGCCAGCACCCCGTAGAACATGCGCCGCCCCTGCCCCCGCGCGCGGTCGCGCAAGGTCGCCAGGTCCGGCAGCAGGCCGAAATACCAGAACAGGATCGACGCCAGAACATAGGTCAGGATCGCGAAGAAATCCCACACCAGCGGGCTGCGGAACTGCGCCCATAGTCCCATCGTGTTCGGATAGGGAAACAGCCAGTAGAAGAACCAGGGCCGCCCCAGATGCAGGATGGGAAAGATCGCGGCGCACAGGGCCGCGCACAGGGTCAGGCTTTCCGCCAGGCGGTTCAGCGCCGTACGCCATTCCACCCCCAGCAGGAAGAACAGGGCCGAGATGAACGTGCCGCCCGAGGCGATGGCGATCCACCACACGTAATTGAGGATATCCAGCCCCCAGACCACCGGCCAGTCGATGCCCCAGATGCCCAGGCCGGCATAAAACAGCCACGCGACCGCGACCACGCCCATGCCCAGCAGCCCCAGCGACACCGCGAACGCCCCCCACCACCACAGCGGCGTCCAGGGGCGCGCGTCCTCGCGCAGCGTCACCGCGCAAATGCGTTCGGTCAGCGACTGCGCGGTCTCGCCCGGTGCGACGACGGCGGGGGCGCTCACAGTTCGATCGCCGGGTTGGGATTGCGGATGCGCGCCTCGTACGTCACGCGCGGATGCGTGCCCTGTTCGGGCAGCGCGACATAGGTCAGCGGACTGGCCTTGCGATGGCTGACAGCAGCATCGGGGTCGTTGATGTCTCCGAACGTGATGGCCTGCGTGGGACAGGCGGCCTGGCAGGCCGTCACCACCTGTTCCACCGTCCCGTCCCGGTCGGCCGCGATGCGCGCCTGCGCGATCCGCTGGACGCAGAAGGTGCATTTTTCCATGACGCCCCGCGCGCGGACCGAGACATCGGGATTGCGGCTGATCGGCGGCCGGCGTTCCTGTTCGGCGAAGGCGAAGTAGTTGAATCGCCTGACCTTGTAAGGACAGTTGTTGGAACAGAATTTCGTGCCGACGCATCGGTTGTAGACCATCACGTTCAGGCCCTCCGAATCATGCGTCGTGGCGCCGACGGGACAGACCGTTTCGCACGGCGCCTGTTCGCAATGCATGCAGAGCATGGGCTGGAAGAACGTGTCCGGTGCGTCCTGCGTTCCTTCATAGCTGCGATCGATCCGCAGCCAGTGCATCTCGCGCTGGCGCAGCACTTCGTCACGTCCCACCACCGGCACGTTGTTTTCCGCCTGGCAGGCGGTCATGCAGGCATTGCAGCCGATGCAGGCGTTCAGGTCGATGCCCATGCCCCACGCCACCGGGGCGCCGGGGTTCCGACGGTACAGGGCGGCAGCGGGGGCGGGATCGTCCTGCGCGGTTCCAAGAAATTTCGGGTTCTGCCGGAACCGTGCCAGCACGCCATGCCGCACGATGTCGGACGGCGTATCGGCCACCAGGGTGGCGTGGTGTTCGGTGCAGGCGACGGCCACCGCGCGGCCGGTGGCGACCATACGCACCGGCCCGGCCACGTCGCGCAGCGGATACAGGTCGGTGCCGACCCCGTCACCCGTTTCCCCGGCGCGCCGCCGGCCCGATCCCAGCAGCCCGACGACGCAGCCCGATGCCTGCCCGGGCTGCACCCAGATCGGCAGCACGGCGCGGCGCGCACCCACCGACAGCGCGACCTCGTCCCCATTGCGCAGGCCCATCGACCGCGCCAGGTCCGGCGGGATCAGCAGCGGGTTGCCCCAGACGATCTTGCTGAGCGGGCGCGGCAATTCCTGCAGCCAGGGATTGTTCGCCTCGCGCCCATCCCACAGATGCGGGTCGGGCCGCAGTAGAAGGGTCAGGTCCACGGGCGGCGCGGGAGGGGGCGCGGGCGGCATGACGGGTGCGAGCGGCGTATCGAGGCGCGCGCTGGCGGTGCCGGGAACGACACCCGCCGCGAGCGCCGCGCGCCAGTCGCGTTCCGACGGCAGATGCTGCCGCCAGGTCTGCCGCACCAGGTCCCGCGCGGGGCGCGCGACGTCGCCGGCGCAAAGATGCAGGATGGTCGCGGCGCTGACACCGCCATAGAGCGGCATCGCCTGCGGCTGGAGGATCGTCGCCGTACCGTCGTCGGCGCGGGCATCGCCCCACTCCTCGAACCCATGAGCCAGCGGCACATGCCATCGTGCCGCCTGCGCCGTCTCATGCGGCCGGTCGGCCAGCGCGACGCTGAGGGGGACGCGCGGCAGCGCCGCCGCGAAACGCGGCACCTGATAGACCGGATTGACGTCCAGGATCAGCAGCGCGCGGACGCGCCCGTTTTCCATGTCGTCCATCAGGGCCGGCAGGGTGGATGTCGGCCGCGCCGGGCGATGATCGGGTGCGTCGAAGACGTCGAATGCCCTGCCCCGGCCGCCCAGCGCCTCGTTCATCGCATGCACGGCGGCCTGGGCCTGCGCCCCGTGATCGGGGCCGAGATGGATCAGCGCCCGCCCGGGATGGGCGCGCAGGTCGGCCACCACCGCGCCCAGCCAGTCGGGGCCGCCCGACGGTGCCTCGTTGCGCAACACGGCGGCGGCCAGGCGGCCGATGATCTCGTCGCAGGCGGCGGGCGCCGTGATGAAGCGGTGGTCGGCGGCTACCCCTGTCAGGCTGGGCGTCGGCTCCACGGCATACAGGCGGTTCATCGGCCCCTGCACCGGATTGCGGCGGCCGGCGAAGGCCCGGGCATGGCGCAGATGGCCGGGCGCGCTGTCCAGCAGGTCGCTGTCCACGGCCAGGGCGACATCGACCTGTCGCAGGTCCGGGATCACCATCGCCGGGCGGCCATAGGCCAGTTCCGCGCCCTGCCGCACCGTATCCCGCCCGATGGCGTCCCATCGATGCCAGATCGCGCCGGGATAGGCCGCCAGCAGCGCGTCGATCGCCGCCCCCAGGGTGGGCGACGTGACGGTTCCGGTCAGGATGCGCAGGCCGGACGCACCTTGCGGCACCCCGCCGTTCGGCGCGGCGCGCAGGACCTGCAGGGCGGTCGTGACCTCCTGCCACGCGGCGGGCATGCCGTCATGCAGCGGCCCGCTGGCCCGGTCGGGGTCATAGAAATCCTGAATCGCGGCCTGGGCGAATACATCGGTGGCACCCAGGCTGGACGGGTGTCCGGGGTTGCCTTCCACCTTGGTCGGCCGCCCCATCTGGTGGGTAACCAGGATACCGTTGGCATAGCCGTCGCGGACATGGGCGCTGGCGTAGACGTTGGGCACCCCCGGAATCACCCCCGGCGCCGCCCGCACGGCAGAGACGAAGCCGCGATCCGGCGTTCCGGGATCGCATCCCGCAAGCCCGCCGCCGGCCAGCGCCAGGGCCATCAGTTTCAGCGTCCGCCGCCGGTCCAGCGGATGCGCCAGGGCCTGTTCCAGATGCGGAAAACGCCCGATCCACTCCCGTTCGTCGCCCGGCAGCCCGTCTAGCGATGGCATATCGAGCACTCCGTCAGGTTGCGGCCGCCGATATGGTAGGCGCGCATCAGTTCCGTCGGCGGTGGTGTCGCATGGTCCGGGTGCCAGCCCATGTCATAGACGTTCGCAAGCGGGCGCAGGTTCGGCCCCGGGTTGCGGTGGCAGTCCAGGCAGAACTGCATCGTCAGGGTCTTCGCCTTGTAGGTCAGGGGCATGCCGGCCACGTCGCCGTGGCAGCTCTCGCACCCCACGCCTTTCGAGACATGGATACTGTGATTGAAATAAACGTAGTCCGGAACGTCCGTGACCCGCGCCCAGACGATCGGCCTGTTTTCCGTCAGGCTGTCGCGAACCGGCGCCAGCAGGGCGGCGTTGGTCCAGATCTGGGAATGACATGTCATGCAGGTGAAGGTCGGCGGCAGGCTGGCCTGCGCGCTGCGTTCCACGCTGCTGTGGCAGAACCGGCAATCGATGCCCAGCCCCGCCACATGATGCTGATGGCTGAACGGGACCGGCTGCTGGATTATCCACCCGACATGGCGAACGTAATCCGACCGTGGCCAGGCAAACCACCACAGGCACACACCGGCAACGGCGCCCACGATCCCCAGCATCACCACGGTAACGATGACATTGGCTCGTGGAGTGAATACCGCCGCCATCGGCCATGTTCCACCTTGCTGACCAGGGCGGCCCGATCCACCCGCGCATCGTTCCCCCCTCGAACGCATCCGGGATGAAAAACGATCCCATCACGTCGCGGTGACCGGCGGCGGATCTATGGCAGGCAGGCGCGCGGCAGGATTGACCGAGTAACCCTGGGGCTACTCTTGTGCCTTGAAGCGCGGATTATTCCAGGTGGTGATTGGTCCGTCTGTGCTCGATCCACCGCCCCGCATCCGAAGTTTCTCGGACTGGGGACAGTGGATAGAGGCACCTGCCCGTAAGCTACGATATCAGCGATTGAACCCCGAACGTTCATGAACCCGTTCGGCCAGGTGAATGACTTCACCGTGCCATGCCTGGATATCGCTGTTTTCGGACCCGGACAGTTTGAAGTGCGTGATCAGGTCCGTCAGCTTCTGCGTTTCCTCTGTCAGGCTGCGTGACGACGAGCGCGAATTGTCGGCGATGGATGCGTTTTTCTGCGTGGTCTGGTCCATGACGTTTACAGCGGTGGTGACCTCCCGCAGGCTGGAGGATTGTTCACGCGCGCTATGGACGATCGTGTTCAGCTTCTCGCCCATTGTCGAGACAAGGCTGGAAATATCCTGCAGGGCCCGTTCCGTGTCCCGCACGCAGGTCGCACCTTCATGAATTTCCTCGACCGTCTTGTTCACCAGCGAACTGATGCCCTTGGCGGCCTCGGCACTGCGTTGGGCCAGGCTGCGGACTTCGTTGGCCACGACGGCGAAGCCTTTTCCCGCGTTGCCCGCGCTGGCGGCTTCGATGCTGGCATTGAGGGCAAGGATATTGGTCTGGAACGCGATGCCTTCGATGATCTCGATAATGGCGACGACTTCGGCCGAGCTCGTTTCTATGCGCTGCATGGCCTTGCGGGTCCTGCCCATGATGTCCGAAGACGATTCGGCGGACCGGCAGGCTTTCAGACCGACGGTCTGGGTCTGGGTGATGATCTCCTCCGATTGGGAAACGTTCCGGGCGATCTGATTTATCGCGGACGTCGTTTCTTCCAGCGCGGCGGCCTGCTGTTCCGTCCGTTCGGCGAGTTCCTCCGCCCCGCCCGAGACGACCTGGCTGCCTTTCCTGATGACGCTGACGGCCTCGGAGATGCCCCCGATGGCGATGGCGAGTTGCTGGACCGACCGGTTGAAATTGTCGCGCAGCGGCTCGAACTCCCGGGGCAGCGCGTCATGGACACGGGCCGACAGGTCCCCGTTGGCCAGGTCGTCCAGCGCGGCGCCGATCGTCTTGATGACCCGGTTGCCGTCCTTGAGCCTCTGTTCGTCTTCCCGGCGGCGCGCGGCCTGCATCGCCTCGTTCTGCTGGCGGGCCTGCCGGGCTTCGGCGTCAGCCTGCTGTGCCCTGAGCAGGGACCCGCGGAAGCCCTCCAGCCCACGGGCCATGGCGCCGATTTCGTCGGAACGCCGTGTCCCGTAGACCGTGCCGTTATATTCACCGCGTTCCAGTTCCGAAACCGACCGCAAAAGGTTGCGCAGGGGCGTGCTCAACATCCTGTTGAACGTGAGCCACATCACCACGATGGACAGCAGAATCAGCGTAACCCCCGGAACGACCAGGGAAAAGACGGTATTCCAGACGGGTTTGGTGATCGCGTCGGACGGCACGTCGACGATAAGCGTCCAGTAGATGCCGAAATCGTCAATTCTGATCGGAACGATGATACGGTCCACCGCGCCGTCATTGAAATCCCGCGCGATGGTCAGTGTATGCTGTGTTATGGCCTTTTGCACAGTCGCGTCGGACGACGCATCATAATGCTTCATCACCTGCGAGGAATTGGGGGTGACGATCCAGAAGCCCTGATCCGACAGAAGGGAAACCGTCGAACCCTGGGCGATATGGACGGTTTTCAGAAGCGGCGCCAGCCACCCGAGCGGGATATCCGCGCCGATGACGGCGATCCTCTTTCCATCGAACGTGATGGGATAGGTGGGCGATACCATCGGAACCCCTGAATCCGTGTCGATATACGGTTCAAGACCTTCGAGATTTCCGGTATTTATAATACTATAAAAGACGGGACTGTAATGCAGCGCGGGCGTGGTGATGGCAACCTTGCCGCCCGGGCCGCGCACGGCGTAGGGAAAGAATACGTCGTGAGAACTGCCGGCCGGCCCGCCGGGGAAGAGCGAGCCCTCGGCGCCATGCGCGGCTTCCTTGACGTCCATGCCGTAAATATCGGGGAAGAGGCGCATGGTTTCGGACAGATTGTCGATGACGAACTGCCTGGTCAGCACACCGGACCGATGGGCGGATTCAATGGTGCCTCGCAGGCTGCGCACGACGGTATTCTGCGCGTCGAGCGCCTGGATGATCTGCTGCGCCAGGATCTGGCTTTTTGAAATCGCCTCGGAATAGATATTCTTCTCGACCTGCGCCTTCATCAGTCTGGCGGACAAGCTTACGGCGACGATCTGGATAACGAGAAACGACAGCCCGCATATCATGATGATTTTGGTCGACAAATACGGGCGGGACCGGGCGCTTGACGATGCCATCATAAAAAGACCCCTCCGAGGAAATGGAAAGATATTTTTCTGTCAGTCTTTGTTGCGAACTTAGGGTGGTTTATTCGCTTTACGAAGGATGGGAAGGTTTCTATTTTCGATGCCATCAAAATCACGCAGAATTATTGCGAGCGTTCGCTCACGTTTACCATTATTAGCAATCTGCGATTCAGTCATATCACCCTGGAAAGGTCAATGACCTTTTATAGTCGTAATGACCTTGTGATGGCAGGAATAAAATATAGTTTAATTTTATATTCTGGAATTTCGGTGGTCCTCCTCTCCCGATTTTCAGGACGGACGACTATCCTGACCCGTTACGGTCTGCGTGAGGACAGCCCATGCGGACGGGACGCGATCCCGACGCGGATCGGGCGTCCCGTCACAAGTGTCCGGTGCGGGATCCGGGACGATCAGCGATACACCAACCCGCCGTCGATCAGGATGGACTGGCCCGTCATGTAGTCCGAATCCGGGCTGGAGAGGTAGGACACCAGGGAAGCGACATCTTCCGGGGTTTCCGCGCGGCCCAGGGCGATGCCTTCGACATATTTGCGGAATGTCGCGCCTTCCGGCGCTCCGGTGATCTGGGCGAAGAGATGGTCGATCTCGACCCACATGTCCGTCCCCACGACACCGGGGCAATAGGCGTTCACGGTGATGCCCTTGCTGGCATATTCCTTCGCCGCGGCCTGGGTCAGCGCCCGCACCGCGAATTTCGTGGCGGAATAGACGCCGAGGAACGCAAAGCCGTCATGACCCGCGATCGAGCAGGCATTGATGATCTTGCCCTTCTGTTCGCGCGCCATGAAGCTGTCGGCGGCGGCCTGGATACCCCAGAGCACGCCCTGGACATTGATGCGGAAAATGCGCTCGACATCCTCCGGCGCCACCGAGGCGATCGGCTTGACCTGCGCGATGCCGGCATTGTTGATCATGATGTCGAAGCCGCCCAGCGCCTTTTCGGTGTGGTCGATGGCGGCGCGGACCTGTGCGCGGTCCCCGACATCGGCGACGAAGGTCGTCACCTTGCGGCCCAGCGCCTCGATCTCGGCGGCCACGGCCGCCAGCGCCTCGCGCTTGATGTCCACCAGCGCGATGTCGGCGCCGTCCTTCGCCAGACGCAGCGCGATGCCGCGTCCGATCCCCTGTGCCGCGCCCGTGACAAGTGCGACTTTTCCTTCAATGGACATGATGTCCTCTCCCGAATCAGGCATATTGGTCCCGGCGCGGGTTATTATACGTTCTTACTTGCCGCACACCCGGCCATGTTGGAGATCGCCACGCCCCGATCCCGTGCGCCAGAGCCCTCGTCATCGCGATCACCCGGTCGTGACCCGCCGGCGTGGCACCTGTCGCGCTTTTGCGACAGGGCCGTCCTGAACCATCCTGTCAGCGCCGCGCCTCGGTCGCCATCCTGACCGCCAGGCCGCCCAGCACGCTGGCCATGACCCAGCGCTGGACCAGGGCCCAGCGCGGCCGGGTCGTCATGAACAGCGCGATCGAACCGGCCATCAGGGCGATGACCGTGTTGACCATGACGCTGATGACGATCTGCGTCGTGCCGAGCGTGAGGGACTGCGACAGCACGTGCCCCTGCGCCGGATTGACGAACTGGGGAAGCAGCGACAGGTACATCACGGCGATCTTCGGGTTGAGCAGGTTCGTCACGAAGCCCATCGCCAGCAGACGCCGGGGGGAATCGGGCGGCAGGTTCCGCACCTGAAAGGGCGAACGCCCGCCCGGACGGATGGCCTGCCAGGCCAGATAGACCAGGTAGGCCGCCCCGCCCATCCGCAGGCCATCGTACGCATACGGCACCGCCATGACGAGCGCCGTAACCCCGAACGCCGCGCACAGCATGTAAAACACGAACCCGGCGGCCACCCCGCCAAGCGAGACCAGGCCGGCGCGCGGTCCCTGGCAGAGCGATCGGGAAATCAGATAGATCATGTTGGGACCCGGCGTCAGCGCCATCCCGAACGCCACGAGGGCAAAGGCAAGCAGGCTTGTCGTCGGTGGCAGCATTCCGTCGTTTTCCTTTCCGTCCGGTCCTGTGCGACTGACCGGCAGTGTAGGCGCCGCCCGATCATTCCGGATACAGCATAATTCGCACGGCAGGTTTCCATTGCCGCCCTGCCACATCCGCCTCCCCTGCCCCGTGGCGGGCCCGCACATCGCCCCGATTGGCATCACTTGTGCGTTCATCCCGACCGGATCGGGTTATATTGAAATAGACTGTCGAAAATCCCGAAAAAGGAAACGCCATGCCACCCCCCGATCAGCAAGGTTTCACCGGCTGCCGCGTGTTCGTCACTGGGGCCGGCCAGGGCATCGGCGCCGCGACGGCAATGAAATTCGCTACCCAGGGCGCCCGGGTGGCCCTGAACGACCTGCATGCCGAGCCGTTGGGACGAACCCTGGCCGGCCTGCCCACCGTGGCGGCGGGTCCGCATCTGGAACGGCCGGGGGACGTCTCGCACGAGGACACGGCGACGCGGATGATCGAGACCGCGATTGCGGAGATGGGCGGCCTGGACGTCATGGTCTGCAATGCCGGCATCCAGATCCCGAGCCCGTCGGAGTCCGTCACCCTGGACGATTTCGCGACCGTCATGGCGGTCAACGTCACCGGCGTCATGCTGTGTGCCCGGGCGGCCCTGGGGCATTGGGTGCGCAGCGGCACACGCGGGACCATCGTGGTGACCAGTTCGGTCCACGAGATCATTCCCAAGCCCGGCTACCTTGGCTATTCCGCCAGCAAGGGCGCCATCGGCAACATGGTGCGGACCTGGGCCCTGGAATATGCCAGCCGGGGCATTCGCGTGAACGCGGTGGCCCCCGGCGCGATCGAGACACCGATGAACCGAAGCTGGATCAACGATCCGGGCAAATATGATGCGGTATCACGCCATATCCCGATGCGCCGGCCAGGCCAGGCCGGCGAGATCGCGGATGCGATCCTGTTCCTGGCGTCCGGCCAGGCGTCCTACATCACCGGGCAGACCCTCTTCGTCGATGGCGGCCTGACGCTGTATGGCGATTTTCAGGAAAACTGGGCGACCTGACGTCAATTTCCGGGGGAACGCATCCCCCGGAAATCCAGCAATCGGATCAGTGGTTGGTCCAGCCCTGATAGCTGTCCACGTTATCGCGGGTGATCAGCTTGGGCATGATCAACTGGACCGTGCCGCGTTTCAGCTTGTCGTCCAGCAGGTCCTGCCCGGCAATGACGGCATCGATGCCCATCTGGTACGGGTCCTGGCTGGACGATGCAAGGACCGACGACGTCTTGTCCTTCAGCGCCGTCACGATATCCGGCGCGCCGTCCACCGAGGTGATGACGATGCCCGACCGATGCGCCTGCCGGGCCGCGAGGTCGCTGCCGATGGCCTGCGGGTCGTTGATGGTGAACACGCCGGCCAGGTCGGGAAAGCGCACGACATAGCCCTGCATGACGGCGAATCCGGCATCGCGCGAGCCCTGGCCGTTCTGGTCGTCGGTCACGATCGTAATGCCGGGGCTCTTGGCCAGTGCTTCCTTGCAGCCTTTGACGCGGTCGAGGACCGAGGACACCTGCGGGCCGTTCTGGATCGCGACGTTGCCCTTGCCGCCGATCTTCTGCGCCAGGTATTCGCAGGACAGGCGCCCCGCCGCCACGTTGTCGGTCTGGACGACCGCGTCGGCGCCGGCCGCGCCCACGTCCACCACCACCACCACGGCGCCCGCTTTCTGCGCGCGCTTGATGGCCGGCAGGATGGCCTGCGGATCGACCGCGTTGATCAGCAGGAGATTGTCCCCCGATGCGATGAAATTATCGATCTGCGAGAACTGCTTGTTCAAATCGTAGTCGGCCGAAACCGATGTGATGCGCGCGTTCGGCGCGACCTTCGCCGCCTCGGCGGTGACGCCCTTGACCAGCGCCACGAAATAGGGGTTGCCCAATGTGCCCAGCGAAACGCCGATGCCGGTGATCGGCTTGGCCTGGGCCGCAGTCACAGCCAGAGAGGGCGCGGCCAGCGAGAGTACAGCCAGGCCGGCGAGAAGGACGGATTTGAACGTCATGTTGACAGGTCCGATGAGGGGGGGAAGGAAAAGTGGGAGGACGCCGCGATCAGGTGCGCGCGGCGGGCTGGCGGAAGCGGTCGAGCGCCACGGCGACGATGATGACCAGGCCCTTGATGATGAACTGCCAGATGTCGGACACCCCGATCAGGATCAGTCCGTTGGACAGCACCGCGATCATCAGGCCGCCGACCAGCGTGCCCCAGACCGAGCCGATGCCGCCGACGAAGGACGTCCCGCCCAGGATTACCGCCGCGATGGCGTCCAGTTCGTAGGACTGGCCCAGTTGCAGCCCGTTGGCGGCATAGAGGCGGGCCGAGGACATGACGCCGCCCAGCCCCGCCAGCAGGCCGGACAGCGCATAGACGAACATCAGCACGGCCGGCACGTTGATACCCGCCAGGCGCGCGGCGGCGGGGTTGCCGCCCACCGCATAGATATGCACGCCCAGCACGGTGCGCCGCAGCACGAACCAGCAGGTGACGACGACGACCAGTGCGATGACGGCAAGCCAGGGAATGACCAGCGTGGAGGTGACGGGAATGCCGTCATTGCCGATCCAGGCATAGGACAGAGACGGGTTGAAGATGGTGCGGTCCGCCCCCATCAGCCGCGCCAGCCCGCGCACGGCGGTCAGGGTGCCGAGGGTGACGATGAAGGGCGGAATCTTCAGCCCCGCGATCAGCGACCCGTTGAACAGGCCGACCAGCAACCCGGCGGCAAGGCAGGTCGGGATCGCCAGCCAGCCCAGGCCCGGCACCAGCGAGACCATCAGCCCGCCCATGGCCGAGAATGCCAGGGTCGAGCCCACGGACAGGTCGATGCCGCCCGTCAGGATGACGAAGGTCATCCCGGCCGACAGCACGATATTGATCGCGGCCTGCTGGGCGACGATCGACAGGTTCTGGCCGCTGAGGAAGCGGTGGCCGCCAAAGACGTGGAAACAGATGGCCAGCAGGACCAGGACCGGCAGCATGCCGGCCGCCTGCATGGCGCTGCGAAGCCGTTCGGACGCGCGGACGGCCGAGATGTCGGCGGGGCCGACAGGGGGGACGAGTGTGTTGGGCATGTCTGGGGTTCCTCAGGCCGCTATGCCGGCGGCATAGGCCATGATGGCTTCCTGGCTGATGTCGGGGCTTTCGGGGCCGCCGACCTCGCCCGTGATGACGCCTTCGCGCATCACCAGCACGCGGTCGCAGATGCCCACGATTTCGGGCATCTCGCTGGAAATCACGATGATGCCCAGCCCCTTGGCCGCGAGTTCGCCGATGATGCGGTAGATTTCCGATTTCGCGCCGATATCGACGCCGCGCGTCGGCTCGTCCAGGATCAGCACCTTGGGGCCCGTTTCCAGCAGCCGGCCCAGCAGGACCTTCTGCTGGTTGCCCCCCGACAGGCCGCCGACCGACACCAGCGTGCTGGCGGCGCGAACCTTGAGCATCGAAAACGCGTTCGCCGCCCGCGACCGCCCGCGTTTTCCATCCAGCACGCCGCCATGGGCGTCGCGCCCGATGACGCCGATATTGAGGTTGCCGCCGCAGGACATGTCCAGGAACAGGCCCAGCGCCTTGCGGTCCTCGGTCAGGTAGGCGATGCCCGCATCCAGCGCCTCGCGCGGCGAGCGGATTTCGATCGTCCGCCCATCCAGCCTGATCCGCCCGCTGAGATGCGGGTCGGCACCGAAGATCAGCCGCGCGAGTTCGGTGCGCCCGGCCCCCACCAGCCCCGCGATGCCCAGCACCTCGCCGTGATGGAGGGTGAAGCTGCTGGGGTGCACGCGGCTGCCGTCCGTCAGGCCGTCGACTTCCAGCACCGGCGCACCCGGTTCATGCCGGACCCCACGCTGCTTGACGTAGAAGCCGGACAGGTCGCGGCCGACCATCATCCGCACGATGGACGCCGAGCTGATCTCCTGCCGCTCCAGCGTACCGACATAGGTACCGTCCCGCAGCACCGCCACGCGATCGGCCAGTTCGTCGATTTCCGCCATGCGGTGGCTGATATAGATCAGCGCGATGCCCTCGGCGCGCAACTGGCGGATCAGCGCGAACAGCCGGTCGGTCTCGCGGGCCGACAGCGCGGTCGTGGGTTCGTCCAGCACCAGGATGCGGGCGTGGCGATGCAGCGCACGCGCGATCTCGACAAGCTGCTGTTCGGCGACCGACAGGGTGGCGACCAGGGTTTCGGGCCGGAAGGGGGTGCCCAGCCGTTCCAGCAGCGGCCGGCAGGCCTCGTTCATCGCGGCGCGGTCGATCAGGCCCGCCCGGCCGAGTTCCGAACCCAGATGGATGTTTTCCGCCACCGTCAGGTTCGGCGCCAGCGCCAGTTCCTGGTAGATGATGGCGATGCCGGCCGCGCGCGCCGCCGCCGGCGTGCCGATCCTGACCGGCTGCCCGTCGATCCGGATCTCGCCCCCCGCATCGGCGACATAGGCGCCGGACAGGATCTTCATCAGCGTGGACTTCCCCGCGCCGTTTTCGCCCATCAGGGCCAGGACCTCACCGGCATAGGCCGAGAGCTGCACGCCCTGCAGCGCCTTGACGCCTGGAAAACTTTTGGAAATTCCGAACATTTCCAGGACAGGCCTGGCAGAATGATGACCTTCCGCGGGCGCGGCGCGGTCAGCCGCGTTGGGCTGAGACGTTTCTGGGTTCATTATCACACCATTTTTTTGAGCCGGGGGGCGGCTCTTCTTTTTTGAGGTATTCGCCATACCTGAACGCTATTAGAACATGACCGGTCATCGGCCGCGTTTCATTTTCGCGTGTATGCCCGACGGCCGCGACCGAGGTGATTTCGACGGATGAGGAAGCGGCGCAAAGAGCAGGCCCGAGATTCGGGAGTCCGGGACCGGAAACTGTTCGTCGGATGGCAAGTTGCGGTCCCCGGCGCCTCTCGCATTTTATTGATTGGCCGGCACCATCGAAACGTCTGGTTTCTTCGCCCCGGCCAGCGTTAGCGGAGGGCGATCGTCCGGCATCAGGCGGGAAGCCGGCCGGGCATCCTTTCCGGACGATTCGTCGACCCCGGATACCGAAAAGCAAGATCGCCGGCAAAAGGCGACCCTGGAGGACACGATGTGGAACAGGCCTTTCACGGCGGCGCAATCCGGCGTCGGCCGGCGCGGAATCATGCAGACCGCCGCCCTTGGCGCCTCGATGGCGGCGCTGGGCGGCATCCGGCGCGCCGCCGCTGAAACCGTCAGCCATCCCCGATTCCGTCTGGTTTTCGTCAACCATGTCACGACCAATCCGTTTTTCACGGCGACACAGTATGGACTGCGCGACGCGGCGGCCCTGGTCGGGGCGGATACCCAGTGGACGGGGTCGGAAAACAGCATCGCGGCCGAGATGATCACCGCGATCAATGCCGCCATCGCCGCCAAGGCCAGCGCGATCGCCGTCTGCCTGGTCGATCCGCATGCCTTCAACGATCCGGTCGAACGCGCGCTGGCCGCCGGAATCCCGGTCTTCGCCTATAACGCGGACGCGCCGGCGGGGTCGGGCAACAAGCGCCTGGCCTATATCGGGCAGGATCTGTTCAAGGCCGGGCAAATGATGGGCCAGCGGATTCTCGACCTGGTGCCCGGCGGGCGCGTGGCGCTGATGATCGCGACACCCGGGCAGTTGAACATCCAGCCGCGTATCGACGGCGCGCAGGACATGCTGCGCAAGAGCGGCCGGTCGTACCAGATCGACATCGTCGCGACGGGCGCCACGGTGAACGAGGAACTGTCCAAGGTGAAGGCCTATTACCTGGGCCATTCGGACGTGAAGGGAATGTTCGCCGTCGATGGCGGCACCACGCAGTCCGTCGCCGACACGATGGCGCAGTACGGCCTGGCCGCCAAGGGCGTGCGGGGCGGCGGCTTCGACCTGCTGCCGCGCACGCTGCGCCTGATCAATGACGGGCACCTGGATTTCACCATCGACCAGCAACCCTATCTGCAGGGCTACTACACGGTCATGGAAATGTACACCTACCTGATGTCCGGGGGCCTGGTGGGACCGGCGGAAATCAATACCGGCCTGAAATTCGTGACCAAAGGGGATGTGGCGCCATACCTGGCGACCAAGAGCCGCTACGAGGGCAGTTCGAGCGAGGCGCAGTTCATCCCGCGCTCCGGCCCGATCCAGTCCTAGCACTACAGTTGCGTTTTTCTGAGAGTTCTGAATCTATGGGTAACCATGATTCTGAACGAGATGAATAGCGCAGCTTCGGTCGAGGATGTTCTGGCTCTGACGCTGGAGGCGCTGCGGGACGCCAAGGAGCGAATGCGCCCGGTATTCGGCCAGGAGCGGGTGGCGGCATCGGCAGGCCGGTTTCTGGAAACACTACTGGGCAACGAGCCGCGCAAGACCGGCTGGATGCGGGCTGAAGCTGCGGGCGATCCGGGGCCATGGCGACAGCAGGCCCTGCTTGGACGCGGGCATTGGGACGCCGATGCATTGCGGGACGTCGTGCGCGATCATGTTGTCGAGCATCTGGGGGATGCCGACGCGGTACTGGTGGTCGACGAGACTGGTTTCCTCAAGAAGGGCTCTGCATCATGCGGAGTGGGACGGCAATATACCGGGTCTGCCGGCAAGATCACGAATTGCCAGATTGGCGTGTTCGCAGCCTATGTCTCTGACAAGGGGCATGCTTTTCTCGACCGGGCTTTGTATCTGCCGAAAGCCTGGACTGAAAAGCCTGAGCGGTTGGCGGCGGCCCATGTGCCGGGCGATGTCACGTTTGCCAGCAAACCGTCCCTGGCCACCGCGATGATCGGCCGGGCGCTTGCGGCCGATGTGCCGTTCCGGTGGGTGGCTGGCGACAGCGTCTATGGCGTCAGTGAACTGGAAATGGCTTTGCGCCGCGCAGGCAAAGGCTTCGTCCTTGGCGTCAACGCCAATCACTGGTTCCATTCCTGGCGTCCGGACATCCACTGGTCCGGCGAGGCGCGCGAAATCATCAAGACCCTGCCGGACGAGACCTGGGTCCGCTGTTCCGCCGGACGCGGCACCAAGGGCGAACGACTGTATGACTGGCTGTATTGCCCGATGGCCGATCTCGAGGCCTCCGAATATTCAGGTATCTCAACCGGGATATGGACCCGTGGGCTGCTGGTCCGGCGTAATCCCTCCGATGGCGATCTGGCATATTTCACGACCTGGTGCCCTCAGGGAACACCGCTTGAGATCTTGGTGCGTGTCGAGGGCACGCGCTGGCGAATCGAGGAAGGGTTCGAGACCGCCAAGAACGAATTCGGACTCGACCATAATGAAACCCGTTCCTGGCATGGCTGGCACCGTCACGTCTCGTTGGTCATGCTGGCTTACGCCATGATGGCCGCTGTGCGGTCCCAGGCCAACGCCATGGCGCTCAAAAAAAGCCAGTTGCACAAACGCGGCCGCTCATCCGCTGGTCAATCCAGGAAATCCGCCGCCTCGCCGTGAAAATTACCCGAAGCCGCGCCTCCATCGAGCATATCCTCCGATGGTCGTTCTTTCGACGTGCTCATCAGGCCGCAGCATACCTCTCGCGCCTCAGGGCAAAAACGCAACTGTAGTGCTAGGATAGAATACAGCAAGGATGCGGTCTCATGACGAGAACCATCACCGGCATGCTGAGATGGCGTGAACTGAGCGTCATTGTCGTGGCTGTCGTCCTGGCGGTCTATTTCCAGATCGCCAACGCCAACTTCCTGTTTTCCAACGCCAGCCTGCAGAACCTGTCGCAGTTCATCGCCCCGGTCGCCATCATTGCCTGCGGCGAGGTGATGCTGATGATCGGGGGCGAGATCGATCTTTCGGCCGGCATGGTCTACGCCCTGGCCCCCTTCGTGATGTATTTCCTGGCCCGGGCCGGCCTGCCCTATCCGCTGGCCATCGGGGGCGCGCTGCTGGGCGCGGCCACGATCGGCGCGGTCAACGGCTTCGTGACCGTGATGCTGGGCGTGCCCTCCTTCGTCACCACGCTGGGCACGCTGTTCCTGCTGAACGGGCTGACGCTGACGATTTCCAACGGCACGCCGGTCGATATCGAGGCCAGCCGCACGCTCTCCTTCCTGATGGGACGGGGTGGCTATGCGGAATTCCTCTGGGCGGTGCTGGTCGTGCTGGTCATGCATTTCATGCTGCGCAACACGCGCTGGGGGCTGCATACGGTGGCGGCCGGGGCGAACCCCATCGGGGCCAGCGAGGCCGGCATTCGCATCCGGTCGCTGAAGATCGTCAACTTCGTCCTGTGCGGCGCGCTGGCCGGCCTGACCGGGATTCTGGAAGCCTTCCGGATTTCGTCGATCGATCCCACGGCCGGGGGCACGCATATCATGTTCCTGGCCGTGGCGGCGGCGGTCATCGGGGGCACGCCGCTGGCCGGCGGGTCGGGCACCATCGCGGGGGCGATGATCGGGGCCATGGTGCTGGGCATCCTCAATGACGGGTTCACCCTGATCGGGATCAACGCCTTTACCTTCGACCTGATCCTGGGCGGGGCCATCCTGGTGGCCATGCTCTGCAATATCCTCATAGGCCGGTATCGGCGCGGGATCGCGGTATCATGACCGACACACCGACCGCCGGCGCCGAGATGCTGCGCGCCGAAAACATCGTCAAGAGGTTCGGCCCCGTCACGGCGCTGAACGGGGTGTCGCTGCGCCTGCGATGCGGCGAGATCCTGGGCATCCTGGGCGACAACGGCGCCGGCAAATCGACGCTGATGAAGATCCTGACCGGCTACCAGCCCCAGACATCGGGCAAACTGTTCGTCGACGGGGTCGAGACCACGCTGCGTTCGGTCGATCATGCGCGCGCGCTGGGTATCGAATGCGTCTATCAGGACCTGGCGCTGGCGAATTCGCTGTCGATCTACCACAACATCTTCCTGAATCGCGAAATACTCTATCCCGGACTGCATATTCTCAATAATCGCGCCATGCGGCGCGAGGCCGTCCGGTGCCTGGAGGAAATCGGCGTCTCCGTTCCCTCGGTCGAGGCCGAGGTCGGCTCGCTGTCCGGCGGGCAGCGCCAGGCGATCGCGATCGCCCGCGCGGTGCAGGGCAAGGCGCGCATCCTGCTGCTGGACGAACCCCTGGCGGCGATGGGCGCGCGCGAGGCGGCCCTGATCATCGACCTGATCCTGCGGCTGAAGGCGGAAGGCGACATGTCGATCATCATGATCATGCATAATTACGCCCAGACGCTGGATATCGCGGACCGCATCATGCTGATGCAGCACGGCCAGGTGACGTATGAAAACGACGCACGCGCGACCTCGGTGCCGGAACTGATGACGATCGTGCGGCGGGAATACCAGAATTTCCAGGTCCATAGGCAAAGCGCATGATCCGAAGCGACGCCCCCGAAAATCACTCTACCGTGACGGCCGGCCCCGTTGCGAGCGGCCCTGACTACGGATAGGCTTGGCCGAAATAACAAGAAGCGCTCCGACAATGGACGTCGTTTTAGGAATTGATGTGGGAACGGGCAGCGCCCGGGCGGGGGTGTTCACCACCGACGGCCGCAAGCTTGGCGCGGCCAGCCGGGCGACCCGCACGTGGCACCCGCGCCCGCATGTCGCCCAGCAATCCTCCACCGATATCTGGCATGCCGTCTGCGCCAGCGTGTCCGATGCGATGGCGCTCGCGACGGAGCGGGCCGGCGGCCTGCTGGATGTTCGCGGGGTGGGGTTCGATGCCACCTGTTCGCTGGTGGTGCTGGACAGGAACGGCGCGCCGCTTTCGGTCGATCGCGACGGCGCGCCCGGGCAGGACGTGATCCTGTGGATGGATCATCGTGCCGTGGATCAGGCCGCCCGGATCAATGACGGGGCCTATGACGTCCTGCGCTATGTCGGCGGGACGATCTCGCCCGAAATGGAAACGCCGAAGCTGCTGTGGCTGAAGGAACGGCTGCCGGACGTCTTCGACCAGGCCGGCCTTTTCTTCGACCTGCCGGATTTCCTGACCTGGCGGGCCACGGGCGCAGAATCCCGGTCGCGCTGTTCGACGGTGTGCAAATGGACCTACCTGGCGCATGAGGACCGGTGGGACGACAGTTACTTCCGCGCCGTCGGCCTGGGCCGGCTGGTCGATGAGGGCTATCGCCGGATCGGCACCGATATCCGCCCGCTGGGCGGCCGCGTCGGCGCGGGACTGGACGCGCGGGCGGCGGAGGAGCTGGGCCTGCCCGTCGGCACACCCGTCGCGGTGTCGGCCATCGATGCCCATGCCGGCGGCATCGGGGTGATCGGCGCGGCCGGGGGCGGCGATCCGTCGTTCGACCGGCGCGTGGCGCTGATCGGCGGCACGTCGAGCTGCCACATGGTCGTCTCGCCCACGCCGCGCTTCGTGCCGGGCATCTGGGGACCGTATTTCGACGCGATGCTGCCGGGCATGTGGCTGAACGAGGCCGGGCAATCCGCCACCGGCAGCCTGATCGACTTCATCATCGCCAGTCATCCGGCCACCCCCGCGCTGCGCCGGCAGGCGCAGCAGGAGGAGCGGACGATCTACCAGGTGCTGAACGACATCCTGGCCGGGCTGGAATCCGGGATGCCCGCCGGCAGCATCACGCGCGACCTGCATGTCATGCCCGACTTCAACGGCAACCGCTCGCCGCACGCGGACCCGGCATCGCACGGCATGATCGGCGGGCTGGGCCTGTCGGCAACCGACGACGACCTGGCGTGTTTGTATCTGGCGACGATCCAGGGCCTGGCCTATGGGACCCGCGACATCATAGACACGTTGAACCGGCAGGGCTATGCCATCGACACGATCCTGGCGACCGGCGGCGGGACGAAGAACCCGGTTTTCGTCCGCGAACATGCCAATGCGACCGGCTGCCGCATCCTGCTGCCGGAGGAACCGGACGCCGTCCTGCTGGGCAGCGCCATCCTGGGCGCCGTGGCGGGCGGCGTGCATGCGTCGATCCATGACGGAATGGCGGCCATGAGCCGCACCGGCGCCGAAATCCGGCCCGATCCGGAAACGCGCGGGTTCCATGACGCCAAGCTGCAGGTCTGCCGTGCGATGTATGACGACCAGAAGCGGTACCGGGGGATCATGACACGCGGGGCCTGATCGACCCCTTCCCTGTCCGAAAGTCACTTGAATTCAAACCGCCTGCCTGAACGCCGCGACATAAGCGGCATCCCGAAACAAGGGCGGAATAAGAACAAAGGGTTGCAATATGGCGCATTCCACGACTTCGCGGCGCTGGTCCGGTGCCTCGATGCAGATTCTCGGCATGCTGGTCCTGGGCACCGCATCCTGCCTCGGCATGGGCGCGGCGTCGCCGGCCCATGCGGCCGGCACGCTGACGATCGCCACGGTCAACAATGCCGACATGGTCGTCATGAAACAGTTATCGGGCGAATTCGAGACGGCGCATCCCGACATCCACCTGAACTGGGTGACGCTGGAGGAAAACGTCCTGCGCCAGCGGGCGACGACCGACATCGCGACCCATTCCGGCCAGTTCGACATCCTGACGATCGGCAATTACGAGGTGCCGATCTGGGCCAAGCAGGGATGGCTGGCAGAACTGCACCCCGATGCCGCCTATGATGCGGACGACATCCTGCCGGCGGTACGTGCCGGCCTGACGGTGAACGACAAGCTGTATGCCCTGCCGTTCTATGCCGAAAGCGTCATGACCTATTACCGCAAGGACCTGTTCGCCAAGGCCGGGCTGACGATGCCCGACGCCCCGACCTATGACCAGATCCGCACCTTCGCCGACAAGATCACGGACAAGGACAGCCAGACCTATGGCCTGTGCCTGCGCGGCAAGCCGGGCTGGGGCGAGAACATGGCCTATGTCACGTCGCTGGTGAACACGTTCGGCGGCCAGTGGTTCGACATGACCTGGCACCCCATGCTGAACAGTCCGGAATGGAAGGCGGCGCTGACCTGGTACGTGTCGGCCCTGAAGGCCGATGGCCCGCCCGGGGCGACATCGAACGGATTCAATGAAAACCTGGCGCTGTTCGCCAGCGGCCATTGCGGCATCTGGATCGATTCCACGGTGGCCGGCGGCCTGCTGTTCGATCCGGCGCAATCACACGTGGCCAATACGGTAGGCTTCGCTTCCGTGCCGCTGGGGCCATACGGCAAGGGACCGACCTGGCTGTGGAGCTGGAACCTGGCCATTCCCGCATCGTCCACCCATGTGGCCGACGCCCAGACCTTCATCACCTGGGCGACGTCGAAGGCCTATGTGCAACTGGTGGCGAAGAACCGCGGTTGGGTCGCAGTGCCCGCCGGCACGCGCCTGTCGACCTACAACACCCCGGAATACCAGAAGGCAGCGCCGTTCGCGGCGTTCGTCCATAACGCCATCGACCATGCCGATCCGAACGGGCCGACGAAGCAGCCGCGCCCCTATGGCGGCGCGCAGTTCGTCGCCATCCCGCAGTTCCAGGCCATCGGCACCCAGGTCGGCCAGAGCGTCGCCGCCGCCCTGTCGGGCCAGACGACGGTCGAGCAAACCCAGGCCTCGGCCCAGGCGTTGGTGACACGCACCATGCGGCAGGCAGGCCTGCTGCATTAGATCCCGACGCGCAAGGAGCGGATCATGGGTGGCATGACCGGAACGATCGACCTGACTCCCCCCGTGGTCCCCCCTGGCGGCGTGGTCCCGCCCGGGGGCGCGGCCCGCGCCCGGCGGCATGAAGGAATGCTGCTGCAATCCCCGGCGGTGATCCTGCTGCTGGTGTGGTCGCTGGTCCCGCTGGCGATGACGCTGTGGTACTCGCTGCGCAACTACAACCTGGTCGATCCGACGTTGCAGGGATTCGCCGGCATCAGCAATTACCGCTACCTGCTGACCGACCCCGACTTCCTGACCGCGCTGCTCAATACCGGCCTGCTGGTCGGCGGCGTGCTGGTCATCACCGTCGGACTGGGCACGCTGCTGGCCGTCCTGTACGACCAGCCGTTCCTGGGACAGGGCGTTGCCCGCGTCCTGGTCATTTCGCCGTTCTTCATCATGCCCACCGTGTCCGCCCTGTTGTGGAAGAACCTGATGCTGCACCCGATCTATGGCGTGTATTCCGCCATGATGCGGGCGGTCGGGCTGACGCCGGTGGACTGGCTGTCGCGCTATCCGCTCGCGACGCTGATCATGATCGTGTCGTGGGAATGGCTGCCGTTCGCGATCCTGATCCTGCTGACGGCGATCCAGTCGCTGGATTCCGAGCAGAAGGAAGCCGCGCGCATGGACGGCGCCGGGCCCGTCGCCCAGTTCCGCTACATCATCCTGCCGCACCTGTCGCGCGCGATCACGGTCGTCATCATGATCGAGACGATCTTCCTGCTGGCGATCTTCGCCGAAATCTCGGTCACCACGGCGGGCGGTCCCGGGGTCGCGTCCACCAACCTGGCCTTCCTGATCTATGCCCGCGCGCTGCTGCAGTTCGATGTCGGCGGCGCGTCGGCGGGCGGCATGGTCGCCATCGTCATCGCCAACATCGTGGCGGCGTTCCTGCTGCGCGCCGTCGCCCGCAACCTGGAGGCCTGACATCATGACCAGGAACCGCGCGCGCCTGAACCGCATCGGCATCGGCGTCCTGGCCTGGGCCGTCGCGCTGTGGGTGTTCTTCCCCATCCTGTGGATGCTGCTGACCGGCTTCAAGACCGAACCCGACGCCATTTCCACGCCGCCGCACCTGTTCTTCCACCCGACGCTGTCCAGCTATCGCGAGGTCTTCGCGCGCGAGAATTACTGGCACTTCGCCCTGAACAGCGTCGCGATTTCGCTCTTTTCCAGCATTGTCGCGATCCTGCTGTCGATCCCGGCGGCCTACGCCATGGCCTTCCTGCCCGGCCGACGCACGCGCGGCACGCTGCTGTGGATGCTGTCCACCCGCATGCTGCCGCCCGTGGGCGTGCTGGTGCCGATCTACCTGCTGGCCCGCAGCAGCGGCCTGCTGGACACCCGCACCGGGCTGATCGTGATCTATACGCTGACGAACCTGCCGATCATGGTCTGGATGCTGTACACCTTCTTTCGCGAGGTACCGGTCCCGATCCTGGAGGCGGGGCGCATGGACGGCGCCACGCGCTGGCAGGAAATCACCCAGGTTTTGGCACCGCTGGCTCTGCCCGGCATCGCCTCGACCGGGCTGCTGTCGATGATCCTGTGCTGGAACGAGGCGTTCTGGTCCCTGAACCTGACATCGTCCAACGCCGCGCCGCTGCCGACCTTCATCGCTTCCTTCTCGTCGCCCGAGGGGCTGTTCTTCGCCAAGCTGTCCGCTGCCTCGACGCTGGCGGTCGCCCCCATCCTGGTCTTCGGATGGCTAAGCCAGAAACAGCTTGTCCGCGGACTGACCTTCGGCGCGGTCAAATAAGCGAATCATTCAGGGCCTGAAACGTATCTGGGGGGGGTGTCATGGCAACAGTGGAACTGCGGAACATCCGCAAGACCTATTCGGACGAGGAGATCATCAAGGGGGTCTCGCTCACCATTCACGACCGGGAATTCGTCGTCTTCGTCGGGCCGTCCGGCTGCGGCAAATCGACGCTGCTGCGCATGATCGCGGGGCTGGAGGATATCAGCGCCGGTGACCTGCTGATCGACGGCGTCCGGGTCAACGACATGGGCCCGGCGGAACGCGGGCTGGCGATGGTGTTCCAGTCCTACGCGCTGTACCCGCACATGAACGTCTACCGGAACATGGAATTCTCGCTGCGCCTGGCCGGCATGCCGGAGGCCGAGCGGCGGCACCGCATCGCCGATGTCGCGCGCATCCTGCAGCTTGAGCCCTACCTGGACCACAAGCCGGGGCAATTGTCCGGCGGGCAGCGGCAGCGCGTGGCCATCGGCCGCGCCATCGTGCGCAATCCCAAGGTCTTCCTGTTCGATGAACCGCTGTCGAACCTGGACGCCGCGCTGCGCGGGCAGATGCGCGTGGAACTGGCCACCCTGCACCGCCGGCTGGGTGCGACGACCATCTACGTGACCCATGACCAGGTCGAGGCGATGACCATGGCCGACCGGATCGTGGTGCTGCGCAAGGGCGTCGTGGAACAGATCGGATCGCCCCTGGAACTGTATCACCGCCCGCGCAACCTGTTCGTGGCGCAGTTCATCGGATCGCCGCCCATGAACATCCTGCCCGCGCACGTCGTATCGGCCACCGACCGGGAGACGACGGTAACCACCGGTCCCCTGACCGTCACCGTGCCGACGTCCGGCCGGATGCTGGAGGCCGGGTCGTCCGTCACGCTGGGAATCCGGCCCGAACATATCGGGCTGAATGCCGCCGGGGCATCCCACGGCCTGGTGGAAATCGCCGAGCGCCTGGGTGCGGCGACCCTGTTGCATGTCCGCCTGTCGGACGGAAAGCAACTGGTCGTGCAGACCAGCGGAAACAATACGGACATGCCGGACACCCCGGTCAGCATCGCCCCCGATCCGGCGCATTGCCATCTGTTCGACGCCGATGGACTGGCGCTGGACCAGGTGTCCGCGCACCCGCTTCCGGTCGGGCACTGACCGGCAGCGCGATCGTCAAATTGCCTTCATTTCCCCTGAGGAATCCGAACCCGATGTATACGGAAAAACTTCGCCTGGACGGCCGCACCGCCATCGTGACCGGCGGTGCCCAGAATATCGGCCTGGCGTGCGCCACGGCGCTGGCGGAATTCGGCGCCCGCGTCATCATCGCGGACCTGGACGGCCCGCTGGCGGAAAGCGCCGCCGCCGAACTGTCGGCCCTAGGGCTGGACGTGGCGGGCACGACGCTGGACGTCACCAACACCGCACAGGTCGATGACGTCGCCGCGCGCCTGAAGAAGGAAGAGGCGCATATCGACATCCTGGTCTGCAATGCGGGCATCTGCATCTCGGAAGTCAAGGCCGAGGAGATGACGGATGCGCAATGGCTGAAGCAGGTCGACATCAACCTGAACGGCGTCTTCCGCTGCTGCCGTGCATTCGGCCGTATCATGCTGGAACAGGGCGGGGGCGCGATCGTCAATATCGGGTCCATGTCCGGGCTGATCGTCAACAAGCCGCAGGAACAGGCCGCCTATAACGCCACGAAGGCCGGGGTGCATCAATATACGCGCTCGCTGGCGGCGGAATGGGCCACGCGCGGCATTCGCGTCAACGCGGTGGCGCCGACCTATATCGAAACGACGCTGACCCGCTTCGGCATGGAACAGCCCCGGCTGTACAATGCCTGGCTGGAAGGCACGCCGATGCATCGCGTCGGCCAGCCGGACGAAGTGGCGTCGGTCGTCCAGTTCCTGGCGTCCGACGCCGCCAGCCTGATGACCGGGGCGATCATCAATGTCGATGCCGGGTTCACGGTATGGTAATGCGGCCCCATGACCTATCTGGGACTGGATATCGGAACCACCGCGACCAAGGCGATCCTGGTCGATGACCGCCAATCGGTCCTGGCCGCCGCCACCGTCGCGTCGCGGATCGATCAGCCTGCCCCGGGCCTGAGCGAGCAGGACCCCGATACATGGATCGCCGGCGTGCGCCTGGCGCTGGCCCGGCTGCGCGACGAGGCGGGGCCGGCCTATGGCGCCGTCCGCGCGATCGGCCTGTCGGGTCACATGCATTCGGTCGCCCTGCTGGATGACGGGCTGCACCCCGTCCGCCCCGCCCTGCTGTGGAACGACACGCGGGGCCAGGCGCAGGCGCAACGCCTGCTTCAGGACGTGCCGGACATCAGCCGGGCCACGGGCGTGCGTCCTATGGCCAGCTTCAGCGCGGCGAAGCTGCTGTGGATCAGGGAGAACGATCCGGCGGCGTTCGCGGCGACGCGGCACGTGCTGTGGGCCAAGGATTATGTCCGCCTGTGGCTGACCGGCGCGCTGGCCACGGATATGTCGGACGCCGCCGGGTCGCAATTGTTCGACCAGCAAAACCGCACCTGGTTCGCCCCGGTCCGCGACTATCTGGGGCTCGGCCCCGCTATCCTGCCCGAACTGCGGGACGGCACCGACTGCGCCGGACGCCTGCGCACGGCGACGGCCCGGGATCTGGGCCTGCCCCCCGGCATAGCCGTCGCCACGGGCGGCGGCGACACGCCGGTCGGGGCGGTCGGGCTGGGCCGGGTCGATGCGGGGCAGTCCTATATCTCGCTGGGGACGGGCGCGGTCTACGTCACCGTTCAGGACACGTACGCCCCGGACGAGGCGGTGGGCCTGCACACGTTCGCCCATTGCGTTCCCCGCCGCTGGTACCAGATGGCCGCGATGTTGAACGGCGCGAGCTGCCTGGCCTGGGTGGCGGCCCTGTGCCGCGAGAGCGATCTCCCCGCCCTGCTTCGGCGGGTGGAGGCGCGTGGACCCGGCCCCAGCCGCATCCTGTTCCAGCCCTATCTTCGCGGGGAACGCACGCCCCACGACGATGCCCTGGCCCGGGGCGCCTTCATCGGCCTCGACGCATCGTGCGATGTGGTGGACCTGGCCCGGGCGGTGCTGGAAGGGGTGGCGTTCTCGCTGCGCCAGGGCCAGGACCTTCTGGCGTGCCAGCAGGCGATTTCCGGCCCTGTCCCACTGATCGGCGGCGGTGCCCGCAGTCCGGAATGGGCCCGCATCATGGCGACGGTCCTGGGCCGCGACCTGGTCATTCCGCGCAATGCCGAACATGCCTGCGCCCTGGGCGCGGCCCGGCTGGGCATGGTGGCGGATGGATGGACGATGGCGGACGCCATGCCGGCTTTCGAGATCGCGCAGGCGATTGCGCCCGACCACGAAGCGATCCCGCTCTATGACGCGCAATATGCGCAATTCGAACGGCTGTATCCGGCCATTCGATCCATCGGCCAGGGCACGGCCGCCGGCCTGTAACGCAGGGGCGGTCCGGCCCCGTCACGACGAAGGCCGGAGCCGTTCCCGTCCCGCATGCGGGAAGGACGGCTCCGGCCCCGGCCTGGTGTTCAGAACAGTTCGATATGGGTCTTGAACCCCAGCACGGCGGTGTCACGCAGCACGCGCTGGCCACCCGGATTGAAGTAATACTGGAAATCCGGGGCAATCGTCATGCCCCGATAGACGTGGATCTGATAGTCCACTTCCAGGTTCATGCCGTAGGATTGCGGGCCATAGGCCCCGTTCAGCAGGTTGCCGGGCAGAATTCCCTGCTGCAGTTGCAGTTCCTGGGTCTTGGCCGCCAGCGCCGACTCACGGATATAGGCAAAATTGATGCCGGCACCATCGAGCGGCCGCGCCTTCCAGAATCCCCGGGCGAGGAAACCGGCCTGGTACTGCTGCGAGCGCATCGAGATATCTTCGTCGTTGTAATAGAAGCCGCCCAGGAAGGTCACGCCCGCATCCTTGGCCCCGCCCTTGAAATGATACAGCATCTGGTCGGCCAGGAACCATGCGGCGTTCGCACCATGGTCCCGCCGACGCGGCAGGCCGGTCAACGCCCAGGCATCGCCATAGCCGTCATAATAGACGTCCTGATGGTCCACCGTATCGCGTGCGTAGCCGATCTTGTAATGGCCGGGCAGCGTCCCGTGACCGAAGACCGGTTCCCAGCCGAATTCGATGGGCATCGATTCGCCGTTGATATCGGCGCCGTTGAGCTTGAAGCCGGTGCGATACTGCGTATTGCCGTAGATACCGGCCTGGTCGAAATAGACGCCGGTCTGGAAATACGTATCGGTGGTCGGACGGACCCGGAACCGGACGGCCCAGTTCGAATCCGGATAGGACGAATGGGCGGTGTTGTCGGAAGACGCCTTGGGGTTACCGCAGAACGCATTGTTCATGAAATTGCAGTACAGCGGGTTGGACGAGAAATCGTTCAGGAACGGAATGCGCCCGGCCGCGACATCGAAGCGGCCCTGCCACAACGTCTCTTCCCCGTATCCATACACAAAGTGCACGACCACGTTGCCGCCGGCACCATAGATTTCCTGGCTGGGGGCCACGTTGTCACCGAACATGCGGCTGGCCGGAATACCGTAACGACCGACGACGATCGCGTGCGTGCTGAAGCCCGTCAGTCCCGCAAGGCGCTCCCAGTCCGTATCATTTTCGAATGCGTACTGGCCCGCGTTGGAACTGCCCTTGCGCAGGCCGTATCCGGGCGTCACGCTTCCGACATTTCCCGCGAATTCGTTGACGTTATCCAGAAGGAACGCAACGCCGCGATCGCGAAGCCACGTATTCCAGCCGAACGGGTCCGGCCACAGCGCCTCGGGCTGGGGCAGCGGGGGCACCGACGTCGCACCGAAATTGACCTGGTTCAGCGGGGTCGCGACCCGGACGCTGGGATTGAGAGAGGTCTGCGCCATGGCCCCGGTCGCGGCACACACGGCAAAACCCGTGCATACGGACAGCAGGGCGCCACACGCCACGGTACGGGAAAAAGAGATTGTCTTCTTCATTGTTCTTGGTTTTCTTGTTGGAGCCTGATTGCTCGGTTTCGGCCAACGCCTCACCCCCGCACCATGATCCACGGTCGATGGAGAAGCATTGTTTAGACGGATCTTATGATTTCTTTTTTATGTTCTACTTTCCGGGCCGGAGCGACATACCCCATTTATCTGCGTGGACTCGATTTCGGGCTGGCAACCAGATTTTATTCATTTTTATCATCCGATTACTCTAATGATTTTTGCAAGATTTTATAAACCTCGGTAATCTCCACGCCTACGGCCCTCAGAACGCCTCGTACAAAAGTTGGTTCGCCATCGTCATTACACGATTATGAGAGTTTGCTCATCTTCCACAGGGGTACCGATACGAACGGTCTGCCCGACAATTGTCTGGACTTGGTCAAGCGTTCGTGCATGGAGTAAAAGAGACGAAATCGGACGGTTTCGGGATGGTTCCTGCCGGCAGGGTCTGCTTCGAAAAACGTCCGCGTCAAGAAAAAGCAAGAAGACGTATCTGCGGAAACAAACAAGATGATTCCAGGTGTCGATCATCTGGAACGATAAAATTCCAGAAGGTGTCCCGTGAAAATCCCACGCTTTCTCTTGCCCTGGCTGTCCTGTGCCTGGGTGGTACCGCCCTGTCCCAGACCGCCTGCGCCGACCCGCTGAAGATCGGTGTTTCATCTACGCCATCGGGAGCAATGAGGAAGCCGTCCGCCTGTCCGGCATCGACGCCCGGCGCTGCAAGATCATCG
Organism: Gluconacetobacter diazotrophicus PA1 5; assembly: GCF_000067045.1. Classification (NCBI taxonomy): domain Bacteria; kingdom Pseudomonadati; phylum Pseudomonadota; class Alphaproteobacteria; order Acetobacterales; family Acetobacteraceae; genus Gluconacetobacter; species Gluconacetobacter diazotrophicus. Next base: position 2,737,010 of record NC_010125.1, read on the forward strand.
TCTACCTGATCAGCGGCTTTACCGCCGCGCTGTCGGGCGTGGTCCCGCGTTCGCGGCTGATGAGCGGCCAGCCCAACGCGGATGCCATCACCCTGCTGACCATCTTCATCAGCCGCCGGCGTCGCGCCGGCAAGGCGCGCTGGACGGGTTTGCCGGCATGGCGCGCTGAATGGGGCTCTCTGTGACTTCTGACAAGGATAACCACCATGACGAACTCTCTTGAAGGCAAGATCGCGGCTGTGACCGGCGCGGCGTCGGGCATCGGCCTGGAATGCGTCCGTCACATGATCGATGCGGGCGCCGAGGTCTATCTGCTGGACCGTGACGCATCCGCGCTGGACAAGGCGGCGGCCGAACTGGGCGGAAAGGCCCATGCCTGCGTTGTCGACCTGTTTGACTACCCGACGGTAGATGCCGCCGTTTCCCGCATCGTCGGCGAGAAAGGGCAACTGGACATCTTCCATGCCAACGCGGGCGCCTATGTCGGCGGCAACGTCTGGGACGGAAACCCCGATAGCTGGGACCCGATGCTGCACCTGAACATCAATGCGGCATTCCGTTCGGTCCGCGCGGCCCTGCCGCAGATGATGAAGCAGGAATCCGGCGACATCATCGTGACCAGTTCCATCGCCGGCGTGGTCCCGATCATGGCGGAGCCGATCTACACCGCATCGAAGCACGCCGTACAGGCTTTCGTTCATACGGTGCGCCGCCAGGTGGCCCAGTTCGGCATCCGCGTCGGCGCGATCCAGCCCGGCCCCGTCGTGACCCCCCTGCTGAAGGACTGGGACCCGGCGCGGCTGAAGGCCAATATCGAGGCCGGTGCGATGATGGAAGCCAACGAGGTCGCCGAAGCCGTGATGTTCATGCTGACCCGCCGCAAGGGGGTCATCGTCCGCGACCTGGTGCTTCTGCCGCATCATTTCGACGTATGATCATCAGATGAACCGTACCGGCGGCCCGCGCGCCGGTTGCGCGCGACGCCCCGGGAAAGTCCCGGCCAGGGCACAGTCGCGCGCCCCTGGGCCGAAGCTTTACGACTTGTCGCTCCGGCCACGGGCGGCTCATCCCTGTAATCGGGCCGAACACGGCCATGCGTCCGCGCATCAGGTGGTTGAACGCACGTATTTAACGAATATTTATCGTTAATTGAGGAATTTGACACTTGTGCGTAAAGCAGGAACGGGACAAATATAACCATATGACGATTTGTATACGTTAATATGGATATGCTCCGGAGCCCTGCCGGCCGGTTCGGGGCGCCGCGATTTCACGTGAGGAGCATCCCGCTCCGGTCCGTCAGGGTAGCATCATGTCCGAACTTCCCCCTCTCTCCCGTCGTGCGGCGCTGGCCACAGCCGCTGGCCTGGCCCTTCCGTTCATCGGCGCCGGGCGCGCCGCCGCGTCCGACGGCATGACCGGCGACATGGCCTGCGCGGGTGCGGCGCCGGGCGCGATCATCCCGCTCGCCGGGCCGCCACGCAAGCTGACCATCGCGTGGAACCAGAATTCGATCTGCACCGCGGCGGTGCCGGTCGCGAAAGCCAAGGGATTCTTCGCGCGGCACAACCTGGACATCGACTACGTGAATTTCGCCGGCTCGACCGACCAGTTGCTTGAGGCACTTGCGACCGGCAAGGCCGACGGTGCCCCCGGCATGGCGCTGCGCTGGCTCAAGCCGCTGCAACAGGGGTTCGACGTGAAGCTGGTCGCGGGCCTCCATGCGGGGTGCCTGTACCTGCTCGCCCCGCCCAAGGGCGCCGTCACGCAGCTTGCGGACCTGCGCGGCAAGATCGTGGGTGTTACCGACATGGGCGGCCCCGACCGGAATTTCTTCGGTATCCGCCTGAAGAAGATCGGCATCGACCCGGAATCCGAAGTGCAGTGGCGCCAGTACCCCCCGGACCTGCTGCCCATCGCCCTGCAACGCGGCGAGGTCCAGGCAATCACGGGCAGCGATCCTTACAGCTACCTTCAGAAACGCCAGTTCGGGCTGGCCGAGATCGACAGCAGCATGCACGGCGACTGGGCGCATGTCGCATGCTGCGTGATCGGGCTGCGCGGCAGCCTGATCCGGGAGGAGCCACAGGTTGCCGTCGCGGTCACGCGCGCCATCCTCGATGCCGGCGCGTGGCTGTCCTGCAATCCGGACGAGGCGGGCCGCATCTTCCAGCCCTACGCGCCCAGGGCGACGGCGGAAGACATCGCCGCCATGATCCGCCTCCAGGGACACCATCACCAGGCACGGGGCGGCACGTTCCGCGACGAGATCGTGCTCTACGCCAACGCCCTGAAGGATATCGGCGTGTTCCGTCCCTCGTTCGACACCACCCGTTTCGCGGTGCGCGTCACGCAGGACCTGTTCAGCGCATGAACGGCGAGACGACCCAGGCCATCGGGTCCGTCGCGGAGGATCGGCCCCATGTCCGCGCGAATGCGCACATTTCGTCGCGCGCCCTTCTGCCCTGGGTAGCCGGCCCGGCGTGGTTCGTCGCGGCCCTGCTGACCTGGCGCTGGCCGGACGCCGACGATTTTCCGGATACCGACATCCTCGCCGGCGTGTTCGCCGGCATCGGCGTCGCGCTGCTGGCGGCGGCGGCAGTGCGGCGTCTTTCGGCGCGCGGCCCCTGGATGATCGCGCTCGGCCTCGGCCTCGCGGCGTGGGAGGTCGCGCAGGCCAAGCTGCTGCTGCTGCCACGGCCGTTCTTCGGAACGCCGCAGGACCTGCTGGATGTGTTCCTGACCGACTGGAAACGGCTGGGCGACAGCCTGCTGCACTCGCTCGGCCTGCTGGCGGTGGGCTACGCGACCGGGGCCACCCTGGGCATCGCGACGGGGGTGGGCCTGGGCCGGTCGCGGCGCTTCCGCTACTGGGCGCTGCCCTTCGTCCGCCTGATCGGTCCCCTGCCCCCGGTGGCCCTGTTGCCGCTTGCCATGGTGCTGTTTCCCTCGAACTGGCTGGCCAGCGAGGCGCTGATGACACTTGGCTCCGGTTTTCCGATCACCGTCCTGACCTGGTCCGGCGTGGCCGCGGTCGACCCGGCCTATTACGACGTGGCGCGCACCATGGGCGCACGGGACCGCTTCCTTGTCCTGCGGGTGGCGCTGCCCGCCGCCATGCCCCAGATCTTCGTCGGGCTGTTCATGGGCCTGGGCATGTCCTTCGTGGTGCTGGTGGTCGCCGAAATGCTTGGCGTGAAATCCGGGCTGGGCTTTTACATGCAGTGGGCCCAGGGATGGGCGGCCTATCCCAACATGTATGCCGCGCTCCTGGTCATGTCGCTGATGTGCACGGGGCTGGTCACGATCCTGTTCAAGGTACGGGACCGGATTCTCGGCTGGCAGAAGGACGGGCTGAAATGGTGACCTCTCCGGTCGGACAGACAGCACCGCTGGGCATCCGGCTTCGCGGCATTCACCACGGCTACCGGATCGGCGGCGCCTTCCAGCCGGTAATCCAGGGTGTCAGCCTTGATATCGCGCCGGGCGAGTTCGTGGCGCTGCTGGGTCCGTCCGGGTGCGGCAAATCGACCCTGCTGCGCCTGATCGCGGGGCTGGAACCGCCGCGTTCGGGGCAAATTCTGGCGGACGGCGTGCCGGTCACTGGCCCGGGGCCCGACCGTATCGTCATGTTCCAGGACCCGACGCTCTATCCCTGGCGCACCGTGCGCGCCAACGTGGCGCTCAGCCAGGACATCGCGGGCCGGCGCGACGACGCGGCCATCGATGCCGCGATCGACATGGTGGGGCTGAAGGGCTTCGAACGCGCCTGGCCGCACCAGCTTTCGGGCGGCATGGCGCAGCGCGCGGCCCTGGCCCGGGCACTGGTCAACGATCCGAGACTGCTGATCCTGGACGAACCGCTGGGCAAGCTGGACAGCCTGACGCGGCTGACGATGCAGACGGAATTGCTGCGCCTGTGGCAAAGGCGCGGCTTCACCGTCATCATGGTCACGCATGACGTGGAGGAAGCGCTGCTGCTGGCCACCCGCGTGGTAACGTTCAGCGCGCGGCCGGCGAGCGTGCTTTCGGACATCGCGATCGACCTGCCCTATCACCGCCATCGCGACGATCCGCGCCTCCTGACGCTGCGCCGCGAGATCCTGGTCCGGCTGGGCCACAGCGAGGACTGGTAGCCGCCAGCCAACCGTCAGATCACGTAATCCACCGGCGGCAGGCTCTGGTCCATGGTCAGCGACGGCAGGCCCTCATGCCTCTCGCCCACCGGACGCGCCGGATTGCCCACGACCGTGGTGAAGGGGGCGACAGGGCGCAGTACGATGGCACCCGCCCCGACCTTCGCCCCTTCGCCGATCTCGATATTGCCCAGGACCTTGGCGCCGGTACCGATCAGGGCCCCACGCCGGACTTTCGGATGCCGGTCGCCGGCTTCCTTGCCGGTGCCGCCCAGGGTCACGTTCTGCAGCAGGGCGACGTCATCCTCGATCACGGCGGTTTCCCCGACGACGATGCCCGTGCCGTGATCGAACAGAATCCGCTGCCCCAGGCGCGCCGCGGGATGAATGTCCACCGCGAACAGTTCGGAAGCCCGGCTCTGGATATAATGCGCGAGCGTCCGGCGGTTTTCCTGCCACAGCCAGTGCGCCACGCGGTGGCACTGGATGGCATGGAATCCCTTGAAGAACAGGAACGGCGTCACGGAATCCGTCGCGGCAGGGTCCCGGTCGCAGATGGCATGCAGGTCGGCCGCCGCCGCATCGACGGACTGGGGCCGCGCCCGCTGGAAATCGCGGACCAGCCCGAAAAGGGTGGCCTTGCGGAGCAGGTCGCTGTCGAGCTTCCGTGACAGCAGGAAAGCCAGTGCCGTCGCGAAATCCGGCTGGTCGAGAATGGACGGGCGCAGAAGATCCTTCAGGACCACGTCGCGACATCCACGCACCTCCGCCCGCATGGCCTGCCACAGCGCGGCCGTCGAGGACGGCGCGTGCTGCCTGACCCGCGCGGTCAGCGGCACCGCGCGGCCCTGGTCGAGATAGGCGCGTAAACTCGTGACGTGTCCTGGCATGTCTTTTCCGCTTCAGCCCCTGGCGATGCAGGCGGTTGCGCCGGACGACCGGTCCGGCGCAACCCCTGGGCATCCTTGGTCAGTATCCGAGGTCGGCACCCGCCGGTGGGGCGGCCGGCTTGGGTTCGGCCTTTTCGGTGACCAGGACCTCGGTCGTGATCAGCAGGCTGCCGACCGAGGCCGCGTCCTGCAGGGCCGTGCGCACGACCTTGGTCGGGTCGATGATGCCGGCGGCGACCAGATCCTTGAATTCGCCGATCTGCGCATCGAATCCGAAATTGTATGCGCCGTTCTCCAGCACCTTTCCGGCCACGACCGCACCGTCCTCGCCGGCATTCTCCGCGATCTGGCGCAGCGGCGCCTGCAATGCCTTGCGGACGATGTCGCCGCCGATGCGCTGGTCGTCATTATGGAACTGCAGCCGCGCCACGACCTCCGCCGCGCGCGCCAGCGCGGTCCCGCCGCCCGGGACGATGCCTTCCTCGACGGCCGCGCGCGTGGCGTTCAGCGCGTCATCGACGCGATCCTTGCGCTCCTTCACCTCGATTTCGGTCGAACCGCCGACCCGGATGATGGCCACTCCGCCCGCCAGCTTCGCCAGGCGCTCCTGCAATTTTTCCCGATCGTAGTCCGAGGTGGTTTCCTCGATCTGCGCGCGGATCTGCCCGACGCGGCCCTTGATGGCGTCGGCGTCGCCCTCGCCGTCGACGATGGTCGTGTTGTCCTTGTCGATCACGATGCGCCGCGCCTGGCCAAGCTGCGACAGCGTCACGCTTTCCAGCTTGATGCCCAGATCCTCGCTGATGACCTCGCCACCCGTCAGGATCGCGATATCCTCCAGAATGGCCTTGCGCCGGTCGCCGAAGCCCGGCGCCTTGACAGCCGCGATCTTCAGCCCGCCGCGCAACTTGTTCACCACCAGGGTCGCCAGGGCCTCGCCCTCGACATCCTCGGCGATGCTCAGCAGCGGGCGCCCGGATTTGACCACGTTCTCCAGCAGCGGCAGCAGGGGCTGCAGCGACGACAGCTTCTTTTCATGGATCAGGATATAGGGATTTTCCAGGTCCGCGATCAGCTTCTCGCTGTTCGTCACGAAATAGGGCGAGATATAGCCCCGGTCGAACTGCAACCCCTCGACTACGTCCAGTTCGGTCTCGAATCCCTTGGCTTCCTCGACGGTGATCACACCGTCCTTGCCGACCTTCTGCACCGCCTCGGAAATGATGCGGCCGATTTCCACCTCGCCGTTGGCCGAAATCGTGGCCACCTGGGCGGTTTCCTCCCGGGTCGCGATCGGGCGGGTACGCGTCCGCAGTTCCTCGATCACCGCGGTCGTCGCGTGATCGATTCCGCGCTTGACGTCCTGCGGGTTGAAACCGGCGGCGACCGCCTTCAGCCCCTCGCGCACGATGGACTGCGCCAGGACGGTCGCGGTCGTCGTCCCGTCGCCCGCCAGGTCGTTGGTCTTGCTGGCGACCTCACGCAGAAGCTGCGCGCCCAGGTTCTCGAACTTGTCGGACAGTTCGATCTCCTTGGCGACCGTGACACCGTCCTTGGTGATCCTTGGCGCGCCGAAGCTCTTGTCGATGACGACGTTGCGGCCCTTCGGCCCCAGCGTCACCTTGACCGCGTCGGCAAGCGTGTCGATTCCGGAAAGCAGGCGCGCCCGTGCGTCGCCGGCGAACTTGACGTCTTTGCTGGCCATTGAAGTTTTTCCTGTCCCTGAGATGTCAGCGCGTGGACCCGACGATACCGAACAGGTCGGATTCCTTGGCGATCAGCAGGTCCTCGCCCGCGATCCTGACCTCGGTGCCCGACCATTTCCCGAACAGGACGTGATCGCCGGCGCGGACCTCGAGCGGCACGATCTCTCCGCGATCGTCACGGGCGCCGGGACCGACCGCCACCACCACGGCTTCGACCGGCTTTTCCTGGGCGGTGTCGGGAATGATGATGCCGCCGGCCGTCTTTTCGGTCGGGGAGATGCGCCGCAGGACCACGCGGTCATGCAGGGGGCGAAAGCTGCTCATGACAAATTTTCCTTCGGAATAGTCGAATGACCGGACAGGCGGGCGCGCGCGCGCCGAAACAGCCGCGCGACCTGCCACGTCAGGTCGTCATGCCCTGTCAGGGTCCGGTTATGGAAAGCCCGCACGCTGTCGTGCGTGGCATAGAAGCGCCGCGTCTCGTGGTCATCCTCCAGGATGACGGTGCCGAGAAACGTGCCGTCGATTTCGACGATATGGGATTCAAGCATCGGGTTGCCGCCTTTTCGACCCCGCACAGGCGGGATTCGGCCGACGGTTTCCCGCCGGCGTTCTATCCGGTGTGCGCCGGCGCCCCGTGGCCGGCACACGCCGCGCTACATCGTTCGATGCGGCACATTCGTGCAGTCGCCTGAATCATGTGAACCACTCCGGTCGATCGTCGCCCATCGCGGCGAACAAGGGTGATCATACAGGCGGCAGGCCGCCGGTCAACACATAAACCCGCCGAATTTTGGTTATATATTATATAACTATTTATTGAGTGCTTTTTGGACCCAGTCCCGCCGGTTTATATAATTTATATTATTTTCAATGTGTTGGTTATAATTCCCAATCGCGCGGGCCAGGATCGGGCCCGTTCCCCGGATCATGCCTGGTTCCATAGGCGCTTTCAGTGCGCACGGATGCGACCTTTATATAACATTTTCGATAGTTATATATTGAAAAGAACGACCGAATGCCGTTATCTGGTGTCCTGCCGGCATGGCGGCCATCACAGGCAAGGGGAATCCAGTCCAATGACCATTCATCTCGGGGAGATCGCTCCCGATTTCGAGCAGGAAACCACCTTCGGCCCGATCCGCTTCCATGACTGGCTGGGCGATTCCTGGGGCATCCTGTTCAGCCACCCCAAGGATTTCACGCCGGTCTGCACGACGGAACTCGGCGCCGTCGCGAAGCTGGCACCCGAATGGGCGAAACGGAATACCAAGGTGATCGGCCTGTCCGTCGATCCGGTCGGCAGCCATTCGGAATGGGAGAGCGATATCGCCCGGAGCCAGGGGGCGTCGGTCAATTTCCCGATCATCGCCGACGCGGACGGAACGGTCGCGGCCCTGTACGACATGATCCATCCGTCGGCCGATCCCAAGGTGACGGTCCGCACGGTCTTCATCATCGATCCCAGCAAGAAGGTCCGCCTGACGCTGACCTACCCGCCGTCGGCCGGCCGGAACTTCGACGAAGTGCTGCGGGTGCTGGACAGCCTGCAACTGACCGACGCCCACAAGGTCACGACCCCGGCCAACTGGACGAACGGCGACGAAGTCATCATCGCGCCCTCGGTCGGCGACGAACAGGCCCGTAGCCTTTTTCCCGCCGGCTGGAAGACGGTGCTGCCCTATCTGCGGCTTGTCCCGCAACCGCGATAGCGCGTTTCAGGATACAGGCCATGGCGCTCTTCCCCGGCTGGACCGCACCGGATTTCACGATCGATACGGCACTGGGGCCGGTCCGCTTCCACGCGTGGCTGGCCGGGGGGTGGGGCATCGTCGTCACCCACCCGGACGATTACAGCCCGCAGAGCCTGCGCAGCGCCGTTGCCTGGGCCCGGTCCGGCGCGCGGCCGGTCCGGCTGCTCGGCCTGGCATCGTCAGGCCACGAAGCAAGGCAGGTCGAAAGCCTGGAGTTTCCGATCATCCAGGACGGCGCCGAAGGTGTCGCCGCCCTCTGGCGCGGCTTCAGCGTGGATGTCGGACCGGCCGGCACGACGCTGGACGAACATATGGTGTTCGTCCTGGACCCGGCCCGGACGATCCGGACGACGGTGTCCTATCCCCCGTCGCGCAACCGGGACTTCGCTGAAATCATCCAGGTCGTGGAAGCCTGCGATACGGGCTGTGCCGCACTACGCGACAGACGTGCGGCCTGAAGCCCCGAACCGCAAAATCACCGACCATGACCATTATCGATCCCGGAGGCACAGCGATGTCGGCCGTCGATTCCCCGAATCACGTCACCCCCGCGCTGGCGCTTCTCTCGGCTTTCGAAATCGTGATCGTGCCCGGCCTCCACGGCTCCTGTCCCGATCACTGGCAGTCCCGGTGGGAGAACGCCCTGCGCCTGCAGGGTGTCACGGTACGCCGGGTCATCCAGCGCGACTGGGCGAATCCCACCTATCAGGCATGGAGCAACGGTCTGCGCCATGCCTTGCAGGCCTGCCGGCGCCCGGCCATCCTTGTCGCGCACAGTCTCGGCGCCGTCCTGGTGGCGCGGCGGGCGTCCGAACACCGCCTGGGGCGCGCGGTCGGCGCCCTGCTGGTAGCGCCCGCCGATGTCGAGCACTATGCCGGGCCGGACGCCCGCCGGGTCACCGGTTTCGCCCCGCTGCCGGGTGTCCGGCTGCCGCTACCCTCCATCCTGGTCGCCAGCCGGAACGACGAATGGCTGTCGCCGGCCCGCGCCGCGACCCTGGCGACACGGTGGGGATCGACATTGATCGATGCCGGGCGGATCGGGCATATCGGCAGCGCATCGGGCGTCGGGCTGTGGCCGGACGGATTGTCGGCCCTGCTGCAACTGGCGCACGCGCTGCCTTGACGCCGCCAGCCGTTTCACTTCAAGGAGTGCCAATGACGCCCCCGTTGCCCCTGCGCCGCCGTTCGCTGCTTGCCCTGCTGGCCGCGACACCCTTTTCGCATGTCGCCCACGCGACCGCGCCGACGACCCTGCGGATCGGCATCATGGCTGGCGAGGATGAAGATATCTGGCGTATCGCCGCCGTCCATGCCGCCCAGGCCGGCCTGATGCTGAAGGTCGTCACGTTCTCGGACTACAACGCGCCCAACGAGGCACTGGCCGACCATGAACTGGACGCCAACGCCTTCCAGCACGGGCCGTTCCTGTCGGCCCAGATCGCGGCGCGCGGCTATCGCATCGTTGCGGTCGGCAATACCTACTTCTCGCCGATCGGCCTGTATTCCAGCCGCTGGAAATCGGTCAGGGACCTGCCCGGCGGCGCCGTGATCGGCGTCCCCAACGACCCGAGCAACGAAGGGCGCGCCCTGCATCTGCTTGAATCGCTGGGCCTGTTCACCCTGACCCCCTCGGCGGGCCTTCTGCCCACCGCGCTGGATATCGCCGACAATCCGCGCAACGTGACCATCAAGGAACTGGATGCCGGGATGGTGGGCCGCGCGCTGCCCGACCTGGACGCGGCGGTGGTCAATACCGACTGGGCCCTCAAGGCCGGTATCCAGGTCAGCCGGCAGCGGATCGGCCAGGAAGCACTGGCCGGCAACCCCTACGTCAACTTCATCGCCGTCAACGCGCAGGACGAGCACGCCCCCTGGGTCGCCCCGCTGGTCCATGCCTTCCAGCAGCCGGACGTCCGCCAGGGAATCCTGGACGTCTACCATGGTGCGATCGTTCCGGCATGGGGATGAGCCTTCTGCGGGTCGAGCACGCGTCGCGCCGCTTCGCCGGCCATACCGCGCTTCAGGATATCGATTTCGAGGTCCATCCCGGCGAGATTCTGGGCGTCATCGGCCGGTCGGGCGCGGGCAAGACGACATTGCTGCGCTGCCTGAGCGGCCTGGAACGGCCGGACAGCGGCCGGATCGTGATCGAAGGCGAGGACATCACCGCCCTGCCGGAAAGCCGGCTGGTGCAGGTCCGGCGGCGCATCGGGCTGGTGTTCCAGCATTTCAACCTGCTGCAGTCCCGGACCGTCGCCGGCAACGTCGCGCTGCCGCTGGAAATCGCGGGCGTGCCGAAAGCCGCACGCGCGGCGCGGGTGGCGGAACTGATCGAACTGGTCGGGCTGTCCGGGCACAAACGGAAACGGCCCAGCCAGTTGTCGGGCGGCCAGAAACAGCGCGTGGGCATTGCCCGGGCCCTGGCCGCGCAGCCGGCGCTGCTGTTGTGCGACGAGGCCACATCGGCGCTGGACCCCGAAACGACCGTCTCGATTCTCGACCTCCTCCTCGACATCAACCGGCGGCTCGGGCTGACCATCATCCTGATCACGCATGAGATGGAGGTCATCCGTCGCATCGCCCGGCGCGTCCTGGTCCTGGACCAGGGCCGGATCGTCGAGGACGGCCCGACCGCCGCGCTGCTGGGCGGCGCGACCCGCCACCCAGTCACGCGCGCCTTCCTGTCCGAAGGCCGGCCCCGCGTTCCGGACGATGTGATGGACGCCCTGCGCGACGCGCCATCCCAGGGCGCCCATCCGGTCCTGCACGTCGTCCTGGACGCGCCGGCAGGCCAGACGCCCCTTCTGTCCACGCTGGGCCGCCGCTTCGGACTGGACGTGACGGTCGTGCAGGCAACGGTCGGCGACATCTCGGGCCGTGCCGGCGCCGAATTCGTCCTGCGCCTGTCGGACCAGTCCGCCGAGGCGCTCGATTTCATCCGGCAGGCCAGCCAGTCCATGGAGGTGATCGGGTATGTCCCGGCTGATCGTTGATCTGGTCCTGCGCGCGACGGTCGAGACGCTGGACATGGTGCTGGCATCGGGCCTGATCGCGGTCATCGGCGGCCTGCCGCTGGCGGTCCTGCTGGTCGCGACCGCACCGGGCGGCTTGTATCCGCTGCCGGCACTCTCGCGTATCCTCGGCCTGGGTATCGACGCGGTCCGGGCCGTGCCCTTCATGATCCTGCTGGTGCTGCTGATTCCGCTGACGCGTCTGGTCGCCGGGACCACCCTGGGCACCGGGGCCGCGATCGTGCCGCTGGCGATCGCCGCCGTGCCCTATTTCGCCCGCATCGCCGAGGTTTCGCTGCGCGAGGTCGATCGCGGCCTGGTCGATGCGGTGCGCGCGATGGGCGGCACGCGCTGGATGGTCGTCCGCTACGTCCTGCTGCCGGAGGCCCTGCCCGGCCTGATCTCGGGCTTCACCGTCACGCTGGTCACACTCGTCGGCGCCTCGGCCATGGCGGGCGTCATCGGTGCCGGCGGGCTGGGCGACCTGGCGATCCGCTACGGCTACCAGCGATTCAACACCCAGGTGATGCTGTCGGTCGTGGCCGTGCTGATCGTCATGGTCACCATCATCCAGTTGATCGGAAACCTCGCGGCGCGACGGCTCCGCTAGAGCCAAAAACAGGGCCTGAGCCGTCAGCCCCTGCGCCCGTATAGCGGGCCGAGGGCGGCGCAGGCGCGATAGTCCTGTCCTTCCTTGTCGGAACCGAACGCCCCCCAGAGGCTGGGGCGATCGATCGCCGCTTCGTCCAGGTTGTGCATGCACACCGGAATCCTCAGCATGGCGGCGAGCGCCACGAAGTCCGCGCCCACGTGCCCGTGCGCGAGCACGGCATGGTTCGCCCCCCATGACGCCATGACGGAATAGACGTCGCGGAACGCGCCATGCCCCGTCAGCCGCGGCACGAACCAGGTCGTCGGCCAGCTCGGGTCCGTGCGGGCTTCCAGGGCCGCATGCACGGCAGGCGGCAGGTCCACGCTCCAGCCTTCCGCGATCTGCAGCACCGGACCGATTCCGGCGACCAGGTTCAGCCGCACCATGGTGAAGGCCACGCCACCCCGTGTCACGAAATGGCTGGAAAAGCCGCCGCCCCGGAAATATTCCTCCAGTCCCGGGCACCAGTCCGTCGCGGCCAGCAGGGCGGAGATATCGTCCTCGTCCACCTGCCAGTGCGGCTTGATCGTGGGCGCACCCTGCGCGTCGCGCACGGCGCAGGACCCGTCCAGCGCGGCCGCGCCCGAGTTGATCAGATGCAGGATTCCACCCGCGCTTTTGCCTTCCAGCCGGTGTCCCGTCACCCGCTGCACCGCCTCGGGCGACCAGAACGTGCGCACATCGGCGAAAATCTGGGCCTTGCCGCTCATCAGCAGGCCGAACAGCATGGTCGCCCCGTTCAGGCAATCATTCTCGGTCGCCAGGATACTGGGTGCGCGCGCGCCGCTCCAGTCGAACGAGCTGTTCAGCAATGCCTCCGCGACATCGGCGTTCGGATACTGGTCGGTCCAGTGACGCTGCCCCTGGAAACCCGCCGCGATCGCGTCATAGCCCAGCGCCTCTTCCGCCCACCCCATTGCCGCCAGACGCGCGTTGCCGTGCATCATGTCGCGAATGCACAGGGTCATCGCCAGGCTTTCCGACAGGATTTCGCGTTTCCCGGCCGCGTCACGCGGACGGGCGTTGCGCTCGATGCCGAAACGGAACCGCGCGTCCGCCCAGGCCTGGGCGGTCTCCAGTTCCGCCGTGTCGTAGATTTTCCTGTCGAGCCGGCGCCGCAATTCCGTCATGTCCACGGCCTGCACGCGCATGTCCAGCCACGACCGGAAAAAGGCGTGATCGACGATCGACCCCGCTATTCCCATCGACACGCCGCCGATCGACAGGTAGGTGCGCCCGCGCATCGTGGCGACCGCAAGCCCCGCGCGGGCAAACCGCAGCAGTTTTTCCCGCACGTCGGGCGGGATCGCCTCGTCGCCGGAATCCTGGACATCCCGTCCATAGATGGAAAAGGCGGGCAGCCCCTTCTGGTTATGGGCCGCCAGCGCCGCCGCCAGATAGACCGCGCCCGGCCGTTCCGTGCCGTTGAAGCCCCAGATCGCCTTCTGGCGTTCCGGCACCATGTCGATGGTCTCCGCCCCGTAACACCAGCACGGAGTCACCGAAATCGACAGTCCGACATGCGCGGACGCGAATTTCTCTTCGCACGCCGCGGCTTCGGCGTATCCCGCGATGCAGGTGTCGGCGATCACGCACTCCACGGCCTCGCCCCCGGCATGACGCAATTCCGAGGTCAGGAACGCGGCCGTGCGGTGGGCCATCGCCATCGTGACGTCTTCAAGCGATTCGCGAATGCCGCCGCGCCGCCCGTCGATGATCGGGCGGATGCCGATTTTCGGAAAAGATCTGTTCATGACATCCTCCCGATCAATACAGAACCTGCTTGGCTTCCGGCGAATCCAGGTTCGCACTGGTCACGAAGACCACGCCCGTGTTGACATATTTGGTGGGCTTCGCCCCCGTCAGGACGCCGATCGCCGTCTCGACCCCCTTCGCGCCCATCGCGTAGGACCCTTGCACGGCAAGCAACTGGAACGTGCCGCTCCTGACGAACCCCTGTTCGTCCTCGTTTCCATCAAAGGCGATGGCGTAGAGCTTTCCGCTTTTTCCCGCCTGCTGGATCGCACGGCCCACGCCCACCGCCGTCATCTCGTTGGCGGCGAAAATACCCTTCAGATCGGGGTTCGAGGCCAGCACGTCGGTCGTCTGGTTCATGGCCAGGGCCATCTGGGACTGCGAATAGAAGGGACCGACGATCTGGATATGCGAATGTTCGGCGATATATTTCCTGAATCCGCCGACCCGGCCGATTTCAGACCCCACACCCGGCACATACGACATGATCGCGACCTTGCCGGTCTGTCCGACATGATCGACCATTTCCTTGCCCAGCGCCTCGCCCGCCGCCTCGTTGTCGGTCGCGAGGAAGGACTGGTAATATTTGGCACCCGAATCAGAAATCATGCTGTCGATCAGCACGACGGGAATATGCGCCTCCCACGCCTTGCGGATGGAGGGCACCAGAGCATCCGGATCGGACGGGGCCAGCACGATGGCCGCGACCTTCTGCGTCACGGCGTCGGCGACCATGTTGACCTGGTCCGCGACCGCGGATTCGGACGTCGGTCCCTGAAAGGTCATCGTATAGTTCTCTACCTTCGCAACGGCGTCGGCGGCGCCCTTTCGGACGTTCTGCCAGTAGTTGGAATTGGCGGTCTTGACGATGACCGCGATCCCGCGATCCGCCGCATGGGCCTGCCCCACGGCAACGGCGGCGCACAGCATTGTCGCCGCGCATAAAAGACGTCTCATGTTCGATTCCTGTTTTCTTCTTGTTATCGGTCGCCGAGCCACGGAGCAGCATACGGCCCGTATCATTCACCGCTTCATTCGCATCTGATCGATCCAGACCGTCCCGATGATGACCAGTCCGATGACGATCTGCTGGATGAAGTAGGAAACGCCGTTCATGTTCAGGCCATTGCGAAGGATGCCGATCACGAACGCGCCGATCATGGTACCGGAAATCGTCCCGACCCCACCCATCAGGGACGTACCGCCGATCACGGCGCTGGCGATCGCATCCATTTCGGCCGCGATGCCTTCATTCGGCTGCGCGGTCACCAGGCGTGACATCAGGACACATCCGGCCAGCCCGGCCAGCAGCCCCGACATGCCATAGGCCACCATCTTGACCCGCGCCACGTTGACGCCGGAAAGCCGCGCGGCCTCGCTGCTGGACCCCACGGCATAGGCATGCCGTCCGATCGGCATCCGGCCGAGCATGATGGCCACGACCACGGCGAGCACGACCATCAGGATGACGGGATAGGGAATCCCCACGAACACCACGTTCGGAAACCCGTCGCTGCCGTCGCGAACGATCCGGAACAGGGCGCCGTTTCCCAGCACCCCGAACGCATCCCCCAGCCCGGAAACCGGCCGTGCCCCGGTGATCTGCAACGCCACGCCGCGCGCGACCATCATCATGCCAAGCGTCGCGATGAACGGCGGCAGCTTCATCCATGTGATGATGATCCCGTTGATGGCGCCGCACGCGCCGCCGGTCAGGATTCCGATGGCGAAACCCAGGGGAACCGGAACCCCGGCCTTCACCGCGAGCGCCGCGACCACGCCGGACAGGGCAAGCACCGACCCCACGGACAGGTCGATGCCGCCGGTAATGATCACGCAGGTGGCGCCGATCCCCAGATAGGCGATCTGCGTGGTCTGCAGCGCGACGGTCAGCCCGTTATCTACCGAAAAGAACGCGCGCGACGTGAGGGCGAAAATCACGATCATCACGACCAGGCTGCCCAGGGCCGCGAATTTCTGGATCAGGTCCTTCTGTCGGTCGGACAACCGGCGCGCGGGTATAAGGGGCGGACGCCCTTCATGCTGCGGAACTGTTTTTGATGCCTGAAGCATAGGACATGATCTCTTCTTGATTGGTTGTTTTCGTGTCCAGGACGCCTGTTATGCTTCCCTCGTGAAACACCACGACCCGATCCGTCAGGCCCAGGATCTCCGGCAGTTCCGAGGAAATCACGACGATGCCGATTCCGCGCGCGGCCAGCGCGTCGATCAGCTTGTAGATGGCAAACTTCGCGCCGACATCGATACCGCGCGTCGGCTCGTCGAAGAACAGGATGCGCGATTCCCGGTACAGCCACTTGCCGATGACCACCTTCTGCTGGTTCCCGCCCGACAGCAGGCGTACCGGCTGCGAAACCGACGGCGTCCGGATATCGAGCGAGGCGACCGACTGGCGCGCGACTTCCCGTTCCCGATCGGCCCGGATAAGGCCGAACGCATTGGACACATCGTGGATATGCGCAAGCGTGATATTATGCGCGACCGACATGCCGATCGCCAGGCCGTCGAACTTCCTGTCCTCGGACAGATAGGCGATGCCGTGGGCGATCGCGTCGATCGGCGACCTGATGTCCAGCCGCCTGCCGTCCAGGATGATGTCACCCGCCTGCGCGGGCTCCGCACCGAAGATCGTGCGCGCGACCTCGGTCCGGCCGGCGCCCATCAGGCCGGCAAAGCCGAGAATTTCTCCACGCCGCAATGAAAAGCTGACGTCGCGAAAGGCCGGAAGACGCGTCAGGCCACGGACATCCAGCAGGATCTGATCATCGGGGACCGAAATCCGTTCGGGAAATTTGTCGCGCAGATCGCGCCCAATCTTTAGCCGCACGATCTCGTCGATGCTGATCGCCTCGAAAGGCTGAGTCTTGACATATTTTCCGGCCGGGAATATGGCGACGCGACCGACGATATGACGGAATTCGTCAAGACGGGGGGAAATATAGACGATGCCGACGCCCTGGCGCTTCAGTTCGTTCATCACGCGGAACAACTGCGTCGTCTCGGCCTCGGTCAGGGACGAGGTGGGCTCGTCCATGATCAGCACATCGGCGTCCAGCGACAGGGCCTTGGCGATTTCCACCATCTGCTGCCGCGCGACCGACAGGGATTTGACCTGCGCGTCCGGTTCGATATCGACGCCGAGCCTGTCAAGGATTCCGCGCGCCTGCGCGGCCATCTTTGCCCGATCGACAAAGGGCCCGCGCCGGGGTTCGCGGGCGAGAAAGATGTTTTCGGCCACGGTCAGGTCGGGAACCAGGTTCAGTTCCTGATGGATCATGGCGATCCCGGCATCCTGCGCGTCCTGGATCGAGCCGAAGCGGCAGGGTTGGCCCCGGAAATACAGCGTTCCCTCATCCGGAATGTACAGGCCGGACAGGATCTTCATCAATGTCGATTTGCCGGCGCCGTTTTCACCGCAGAGCGCATGCACCTCGCCCGCGCGCAGATGAAAATTCACGCCGTCCAGCGCCAGCACACCCGGGAACCGCTTGGTGATCCCTGTTGCGACCAGCAGGTCCGGCACATCCGGCGCGTCGTCGGCGCTGCCTTGGTTGTCTGTCATAGCCCTCTCCAGGCCCAGCGACTTCGCTTGATTATTTTCTGTGGTCTTTTGCTAAGTCGTGTTAGCACACTATTAGCGTGTATCGTTCCGTGCAAGGACGATATCGGCCGCCCTGTGCATCTTCGCAAAACTGTGACGAAAGAACCGATGAAACCCGCCGTTCCCGCCATGGACCGACCCGACAGCGACCCGCCATCCATCGCGCAGGTGGCCAAGGCCACCAACTGCTCGGTCACCACGGTCCGGCTCGTCCTGAACGGACAGGCTGGAAAATACCGGATCAGCGCCGCCACGCAGAAGATCGTTCGCGATTATGTCGATCTGCATGGGTATTGCCTCAACCATGCGGCGCGAAGCCTCAAGCTGCGCCGGACCGATACGATCGGCCTGGTCGTGCCGGAGATCGCCAATCCGTTCTTTGCCGGGCTGATGGCCTGCCTGGAACGATTGTGCGCGGCCCGCGGACTGGTGCTGCTGACCGCGTCGTCCGGCGAAATGCCGGCGCAGGAGGACCGCGCGATCAGGGAACTGGGCACCCGTGGGATCGATGCCCTGATCGTCGTACCATGCCAGGCGCCCCGCTACGGGCGCCTTCTTGGCGGCGCGAAGGACATTCCGGTGGTCCTGCTCGATCGCGCCTATACGGGCGCCCCCTATACCGTCATCGCCAGCGACAATTTCGGCGAATGCGTTGCCCTGACCGATGCGATCCTCGATGCCGGGGAGCAGCCGCATTTCATCTGCGCGAATGAACGCCTGCCGAGCATCGGCGATAGAATCGCGGGATTCGGCGCGGCATGCCGGAAACGACGCATCCGGAACTGGCGCGCCCGGGTCCATTGCGCGGATCAGGACAGCATCCACAGCGCGGGAACGATCGTCGACGCGCTGCTGGCGCAGGGCGGCCCACCCCGTGCCCTGATCTGCTCCTCCCTCCTGATGCTGCAAGGGACCATGGAGCGCCTGAAGCTCCGTCTCGGGCAGTTGCCGCCGGATATCACCTTCGGAACATTCGACGATCATTTCATGCTCGATTTTCTGCCGAACCACACATTTGCCATTCGCCAGGACGCGGACATGCTGGCCGCACTGGCGCTGGACTATCTCGATCAGCATCCGACCGGACCCGACGGTCCCGGCCGTGTGCTTGCCCCCTGCACGTTCGTTCAACGCCCCGCGAGGCGATAGGCCCGGGCGGCCGTCCCGCCTTCGATCGCGGCGCGTGCCTCGCCTCCGACCGAGGCCAGAAGCGCGTCGCTTGCGTCACGCCACGCGTCATAGCCGCCTGCCATCTCGACCACGGGCCAGTCGCTTCCCCACATCACCCGTCGCGGCCCGAAGCACGCCAGGACATGGTCGATCACGGGACGCAGGGTTTCGACGCTCCAGTCATCGCCCGCCTCCGTCACCAGTCCGGACAGCTTGCAATTCATGGCGGGATGGTCGGACAGGTCGAGGATATGGTCTTTCCACTGCGCAAGGTCACCGTTGCGCAGCGGCGGCTTTCCGGCATGGTCCAGGACCATCGTCAGGCCCGGATGCCGTTCGGCCAGCACGCGCATGGCATTCATGTGGCGCGCCGTCACCAGCAGGTCGAGCACAAGCCCGGCCTCGGTCATCGCATACAGGGCCGGCTGGACCGCGTCCCCGAGAATCCAGTCCGTATCGCCGATATCCTGCAGCATCGGACGCAGGCCGACGATCAGCGGCATCGCGGCCAGACGCGCCACCGTCGCGGGGGCGTGCACGTCATCAAGCGGCGCCCAGCCGACGACGCCCCGCACCAGGCCCGGATGGGCCCGCGCCTGGTCGAGCATGAAGCCCGTATCGATCTCGCTCGCCGCCGCCTGCACCAGGATGATGCCGTCGGCGGCATCGCGCCCCGGACGCGGCATGTCGAGGTCGAAATCGCGGTCGATCATCGAATGGGGCGGCAGCCAGCCATAGATGCCCGACGCCCGGCGCCAGACGTGACGATGCGCGTCGATCTTCATCCCGGATGATCCGCGAAGATGACCCCCTTGGCGAGGATCACGTTCCCATAGGGACGCCCTTCCCCGGTCTGGATCACGGCGAAGCAATGCGCGGTTTCTTCGTAAAACGCGTAACGCTCGATTCTGCGCGATGCCGCGTGGCCATGTGCGCGCAGCGTCGCGTCGATGTCCGCCACCGCTTCGGGCACGGCGTCCGGGTCGCCGACCTGCTGCATCGAGACGGCCGGATCATCGACGAAGCCATCCAGCGGCAACAGCTTCAATATGGCGTCCAGCACGGGCGGGACCGGGATCGCGGGCAGGCGGTTCAGCCTGCGGGCGATCCGCTCGGCCGGGAAGTTCGCATCGACGATCGCGACGCGGTCGCCATGTCCCATCGCCGCCAGCGCATACAGCACATCCGGCGTCAGCAGGGACGAAATACCGATCAGCATGCAGCCTCCTTTACCCGGGCGCGCGGTCAGAATGCGCGGTCGAGATGAATGTAGCCGCCATCCACGACGACCCATTGTCCCGTGGTGTGCGACGATACGGGTGAGAGCAGGAAGACCACGCTGTCCGCGATCTCGCGCGGCGTGGTCATGCGCCGCCCAAGCGGGATGCGCGCCTTGACCGCCCGGAGCTTTTCCTCCCGGTCGGCAAAACCGTCGAGCCAACTGTCATATTGCGGTGTCCAGACCTCGGACGGAATGACGGCGTTCACGCGGATCAGGTCGGCGGCCAGCGTCACGGCCCATTCCCGGGTCAGCGAAAGCATTCCCCCTTTCGCCGCCGCGTAACCGCTTGTGCCGCCCTGCCCCGTCAGCGCGGCCTTGGACGCGATATTGACGACGCTGCCGCCCCCATCGCGCAGGCAGGGCAGCGCGTGATGCAGCATGGTATAGCAATGCACCAGGTTCGCGTTCAGCGACCGGCGGAAGGCATCCGGCCCCGCTTCGATGCTGACGGAATCATTGGTGCCGGCATTGTTCACCAGCCCGTCGATCCTGCCATGCGTTTCCACGATATGACGGACGGCGCTCGCGCAGGCGCCGTCCTCGGTCAGGTCCGCCTGATGAAAGCTCGCGCGCGGCTGCCGCGCGCGCAGGCGCGCCATGAAGTGCGGATCGGGCGCGAATTTCCCCACGATCGCGGGCACCGCACCCTCTTCGGCAAGCACCTCCGAAATCGCGGCCCCGATCCCCGAGGCACCGCCCGTCACGATAACGACATGCCCGGTCAGGCGAAGATCCATGATGACACCTACGGGGCCCGATGCAGGAAGGTGCGCAGCGTGTCGGCTTTCATGCGGACCGAAAAACCCGGTGCCAGCGGCGGCATGTACCGTGCGCCGCGCACCACGCAGGGATCGGTGAAATGTTCATGCAGATGATCGACATATTCAATTACACGGCCCGCCATGCTTCCGGAAATCGCGGCGTAGTCGATCATCGAAAAATGCTGGACATATTCGCACAATCCGACCCCCCCCGCATGGGGGCAGACCGGCAGGCCGTATTTGTCGGCCATCAGCAGGATTGCCAGGATTTCGTTCATCCCCCCCACCCGGCACGAGTCGATCTGGACCACGTCGATGGCCTGGCGCATGATGAACTGCTTGAACATCACGCGATTCTGGCACATCTCGCCGGTAGCCACCGCGACGGGCGCGACGGCTTCGCGGATCGCGCGATGCGCCTCCACGTCGTCCGGTGACGTGGGTTCTTCGATAAACCACGGGTTGGCGAAGGACAGCGCACGAACCCATTCGATCGCCTGGTCCCGTTCCCAGACCTGGTTCGCGTCGATCATCAGCCGGCGGTCGGGACCGATTTCCTCACGCGCGATCCATACCCGGCGGACATCATCCGCCAGATTCTGCCCGACCTTGAGCTTGATATGGGCGAATCCCGCCCGCACGGCATCGCGACAGAGGCCGCGCAGCTTGTCGTCGTCATAACCGAGCCAGCCGGCCGATGTCGTGTAGCAGGGATAACCATCGGCAAGCAGCGTCTCGATGCGCGCCCGCTTTCCGGCGGCACGATCGGTCAGGCGGTCCAGCGCCTCCTCGGGCGTGATGCAATCGGTCAGGTAGCGGAAGTCGATCGCGCGGACCAGTTCGGCGGGCGACATCTCCGCCACCAGTTGCCAGACGGGTTTTCCCTCGGCCCGCGCCCACAGGTCCCACACCGCGTTCACCACCGCGCCGGTCGCCATATGGATCACGCCCTTGTCCGGGCCGACCCAGCGCAACTGGCTGTCACCCGTCACATGGCGCCAGAATCGTCCCGGATTTTCCCTGATCCAGTCCAGGTCCAGGCCGACGACAAGCGGCGCCAGCGCGCTGATGGCTGCGCAGCACAGTTCGTTGCCCCGGCCTATGGTGAAGGTCAGCCCGTATCCCTCGATCTGCGGATCGTCGGTCTGGAGGGTCACATAGGCGGCGGAATAGTCCGGGTCCGGATTCATGGCGTCCGACCCGTCGAGCCGGGCGGATGTCGGAAAGCGGATATCGAACACGCGCAGGCCGGTGATCCGGGTCATGCCGCCCCCCTGACATATTGCTGCTGGATCCCAAGTCCCTCGATGCCCAGGCGCACGGTCTGTCCCGGCCGGAGATAGACCGGCGGCCGCTGGCCGAGCCCGACGCCCGGGGGTGTTCCTGTCGAGATGATGTCGCCGGGCTGCAGGCTCATGAACCGGCTGCAATAGGACACGATCGTGTCCACGCCGAAGATCATGGTCCGCGTGTTGCCGTTCTGGTAGCGGTGGCCATCGACCTCCAGCCACATCGGCAGGGTTTGCGGGTCTTCGATGTCGTCCGTCGTGACCAGCCAGGGGCCGATCGGCCCGAAACCGTCATAGCCCTTGCCCTTGTCCCACGTTCCGCCCCGTTCGAGCTGCCATTCGCGTTCCGAGAGATCGTTGACCACGCAATAGCCGGCGATATGCGCGCGGGCCTCACGCTCCGCGATGGCGCGTCCGCCCTTGCCGATCACGACCCCCAGCTCGACCTCCCAGTCTGTTTTGGTCGAGCCGGGGGGAATGCAAAGATCGTCGTACGGCCCGGCGATGGCGCTGGTCCATTTATTGAAGATAACGGGCTCTTCCGGAATGGGGCTGTCGGTTTCGGCCGCGTGATCCCTATAGTTCAGGCCGATGCAGATGAATTTTCCGACCGATCCGACACACGGACCGATACGCGCATCCACGGGCGCCAGCGGCAGGTGGCCGGGCACGAGCCGGGCCAGACGCGCCAGGGTATCCGGCAACAGCGCCGGCCCGGCGATGTCGGGCACGTGCGCCGACAGATCACGCACCCGCCCGTCTTCGTCAAGCAGGCCGGGACGCTCCGCCCCCTTCTCGCCAAATCTCAAAAGCTTCATGATGGACGCCTGCCTTGTTGTTGTTCTTGCGTCTTCCGGGTGTCAGTTGATGAATCCGCCATCGATGACCAGCGTGCTGCCGGTCACGAACGCGGCGGCGTCGGAGGCCAGATAGACTACGGCCTCGGCGATTTCATCGGCGGTGCCCAGGCGGCCCATGGGCTGGCGCGCGCGAAAGGCGCCCAGTGCCGCGTCCAGGTCGGTACCGCGCGCACGGGCCAGCGCCTCGACCCGGGCGCGCAGCGACGGGGTTTCGACGGTACCGGGGCAGACGGCGTTACAGCGGACATTGTGACGCACATAGTCCGTCGCGATCGATTTCGTCAGGCCGATCACGGCCGCCTTCGAGGCACCATAGGCGCAGCGGTCCGCCACGCCCTTCAGGCTCGACGCGACCGAGGCCATGTTGACGATCGCGCCGCCGCCGGCCGCGATCATGCCGGGCAGGAAGGCGCGGATCATCCGGAACATCGCCGTCACATTCAGGTCGAACGAGAACTGCCATTCCCGGTCCGTGCAGTCGAGCAGCGCGCCGTTCTGGACCGTGCCGGCACAATTGAACAGCACGTCGACGGGACCGACCTGGCGCGCCACGTCGTCGATCGCCGCCGGGTCCATGACATCCAGCCGCAACGCGCGCCCCCCGGGTCCGAAATCGCCCCATGCCTCCATCACGCCGGGATCGATATCGGTTGCGATCACGCCCGCGCCCTCGCGAATGAAGGCCTCCACGGTCGCGCGACCGATGCCGTTGGCTGCCGCCGTGATCAGAGCCCGTTTGCCCGCCAGTCGCATGACGATCCCGCCTTGTTATTGCTTTGGTGAATCTCCTATTAAATTGGTCCGGCCAATGTCAAGATTGGTCAGACCAATTTGCGACCCGCGCGATCACGCTTCAGCGAGGCCGGCGCGAGACGAGGACAGACGATACATGGCCGAAAGCGGCGCCAATCGCCGGCTCTACCAGCCGATTGCCCAGGCGATCCTGAAACTGATCGAGGCGGGCGACGTCCCGCCCGGACGGATGCTGCCGCCCGAGCGCGAACTGTCCGTCCGGTTCGGCGTCAGTCGCTCCACCGTGCGCGAGGCGATCATCGCGCTGGAGGTGATGGGCATTGTCGAGGTCCGGGTCGGCGCGGGCGTGATGGTGCTGGCGCCGGCGACGGCGCGTTCCAGCCTGGCGCGGACACGACTGCTGGAGCCCGATCCGGAACTGCCGGTGCCGATCGACCTGGAAACCGAGGTCCCGCCCTTCGACCTGCTGCAGGCGCGGCTGCTGATCGAACCGGAAACGGCGGCGCTGGCAGCGCAGAACGCGGGCCCGCGCGAGCGCGCGATGATCGAAGCGGCGTTCCGGCAGAATATCGCGGACAACGCCCGTGGGTCACGAACCCATCCGGGCGACCGCCTGTTTCACATCCGCATCGCGCAGGCCAGCGGCAACAGCGCCTATGAACTGACGATCATGCTGCTGCTGGGCCATCGCTATGGCGACCTGTTCCGCCGTCTCCAGCAGCTTTATACCCCCCAGGACATGCCCGGCCGTTCCGAACACGAACATGCGGCGATACTGGAGGCGATCCTGGCGGCCGACCCGCCGCGCGCGCGCGAGGCGATGCGCCGGCACATCCAGGCGGTGATCGGGATATTCTCGCGCGACACCTGACTGCCGATCCTGTAGGGCGTCAGGCGACCGATCGGCCATTCGCCACCAGCATCATATCGACAACGGAAGCCCGGCCTCGGCCTTCACCTCCTCCATGACCGTGTAGGTATGGGTCTGCCGGACGCCCGGCAGGCGCGTCAGCGTCTTTCCAAGGAAATTGCGATACGCGCCCATGTCCCGGACGCGGGCCTTGATCAGGTAATCGAACCCGCCGGCGACCATATAGCATTCACGGACCTGCGGGATCGACTTGATCGCCTTTGCGAATTCATCGAACAGGCCCGGGTCGGTGCGGTCCAGCGTGACCTGGATGAAGACCAGCAGACCCAGTTGCAGCGCCTCGGGGTCGAGGCGCGCCATATATCCCTGTATGATCCCGGCCTGTTCCAGCTTGCGCACCCTCTCCAGGGTCGCCGCCGGGCTGAGATGGATCAGGCGGGCGAGCTCGACGTTCGTGATGCGCCCGTCCTTCTGCAAATAGCCGAGAATCCTGCGATCCGCGTCGTCCAAGCGCCACCCCTTCCCCGAATATAATATGTCCGATCAGAGGTTCACCGTCCAAAATTCGGTAATATTTCTTATATTCGATACCTCGTTCGGTCACAACAGCGATACAGCGACGTTCAGGTTTCCGTTCGGACAGTGCCGCCATGATCCAGCCTTTTGCGACCCTCGATGCCGCCGTGCCTGCGCGATCCGCGCTGCGGCAGGCCATAACCGACCAGACGCGGGCACCCGAACCCGCATGCGTCGCGGCGCTGGCGCAGGCCGCCACCCTTCCCGCCTCGCTGTCGGCCGAGGTGCGGGACACCGCGACCCGGCTTGTCGGGGCACTGCGTCGTTCGGGTACGACGGGGCTGGTGCAAGGCCTGATCCGCGAATACGACCTGTCCACGCAGGAGGGCGTCGCCCTGATGTGCCTGGCCGAAGCCCTGCTTCGCATCCCTGACGATGCCACGCGCGACGCGCTGATCCGCGACAAGATCGGGCGCGGGCAGTGGCGCGGCCATGTAGGCAACGACGCCTCGCTCTTCGTCAATGCCGCCACATGGGGGCTGGTTTTTTCCGGCACGGTGCTGTCGCCGCACCAGACGGGCGGGCTGGCCGGAAGCCTGTCGAAGCTGGTCGCGCGCTGTGGCGAACCCGTGATCCGCCGGGGCGTGGACATGGCCATGCGCCTGATGGGCGCGCAATTCGTCACCGGCCAGACCATCGAGACCGCGCTGGGGAACAGCCGCCGGCTCAACGCGCGGGGCTTCCGCTATTCCTATGACATGCTCGGGGAAGCCGCGACCACCGCCGCCGACGCCGCGCGCTATTATCGCGAGTACGAGCACGCCATCCATGCCATAGGCGGCGCGGCCCAGCGGCAGGGCGTCTATCGGGGACCGGGCATTTCGGTAAAGTTATCGGCCCTGCATCCCCGCTATTCCCGGTTGCAGCGCCAGCGCGCCATGACCGAACTGCTGCCGCGCCTGACGGCGCTGGCGCGGCTGGCCTGCTGCTATGACATCGGCTTCAATATCGATGCCGAAGAGGCGGACCGGCTGGAACTCTCGCTCGACCTGCTGGAGGCCCTGTGCTTCGACGACACGCTGGCGCCGTGGCAGGGTCTCGGCTTCGTCGTCCAGGCCTATCAGAAGCGCGCCCCCCTTGTTTTGGACTGGGTGATCGACCTGGCGCGGCGCAGCCGGCGTCGCCTGATGATCCGGCTGGTGAAAGGCGCCTATTGGGACAGCGAGATCAAACGCGCACAGGTCGACGGCCTGACCGACTTTCCGGTCTTCACCACCAAGATCCATACCGACATCTGCTATATCGCCTGCGCAAGGACGCTGCTGGCGGCACCGGACGCGGTCTTTCCCCAGTTCGCCACCCATAACGCGCAGACGCTCGCCACCATCCACGCGCTGGCCGGGCCGGACTTCACCGATGAACGCTACGAGTTCCAGTGCCTGCACGGCATGGGCGAGGCCCTGTACACGGAAGTGGTGGGGCCGGAAAAACTGAACCGGCCGGTACGCGTCTATGCCCCCGTCGGCACGCATGAAACCCTGCTGGCCTATCTCGTCCGCCGCCTGCTGGAAAACGGCGCGAATTCATCCTTCGTGAATCAAATCCAGGACAACGGCATCTCGATCGCCCAACTGACGGCGGACCCGGTCACGCGGCTGGACCCGACGGCACGCAACGCCGCGATCCGCCTGCCCGCGGATCTGTATGCGCCGGAGCGGCAAAATTCGCGCGGCCTGGACCTGACCGACGAAAACACGCTCCGCGCCCTTGCCGCCGTCCTGCCCCGTTCCGGCATTCATGACGACACCGATGGCCAGCCCGTCGTGAATCCCGCCGACCACCGCGACATCGTCGGCCGGATCGCCTTCACGACGCCGGAACAGGTGGATGCCGCCATCGGCCGCGCCGAAGACGCAGGCGCCGGCTGGTCCGGGACGCCGCCATCCGTTCGCGCCGCCATCCTGGCGCGCGCCGCCGACGCGCTGGAGGCCGACATGCCGCGCCTTCTCGGCCTCATCGTGCGCGAAGCCGGCAGGTCGCTGCCGAACGCCGTGGCGGAAGTCCGCGAGGCCGTCGATTTCCTGCGCTATTACGGCGCGCAGGTTGCCGGGTCCTTCAGGAACGAGACCCATCGGCCTCTTGGCCCCGTGGCGTGCATCAGCCCGTGGAACTTTCCCCTGGCCATTTTCGTGGGCCAGGTTTCCGCCGCTCTGGCCGCCGGCAACACCGTCCTGGCCAAACCCGCGGAGGAAACGCCGCTGATCGCGCGCGCGGCCGTTCGCATCCTGCACGCGGCCGGCGTTCCGCCGGACGCCCTGCACCTGCTGCCCGGGGCCGGCGATGTCGGTGCGCGACTGGTGGGTGATCGCAGGGTGCGCGGCGTCGTGTTCACCGGGTCCACGGACGTGGCGCGCCTGATCCAGCGCCAGCTTGCCGCGCGCCTGAACCCGGACGGCACGCCGGTTCCCCTGATCGCGGAAACCGGCGGTCAGAATGCGCTGGTGGTCGACAGTTCGGCCCTGCCCGAACAGGTGGTCGCCGATGTCCTGTCCTCGGCCTTCGACAGCGCCGGACAACGCTGCAGCGCGCTGCGCGTCCTCTGCCTCCAGGACGACGGCGCCGAGCGTATCCTGACCATGCTGCGGGGCGCCATGGACGAACTCTCGGTGGGCAACCCGGACCGCCTGGCGACGGATATCGGGCCGGTCATTTCAGCGGAGGCCCAGGCGCGCATCACCGCGCATATCGACACCCTGCGCGCACGGGGATACCGCATCCATCAGGCGCCCCTGCCGCCGGACTGCACGCACGGCACCTTCGTCGCGCCGACGATCATCGAGATCCCGGACATCGCCGTGCTGGACCGCGAAATCTTCGGGCCGGTCCTGCATGTCGTCCGGTTCGCGCGCAAGGACATGGCGCGCGTGCTGCGTGACATCAACGCCACCGGCTACGCCCTGACCTTCGGCGTCCATTCCCGCATCGACGACACCATCGCCGCACTCACGTCCCGCGCGCAGGCCGGCAACATATACGTCAACCGCAACCTCGTGGGGGCCGTCGTCGGCGTGCAGCCGTTCGGCGGACACGGCCTGTCCGGAATCGGCCCGAAAGCGGGGGGACCGCTTTACCTGCGCCGCCTGCTGTCGCGCTGTCCAGTCCTGGACGGCGCCTTCGCACGACCCGTGCCCGAACCGGCGCGACTCTGCCGAAACTGGCTGCATTCCGCCCCTCCGGCCGGGGACGGACCGGGCTGCCCCGCGACCCCGCTCGGCACAACCATCACGCTGCCCGGCCCCGTGGGCGAGGAAAATATCTACAGCCTGACACCGCGCGGCACCGTCCTGTGCGCCGGCCCGACCCCGCAGGCGGTGGCGCGGCAGGCCGAAGCGGCACTCGCCACCGGCAATCGCGCGGTCGTGCCGGCGGCGCTGCTGGCCGTCCTGCCGCCGCTGCCGGCCGGTCTTTCGTCCCGGATCGGCGCATTCCGGGACCCGGATATCATCGATGTTGCACTCTGCGATGGGACCGAGGGCGATCGCACCGCCCTGGGTATGAACCTGGCCGGGCGCACCGGACCGATCGTCGGACTGCACACGCCCGGGCCGGACGGCGGCTATGCGCTGGAATGGCTGGTGCTGGAGCGGTCATGCAGCACGAACACAACAGCGGCGGGCGGCAATGCCGCGCTAATGGCCGCGGGGTAGGGTACGCAATCTTGCGAAATCTGACAGCAGGCCAGGATGTCGCATCCACAATACACGGCCTACGAGGCCGCCGCCCCTTCCTTCAACCTGGTTCGTGGGCCGCTGGACGACCTTGTCGATGGCGAGCATTAATCTTGATTTCCATAAAATTATCAAATACCAGCGGATTATCCTGCGAAGACCTGCGAAATCCAGTCAATGAACACGCGCACGCGCGGCGCGACCTGCCGGTGACGCGGATAAAGCAGCGAAACCGGCGTTCGCGACGGGGGATGATCGGGCAGGACCACCACCAGCGTCCCCTGCCCCAGATCCTGTACGACGTGATAGCGCGGTACCTGGACCAGCCCGAGACCCAGCCGCGCGGCCGCGACGAGACTCTCGGCCCCGTTCACCGCCACCGGGCTGAGCAGCGTAATCGTGCGCAGGCTGTCACCGACCATGAATTCCAGCGGCAAAAGGGTCCCGGTCGCCGACGAGCGGAACCCGACCATGCGATGCCCGTCCAACGCATCGACATCCCCCGGCATGCCGAACCGCGCGAGGTAGGATGGCGCCGCGCAGGTGACTTCTTCCAGCATCGCCACCCGCCGCGCCACCATGTCGCTGTCCTGAAGGTCGCCCACGCGCAGCACGCAATCGATCCCCTCCCGGATCAGGTCCACCAGTCGGTCGCCCTCGCTGAGGGTCAGTTCGATGTCGGGATAGGCGGCCATGAAGTCCGGCAGGCGCGGCAGCACGAAATGACGCGCCAGCGTGCCGTGCACGTCGACCCGCAGCATGCCGCGCGGCCTGGCGCCGCCGAACGCGGCCTCGGCATCCTCCAGGTCGGCAATCAGGGCGAGGCAGCGGCGATGATAGGCCGCGCCGTCCAGGGTCGGGCTGACATGGCGCGTCGTGCGTTGCAGCAACCGGACACCCAGCCGAGCCTCCAGCCGCTTGACCGCGTCCGTCACCGTCGAACGCGGCAGGCCCAGGTCGCTGGCCGCCAGCGTGAAGCTGCGGCGCTCCACCACCCGCGTGAACACCCGCATGGCGTCGAATCGATCCATCGGCTTTGTTCGTATCTTTCGGATTGTGATGCCGGATCATGGCCGATTATCCGGTTAGGGAAAAGGTTCATGGTCGCTCCATCCGCAACAGGAGAGCGAAAAATGACCCAGGCCCCCTGCAAGGTCGCAATCGTCACCGGAGCCTCGCGCGGCATCGGTGCCGCCATCGCCGCGCGTCTGGCGCGGGACGGATTCACCGTCGTCATCAATTATGCGGGCAGCGCCGCCCCGGCCGAAGCCCTGGCGCGCAAGATCGGAGACCAGGGCGGACGGGCGATCGCCGCCCGGGCCGATGTCAGCGACCCCCAGGCCGTGCGCGGCATGTTCGATGCGGCGGAGGCCGCGTTCGGCGGCGTGGACGTGCTGGTCAACAACGCCGGGATCATGACCCTGTCGCCCATCGCCGATACCGAGGACGCCGTTTTCGACCGTCAGGTCGCCATCAATGTGAAGGGCACGTTCAACACGCTGCGCGAGGCCGCCCGGCGCCTGCGTGACGGGGGGCGGATCATCAATCTGTCGTCCAGCGTCGTCGGCCTGCTGCAACCGGGTTACGGCGTCTATGCCGCCACCAAGGCCGCCGTCGAGGCCATGACCAGCGTCCTGGCCAAGGAGTTGCGGGGCCGCGCCATCACGGTCAACGCGGTGGCACCCGGCCCCACGGCAACCGACCTGTTCCTGGACGGAAAATCGCCCGAACTGGTCGAGCGCCTGGCCACGATGGCGCCGCTGGAACGGCTGGGCCAGCCCGACGACATCGCGGCCAGCGTCGCCTTCCTGGCCGGCCCGGACGGCGCCTGGATCAACGGCCAGACGCTGCGCGCCAATGGCGGCATCATCTGAAGGGCTGTCCCACGCGTTTGCGTGGGACCTGCCCGTTACTGGATCGTAAAACCCCCGTCGATGACGAGATTCGCACCATCGACGGCCGTCCGGCTGACGTTCCCATGCAGGGCAGGGTAATCGGCCTCTCGCTCGACGAGCTTCGCCGCATTCCCAATGTTGTCGCGATCGCCAGCGAAAGCACGAAGATCGTCACAGAACGATCCTGAGCCTGGACTGACAGGCGGTAAATCTCCTTCGACACCGACGGCAAACGGAACCGGATCTTCAGGCCCGCGCTTCCGGGAATACCGCCTCGTCACAAGGATCGAAGCCATGTCCGCAAATGGTCTCTCCCGCACCTCCGCCAACATCCTCGGCACGATGAAACTCCTGGCGTCGCAGGCCGAGGATCTTGTGCCTGCTCCAGCGCCACGCGCGGCAATATCGACGTGACGTTGTCCGTCGCCTGATCGCGTCTCCCTCACCGTCCCCTCATGGGCCGGTGAGACGCTTGCGTTCTCCCTCGTGCAGGAATTCCTTCCATGACATCCGAACTCTGGGCCCTGCTGTGGTCGACCATCCTCTGCCTTGTGCTGCCCGTGCTGTACAGTCCGCTCTATTCCCGCCAGGTCGGTCAGGCGGCCATGATCGGCAATCGCGAAAATATCCTCGAGCCGACGGGGGCGGCGGGCCGGGGTCTGCGCGCGCATCGCAACCTGGTCGAAAACCTGCTTCCGTTCGCCATCGTCGTGCTGATCGCGCGCGCCGCCGGCATTTCCAACGGCATGACGGTACTGGGCGCGTGGCTGTTCCTGGGCGCACGCGTCGTACATACCACGAGCTATATCGCGGGCATCCCGGGTATCCGGACGCTGGCGTGGATCGTGGGCGCGGTCGGTACCGTGCTGATCATCGTGCAGATTTTCTGATCCTATCCTGGGCCGGTCTTTCGGCACCAGGCATCCGGTGCGATACTCGGGGTCAGTCGCCTCGATCCCGTCAGCGGCGGCACCATGGGCAGAAAGAACCGACCTGCGGAATGACGCCTCCCGCAAGACCCCTCGGACCACGAACCCGCTTGCGCGGTTCACCCCCGCGACCCGCGCGTGGTTCAAGGCCGCGTTCGCTTCTCCGACCCCGGCACAGGCGGCAGCCTGGACGGCCATCGGCGCCGGGGAAAATGCGCTGGTGATCGCGCCGACGGGGTCGGGCAAGACGCTGGCCGCGTTCCTGCACGCGATCGACCGGCTGTTCCGCGAACGCGAGGCCGAAGCCGTCGCCGGGACGGCAGCGGAATCCACGACGCCCGGGCCAGGGGCGGCGACACGCGTTCTCTACATCTCGCCGATCAAGGCGCTGGGCGCCGACGTGCAGCGCAACCTGCGTATCCCGCTCCATGGCGTGGGGGCGGAGCGAAAGCGGCGCGGTGACTTGGCGGTCGAGATCACCGTGGGCATGCGCACCGGCGATACGCCCTCCGCCGAACGGGCGGGACTGCTGCGCCGTCCGCCCGACATCCTCATCACCACGCCCGAATCGCTCTATCTGATGCTGACGTCGAAGGCGCGCGAGACGTTGCGGGGCGTTCATGCCGTGATCGTCGACGAAGTCCACGCCGTGGCCGGCACCAAGCGCGGCGCGCACCTGGCGCTGAGCCTGGAGCGCCTGGATGCGCTGCTGCCGACGCGAGCCCAGCGCATCGGGCTGTCGGCGACCGTACGCCCGGCCGATCGGGTGGCGCTGTTTTTGGGCGGCGCGCGGCCGGTCACGATCGTCAATCCGCCCTCCAGCCGCCGGCTCGACCTGAAGATCGTCGTGCCGGTCGCGGACATGAGCGACCTTGCGGCATCCGGCGGCCAGCCCGGCGATGGAGAACGGAGCACGCGCGCGGGCTCCATCTGGCCGCATGTCGAGGCCAGCATCCTCGACAGGATCCTGCCCCGGCGCGCGACGATCGTCTTCACCAATTCACGCGGCCTCGCCGAGAAACTCACGGCCAGGCTCAACGAACTCTACGCCGAGCGGTTCGCGCAGGACATGCCGGACCCCGAGCCGACCGCCCACTACGCATCGGTCTCCGGAAGCACCGAAAAGCGATCGACAGGCGCGCCGCCCCTGCTCGCGCGGTCCCACCACGGCTCGGTCTCGAAGGAACAGCGGCGCGAGATCGAAAGCGCCCTCAAATCCGGCGAACTCCGCTGCGTCGTCGCGACGTCCAGCCTGGAACTGGGCATCGACATGGGGCTGGTCGACCTGGTGATCCAGGTCGCGGCCCCTCCTTCCGTGGCCAGCGGCCTGCAACGGGTGGGCCGCGCCGGCCATCAGGTGGGCGGTGCCTCGTCCGGGCTGGTCTATCCGCGCACGCGGCGCGATCTGGTCGATGCCACCGTCACCGTCGAATCCATGCTCGCCGGCCGTATCGAGACCCTCGATCCGCCGCGCAACCCGCTCGACGTGCTGGCACAGCAGACGGTGGCGGCGGTCGCCGTCTCGCCGCTCGCCGTCGAGGACTGGTACGCGACGGTCCGCCGTGCAGCGCCGTTCCGGACGCTGCCGCGCGCCGCGTTCGATGCGACGCTCGACATGTTGGCCGGGCGCTATCCCTCGGACGATTTCGCCGCGTTCCGCCCGCGCCTGGTCTGGCACCGCGAGACCGGATTGCTGACGCCGCGCCCCGGCGCCCTGCAGCTTGCCGTCACCAGCGGCGGCACCATCCCCGACCGGGGACTCTTCACCGTCGTCCTGCCCGAAGGCGAGGAACGGGCCGGATCGCGCCGCGTCGGGGAACTGGACGAGGAGATGGTCTACGAATCCCGGGTGAACGACATCATCACGCTGGGCACGACGTCCTGGCGCATCGAACAGATCACCAACGACCAGGTCATCGTGACCCCTGCGCCGGGCCGTTCCGCCCGGCTGCCGTTCTGGCACGGCGACGGCGTGCGGCGGCCCGCCGAACTGGGCGAGGCGATCGGCGCCTTCCTGGCCGCGCTCGACACCGGTCCGCGCGAAGAGGCCGGGGACGGCGCGCCCCTCCCCGGACCGGAGACGCGGCTGCGGGCGGCCGGGCTCGATCCGAACGCGATCACCAACATACTGGCCCTGATCGACACGCAACGTACCGCGACCGGCGTGCTGCCGACGGACCGGACCCTGGTCGTCGAACGCTGCCGTGACGAGACCGGCGACTGGCGGGTCATCCTGCATTCGCCCTACGGGCGCCGCGTACATGACCCCTGGGCGCTGGCAATCGCGGCGCGGGTCCAGCGCCGGTTCGGAATCGACCCTTCGGTGGTGGCCAGCGATGACGGCATCGTCGCCCGCCTGCCCGATACGGCCGGGCGGCTGCCGGGCGCGGAACTGTTCCTGTTCGACCCGGACAAATTGCGGGGCATCGTGACGGAGGCCGTGGGCGGTTCGGCCCTGTTCGCGGCCCGCTTTCGGGAATGTGCCGCCCGCGCGCTGCTTCTGCCGCGCCGCACGCCCGGCCGCCGATCCCCGCTGTGGCAACAGCGGCTGCGCGCCGGCCAGTTGCTGGAAATCGTCCGCGATCACCCGGATTTTCCGATCCTGATCGAAACCGCCCGCGAATGCCTGCAGGACGTCTACGACCTTGCGGCACTCGACGGCCTGGCACGCCGCCTGGCGGACGGTGCGGTCCGGATCGTCGAAGTGACGACCGAAATCCCGTCGCCCTTCGCGGCGGACCTGCTGTTCGGCTACGTCGGGGAATTCATGTATGCGACGGACGCGCCGATTGCCGAGCGGCGCGCCTCCGTCCTGTCCCTGGACAGCGGGCTGCTCGCCGATCTTCTCGGCGAGGTCGATCTCGGGACGCTTCTCGATCCCATCATCATCGACCAGGTCGAAAGCGAGTTGCAGCGGCTGGCCCCGGCCCGGCGGGCGAAGGGGAAGGAGGGCGTGGCCGACCTGGTGCGCGAACTCGGCCCGCTATCGACGCAGGAGATCGCGCGGCGCCTCGCGGACGGCGACGCCGAAGCCTGCCTCGCAGCCCTCGTAGCCGAGCGCCGCGTCATCCCGGTGGCCATGGCGGGCCGACCGTGCTGGGCCGCAATCGAGGATGCCGGGCGGCTGCGCGATGCGCTCGGCATGACGTTGCCGCCCGCCCTGCCCGGCATTTTCCTGCAACCGGTCCCCGACCCGCTCCGCGACCTGTTCGCGCGATATGCGCGCACCCATGGGGCTTTCACGACGAACGCGGTGGCCGCCCGGTTCGGTCTGGGCGTTACGGTCGCCGATACGGCACTGGAGGGGCTGCGCGAACAGGGCAAGCTGCTCAAGGGCAATTTCGGCGTCGAGCGCCGGCTGGAAGCGTGGGATGAATCCACCGGGGTCGATCCCGTCCCCTCCAACCCCCTGGCGCGTCACGAATGGGTGGCTGACGACGTGTTCCGGCGCCTGCGGCTGCGCTCGCTCCAGGCGGCGCGCGAGGCGACCCGCCCGGCTTGCAGGGAGGCCTATGTCCACCTGCTGCTGGAACGCCATGGCCTTGTGGCCGAATCCGTCGGCCAGCCCGCGCTGCATTCCCCGCCCATGACCGGGGGAATGTTCACGGGCATTGACGGCCTCGCGCGCGCCATCGAACAACTGGCCGGCGTGCCCTTGCCCGCCTCGTTATGGGAAAGCCAGATCCTGGGGGCGCGGGTGCATCACTACATTTCGGCCATGCTGGACGAACTGATCGCCCTGGGCGCGGTCCTGTGGTGCGGCCATGGCAGGCTGGGCGGGGAAGACGGTCTGGTTTCCCTGCATCCCCGGGATTTCGCCGCCGAGACCCTGCCGCCTCCACCGGATGCCGATGACATGGCGGCCCTGTCGCCGCTTCAGCGATCCATCCTCGACGTTCTCGCCGATGGCGGGGCCTATTTCGCACGCCAGCTTGCGACGCTGGCAACCGTCCGGCTGACGGAGGAACCGGCCGGAACCTGGGACGGAGACCCCATGGTGTCGGCATCGGACCTCGATACGGCGCTCTGGGACCTCGCCTGGGCCGGATACGTCACCAGCGACAGTTGGGCGCCGCTACGTGCGCGGGCGGGCGCACGCGCGGCCCACCGCCCCCGTCCGGTTTCCCTGTCGCGGCGGCGCAGGGGCCTGCGCGGCTTCCCGTCGTTCGCGCAACCGGGAACCGGCGCGCGGGGCGATCCGACCCTGGCAGGCCGCTGGTCCCTGCTGCCCCGCGAACCGGCCAGCGATACGGCCCGGGCGCTGGCATTGGTCGAGGGGCTTCTCGACCGCTACGGCATCGTCACGCGCGGCGCGGCCGTCGCCGAAGACGTGCCGGGCGGTTTCCCGGCGCTCCAGCCGATCTTCCGCAGCATGGAGGATGCCGGGCAGATCCTGCGCGGCCGCTTCGTCGAAGGACTGGGGGCTTCCCAGTTCGCGGAGCGCGCGACCGTGGACCGGCTGCGCGAACTCGCGGGCCGTCGCACCACCGATCCCACGCCGGTGGCCCTGTCGGCGGCCGACCCGGCCAACCCCTTCGGCACGATCCTGCCCTGGCCGTCGCACCCGTCCGCAATGCGCCCGACACGGCGCGGCGGCGCGTTCGTCGTGATCGCCGGCGGGCACCTCGTGCTCTATCTGACGCAGGGCGGACGTACCCTGCTGACCTACATCGATGCCGATGATCCCGCCCATGCCGGCATGCTCGGTGCCAGCCTGGCGTCGCTCGCCGCCACGCTGAGGCGTGAGAAACACCTCATGTTCACGCTTGAAACGGTCAACGAGCGTCCCGTGAGAACGACGAGCCTGGACACGGCCCTGCGCGCCTGCGGCTTCTCGCTTGTACCGAAAGGCCTGAGCTGGCATCAATAACCCGGCAGACATCCCATTCTTCCACAGGATGTCAAACCATGGTGCCCACCGAACCGCCATCCACGCGAAGGACCGCCCCTGTCGTGAACTCGGCCTGCGCCGATGTCAGATATACGATTGCCGCCGCCACTTCCTCTGCCCGGCCACGGCGTTTGATGACCATCATCGGACGTTCGTCCTCCAGAAACGTCCGGACGGCATCATCGAAGGACACGTTGTCACGGGCCGAACGCTTTTCCATCATCGCATCCGTCATAGGCGTGGCGATGAAGGCCGGGGACACTGTATTGACGGTAATTCCGTCCTGGCCATAGGTATTCGAAAGACCCTTGGCGAGGCTGAGAATCGCCGCCTTGGACGCACAATAGGGCAGTTCGTCCACATACGGCTGCACCGCGTCTTCGGAGGCCACGAAAACGACACGCCCCCACCCTGCCTTCCGCATCGCAGGTACGAAGGCGTGCGCCACGCGGACGGCACTTAGAAAATTGACGTCCAGGACCAGGTTCCAGTCCTTTTCGGTCAATTCGTGGAAGAGCCCGGTCGGACCGGTTATTCCCGCCGCCGATATGACGATGTCCGGATTGCCCATCTCCGCCGTCACCTGGGCATGAAGCCCCTGCACCTGGCGCGCATCCGTCAGATCGGCCGGAAATCCGCGAACTTGTCCGAATCGCGAGAGTTCCGCGACCGCGTCCTGCAGGGGCCCCGCCTCCTTGTCACTCAACGCCACCCGCGCGCCCTCGCGCAACAGAAGCCGGGCGGTGGCAAAGCCGATTCCGGAATCCCCGCCGGTAATCAAAGCCAGGCGATCACGAATTTCCAGATCCATGGGATATCCTCCATTCGTAGAAACCACTGACAAAATAACGAAACTGGATGGAACGGTTCCTCTTCCTGCGCGCCGGACCGGTCACCGTCCGGCGGGAAGAGCTTCCTAACGCGTCCCTGTCAGGGCGAGCCGCCGCGCGGGTGCGCGCCGCGTTTCCCGGGTTTCGGGCATAGCGAACAGGAACAGGAGAAACACGGCAATTCCACTTCCTGCCAGGGCCAGGAATGCCGCATTGAAGCCATAGGCGGACGTCAATAGGCCCCCGACAAAGTTCGAAAGCAGGGCCCCCATGGTACCGACCGCCAGCCCCACGCCGATCAGGGAGACTGAGGCATCACGCCGATCAGGTCGCTATCCTTCGGCTCCCCACGGGCGGCAGTCGCATGCACGGCCTCAGCCTGCCCGCCGCTGATGCGGAACGGTTACCGCACGATTACTGGGCGAGATATCCACCATCCACCGGCAGGACGGCACCCGTGATGAAGGATGCCTCGTCCGATGCCAGGAACAGGATCGCGCTGGCGACTTCTTCTGGCTTTCCCATGCGGCCCAGCGGGTGCATGGCGACCACTTTCGCGATGCCCTCCTTGCCCAGCTTGGCCACGGCGGGCGTGTCGATCGTACCCGGGGCCACGGCGTTGACGCGCACGCCCTTGTCGGCAAGGTCGATGGCGAGGTGCTTGGTCAACCCGGACGCCACGAATTTCGCCGGGCCGTACACAGCCTGGCCTTTCTGTCCCGCAAAGGCGGAAATCGACGACAGGCAGACGATGGCCCCCTTTCCCGCCTTTACCATTTCGGCCGCGGCATATTTGCAGCTGAGGAACATGCCGCGTCCGTCGACAGCCATCGTGTGGTCCCACAGATCGACGGTGGCGGACGCGAGGTCGGCCTCCGGGATGATACCGGCATTGGCGATCAGGATATCGATCCGGCCGAAATGCGCGACGGCTTCATCCATCAGAGCCTGCATGTCGGCCTCGCGGCTGACGTCGCCGGGCACGCCTGTCACCTGAATACCGCGCCCCGCGATCTCGGCCACCAGGGCTTCCAGCTTTTCCCTGTCGAGGTCGGCCAGGACCAGTTTCGCGCCCTCGGCCGCGAAACGTTCCGCCGTCGCGCGGCCCATGCCGTTGGCTGCACCGGTGATCACGGCAACCTTGTCCTGGATGCGCCCAGATGGCGAATTGTCCGGGCGTGCTCCCTGTACGGGCATTTTCGTCTCCTGCGATGGGGTGGATACCACCCAACGGGCGAAGGCCGGTCAGGTTGACCTTCTTTTTCAGGTCGCTCCCCGGCGGGCGGGC
The DNA here is from genome assembly GCF_000067045.1 of Gluconacetobacter diazotrophicus PA1 5. Taxonomy (NCBI): domain Bacteria; kingdom Pseudomonadati; phylum Pseudomonadota; class Alphaproteobacteria; order Acetobacterales; family Acetobacteraceae; genus Gluconacetobacter; species Gluconacetobacter diazotrophicus. The sequence goes on from NC_010125.1 coordinate 2,775,602, forward strand.
GTATGCGTCTCCTTCCCACCTGGCGCATGGCGGCGTTGCCGTATCGGCCGGAACGAATGTCCGCGGCCTGCGTATGCAAAAGAGTGCCAACCAATGGGCCGCCGCCGGACATGTGCCTGCGGAGAGATCTTGCCCGCATCGTCCCCCGACAGAATTCCGGGGGCAGATGCCGCTTGTCCGGGCGGCGACGTCATGTCGTCCCGTGGCGGTTTCGCAGCACGAAAGGAGTGCCGATGACTGACGACAGCAACAACCGGAACCATGATTCGTCGCGCCGCCGGCTGATCCAAGCCGCCGGCGTTGCGGCCGTGGCGGGCGCGTCGGGCTTCGGTCAGCGTGCAGCCGCAGCCGACGCACCGACTGCGGCCGCCGTCCCGCTTGCCGATCCCCGGGGACTGTTTCCACACGCCCCGTTCAAGGCGCAACCGCAGCCGTGGCCCGGCCTGGCATCGAAGATGGACCCGCGTCCCGACCATGGGAGCACAGCTACCGGGGCAGCGGACGCCTTGCCGGACGGAAAGCCCTGATTACCGGAGGAGATTCCGGCCTGGGCCGCGCCGCCGCGATCGCCTATGCGCGGGAAGGCGCCGACGTCGCCATCAATTACCTGCCGCAGGAGGAAAGTGATGCACGGGACGTCCAGGCGCTGGTGCAGCAGGCGGGACGCAAGTTCGTGGGGCTGACGGGCGATATCCGGAACGAGGCATTCTGCCAGGACCTCATCGCCCGCGCCGCGACGGAACTGGGCGGCCTGGACATCTTCGTGAATTGCGCGGGACGGCAGCACACGCATGACGATATCCTTGAAGTCAGCACCGAGGATTTCGATTGGACGCTCCGAACCAATCTCTATGCGCTCTTCTGGCTGACCAAGGCGGCGATCCCGCGCATGAAGCCCGGATCAGCCATCATCTTCACCGCCTCGACGAATGCCTACAATCCATCGAGCAACATTCTTGATTATTCGATCACGAAGGCAGGAATCGCCAACTTCGCGAAAGGATTGGCGAAGCAGCTTGTCAGGCGCGGCATCAGGGTCAACGCCATCGCACCCGGCCCATTCTGGACCCCGCTGCAGGTCAGTGGTGGCCAGACGATAGAAAATGTCGAGAAATTCGGCACCGACGTGCCGATGGGCCGCCCGGGACAGCCGGCCGAAATCGCGCCCGTCTATGTACAACTGGCCTCCGCCGAAGCCAGCTACATGACGGGCCAGGTCGTCGGCGTGAATGGAGGGGTCGGACTGCCATAATGGCGGCCGCGCCGATCATCTGTTTCGAGAGGATATCCAGTGACGCAAGACAGTCCATATCGCCGTGACGCGCCGTGGCACGACGTCGCGCCCCTTGAAGATCTCGATCCCGCCATTGCGCGCCGTGTGGAGGTCGAGGGTCACCCGGTGCTTCTGCTTCAGCGGGAGAACGGGCAGGTGCGTGCCCTTGCCGCGGAATGCCCGCATAAGGGCGCGCCGCTGGAAAAGGGTGTCGTATGCGGCGACCGGCTGGTCTGCCCATGGCACAAGGCGATCTTTTCGGTCGAGGATGGGCGGCTGCTCGAGCCCCTTGCCCTTGATCCTCTGGCATCCTACCCGACCGAGATCCGCGACGGGCGCGTCCTTGTCTCCCTCGGCGCACGCCCGCTATCGTCCGGGACCGAGGGGCCGGCGCAGAGCGTCCTGATCGTGGGGGCCGGAGCCGCCGGTGTCGCCGCCGCTGTCTCGCTGCGCGAATTCGGCTTTGCCGGCTCGGTGACCATGGTCGATAGTCAGGATGCGGCGCCTTACGATCGCACGGCGCTGACCAAGGCCGTACTGGCCGGCAAGGCCGACGGTGACATGCCCCCGTTACTGCGTCCGGACGGCTTCTGGACCGATCACGGCATCGATCGCGTCGTGGGCCTGGTCGTGGCACTGGATGCGCCGTCGCGCGCCATCACGCTGGCGGACGGGCGGGTTCTGGCGGCCGATCATGTGCTGCTTGCCCCCGGCTCCACTCCCCGCCCCCTGGACGTACCCGGTGCCGATCTGCCGGGCGTATTCACGCTTCGGCAGACAGTCGATGCACAGCGAATGCTCGCGGCCTGTCCTCCGAACGGACGGGTCGTGATCAGCGGGGGAAATTTCATCGGCATGGAGGCCGCCGCATCGCTGACATCCCGGGGCATGCAGGTAACGATCATCGCACCGGACGATATCCCGTTCGCGAAAATGTTCGGCCGCGAGGTCGGCGCGCGGCTGCGGCGCCTGCATGAGGAAAACGGCGTGGTCTACAGCGGTGGACGACGCATCGTCGGAATGGAGGGAGACCAGCGTGTCGAGAGGGTCTCTCTCGACGACGGTACCAGTCTGGAAGACGAAATCGTCCTGGTGGGTGTCGGCGTGCAACCCGCTACCGGTTTCGCGGCGGCACTGGCGGCCCCGGATGGCGGCATCGATGTCGACGACCGCATGCAGGCCCTTCCCGGCATCTCCGTCGCCGGGGACTGTGCACGCATCACGCATGGCGACAGCCGCGTCCGGATCGAGCACTGGCGCTCGGCACAGGTGCAGGGCCGTCAGGCCGCGCGGACGATCACGGGTCGATCCGGGCCTTCGCGTTTTCTTCCCTGGTTCTGGACCCAGCAATTCGGAAGCAAGATCGAATATGCGGGCTATCATGAACCATTCGACGACGTGACCATCGAAGGCGATCTGGACGCGCTTCATTTCGTTGCGCGTCTGGCCCGGAACGGCCGCTGCGTCGGCCTGGTCACGGCGGGACGTCCGGACGTGACGGCGCACGCCGTGCTGTCCGGCAGGCTGGAGTAAGGGCGCCACCAGTACGCGCCCGCCAAGAACATTCACAGGAATAGACAATAGCAGGAGGTTGGCATGACCAACGACAAAACATCCATCGCGACCAGCGCCATCAGCAAAGTTTCCGACGTCGTGACGGGGGCGGCCGGCGACCATTCGGGTCTGTCCAGTCTCCTTGGCGCATATCTCGTTTCAACCGGGAAGGACGGCTTGATGACGCGTGCCAGAAACGTCGGCGTCGAAGCGGAAGTCAAGGAATGGTTGATGGAACGCCTGCCGCAGGAAACGTCCGAGGAGACCGTTACGGCTCTGGTGCCCGAGGATATCCTCGACACCTTTGCCTCGCAGACCGGCCTGACGAAATCGGCCACGGTTCAGGCGTTGCAGGAACAGTTGCCGCAGGCAACACACAAGCTGCGCGCGCACGAAGATTTCGTCAGGGCCTGACCGGAAAGGCACCGACAGTCATCAAGGCCGCTCCGCCACCATGTCCGGAGCACCGCCCTGTCGGGCCTTCCACAATCATCATACCGGTGCCAGTCCACAGCAGATCGCGTGAACTGCGTAGCTGTCGCAGCAGGAATTGAAGGTATCGGACGGATTTTTCTGATCAATAATAAGAATTTGCCAATAAACGCCCATCCAGGTTGCATGCAACCTTTCGCCATCACGACGTTACGAATTCATGTCTCAGACGAAGGGAACCCGGCCATGACCATTGATACGAAGAATGCTTTCCTCTCCGACGTGAAGACCCTGCGCGAACGGGCGCAGAAGTCTCTCGATGACGGAGCCGTAATGCCGTCCTACAAGGGGGACGTAAAGAAGACGATCGAGCTTCTTCAGGCGGTCGTCGCCACCGAACTTGTCTGTGTCCTGCGCTACACCATGCATTCCATTTCGGTCGAGGGCCTGACCAGCGAGAGCGTGGGCCGCGAGTTTGCCGAACACGCAGCGTCCGAGCGCAAGCACATGCTGGCGGCGGCTCAGCGGATTGACCAGCTTGGCGGGGTCCCGAACTTCAATCCGGAAGGACTGGCCACACGCTCGGCGACGGAATACGGCAACGGTGGGAATCTCGTCGAGATGGTCAAGCAGGACCTGATCGCCGAGCGCGTCGTGATCGAGCATTATCAGGAGCTTATCCGCTATTTCGGCGATGACGATCCGACCACCCGCATCATGCTCGAAGGATTCCTGGCGGACGAGGAAGACCATGCCACCGACCTCCACGACCTGCTGGTGGCCCATGAAGGTGTTCCGTTCCTCTCCTGACCGGCCCTGATCGGTTTCATCCTCCGGGCCTCAGACTCGGTGCTGGCCGACGATCTTCGACTTCAGGGTGTCTTCGATCAGTCGGGCTACCGTGGCGTCGGAATAGGTGTAGCCGAAACCGACGCGCTCGCCCGCCTGGACATGCACGATGATGATCGCCGCTTCCGGTCCGTCCGTCGGAAGGGTAAAGGCTTGCGCCGTGACGCCGTCGATCTGGAAGTCCGGACGACTCACGGCTTCCGGGACGGCAGGATCGAAGCCAGCATTTCCTTGGCCGAACCGAGAATGACGCTTGTACGCTCGGGCTCGGCAGGAAGCGAGGACAGGAATTCCCTGGCCTGCTGCAACGTGATGTGCGGCGGCAGGGGCGGCACGTTGGGATCGGTGCGCGCTTCACGTGGCCCAGAACCTGTCAGGCAGACGATCTTCCATCGATGGTCGCACCACGCGCCATCCCGGCTACGCAATCAGCCAGCGCATCCGCAAGCGGGTTGAGGATCGATCTCATGAAATCGGATGTCGAGCGTCCTGCACACGTGGCCGATCTCAAGTCTCTTTCGATGAGGGCTGTGTCCCGAGGTGTGGTGTAGGAGCACCGTTCCTCGAAGGGTTCGAGGTTATCAGGCGGCCACGGCGGGCAGGCTGATTGTGGGATTATGGCTGATGGCGGCCAGTCCTTCCAGCGTCATGTAACGTCGGCAGACCGCCCACTCGTCGTTCTGTTCGAGCATCAGCTGTAGAAGTTTGCACTTAATCTGACGGACGGCTTGAAGTGGCCGGCGTGGATGCTACGCGTTCATGTGGTGTTCGACGTGGCGCCCGATATCTTTTTCGCGGGCGTGGTGGGCTGCGTCAAGGAAGGTTTGCATCGGGGTTTTGCCGAAGCAGTATCGTCCCTGGTGGGTGCGATTGCGGTTGAAGTCATCCATCCATTCGTCGAGGTCTGCCTGGAGTTCGTGGATGCTGTCGTAGATCTTGCGGCGAAAAGTGACACGATAGAACTCGTCGAGCATGGTCTTGTGGAAGCGCTCGACGATGCCGTTGGTCTGCGGGCTGCGCGCCTTGGTGCGGGTATGGTCGATGTTCTCCACCGCCAGATAGAGTTCGTATTCATGGCGGTCATGAGAGCCGCAGAATTCGGTGCCCCGGTCGGTCAGCACGCGCTGGAGCGGGAGATCGTGCAGCTCGAAGAAGGGGATGACGCGGTCGTTGAGCAGGTCGGCAGCGGTAACCGGGGTCTTGCGATCATAGAGCTTGGCGAAGCCGACCTTGCTGTAGGTATCGACGAAGGTCTGCTGGTAGACGCGACCGACGCCCTTCAGGGGTGCCGACATAGAAGGTATCCTGGGCGCCGCAATAGCCGGGACTTCGGTCTCGACTCGCCCCAGGCCTCCTTGTCGGCCTTGGCCTTCTCCAGGGCCGCGCTGGCTTTCGGTGAGGATCAGCCGTTCCTGGGCCATCTTGGCTTCGAGCGCCTTGAGGCGGAGCTTCATGGTAGCGAGGTCGTGGCGCAGCCAGATGCTGCGCACCCCGAAAGGAGAGACGGTGACGCCGCGCTTGAGCAGTTCGTTGGCCACGCGGGCCTGGCCCCAGGCCGGTTGTTCGATGGCGATCGCGACCACTGCTTCCTCAACCGCCGGCTCGACGCGGTTTTTCAGCAAGGGTTTGCGGCGGGAGAGTTCCTGGAGCGCGATTTCGCCGCCTTTGTCGTAGAGCTCCTTGAAGCGGTAGAAGCTGTCGCGCGAATACCCCATCATCTTGCAGGCCTGGGAGACGTTGCCCAGTTGCTTCGATAGTTCCAGCAGGCCAACTTTGGCGCGGATGATCTTCTGGTCACGGGTCATGAGGATATCCTCCGATGGCTGCGGCGGGGGCTGCGTCGCCCGGCCACTCCGCCCCCGCCGCAGCCCTGGTTGAGCTTCAGCAGACACCATCCGTCAGATTTAGTCGAGACTTCTACACATCAGCGCGCCGACGAGGCGGATAATGGCGGCATCGTTGGGGAAAATGCCGATGACGTCGCAGCGACGCTTGATCTCCCTGTTCACCCGCTCGATCGGGTTCGTCGACGAGATTTGCGTCCAATGCTCCCGAGGAAAGCCCATGTAGGCAAGCACGTCCACTTCCGTCCGCTTCATGAATTCGGCCAGCTTCGGAAAGCCTTCGCGCAGCTTGTCGGTGACGTGCCGCCATTGGCGTGACGCATCCTCGGCGGTTTCCTGCGTGAAGATCGTGCGCAACAGGGCCGAGATGGCAGGACGCTGCTTCGCATGGGCATGGGCGAGCGCATTGCGCAGCCAGTGCACCCGGCAGCGTTGCAGGGTCGCATTGAACACGCGACCGGCCGCGGCCCGCAGTCCGGCATGCGCGTCGGCCACCACCAACTTCACGCCGCGCAGGCCGCGATCGGCCAGGGAGCGCAGGAAATCCGTCCAGAACGCTTCCGCTTCGGACGGTCCCGTCGCCACGCCGAGCACCTCACGACGGCCGTCCGTATTTACGCCCACGGCGATTATCACGGCAATCGAGACAATCCGGCCACCCTGGCGCAGTTTCAGATAGGTGGCGTCGATCCAGAGATACGGCCATTCGCCCTCGATCGGCCGAGACAGGAAGCTGTTGACCCGTTCGTCGATCTCGCCCACCAGACGACTGACCTGGCTTTTGGAGATGCCCCCGGCGCCCATCGCGCGGACGAGATCATCGACCGATCGCGTGGAAATACCCTGGACGTAGGCTTCCTGGATGACCGCCAGCAGTGCCTTTTCCGCCGTTTTCCGCGGCTCCAGGAAGGTCGGGAAATAGCTGCCCTTGCCTAGCTTCGGGATCGCAAGCTCCACCGTGCCCGCCCGGGTGTCCCAGTTCCGAGCGCGGTAGCCGTTGCGTTGGGTCGAGCGGGAGGCCGAACGCGCGCCAAGCGGCGCACCGGTCCCGGCCTCAACCTCCATCTCCATCATCCGATCGGCAGCGAACGCCAGCATCTCACGAACAAAATCGCCATCCGACGCTTGCTCCACAAGCTCCAGCAGCGCCATCTTCTCGTCGGTCATCGTCAGGTCCTTCAGGTTCAGTTCGCACCCGAACCCTATCAAAGACCGGCGATGGCCGCCTCAGCAGCCAGACTCGCTCCTACACCACACCTCGGGACACAGCCTTCGATGAGCCAGGGGGGCCTGCACCTTGGTGCCCTTGCCACCAATGCCGATACCGCGGCCCATCCCCTCATGGCTAGGTTGTCCCCCCTTCTGACCTCCGCCATTCTCGCCGGTGCCAGCCCGCAGATCGGGAACGTGGCGACCAACGGCGGCAACCTGAACCAACGGACACGCTGCCATTATTATACCTACCTCAAGATTCGCGACCGGCTCTCCTTCGCTTTCGCAATCGTCTCGGTCGCCGTCGGTCTGCAGATCGAGGACGGTATGATCCAGCGCGGCTGCATCGCGCTTGGCGGCGTGGGGACGAGGCCCTGGTGCGTCCCGGATGCCGGGACGTTGCTGTCAGTCCGCTGGGGGTCAAGGGCGTGGGTGAAATCGGCATGTGCGGCACAGGCGCCGGCGAGGGGCCCCGTTTCCGCCACAGTTGGTCGTAGGAGGAGCGGTTCATGTCCATTCGCGTCGGCGTCGCTGGCTGGTCGATCCCACCCGCGCTTGCCGGGCAGTTTCCATCGGTCGGCACACACCTTGAACGCTATGGCGCGCGCTTTTCTGCTGTCGAGATCAACAGCAGTTTCTACAGACCGCACCGGCGCACGACCTATCAGCGCTGGGCGGCGAGCGTCCCGCCCGAGTTCCGCTTCTCCGTCAAACTGCCCAGGACGATCACGCATGAGCGCCGCCTGATCGATTGTCGGTCGCTCATCGAACGCTTTGCCGAGGAAACGGGTGGCTTGGGCGACAAGCGTGGTCCCATCCTGGTTCAGCTTCCTCCGAGTTTCGCCTATCCCGGCGATGCCGCCGAACAATTCATCAATGATCTGAAGGGTATGATCACTGGATCTGTCGTTCTGGAACCGAGACATGCCAGTTGGTTCCAGCCCGAGGTCGACCACATGTTACGCAGGCAGCAGGTATCACGGGTCGCGGCGGACCCGGCCAAGCCATTGCGTGCGGCGCAACCCGGAGGCTGGGGCGGCCTCGCCTATTTTCGCCTGCACGGCTCCCCCCGCATCTACGAGTCACCTTATGGGAAAGACGCCATCGAAGCCCACGCGAAAGTCGTTGCTTCACTCGCCGAACGCGGCGCCGATATCTGGACGATCTACGACAACACCACATTTGGCGCCGCCACGCAGAACGCGTTTCAGCTTGCAGACGCTCTCGTTAATACAAACTCGGAAATGGCTCGTTCAGTGACCGATAGAAGCTGATGGTTCAACGGCAGGGAGCCGTCTGTTTCGTTGGCTCCCGTGACGTCATCGCAGACAGTATCCATCCACCGCCAGCAGTTCGGGATGGAACGCGGGGCTGTCCACGCTTGAACTCCTCTCAGCCAAACCAGGAGCCGGCCATGTCCGTGGAACCGTCACCCTTTTCATGAACATCGGACGGCATTTCCGCGTGCTCAGCCGAGGATCAAAGCGATTCTCGACAGGGATAATGATTTTAATTCAGCTCATTAACAAATGGCACAGCCACATTCATCTCGATATCGAACGAAATGTCTTGCCTCCTGCGTACCAGTCTGCATAGTTGACTGGACAACCGGTCAGGTTGCAGACAGCTTGCGAAGGCCCCATGGTTCCATCTCCGCTATATCAACAGATCGCCGAACGTCTCCGTCAGGAAATCGACGCGAGCAAGCCCGGCACAAAACTGGCGAGCGAACCGGCCTTGGCGAACGCCTGGGGCGTCAGCCGCTTTACCGTCTCCCGCGCGGTCGAGGCACTCGTTGACGAAGGGCTCGTCGTTCGGCGCCAGGGGGCAGGCACCTTCGTGGCGGATCGGCCTCTGCGTAGGACCCCGGGCATGCTTTTAAGCTTTACCGAGGCAGTGAAAGCCGCGGGACGGGTCGCGACGCACCGTCTATGCGCCTTCGAGAAATGGCCCGGGAACGGCGTGCCGCCCTTCGAAAGCGATGGCCCGGTCACGGTCATGGACCGCCTGCGCTACGTCGACGGCGTGCCTATTGCCCGCCACCATTCGGTGGTGCCCGAGGAACTGGTGACCGCAACCGGTCTGACCAGACAGATCGCGGCGCGCGAGGATTTTTCGTTCTACAGGTTTCTGGCGACGCATGGTTACCCGGTAGCAAGCGCCTCCGAACGGCTGAGCGGTCGCCTGGCCACGCCCGACGAACAGGTGTTGCTCGGCCTGAACGATCCCGCCGTTCTGATCGTCGTGCATCGCCAGTCCTTCGACGCTTCCGGCCGACTGCTCGATATGGTCGAGGCGGTCTATGACGCTCGCCATTATTATTACGAATCACGATTGATCAGGAATGCCACGGCGGATAGGGAGCCTGTCAATGACAAGACGGATGCGTCATCCACAGTTGACGGCGGTCCTGGTCTCGATTTCGGTCGCGGGCGCCTTGCCGGCCGCAAGCTGTCCGGCAAGAAGCGCTGAAGCCCCGCATGCCGTCCTGGTCGTCGGCCAGGGCGGCCTGGGCGACCAGTCCTATAACGATCTGGGTACCGCAGGCTTTCTGCAGGGTGTTCGTGACATCGGTGTCACGGGGCGCATCGTGGAAACCGCCTCGGTCGTATCCGAGGGCGCCGATATCCTGCGTCAGGCCGCGGCGGCGGGATTCGGACTGATTGTCGACCTGGAATACGCCCACGGTGCGGTCATCGCCGAAGTCGCGCCGCAATTCGCGCGCTGCCGTTTCGTGACATTGAACCAGGTTGTGCATGGACCCAACATCACATCGATCCTGTTTCAGGAACAGGAGGGATCATACCTGGCCGGGGTCCTGGCGGCAGCATCCCTGCGCGACCGTGCGCTGCCGGGCTTGGATCGCCATGCCGGCCTGGGCGTGATCGGCGGCGTACGGTCGGCGGGGATCGATAAGTTCATCGTCGGCTTCATCCAGGGCGCACGATCCATAGACCCGAAAATCACGATTCACGTCGCTTATGCCAATTCTTTTGGAGATCCGGCCCTCGGCTTCGAAATGGCGCGTGCCATGTATCGCGGTGGCGTCGGTATCATCTATGCCGTCGCCGGCACGACAGGGATAGGCGCCATACGGGCGGCGCGGGACATGAACCGCTACGCCATCGGCGTCGACCAGGACGAGGACGGTCTTGCGCCGGGGCATGTCCTGACCAGCATGGTCAAACATACAGACCTGGCCGTACGAAATGTCGTGCGGTCATGGCATGACGGAACGCTGCCCGACGACGGCGTGATCCGCATGGGCCTGGCCAGCGGAGGCATCGGCTTGAGCGACATGCGTTTCACGCGTGCAATCCTGCCTCCGGATGTCCTGTCCGACGTCGCACGGGCACGGAGCGATATCCTGAACGATCATGTTCATGTCTGGGACGTAACCGCCCAGGGTTATCCGGATTTCTATCAATGAACGCGTTGCCGCCCATTCGTATCGAGACGCGCGGCCTGACCCGTCTGTTCGGCACGTTCGTCGCCAACGACGACATTTCGATTCAGATCCATCGGGGGTCGATTCACGCCTTCCTGGGGGGCAATGGCGCGGGAAAGACGACCCTGATGCGCATGCTGCAGGGACTGTGCCAGCCCACCGGTGGCGACATCCTGATCGATGGCCAACGGGTTGTCCTGTCCTCACCGCAGGTTGCGTTCCGCCATGGAATCGGCATGGTCCACCAGGAGTTCAATCTTGTTTCCGGCCTGACGCTTCTGGAAAACCTCGTTCTCGGCGCGGAGCCGGTCGGCCGGTCCGGTGTGGTCGACTGGAAGGCAGCGCGTTGCGCGGCCGAGGAACTGGCACGCACGATTGGCGTCGCGGTCGACTGGGACGCGACCGTGTCGGCGACACCGCTTCATGTTCTGCAGGTTATCGAGATTCTCCGTATCCTGTATCGCGGCGCGGACATCCTGATTCTGGACGAACCCAGCGCGGTTCTGGCGCATGAACAGGTCGCCTCGCTTCTGGGGATTCTGCGTCGCTTGCGCGATAACGGGCGCACGATCCTGTTCATCAGTCATCGTCTGAACGAAGTCCTCGATATTGCCGACAGGATTACGGTTCTTCGGGAAGGGCGCCATCAGTCCACGATCGAGCGCATCAGCGCCGACCGTAACCTTCTGATGCGCGAAGTCACAGGAGAGGATATCGTCTTTACAGCCCCCGCGGAGCAGGTCGCGGGCGAGGTGTGCCTGACGGCGCGCGGCGTATGCGTCACCGACGATAGCGGCGTCGTTCGTACCAGGGATATTTCCCTCGATATCCGGGCTGGCGAGATACTGGCGATAACCGGTGCGCCCGGCCGGGGGCAGATTGAGCTTCTCGAGGTTCTGGCCGGCCTGCGCCGCGCGGCGGCCGGCACAATCTCCATCGACGGGCGGAACATCACCGCCTGCTCCGTGACGGCGCGCCGGCGTGCCGGCATCCGATATCTCAGCGCCGATCGCGCCACGGAAAGTCTGTGCCGGGATATGTCCATTCGCGACAACGCCATCGCGGGCCGCCATCGCGTCCGACCCTTCAGCCGGCTGCGGATTCTGGATCATGCCGCCATTCGCGCGCATACCGCGGCATTGCTGGACCGCTTTTCGGTCCGGCGGCCGGCCGACGACCTGCCGGTCGGCGTCCTGTCGGGCGGCAACCAGCAACGCGTCGCCCTGGCGCGCGAACTGGACGGTGCGTCCCGCATCTTGCTGGTCGCGCAGCCGACCCGCGGCGTCGATCTGGCCGGAATTGCCTTCATTCACGGCGTATTGCGCGATTTCGTCGAATCCGGGGGCGCCGTCGTCATGGTTTCGGAGGACCGGGACGAAGTCGAGGCGCTGGCTTCGCGCGTTCTTCAACTGCGCGAGGACGGGCGGTTGCTGCCCGTGCATGCGGCATGAACGGAGCGCTTCGTCTCTACTGGCTGACATCGTCGCTGCTGGCGCTGATGTTCGCCACCGCGATCATCACGCTCAGCGGCTTCAACCCGATGCATGTCCTGTCCGTGATCGTGCAGGCCGCATTCGGAAGCGCGGCCGCCCTGGCCGAAACCTGTTCGGCCGCGGCACCTTTGATCCTGACGGCGGTCGCGGCCGCGCTGTCCTTCCGCAGCGGCATCTTCAATGTCGGGATAGAAGGGTGTTTCGTGCTGGGTGGCCTGACGTCAGCGGTCACGGCGACGTATCTGCCAATCCTGCCGTCCCCTTTCCTTGTCACGATGACGCTGCTGGCGGGCATGGGTGCCGGGGCGGCCTGGATGGTTCTTCCGGCGGTCCTGTATGCCTGCCTCGGCGTGGATGAGATCGTCACCACTCTGATGCTCAATTTCGTGGCGCAGGCGGTGGCCGACGGCCTCGTGCAACAATTCTTCCTTGCCCCGGGTTCGGCGAATTCCGCAACGGCCATGGTTCCCGTGGCATCGCGTGTTCCCCATCTGCTGGCATCCGGTACCCTGGACGGCAGCTTTTTCGTTGGTCTCCTCGTCATCGTCTCGTACGGACTCTGGGCGCGCTACACGGTATCGGGGTTCGAGACGCGGATCATGGGACGCAATCGGCGTTTCGCTGCTGCCGTCGGCCTGCCGCGCACCCGTCTCCTGATCGGGACCATGGTCGTCTCGGGCGCCGTCGGCGGCCTGGGAGGCGGGCTGCACGTCCTGGGCAATCTGCATCGTTTCGTCGCGGGTTTCTCCTCCAATTACGGCTTCATGGGGCTGGCCGTGGCGATTCTGGGCGCGAATCATGCCTTCCCTATGGCCGTGGCGGCCATGGCACTGGGGGCGCTGAACGTGGCGGGCATCGGGGTCCAGCTTCTGGCCGGCCTGCCCGAAGAGGTCGTGGACCTGATCGTCGGAAGCGTCATCATTTTCTCGTCCGCGCGCCTGACGTTCGGACGTCCCGACATGTCGTCCCTGGCAAGGGGGGCGGAATGAGCCTGACGTTCCTTCATGACGCGCTTGCCGCGACGACGCCGATCCTCCTTGCCGCCCTTGGCGGAGCGATCAACCGCCAGGGCGGCACGGTGAACGTCGGACTGGACTCGTTCATCCTGGCCGGCGCCCTTGCCGGAGAAGTCGCGTCGGCGGTGACGGGTTCATCCTTGGGCGGGGTGGCAGGTGCCGCGATCGCCGGCGGGGGGACCGCAGCCCTGATGGCGGCTGTCATCCGCTTTGCCCGCACAGACCAGATCGTGACGGGCCTGGGCTTCGACATGAGCGCGCAGGCCGTATGCCGCCTGGTCGTCAAGCTCGCCTTCGGCGTTACGGGACTGCTGTCCCTTCCTGCGGCGCGACGCCTTCCAGTCGTTGCGATACCGGAACTTGGAACGCTCGATGCGCTGACGCTGCTGTCCTGGAGCCTTGTCCCGGCCTGCGCCTGGTTTCTCCGTCATCATCGGCTGGGACTTCGTCTGCGCGCGGCGGGCGAGTCACCGGGTGCGGCGACAGCCCTGGGTTTCGACCCAAAACGTCTGCAGGCCGCCGCCACGATCGCAGCGGGCGTGTTGGCCGGCCTGGCCGGAGCGGACCTTTCTCTTGGGATCGTCGGCGCGTTCAGCACGAATATTTCAAACGGACGCGGCTTCATGGCGCTGGCGGCTTTCTATATCGGCCGGGCGCGTCCCTTCTCCACGGCGGCGGCGTGCCTGATGCTGGGCCTGCTGACCGAGGCCGCCATCCATGCACAGGCCGACGGATTGCCGACAGCGCTGGCGCAGGCCGCGCCCTATCTGGCCGTGATCTGCGTGCTGGGCGCCCAGGCCGTCGCCAACCGTCATCAGCCCAACCTCCAGCGCATGCTGAAAGGACTGAAAACATGACTTCGCGACGCAAGATCGCGCTGCTTCTGGTCGACGTGATCAACTCGTTTTTCGATCCGGGTGAACCCAATTACTATCCGGGCGCCGAAGACGTCCTGCCTGTCATTGCGACCATGCTGCGCGCGGCGCGGCAGCATGGGCATCTCGTCATCCATGCCGCCGAACGGCACCGGACGTTCCACGATGATTTCGAGTGGAAGAAACTGCCGATTCACCATCTGGAAGGCGACCCGAGCACCGATTTCGTCACCGGGTTCGAGCCTGCCGGACCGGCCGAGGCCGTCATCTACAAGCGTCGGTACAGCGCCTTCTTCGCCACGGATCTGGCCCTGTTCCTGCATGAGCAGAATGTAACCCATCTCATCATCGTCGGCGTCAAGACGAATTGCTGCATCCGCGCCACCGTGCAGGATGCCTTCGCCCATGGCTTCACCCCCATCGTTCCGCGTGAGGCGACCAGTTCCAATCGCCCCCACCTGGCCGAAGCATCGCTGGAAGACATCGCGCGGTATTTCGGCGAGGTCGTGTCGGCAACCGAAGCCGAGAAGATGCTGGGATGAGCCGCGTCGCCGTCCTCGGCTATGCCAGCATGGATTATGTCATCGTGCTGGGTGGCGCGATCACGCCTGGCCGTACCAGCCTGATCCGCGCGCGTCCGACCGACGGATGGCCGCGTGTCGGCGGGGCCCCGGCCTTCGTATCCCGCGCGATGAACCGGGGTGGCATCGCCCACCCCGCGATCATCAGCCAGGTCGGTGACGACGCGCTGGGATCAGCCTATCGCACCGCCCTGCAGGCCGACGGCGCAGACGTGCGCTGTCTCGATGTCGTTGCCGGAGCCCGGACGCCGGTTACCGCGATGATCTATGACGCGACCGGCGAATGTGCCTGCCTTTACGAGCCGCTGCGCAATCCCGACGGCACGGAGCCGGCACACCTGTCCGGGCGACAGATCGCGCTGCTGGAACAGGCGGAGTGCGTGTGCCTGAGCGTTGCCCCTGCCGGGATGATCCGCCAGGCGCTGCGCCATGCCAGACCGGACGCGATGCTGGCCTGGATCGCGAAGAACGATGCCGATGCCTTTCCCTGCGACCTGGCGGCGGAAATCGCAGGCCGCGCCGACATCATTTTCAGCAGCCTGGCCGAAGCCGACATGGTGGCGAAGGCCGGACGCGATGCCCCCGCCCGACCGGGACAGATCCTGATCGAGACCCGGGGGCGAGACGGTGCCTGCATCCGCAGTAACGGCGTGAGCAGGCACCGGATGACGAATCCCGTGACGGTTATCGACCCGTCAGGGGCCGGCGACACGCTGGCAGGCGGCATGCTGGCCGCCCTGATACGCGACAACGCCGATCCGGATACTGCGCTGGGCGCCGGCATGGAGGCCGCGCGAGCCATGCTGTCCGAACGGCAAAACGACAAGAGAGCCTAAGGAACATGTCAGAACGCGAAGATATAAAAACGGCCTGGTATATCGGCGCGACGTCCGCGGACGTCGGCAAGGTGGCGATCCTGGTCGGAGATCCGGCCCGCGTCGATAGAATCGCCCTTCTACTGGACGATGTGCATCGCGTGCCGATCAGCAGGGGATTGCAGACCATCACCGGCACCCACGCCGGCCGGCGGGTCACGGTAACCGCCTTCGGAATGGGGGCGCCGATCGCCGTGGTGGTCATGGAGGAACTGCGCGCTCTGGGGGTCGGGCTTTTTCTGCGCATCGGCACCGCGATGGCGGCCGGACCGGTTTCCCTGGGTGATTTCGTGGTTGCGGAAGGTGCCCTGCGCCGCGAAGGAACTTCGGCCAGCTATGCCCCGGCGGGGTATCCGGCATTGGCCGACCGTTCCCTGAACGAGGTGATTCTCGATCGCCTGAAATCCGGAAAACACCCCTATTATTCAGGGGTCTTCGCAAGCTATGACGGTTTCTACTCGGAGATGTTCACCCTGCCCGGCGCGCGCCAGCGGGTCCGTCCGGAACTGCTGGCCGATATCGGGAACTACGGCCTGATCGCAGCCGACATGGAGACGTCCGCCCTTCTGGTCGCGGGACGCATGCTGGATGCGCGTGTTTCGAGCCTGTGCATGGCCACTGTTGACCCCGTAACCCAAGCCAAGCTGGACGCAGCCGCCACGACCGCCACCGAACACGAACTGTTCCAGATCGCGCTCGACAGTGTTTCGAACGCCTCCTTTCACGAGGAAGAGGAGACAGACTCATGACCGATATCATCAACGAATATTTCGATGTTCTTGCCTCGCGTCTCGAATTCGTCAAGACGACGCAGCACGATGCCATTCGGCGCGCGGCGCGGCTCTGTGCCGACAGCATCGCGGACGACAAGCTGGTCTTCACCTTCGGAACCGGCCATGGGGCGCTCCCCGCGATCGAGACGTTTCCACGGACAGGGACAATCGCCGGATTCCGGCCGATCGTCGAAAGCAGCATGATCTCGTTCCATCGCGTGCTGGGCGACCAGGGGGCGCGGCAATACCGTTTCATTCACGCGGTCGAAGGCTATGGCAAGGCGATCCTGTCATCGCATCAACTGCTTCCGGGTGACACGCTCATCCTGTTCTCGCATTCCGGTATCAACGCCGTGATCCTTGACATGGCGCTTGAGGCGCAGGCGCAGGGTATGGCGGTTATCGCCGTTACCTCGCTCCCGCACTCCTCGACCACGCAATCGCGCCACTCGTCGGGAAAGCGGCTGTTCGAGGTCGCGGATGTGGTGATCGATACGGGGGTGCCCAAGGCCGACGCAAGCCTGCGCATCGCTGGACTGGATGCGCCGGTGGGTGCCAGTTCGACCAGCCTGACGATTGCCGTCGCGCATGCCATCGTCTCGGCTACCGCCGAGGAACTGGTCAGGCGTGGCATTCAGCCGTTCGTGATGGTCAATCCGAACACGGAACACAAGGCGAGCGCCACGCAGCAGAATGACCGGAACTACGCCGAACTGTGGCGTCGCCTGCGCGGACGCTGAGAAAGGGTCGAGACATGACGCGACTGCTGTTCATCAATGGCACATGGGTCGACGCCGTTCGCGGAAAGCGGCGAACCATTCGCGATCCTGCAACCGGCGCCGATGTCGGCGTCACCGCGTTGGCGACGGCGGAGGATGTCCCGCGCGCTGTTGTCGCGGCCTTGCGTGCCCAATCGGGATGGGGGGGCACGGAACCCGATCGGCGGGCACGGATTTTGCACCGCGCGGCGGACTTGATCACCGAACGTGTCGACAGGATCGCGGAAATCCTGACCCGTGAGCAGGGCAAGCCCGTTGCCGACTCCCGCAAGGAAATTCTGTTCGGTGTCGAGGTCCTGCACTACTATGCCGAGGAAGCACGACGCCTGGGCGGAACAATTCGCCCATCAGTCCGTCCGGATCTGCGTAGCCTGGTCACGGATGCACCTGTGGGTGTCGTCGCTGCGATCGTACCGTGGAACTATCCGGTAGATCTCTACGTCTGGAAGATTGCCCCCGCCCTGGCTGCGGGATGCGCCATGGTCGTCAAGCCACCACCGGAAACGCCGCTGGCGATCGCGGAAATCGTCCATTGCCTGTCCGATGCCGGATTGCCGCCAGGGGTGCTGAACGACATTCCAGGCGACGGGCCGGATGTCGGCGCAGCGCTGGCGGCCCATCCCGACATTCGGCTGATTTCGGCCACGGCATCCGTGCCCGCAGGCCAGTCCATCATGCGACAAGCGGCCGGAAACCTCAAGCGGGTGGCCCTCGAACTCGGCGGCCAGTGTCCGCTTCTCGTTCTCGACGACGCCGATATCGAGGAAGCCGCGACTGCCGCAGTGCGACGCAGCTTCTCCAACATGGGACAGATCTGCATTGCGGTGAATCGTATTCTGGTCGCACGGCCGGTCCTGGACAGGTTCCGCGCCGCCATGGTCGAAGCGACGCAGGCCATTCGCCTCGGTCACGGCATGGCACCGGGCACGCTCTACGGACCGGTACTGGCCGAGCCGGTACGTGCGCGGGCCGCGCAGCACATCGAGGACGCACTGCATCGCGGTGGCCGGCTGCTCTGTGGCGGTACCATTCCCGAACAGGATGGTCTTGACGCTGGTTACTTCTTTCAGCCAGCGGTTCTCGACGGCGTTCCCGACGATGCGCTGGTCATGACCCAGGAGACGTTCGGCCCCGTCGCCGCGATCCGTTCCTTCGACACGATCGCCGAAGCCATCGAGGTGGCGAACGCGCTTCCCTTCGGCCTGGCCGCTTACATCTACGGCCGCGACCTGGAACGCGCCTGGGCCGTCGCGGATCGAATCGAGGCTGGTGGCATCGGAATAAACGTAAACGATGTCAGCGAGCTCCAGGCGCCATTCGGCGGCTGGAAGATGAGTGGCTTCGGAAGGGAACTGGGGCCGGAAGGCCTGGCAACGTATCGCGAAACGAAACATGTCCGCATGCGTGTCCGGCCGCTACCCCTGTGACAAGTCGGGCGGAAAGCTCGCATTGCGTTGATATTGTTACGATATCGAATTAAATGCCCCATTGTGGCGTGAAGAAAAGGGACTTTGTCATGTCGAGACGACTCGCCGTCATACTCCCTCTGTGCGTCCTTTATTCCGGGACACATGTCTGGGCGCAGGACACTGCCAATACCAAGCCGTCAAACAGTTCGCGTTCATCCCGCGGAAAGACCGACCCCGCGCCGCCGTCCCGGTCGCCGGAACAGATTGTCGTCACGTCGAACGGCACCGACGCCACCAACGGCGTGACGGGGCCTGGTACGGGAGCCGGCCTGATTCGGCGCGAGACCGCGCCGCGTTCCCAAAGTTCGGTGTCGGCTGACTACATCCAGAAGCAGGCGCCCGGAACCAGTGCGCTGCAGCTTGTCAAACTGCTGCCAGGCGCGAATGTCGGCGGGTCCGACCCCATCGGATTGTCCGACCAGTCGACAATCTCGATCCGCGGGCTTGGCCAGGACGAAATCGGCTATGTCATGGAAGGATATCCGCTGAACGACAGCGGCATTTATATCCAGGACGCATCCGAATGGGCGGATTCCGAAAATATTTCGAACATTTCGCTGGCTCAGGGGGCAGCGGGCCTGTCGGACCCCGTATATACAGCGGCCGGCGGCGTCATGACGGTAACCATCCGCGACCCATCGAAGAAATTCGGCATACTGGCCGATGCGGCCTATGGCACGTTCAACACGAATCGCGATTTCATTCGTCTTGACACGGGTGAGCTTGGCAACAGCGGCGTGAAGGCTTTTGTCTCCTTCTCCGGTGCCAGCAGCAAGAATTCCCATGGACCCGGCCGGAACCATCGACGCCATGTGGATTTCAAACTGTTGAAGGAGTGGGGGACGGCCAATCGCGTCAGCTTGTTCGGCTCGTACAATAGCCGCGACGTGGCCTATTACGAGGAACCCACGATGTCGCAATGGAACGCGCTGGGCTACTCCGCCAATTATGCCGGAACGTTCACACCCGGAGCGACGAACTACTGGAAGTCCTTTATTGGTGGCTGGAACGACCTGATCATCAGCATGCCATCGAAATTCACCTTGGTGCGGAAACTGACACTTGATGCTTCTCCCTATTTCTACTGGGGCAGCGGCTATTATCCCGGTGGCACGCTCGTAAACGAATCAGGAAACTATCTTGGCACGACCTATCTGCCCGGGAACCTGAATGTTCCGGGTGCCATCAACGGTCAGTTCAATGCACTGGGGCAATATCTGGAGCAGGAATACAGCTACGGGATCAATACGGCGCTTCATTACCACGTAGCACATAACGACATCACGTTCGGGTACTGGTACAGCTATCAGACCAACGCCGTGCAGCAGCCCTTTGCCGCACTGGGCCCGACCGGCGAAGCCGCGAACGCCATGGGTGGCTACAGCGTCAAATATCCAGACGGGACCGAACTGCTGTCCGGCGACAATTACACCCAAACCCAGATCAACGGCCTGTATATCGGCGATCATATCTCCCTTCTGCAGGACCGTCTTCAGATTGGCGCGGGTTTCAAGGAAATGATGTTCGACCGCAAGGGACGAAATTACCTGCCGGGACCGCAGAGCACGGTCAGCGACAACACGTCCGCGCCTCTGCCGCAATTCTCGATCAGCTTTCGCCCGGCGCCAGAACACCAGATCTTCGCGTCGGCCAGCGGAAACTTCCGGCCGCCCTCGACCAGCAACCTGTATGATGCCTACAGCATTACGAGCGGCAAAGTCGTGAGCATCCCGAATACGGAGCTGAAAAACGAATATTCGATCCAGGAGGAACTGGGATATCGCTACCAGGGTGCATTCATCGGATCCCTCACGTTCTACAATTACAATTTCACCAATCGCCAGATCGCGACGGTCGTGAATGAAAATGGCAGCCTGGTCTCGACCTACATGAACGCCGGCGGTCAGACATCACGCGGATTCGATGCGGAAATCGGCATGCGCCCCTATCACCATTTCAGTCCCTATGCGTCAGCTGAATACCTGCACGCGACGATCGACAATAACATGGTGACGGCCAACGGCACGCTGCCGACGGCAGGCAAGATCGCGGTGCGCAGTCCGGCATGGCAGGCCGCGGTGGGACTTTCCTACGATGACGGTACATTTTTCGCTAATGGCAGCATGAAATATACCGGCAGCCAATATGGGTCCTTCATGAACGACGAAAAAATGCCCGGATACATTACGGGCGATCTGGCATTGGGCGTGCGCGCGAAACACGTTTGGATTGCCAAAGCGCCCGAGTTTCGATTAAATTTCATCAATATCGGCGATACGCATTTTCTGTCGGGCGTTGCCTATCCCACGTTAAATGCGCGAACCTACGGCAAAATTACCGGATCTCCTGCCACGTATTTTGTCGGATCCGGATTTGCAATGATCGGGTCGGTGCAGATCGCCTATTGAACAGAACCCCGCCCCCCTGAAATGCCCCCGATTTGAAGCGAGGTCTACTTACTCCTCCGGACCCTGGCTCAGAACCGAGGGCACGTTCGGGACAGGGTCAAGATGGTCGAACCGGCATGTTTCCCGTGCCGCGTTTCGCGGCAATAAAAAATCCACCCGATTGGGTGGATTTTCCATCTTTTATCAAATGGTTGATCAGGAAGACGCGGGATAGGAGCCCGTCATGACGCGGCCCCGGGCATGGCCTCGTAGGACGCGCGGGCGGCATCCACGCCGGCCCCGCGCGGCAGGGCGTGGCCTTCGGCGGCCAGCACGGCTTCCAGCGCGCCCAGCGTGATCAGCACCTTGTGCTTCATGGCGTTGTAGCCCATGGCGCCGATGCGCCAGATCCGGCCCGCCAGCGGGCCGAAGGCGGTGCCGATCTCGATCTCAAACTCCTCGCGCATGCGGGTGCGGGCGCGCTCACCATCCACGCCGTCGGGGATGAACACGCCGGTGACGTTGGCCATGCGGTACGCATCCTGGCCGTACAGCGTCAGGCCCATCGCCCGCAATCCGGCGGCCATGGCCTCACTCGCGGCGCGATGCCGGGCGAAGCGCGCCTCCAGCCCCTCTTCCACCATGATCCGCGCCGCCTCGCGCGCCGCATAGAGCATGGAGGTCGCTTCGGTGTGGTGGTTCAGCCGCTTCTCGGACCAGTATTCCATGATCATGGCCAGGTCGAAATAGTTCGATCCGATCCGCGTCCGGCTGCCATCCTGGGCATCGGCGCCCCTGATCCCGGCCTCGACATGCCGGCGGGCCATGATATGCGCCGCCGCCCGGTCCGAAATCGTGATGGGGGCCGAGCCCGGCGGACCGCCCATGCATTTCTGCAATCCGCCCGTCACCACATCCACGCCCCAGGCGTCGGTCGCCACCGCCATGCCGCCCAGCGTCGCCGTGGCATCGACATAGGACAGCACGCCGTGCCGCCGGCAGATCGCCCCCACGCCGTCCAGCGGCTGGGCCATGGTGGTCGAGGTATCGCCGTGGATGGTGGCGAAGACCTGCGGCCGGTGTTCGATGATCGCGGCCTCGATCTGCTCCGGGGGCGCGACCTCGCCCCACGGGATGTCGATGGTGCGGATCTCGGCGCCGATGCGCTGCGCGATTTCCGACAGCAGCAGCCCGAACCGGCCCGCCCGCAGGATCAGCAGCCGCGCCCCCGGCTCGACCAGCGAGACCAGGGCGGCCTCGATCCCCGCCCGCGCCGTGCCGTCGACCAGGAAGGTCCAGCGGTTTTCGGTCATGAACACCTGGCGGTACAGCGCCATCGTCTGGTTCATGTACCCCGTCATCTCCGGGTCGAACTGGCCCAGCATGTCCGCCGTCATCGCGCGCAGCACGCGCGGATGCACATTCACCGGCCCCGGCCCCATCAGCAGCCGCTGCGGCGGATCGATCTGCCCGAACATATTGTTATTCCCAATATATGTCAGAAAATTTCTCAGAGCGTGAAATTGACCCGCCCATAATAATATCCGCCCGTCATCGGAACCTGCGACGAGAACGTATCATACGGATTCCCCCCAAGCTGATTCAGATAACCGGGAAGCTTGCGTGGGCGGATGTTGAAGATATTGTTGGCACCGACAGCCACATGCCAGCGCGGGCTTACACGATAGCCGATTTCCAGGTCGGTCAACCAACGCGGCGTATTCTTGAATTGCGCGAAACAGACGCTCGACTGTTCCAACTGTCCACCGCCCGGGCATGTCGCGGCCGAAGGCGTCCAGTCCTGATATGTCATCATGCCCGTCGTCTCGCCGTACCGGGTCTGGCGCAGATTGACATCCCAGGCGCCGACGGTCCAGTAGGCGTTCAGGATGATCTTGCTGCGCGGGAAGCCAGTCGTCAGATAGCCGATATTCTGCGCATTCAGCAGCGGCGAACCTGTGCCGGACAGGCCGTTATGCGTCAGCCGGGTACGGTTCAGATCCAACGCCATGGACAGGGCGACATTACCGTACTGGTGCATATGCACCATGTAATCGGCCTTGATGTCCAAGCCCTGCGTCCGGGTACTGGCACCATTCGTGAAATAATAGGTCTGAACGGAATTTTCCGACTGCTGTGTCAGGGCCGGCAGCGAGACCCCCATCTGTTCCAGCGCGGCGACGGCAACCGGACCCGTGACGTTGCCCCCCTGCACCACACGGTCGCGAATGTTGATCTGGTAGACATCCGTTTCGATATGAAAGCCATCGACCGGTTCCAGAACGATGCCGCCGCTCGCGCTCGTGGACCGTTCCGGCTTCAGGGGCGAAGCACCCGTTGCCGCCGCCTCCGGCGACGAGACCGGCAACAGCCCGAGAACGGATGTCGGCCCGACATTGATCGCACTGTAATGCTGCTCGGCCATTGTGGGCGCACGAAAGCCGTTGCTGATGGTCGCCCGCACCCCGATCCGGCGCGTGAAGTCATAGCGCGTCGAAACCTTGCCGTTTTCGGTGTTGCCGACGTCGGTATAATGTTCGAACCGTCCGGCGAAATCGAGGTCCCATTTCCGCGTGGGATGGAAATCGCCATCCAGGTACGCTGCCCAGATATCACGATTCCACTTCCCGGCATCCTGCGGCGTCAGTCCCGCCAATGCCGACGTACCGCCATATTCATAAGATGCCGGCTCGCCCGCAGTCACGGTGTACTGTTCCATCCGGCTTTCGCCACCGAATGCCAGTGTCATCGGAACGACGTTGGCGATTCTGAAATTCCTTCTGAAGTCGAGGTTGTTCGTCCACTGTGCGAGGCGGAAATTCTCGTTGCGGACGGTGGTCGGTGTGTAGCCTGTCGCGGCATACATATTAGGATTGGTGGTATTCTTCGTGCTGATCTTGTCCAGGTCTTCCCCCCAGGTCGTACTCAGGTCCCAGTCGAAGCCGAACAGACGTCCGCCTTTCAAACCAAGCGTGGCAGCATAGTCGTCCTCGTCGATCGTCTCCAACGGCGAATAACCAGAGGGGAACAGTTCCGGATTGCTGGCGCTGGTACCGGATGGCAGACGATAGTTCTCGTATGCCTCGGCATGGCGGTGCCCATACGTGATCTGGCCGTATAGTTGTATGTCTTCTGTAATCGGCTTGCCGAAATCGATGCCGAGATTCTCGCGGGTTTCCTCCGGCGTGCTCATGATCTTGTTGGAATCGCCGGGAACGTTCAAAGATCCCGTATACAGCTCATTCTGCACGCCGGGCGGGGTGTAACCAGCGAGGCGATTATCGAGCGTTTTTGTTACGAAATGGTCGGTATGATAAACTTGGGCGGCAATATGCATATAGCCGTCGCGACCCAGCTTGAACCCGCCATCGGCATTGAGCTGATACTGCCAGCCATCACCATTATAGGCGTTCGCACCGGTCTGAGAACTGATGTCGAGGCCATGATCCTGCTTCTTGGTGATGATATTCACCACGCCGGCAATCGCATCGGACCCGTACATCGCGGCGGCGCCGTCTTCCAGTACCTCGATATGGTCGATCATATTGGACGGAATCATGTTGAGATCGACCGGCGTCGAACCGAAGTTCGGTCCCGCATCGGCATTGATGTTGGCGGTCGTGTGGCGGCGCTTGCCATCGACCAGAACCAGGACCTCATTCGGATTCAGCCCCCGCATGCGAATGGAGGCCGTCAGTGCTCCCGCATCGTTGCCCATTGTACTGACATTGATCGACGGATAGGTTCTGGTCAGAGCATCCGACAGATTCAGCATACCCGAACGACGCAGCGTCGCAGCAGAGAGAACCGTGACGGGGCTTGTGCTTTGACGGGCATGGCGGTTGCTGGCATGCGTACCGGTTACGATCACGTTTTCCTCGCTGGCGGCCGCACGGGTGGGCGAGGCCTTGGCCTTTTTCGCATGCGCGGATTTCTTTGAATCCTGGGCGCTGCCGTCGGCTGTCGCCGCGACGGACACCCCGGTCCAGAGGCCGAAGGACAGAATCGTGGAATAAAGAGCAAGCTTGCGGATATTCATGTCGACTCCATCGGTCCATCCCACTCCGGGGGACCCGCGTTGCAGGCGGTTAAGGGTATTTTCGGATCGTTTTCGTTATGATTGCGTGCCGGGGCGACCCAGCAGCCGCCACAGGGCGATCGCCACGACTTTCGTCGCCCGGCGCATGTCTTCCAGCACCACATGTTCGTCTGCCCGATGGCCGTTGGCGTCCTGGAGGCGACGCGGCCCCGCCCCGTACAGGACGGTCGGGCATCCGGCATTGCTGTACAGGCGGGCATCCGTGAACAGGGGCATGCCCTCTGCCGGAATCCGCTCGCCGACCACGGTTTCGGCCGCATCCTGAAGTGCCGCGACCAAAGGGGCCTGCCGGCTTTCGGGCACCAGCGGAAGCGCCAGAAGATGACGGCATACGGCGCAGGTCACTCCATCCACCGTTACGGCCCGGAGAATGATGTCGCGCAGTTCCCGCTCCACTTCATCCGCATCCTCGTCCGGCATGATCCGCCGCTCTATCCGGAACGTCGCCTGTTCCGGCACGACGTTCGCGGCCACGCCTCCGCTGATGGTGCCGATGACCAGCGTCGGCGCGCCGATACCGGGAATTATGGACGGCCGGGCGGCCAGTGCGTCCCGATGGGCATATAGCGCCACCATCACGCCACAGGCCGCCTGGATGGCGTCACAACCGGTGTCGGGCCATGCGGAATGTGCCGATTTCCCCGTGAACGTCACATCGAGTTGCAGGCTGCCCTTGTGCGCGATCATCACCCCGTAGGTGAAGCCGGCGCTGATGACATAATCCGGGCGGGTCATCCCCAGTTCCAACAACCGGCCCGGTCCCGCGCTGCCCCCGGTTTCCTCGTCGTAGGTGAAATGCAGTTCCACCTGCCCTTGCAGGCCCTCGGCATGGGCGTTCAGAGCCCGGAGGGCAAAGGCGAAGGTCGCGAAATCGGATTTCGAAACTGCCGCCCCCCGTCCGTACAGGCGACCCTCTTCGATCACGCCGGCATAGGGATCGTGCGTCCATCCGCCTCCCGGCGGCACCACGTCATCATGGGCGTTCAGGGCGACGACCGGGCCGTACCCGTTTCCGAAGCGCTGCCTTATGATCAGGTTCGTGGCGCTGCGCAGGCCGCTCTGCTCCAGGACATCCGGGGGCACCACGTCCCGTTCCACTACAAACCCCAGCGTCTCCAGGCGTTCGGCGGCAAAACGACCGTGCGGTGCGCAATCTCCTGGCGGATTGTCCGACGGCACGCGCACCAGCTCGCGCAGGAATGCCACCTGCAGCGTATCGAAATCGCGGTCGACGGTGCGTTCGATCCCGTCGCTCGGAATTTTTTCATCACTCAGGGTCGCAGACATCGGCCGCCCTTTCGCTCGGATACGCATCACGGTCTTCGTTTTATATGCGATTTGTATACCGTTCGAATTCAATCGTAAAGCGAAACAATGGGCGTTCGGCTTTTTATGAATCCTTTCCTGTGACGGTCCTGCGTGTTAATTTCTGCTGAGATTTGACCCTGGGTTTTCATCGAGAACTGACCCGGCCTTTGGTTATCTCTGCTATGTTTTATGGGCTGGTCAAGCGGTTGCCTTTTCCTTCCGGTTCCTGGGGGCGGCGGAGCTTGCGCGGAACCGGTAGCTGTCATTTCCGGTTTCGAGGATATGACAGTGGTGGGTAAGGCGATCGAGCAGGGCTGTCGTCATTTTGGGATCACCGAAGACTTCGCCCCATTCGCTGAAGCTCAGATTGGTGGTGATGATGACGCTGGTGCGCTCGTAGAGACGGCTGAGGAGATGGAACAGCAGGGCACCGCCTGATGCGCTGAACGGCAAATAGCCAAGTTCGTCCAGGATCACGAGATCGAGGCGCAGGAGACGTTCCGCGATCTGTCCTGCGCGATTGGCGGTTTTTTCCTGTTCGAGGGCGTTGACGAGGTCGACCGTGGACCAGAACCGTATCTTCTTGCGGTGATGTTCGATCGCCTGCACGGCAAGTGCGGTGGCCAGATGGGTCTTGCCGGTTCCTGGTCCACCAATGAGGACGACGTTGTCGGCACGGTCGATGAAATCCCCGGCATGGAGTTGACGGACCATGGCCTCGTTGACCTCGGCGGCCGAGAAATCGAACCCTGCCAAATCTTTGTAGGCCGGGAACCTGGCAGTCTTGGTTTGATAGGCGATGGAGCGCACCTCTCGCTCGGCGAGTTCCGCCTTCAAAAGCTGGGAGAGGACGGGGATGGCGGCCTCGAATGCCGGCGCACCCTGTTCGGTCAGTTCGGCCGTGGCCTGGGCCATGCCATACATCCGCAGGCCGCGCAGCATGACGACGAGGGCACCGGCCGCGGGATCATGACGCATGACGGGCCTCCCCGCGCAGGGCGTCATACCGTCCGGTATCGGCCTGAGGCTCGCGTTCGAGCACCAATGCCTGCGGCGCGTCGAGCCTGGGTGCTCCTGTTTTCTTGGCGTCCGTCAGACGATGCAACGTATTGAGGACGTGTGTCTTGGTGGCTACTCCCTCCTCGAGCGCGAGTTCAACCGCGCAAAGCACGGCCTGCTCATCATGCTGCAGCACCAGGGCGAGGATCTCGACCATTTCCCGGTCGCCGCCCGTGCGCCGGAGGAGGTGCGTCTGCAGCGTCCGGAACGCCTCGGGCAATTCAGAGAAGGGCGCGCCATTGCGCAAGGCCCCGGGTTTGCGCTGGAGCACCGCCAAGTAATGCCGCCAGTCATAGATCGTGCGACCGGGCACGCCGTGGGACCGCTCGACGATCCGGGGATGTTCGCATAGGATCCGCCCCTCGGCCGCGATCACCAACCGGTCGGGATAGACGCGCAGGCTGACCGGCCGATTGGCAAAAGAGGCGGGCACACTGTAGCGGTTGCTTTCGAACTGCACGAGGCAAGTCGGCGAAACCCGTTTGGTATGTTCGACGAACCCGTCGAACGGGCGCCCTGGAACCATCAGGTGAGGCACTTCCGCCGCATGGGCCTCGGCGAGGCTGCCGGGCAATTCGACATGCCTCAAGATAGTCCAACGTTCCCGGCAACGCGCCTCGAGCCAGACGTTCAGGGAGGCCAGATCAGGAAAATGCGGCATCTCCTGCCAGATCTGCCGCCGGGCGTCCTGGACGGTCTTCTCGATTTGACCTTTCTCCCAACCCGCTGCCGGATTGCAGAACTCCGCCTCGAACAGATAATGGCTCACCAGGGCCGAAAAACGCAGATTGACCTGGCGGACCTTGCCGGGCCCAACCCGGTCCACGGCGGTTTTCATATTGTCAAAAATACCTCGACGCGGCACCCCGCCCAAAACGCGAAAGGCTTCCGTCAGCGCGTCGAACAGCATCTCGTGAGTCTGGAGCGGATACGCCCGCAGAATGAAGGCCCGGCTGTAGGACAGCTTGGTGTGGGCGACCTGCAGCTTGACGCGCCGCCCCCCGATCACCGCCCAGTCCTCTCCCCAGTCGAACTGGAAGGCCTCTCCGGGTTGAAAGCGCAACGGAACGAACACGCCGCGTCCCGTCGTCTGCCGCGCCCTTTGCTGTTCCGCCTTCCAGTTCCGGATAAAGGCCGCAACCCGTCCATACGATCCGTCATAACCCAGCGCTACAAGATCCACATGCAGGCGCCGCCCCGTGCGGCGCTGCTTGCGCGACTTTGACGTCTCCAGAGCAAGCCAGGTCGCCAGTTTCTCCGCAAACGGGTCCAGCCGGCTCGGACGCTCGGCAACCTTGAACTGCGGCTCAACCGTCTCCGCCCGGAGATACTTGCGGATCGTGTTGCGCGACAATCGCGTCCGACGCTCAATCTCGCGGATCGGTACATGATCCCGGTAATGCCACCGCCGGATCACACTCAACAATTCCATGCTGATCACTCCTTTAACCCCCGGACAGTTGCTCCGGGGAAGTGTCAGACACGGGTCAATTCTCAATGAAAATTTCTGCCCCTACAGGGTCAGTTCTCGCTGGAAATCAACAGCCTGGCCGATCACCGTCTCGGCGACCAGTGTCCGTTCATCGTCGGTCAGCGACAGGAATTCGCCCGTCGAGCCCAGGGGGATCAGTCCGCGAATGCCCTGCGCGATCTGCCAGTCGGTAAAGCGCCGCAGCGCCGGTACGTCGACGCGGCCACGCCCGTCGAAGGGCGTGATCATGACGGTATAGGTTCCTCGAAATTCCACGATATTTCCTTTCCTGCCCTGCCAGAACCACACCCTAGCGATGGGCGTTCATGAAGGCCGCGATCGACGGCTCGGCCGCCGGCTGTTCCCCGGCGCCAACGGCGCGGACCCGCCCGTCTTCCAGCAGCACGATGCGGTCGGACAGCGCGGCCACGGAGTCCATGCCGTGCGAGACCTGGACGATCGTCATCCCCGCCCTTGCCAGGTCCCGCAGCAGGGCCGTCACCTCGGACACCAGACGGGGATCGAGGGCCGATGTCGGCTCGTCCAGCAGCAGCAGGTGCGGCCGGGTCATCAGCGCGCGCGCTATCGCCACGCGTTGCTTCTGCCCGCCCGACAGGCGCGACGGCAGAACGTCGGCCTTGTCCGCCAGGCCCAGCATGCGCAACTGGTTCCGTGCCGTCTCCTCGGCCTCGGCACGGGGGCGCCCGGCCACGACGGTCGGCGCCAGCGTCAGGTTGCGCAGGACCGACATATGGTCGAACAGGCCGAACTGCTGGAAGACGATCGCCGCACGGGCGCGCAACGCACGGGGGGCGGACGGGGCGGTCATGTCGATCGCGGCGCCGTCCAGCGTCAGCAGCCCGCTGACGACGGGCTGCAGCCCGATCAGCGCCCGCAGCAATGTGCTCTTCCCCGAACCGGACGGGCCGATCAGGCTGACGATTTCCCCCCGCCCGACCTGCAGCCCGACATCGCGAAGAATGGCGTGCGTGCCATGGCGAACGGTCACGCCGCGCAGGTCAAGATAGGGCAAGGCGTTTCTCCAGCATGCGGCTGAGGCGGGTCAGCGGATAGGACAGGGCGAAATACAGGCCGAGCACGGCCAGGAAGACCTGTATCGTCGGCAGCCCGCGATTCGACAGGATGACCCCCGCCTGGTTCAGTTCCAGCACCCCGACCTGCGAGGCCAGGGCCGTATCCTTGATGAAGAGCACCAGGTAGCCGACGGCCGGCGGGACGATCACCGGCAGCGCCTGCGGCACGATCACGTGGCGCCACCGCGCCAGCAGCGGCAGGTTCAGCGTGACGGCGGCCTCGACCTGATCGGTCGGAACGGACCGGAGCCCACCATGGACGATCTCCGCAATATATCCGGTGGCGATCATCCCGATGGCCCAGATCGCCACCGTCCGTTCCGAAACGTCCAGCCCAGCCACGCCGGTCAGGAAGAACACGATATAACAGGCTGTCGGGTTGGGGTACCTGGCTCTGGCGATCTGCGGTAAGCTTTCAGGATGAGCAGCTTCATTCCGTTTGATCGATCGCAGCCGTATCTTCTGCCGCCGGATCTGAAGTCATGGCTGCCGTCGGACGATGTGGCGCATTTCATCGTGGCGGCGGTAGAGCGGGTGCCGTTGAGGGCATTTTCCGTTCCTGTGCGGACTGGCGGCAAGGCGCAGTATCATCCGCGCCTGATGCTGGCGCTGCTGATTTACGCCTATGCGAACGGCGTGTTCTCATCGCGTCGGATCGAACGGGCGACATATCGTGATATCGGTATGCGCTTTGTGGCGGCGAACCTGCATCCTGACCATGACACGATCGCGACGTTCCGGCGCGGCAACCGCACGGCGATCGAGGCAGCGTTCATGCATGTACTCCTGCTGGCACGCGAGACGGGACTGGTGCGGCTTGGCACGGTGTCGATCGACGGCACGAAGATCGATGCCAATGCCTCGAAATACCGTTCCATTCGTTATGATCGCGCGAAAGAGCTGCGCGAGAAACTGGCCACCGATATCTCCACCCTGATGGAACGGGCAGAGGCGGCGGATACAACCGATGTGGATCATCAGGCGTTGCCGGAGGAACTGGCCCGGCGGGAGGCTCTGAAGGCAAAGCTGGATGAAGCCTGTGCGCGACTGGAGGCGGAAGCCCGCGAGCAGGCCAAGACCGCCCGACCAGAATATGAGCGCAAGAAGGCAGCTTTTGATGCGAAGCGGGGACGGCGCGGTCGGCCGCCGAAAGAACCGGACGATGAACCGCCACCAGACCGGCAGATCAACCTGACCGATCCGGACAGCAAGCTGATGCGCCGCTCCGACGCGCATGAATACCGGCAAGCCTACAATGCCCAGGCCGTGGTTTGTGCCGAGGGCAGCCAGTTGATCTTGGAAAATGGCGTCGTTGCGACGACGGCGGACGCGCCCAGCTTCGCCGCCACCATCCTGGGTATGGAGGAGAGGATCGGCCTGCCACGAACCGTCCTCGCCGACACGGGTTTCGCCAGCGGCAAAGCCGTCGAAACGTTGCAGGCCAGCGGCGTGGACCCGCTGGTCGCCATCGGACGCCCTGTGAATCGGCGCCCTTATGACTTCCGGCCAGAACCGCCACCCAGGGAGCCGCGCCGGATCACCGAGCCCTGGCGCCTGGAAATGAAGGCCAGGCTGCAACAGAACCCGGCAAAAGCCCTTTACGCCTTACGCAAGCAGACCGTCGAACCGGTCTTCGGTATCATCAAGAGCGCCATGGGCTTCACCCGTTTCCATCTCCGTGGCCTCCCCAACGTCGCAACAGAATGGACGCTCGTCGCCCTCGCATATAATTGCCGTAGGATCACGCGACTGACGGCCGCATAAACGCCGTCGTCGCCATCACTCATCACTACGGCAGCGCCCAATCCGACAGCCTGATAAAGGGTCACGATGAACGGGACGCGCCGGACCACCTGCACATATCCCGCAGCCAGGAAGCGCGCGGGCGCGAACACCGGCCCCCGCGCCATCCGCAGGCATGCCAGTGCGGTGCCGCCGGCCAGCCCGGCCAGCCCGCCCGCGACGGACAGCACCACCGTCATCCAGAGGGCACGCGCCAGCAGCGCGACGTCGTAATGGGAAAACGCCATCATGCCGCGGCCTCGAACAGCCTGCGCCCCAGGGCGAACAGCCCCGTGAGGGCGACGGACAGCAGCGCATACAGCACCCCGGCCACCAGCATCACCTCCAGAATACGGAAGGTGGTCGACCCGACATCGTACGCGCGCCCCGTCAGATCTTCGACCCCGAAGATGGACGCCATCGAACTGCCTAGGATCATGATCTGGAAATGATTGGCCAGCGCCGGCGCCATCGTCTGCAGCGCATGGGGAAAGATGACGCGCATATAGGCCTGCCGCCGGGTCAGCCCCAGCGAAGCCGCCGCATCGTGATAAAGCGGGGGCACCCGGCCCAGCCCCGTCGTCACGATATCCGCCAGGTAGCCCGCCGCGTTCAGCGCCATGCCGATGAAGACCGACGCGAATGGAGACACCATGACCCCCAGCAGCGCAAGACAGTAGAAGATCGCGAAGATTTGCGAAAGCTGCGGCGTGTTGGTCATGATCGTGCTGTAGATCGTGCTGAACCGCTGCCCCGCCTTCGGCCCCTCGGCGCGCAGGACCGCAAGGCCACCCGCCAGCAGAAGGCCGGCACCAAAGGACGCGACGGACAGAAGAACCGTCGTCGCGGCGCCCCCCAGCAGGAACGGCAGGCGTTGCAGGACCGGCTGGAAATGCAGCGCCGTCATGGACGTCCCTCCGCCGGGGTGGCCATGGACACGCCGAACCAGCGACGATAGGCGGCCTGGATTGTTCCATCCCGCTTCAGGTCGGCCAGCGTCCCGTCGACCACGCGCAGAAGATCGGTGTCGGACTGGGCGACGCCCACGCAATCCTCGCCCGCGGCGGGGGCGAAGCCGCGCTGGATCGTCCATCCGGCCTGGGGTTCGGCCGCCAGAAACCGGCCGACATATTCGATGACGTCCACCATGGCGTCACCCCGCCCCTGGGCCAGGGC
Source organism: Gluconacetobacter diazotrophicus PA1 5 (assembly GCF_000067045.1). Classification (NCBI taxonomy): domain Bacteria; kingdom Pseudomonadati; phylum Pseudomonadota; class Alphaproteobacteria; order Acetobacterales; family Acetobacteraceae; genus Gluconacetobacter; species Gluconacetobacter diazotrophicus. The sequence goes on from NC_010125.1 coordinate 2,808,451, forward strand.
GCGCACGGCATCCGGATAGCTGCCCAGCAGAAGGATCGGTGCCTTCGGCGCATGCGTCCGCAGGAACGGCACCGCCGTGGAACCCCGGACCTCGACCATCCGCACCCGTCCGGACGCCAGGTCGTCCAGCCCCCCCACCCTGGATACCGCCGGGGCGATGATGGCGAATTCCTCGGCATAGAGCGGCGCCGAGAACGCAATGGCGGCCGCGCGTTCAGGCGTGCGGGTCAGCCCACCCAGCACCACGTCCACCTTGCCCGCCATCAGGTAGGGAATGCGCCCGCTCGACGATACCGGAACCAAACGGGGCGACACCCCCAGCCGCGCCGCCAGCGCGGTTCCGACATCCACGTCGAATCCCTCGATCACGTTGCGCGAATCATATGCCGCCAGCGGCGGAAGCGCCGGGTTGACACCGATATTCAGATGACCGCTGGCGCGGATATCGGCCAGCGCCCGCGCCTGGGCGCCCTGGCCGATGCACAGCGGCAAGAGCGACAGGACGCAGCCGGCCAGAATCCCGCCCACTTTCCGCGCGCCGGAACGCACCCCGGCAGCCTTTGGCCGCGACATGCGGAAAACGCGCCCCGGTCGGCCGACACTGCGCATTTTCAGACAGGCTCTCAAGACTCCGGCTTCCTCCATATTGGATGTTGCGATCCAGGCATCACTGTTCTAAAGAACATATACGCTTTGTATACGATTAAAACACCGTTCAAGGAAGAGTTTCTTGCCCGAACCGATTCCTCCCGGGAACGAAAACCGTTCCGTCCCTTTTCTCTTCGAAGGACGCGCCATGCAGGCGCCAGAGGGCGAACCCCTGGCCGCCGTCCTGCGGCGGGCGGGAATCGTGGCACTGGGTGTTTCCCCCCGCGACGGCACGCCGCGCGGCGCCTTCTGCTTCATGGGCAGTTGCCAGGAATGCCGCGTCCTGATCGACGGCACCCTTGCCTATGCCTGCCGTGCCACGGTGCGGCGGGACATGAAGGTCACAGCCTATGTCGCCTCCTGACCGCGGCGCGCTGGTCGTGGTCGGCGGGGGCGTCGCCGGCGCCACCGCCGCCCTGACCATCAGCCGTCACGGCCTGCCGGTCACCCTGGTCGACGAGCAGCCGCAGGCGGGCGGACAGATCTTTCGCGCACCGACGCCTTATGCACGGCGGCATGTGCCGCCAAACCATGAATTCGCCGGCGGCGACCGTCTGCGCGCCCTGCTGGCAGGGTCTCGCGTCGAGACGCGCCCCGCTACCCGGGTCTGGGGCGTATCGCCCCGGATGGATCTGGATGTCCTGGGCCCCGACGGCATCGACCAGATCGCCACCCGGGCCCTGGTCGTGGCGAACGGCGCGACGGAACGCGTCCTGCCCTTCCCCGGCTGGACCGATCCGCGCGTCATCGGATTGGCGGGGGCCAGCATCCTGTTGCGCAACGCCGGAACCCTGCCCGGCCGGCGTGTCGTGGTCGCGGGCGCCGGCCCCCTGCTCTTTTCCGTCGCCCATCAGGTGATGGAGCTGGGCGGCGACGTGGTGGCCGTGGTCGATGCCGGGCGATCCGGCGACTGGCTCCGGCTGGGGACCGCCCTGGTGCGGGACCCGGCGCGGCTGCGCCTGGCCGTGCAATGGATGACGCGCCTGCGCCTGGCCGGCATCCCGATCCATCACAGGGCCCACATTGCCGCCGTCCATGCCGCCACGGACGGACTGTCCGTCGCGGTCGCGAAAGCCGGACGGCCGGGAGTGGCCTTCCGGTACGACGATGTGGATGCGGTCGCCTGTGGCCATGGCCTGAAACCCGCCACCTTGCTGACCCGCACGCTGGGCGCGCGCCACCGTTTCGACGGCGCGGGCGGTTATTGGGAGCCGGAGACGGATTTCTCCGGCCGCACCAGCCGGGCCGGGCTTTATGCGACCGGGGACGCCGCGGGCATCCGGGGCGCTGCCGTCGCCCGGCTGCGGGGCCTGATCACCGGCCATGCCGTCGCCCTGGACCAGGGGGCCATCACCGCCCGGGATTTCGCACGCCTGACGCGGCATCCCCGCATGCTGCTGCGCCGGCTGGACCATGTATCGCGGACCATGCTGCCCCTGCTCAACGCCTCCGCGCCGCTGTTCCGCGCCATTCCAGACGACGCCATCGTCTGTCGCTGCGAACGGGTGCGGGCAGCGACACTCCGCGAGGCCACGGCTACGGGCGCGCGCGACCTCAACCAGGTCAAGGCCTGGACCCGCTGCGGCATGGGGCCATGCCAGGGCCGCATGTGCGAAGACGGCGCCCGGGGCGTACTCGCCGCATCCTGCGACCTGTCGCCCGAAGAGGCCGGCAGTTTCACGCCGCGCACGCCCTTCTTCCCCCTGCCCCTCGCGGCGCTGACCGGGACGTTCGCCTACTCGGACATCCCGCTGCCGAAGGCGGCCCCGCTATGACCGTGAAACCGGCATGGCCCGACGCGCCCATGGATATCGCCGTCATCGGCGGCGGCGTCATGGGGGCGACCACCGCACTGTTCCTGGCACGCGGTGGCATGCGCATCGCGCTTCTGGACCGACAGGACCTGTTTCGGGCGGCATCCGGCGTCAATGCCGGCACGCTGACACTGCATATGACGCGTGCGCAGTTGATCCCCCACGCCATGCGCGGCCGCGAAATGTGGCTGACCAGCAGGGAGTGGCTGGGGGCGGATGTCGGCGCCCTTGCCACGCCCGGCCTGTCCCTGGCCTTCACGGAAGCCGAGGAAGCCCTGTTACGCGAGCGCGCCAGAATCCGCCAGCAGGCGGGTGCGCCCATCGAAATCGTCCCGCCTGCGCGCGCCGTCGCGATCGAACCCGGCCTCAACCCCTCGGTTCGCGCCGCCGCCTATTGCGAACTGGACCCGGACACATTCCCGCCTACCGCGTCGGCAAGGCCTATGCGCAGGCCCTGGGCCGAGCCGGCGTGCACCTGTTTCGAGCAGTGTGCGGTGGAGGCGATCCACCCTTCCGGCAACGGATACGACATCCATTGCGCGGAACAGGCGCGCCCCCTGGCGGCCCGGCGCATCGTGCTGGCCGGCGGCGTATGGCTGGAAAAGATGCTGGGCTGGTTCGGCCACACCATTCCCATCCGCTGCCTGATCAACCAGCTCGTCGTGACGGAAACGATGCCGCAGGTCATGGGCAGCGTCGTCAGCATCGCCAACGGCCTTCTGTCGCTCAAGCAGTTCGCCAACGGCAGCGTCCTGATCGGCGGGGGCTGGCAGGGCGAAGGCAATATCCATGAAGGTGGCACCCGCGTCATTCCCGAAAACCTGCGCGGCAATGTGCGCCTGGCGCAGCACGTCATCCCGCGCCTGTCCCAGGCGCAGATCCTTCGGGTATGGCTCGGCCTCGAATCCGAAACGCCGGACGCCATGCCGTTGATCGGCGCCCTGACCCCACGCGACGACGCGTTCGTGATCGGGTGCGCCCATTCCGGTTTCACCAGCGGCCCGTATATGGGCCGCCTGCTGGCGGAACGCATCCTGGGCGGCACACCGGACCTGAGCGCATTCGACCCTCACCGCTTTTCCCCGTCCAGCATTCCGGAATCCTCGTCATGATCCCTGCTTCCGCCACCCCCTTCCGGGGCGTCTATGCCGCGACGCTGCTTCCCCTGCACGAAGACGGGATGATCGACGCACCCGGCCTGGCCCGCCACATGAAGGACTGTACGTCCTCCCCGGACATCGTGGGTATCCTCTGCAATGGCCATGCCGGCGAGAACCACCTGCTGAACCGCGAGGAGAAACGGCTGGTCGTCGAAACCGCCCGGCACGCGATCGGCATGGAGAAGATCATCGTCTCGGGCGTGCTGTCGGAAGACATCCAGGACGCCTGCCTGCAGGCCCGCGACGCGGTCGATGCCGGGGCGGATGCCCTTCTGGTCTTTCCCCCCTTCTCCTGGGCAGTATCGCAGGATGCCGAGGCCATCGTCGCCCATCACCGTGCCATCTGCGAGGCAGTGGATGCGCCGGTCATGCTATACCAGTCGTCGATCGGCACCGGCGGCATGGCCTATTCCCTTCCGATCCTGGAACGGCTGCTGCAGCTTCCCCGAATCGTGGCGATCAAGGAGGGAAGCTGGGAGACCAACGCCTATGACCGTCATCGTCGGCTGGCGGCGCGCGTCGCCCCCCACGTCGAGGTCATGGCCTCGGGCGACGAGCATCTGCTGCCCTGCTTCGCGATTGGAACCACCGGCAGCCTCGTCAGCCTCGCGGCCATCCTGCCCCGCAGCATCGGCCGGCTGTGGAACGCCGTCCAGGCCCAGGACCTGGACACCGCCCGCCGGGTCCATGCCGCCATCCAGCCCCTGGCGAACCTGATCTACGGCCGCGCCCCGTCCGGCCGCGCCACGCTGCGCCTGAAAGCCTGCCTGGTCATGCAGAAGACATGGTCGTCCTGCCGGACCAGGAAGGCATCCGAAGTTCTTTCACCGGAGGAATGGCGGGAATTGTCACAGGCTCTAGAATACGCGCTGGTAATGGAACAGGAACGTGACTGACACCATGACGGCCGAACGTGAACTCAATCTTGCCGAACACGCCTACGGGCAGATTCGGCGCATGATCCTGGAACGGGAACTGCCCGGGGGCATGTCGGTCGTCGAAGGCCGCCTGGCGGACCATCTGGAAATTTCGCGCACTCCGGTTCGCGAAGCCGTGATGCGCCTGGCCGCCGAGGGGCTGCTGACCAAACAGGGGTCGCGGTCATTCGCGGTCCGCCGCGTTTCGGCGGCCGAATTCTTTCAATGCATGCATATCCGCGAGGTCCTGGAAGGCGAAGCGATCCAACTGGCATTCGGCAAGATCGATCGCAGCCGTGTCACCGAACTGCGCGAGAAGGTGATCGCGCTGGGCCAGTCCCCCGAACAGACTGCCGCCCAGTGGCAGCTGGACGACCAGATCCATCTGATGTTCGCCCGGGCATCAGGCAATATCGTTCTGACCAAGACCATAAACGAACTGCGAACGCTGACGCGACTGTGTGAGGTCACTTATCCGCTCGGGCGCGTGCCGGCTTCGACCGTCGAACATCTGGCCATTCTGGACAGGCTGCTCGATGGCGATGCCGAGGCCACGAAGACCGCCATGCTGACCCACCTGCGCAACGTTGCGACAGACTGCATGGACATCCTTCGCGGCGGCTAGCGCTCTGCCCCGACCTTTCCCACGCCAGGAATCTTCCAATGACCTTCGACATCGTCATCCGCAACGGCACCATCGTGACCGCCAGCGACGTGTTTACCGCCGATATCGGCATTACCGGCGAAACGATCGACACGATCGGGCACGGTCTGACCGGCCACCATGTCGTGGACGCCACCGGGCTGCTGGTCATGCCGGGCGGCATCGACGGTCATTGCCATATCGAGCAGGAAGAGGCCGACGGCACGGTGCATGAGGACGATTTCGCTTCGGCAAGCGCGTCCGCACTGCTGGGCGGCACGACGACGGTGGTGTGTTTCGCGTCCCATGTGCCCGGACGCAACATCGTCACACAGTTCGAGGATTATCTCCGGCGGGGGCAGAATTCGCGCATCGATTTCGCCGTCCACCAGATCGTCACGCGTACCGACGCGGATACGATCGAAAAGGGTATTCCCGAAATCGCCCGCCGGGGCGTGGCGGGGCTGAAGGTCTTCATGACCTACGACGATTTCCATCTGACGGACGGACAGTTCCTACGCGTTCTCGACGCGGCGAAGGCCAGCGGCCTCGTGGTTTCGGTCCATTGCGAAAATTACGACGCGATCCGCCACATGATCGAAGCCCATCTCGCCGCCGGACGAACCGACGCCCACGCCCACGCCACCTCCCGCCCCCCCTGCCTGGAACGCGAGGCCACCTATCGCGCCATGACCCTGGCCGAACTCGTCGACCACGACATCCAGATCTTCCATGTTTCATGCCCGGAAGTCGCCGAGGAAATCGCGCGCGCCCGTCACCGCGGCGTCAAGGTCTCCGCGGAAACCTGCCCGCATTATCTTTCCCTCACGGAAGCCGATCTGAAGCGGAACGGATTCGAGGGCGCAAAATATATCTGCAGCCCCCCTCTGCGCACCCAGGCCGACCAGGACGGCATGTGGTCGTATCTGCGCGATGGAGTGATCGGCATCGTATCGTCCGATCATTGCGGCTACAGCTTGGAAGGAACGTCCGGCAAAGCACGCCATGGCCGCGACGCGGATTTTTCACTGATCCCCAACGGGATGCCCGGGCTGGGAACCAGAATGGCCGTCCTGTTCGATGCCGGTGTAAACAGCCAGAAGATCGGCCTGACGGATTTCGTCCGCCTGACGGCCACCGCACCGGCCCAGCGATATGGCCTTTATCCCCGCAAGGGCACGATCGCCCCGGGCAGCGACGCGGACCTGGTCCTCTGGGACCGGACACAGCAGGTCAGGATCACCAATGACCTGTTCCAAAGCAGGATCGACTACACACCATTCGAGGGACGCCTCGTCACCGGTTGGCCCGCCATGGTGCTTGCACGCGGCAGGATAGCCGTCGAGAACGGCCAGGTACTCCGCAAACCCACGATGGGCCGTTTCCTTAAAGCCCGTTCGGGACCGCAGGATTGAACATGCCTGCCGCCCCTGCCCCAATGTGCCCTGGGTTCCGAATTAAGGTTACGGCTTGCTCCCGAAGGTCGAACCGCCGAATGGTAGAGTTTCCGACCTGAGTCACGGCAACGGTCTGAATGCGTCGGGAATGTGCAGCGAGATCGGCGTCTTATTGCCGATCTCGTTGTAGTCTCTGCGTCAAAATTTTCCGCCTCGCTGCATGACAAGAGAACGATGCCATCCGCAGCTCAGACACGGTCACTAACGGACGGCGCCTCAGAACTCCGCCGACAAGGTAAAGTGATAGACGCGCGGCAGCCCCGCATACAAGGTTGATGCCGCGCCGGACGTGCCACTCGGCGCACCGGTATAAACCGATGCCCAGTACCGTTCGTTCGTGACATTGCTGACGCCAAAACGCGCGACCCACGGAAACCGGGCGACGTGGAAGGCATAACGCGTGCCCAGTTCCAGCGTCGTGTACGATCCGGTATGCAGCGTATTGGTCACATTGGCCGCACGGTTGCCAATATAATGGACCCCGGCATTGAAGGCCCAACCCGACGCGAAGGAACCCAACCTCGCCGGCAGGCGGTAGTCCAGCAACAGACTGGCTTGCAACGGCGCGGCGCCCACAATTTCCTTGTTGTTGTAGGCGGCGGTCTTGCTGCCGACCAGTTCCGCATCCAGCCAGGTCATACCGGCAAGAACGGAAAGGTTAGGCAGAACCTCACCCGAAACCTGGGCTTCCACGCCATAATTGCGCTGCGTTCCGCCATATGTGTAGGTCTGGCAGGTCTTACCGCCGGCGCACGTACCATTCGCCGCGCCGACATACATCGCATAGGGCGAGGTCATGCGGAAACCATCGACGTTGAAATGCATTTTCTGATACCGCACTTTATAGCCAACTTCATACTCTTCGGAATGCGCGATCGGCAATGCGATGTTCGTGTTGGTATAATATTGACTGTTGGGCGTAACGGGTCCCGCCTCGACCGACTGCCCATAGGTAAAATAGAAGGTCTGGTTGTCGGTCGGCTTGTACATCAGGCTGGTCGTCGGACTGAAGGCAGCGTTGGCCTGGAAGCTCTGCTTGAGCGGACTGGTGGCATTGAGCGCACCTGCCTGATCGATCCAGCTCCAGGCGAGCGTCCCCATGATCGACCAATGTTTATTGATCGTCAGCGTATCGCCCACGATAAAGGACTGGCTGGTAATGGTGCTGGATTTGTAACGTCCCTGATAATAAGGCTGCGTGCCGCCGGTGGGCGCAGCACCATACATATTGTACGTTCCCAGGTTTTGCGGCGCCGTTACCGCACTCGTCGGATTATAGTTTCCCATCATGTAAGAGCCTGTTTGGAAAGTCATGGATGAGCGTTTCTTCGGGTGAGATTGGCGCCCATGGCGACGAAGATCATGGCCTGTGAGACATCGATGCGACGCTCGTAATCGCGCACGAGGCGTCGCCATCGGGTCATCCATCCGAAGGTTCGCTCCACGACCCAGCGCCGGGGGAGAACCTCAAAGCCTTTCGCTCCGTCCCTGCGACGGATCACCTCGACGACGAAGTCCAGGTAGGCAGCCTTGTCCATCAACTGGAGCCGGTCATAGGCACCGTCCGCGAATAGATGCTTGACCCACGGCCAGCGCTTGCGGATCGCGTCCAGGATCATCTGCGCTCCGGCGCTGTCGGAGATGTCCGCCGGCGTCAGGTTGACCATCAGCAGGCGTCCGTCCGTATCCACGGCGATATGCCGCTTGCGCCCGACAATCTTCTTTCCAGCGTCGTAACCTCTTGTTTTCGCGTGCGGCGCCTTGATGCTCTGGCTGTCGATCACTCCGGCCGAAGGGCTGGCTTCACGGCCCGAGCGCTCCCGGTCAAGCATCAGTTCCACATCATGAATGGTCTGGAACAGGAACCGCCGGGCCAATTCCCTGAACCAACCATAGACCGTACGCCAATGCCCGAAATGGATCGGCAGCATTCGCCAGCCGCAGCCGGATCGAACCAGGTAACGAACCGCGTTGATCACCTCGCGGAATTCGATCTCGCGCGGACGCCCCGTGCGTCCCGGCTCGGGCATCAGTGGCGCGATGCGCGCCCATTCCTCCTCCGTCATATCAGACGGATAACGCTTCGTCTTGCGGGTAATCCTGGCCATGCGGCCTCTCTGCTCTGGCGTCCACATCCAGAGCTTGAATCACACTTCAGCGACTTTCCAAACAGGCTCTAACCGTTGGTACCGATGACCAGATCATGCCTGATCGGCCCCGTATGAACACGACCATTGAAATACGCCATGTTGCTGCCGACGCGGAAATCGTCCGCCGTCGTCGTCGCCGTTGCTTTCGACGTATAGAAACCATCGGTGCCGTCCTTCGCGCGCCAGCGTATCGCTAAGAGCCCGATCCGAAAGTTTTTGAACAATACCAGCCTGTTGTGATTCATCCGTCTTTGCGAAGAGATGGAGTGAATGGTGACATGGACTGGTATTGCCCGACGTGAACATAGCCGGGAAGGGTTGCGATATCCATCGGATATGACGGACGGGGAGTGGGCTTTGATCATGCCATTTGTACCCCCGGCGAAACGGGGCGGTCGCCCCCGCACTACGGATATGCGCGAGGTGGTCAACGCGATGCTCTACATAGCCTCGGCCGGGTGTGCGTGGCGCCTGCTGCCGAAATGCTTTCCGCCGGTCTCGACCGTCAGGCGCTATTTTTACGCCTGGCGTGGTGCCGGAGTGTTCGAAGTCATGAATACGGTGCTGGTCATGAGCCTGCGCGAGATCGAGGGGCGTGAAGCCTCTCCGAGCGCGGGCGTGATTGACAGCCAGTCGGTGAAAACCACGGAAAGTGGCGGGCTTTCGGGCTATGACGCGGGGAAGAAGGTCAAGGGCCGCAAGCGCCATATTGTGACGGATACCTGCGGCTTCCTGATCTTTCTCCTCGTTCATGCCGCCGACATCCAGGACCGTGATGGGGCTGTTGATGTCCTGGCAGCGATACGCAGGCGCTTTCCCTGGCTGCGCCACATCTTCGCTGATGGCGGCTATGCTGGCGACAAATTGCGATCCGCGCTCGCCTCCATGGGAAAATGGACCCTTGAAATCATCAGGCGGTCCGATACGGCGAAGGGCTTTCAGATCCTGCCGCGCCGCTGGGTGGTTGAACGGACATTCGCATGGCTGGGACGGTGCAGGCGGCTCGCCAAAGACTGGGAACAATCCATTGCTTCCTCAACCGCATGGACATTGATCGCCTCGATCCGAATGCTCACACGACGGACAGCAAGGCATTGTCACGGTTGAAGAACTTTCGGATCGGGCTCTAACACTACAGTTGCGTTTTTCTGAGAGTTCTGAATCTATGGGTAACCATGATTCTGAACGAGATGAATAGCGCAGCTTCGGTCGAGGATGTTCTGGCTCTGACGCTGGAGGCGCTGCGGGACGCCAAGGAGCGAATGCGCCCGGTATTCGGCCAGGAGCGGGTGGCGGCATCGGCAGGCCGGTTTCTGGAAACACTACTGGGCAACGAGCCGCGCAAGACCGGCTGGATGCGGGCTGAAGCTGCGGGCGATCCGGGGCCATGGCGACAGCAGGCCCTGCTTGGACGCGGGCATTGGGACGCCGATGCATTGCGGGACGTCGTGCGCGATCATGTTGTCGAGCATCTGGGGGATGCCGACGCGGTACTGGTGGTCGACGAGACTGGTTTCCTCAAGAAGGGCTCTGCATCATGCGGAGTGGGACGGCAATATACCGGGTCTGCCGGCAAGATCACGAATTGCCAGATTGGCGTGTTCGCAGCCTATGTCTCTGACAAGGGGCATGCTTTTCTCGACCGGGCTTTGTATCTGCCGAAAGCCTGGACTGAAAAGCCTGAGCGGTTGGCGGCGGCCCATGTGCCGGGCGATGTCACGTTTGCCAGCAAACCGTCCCTGGCCACCGCGATGATCGGCCGGGCGCTTGCGGCCGATGTGCCGTTCCGGTGGGTGGCTGGCGACAGCGTCTATGGCGTCAGTGAACTGGAAATGGCTTTGCGCCGCGCAGGCAAAGGCTTCGTCCTTGGCGTCAACGCCAATCACTGGTTCCATTCCTGGCGTCCGGACATCCACTGGTCCGGCGAGGCGCGCGAAATCATCAAGACCCTGCCGGACGAGACCTGGGTCCGCTGTTCCGCCGGACGCGGCACCAAGGGCGAACGACTGTATGACTGGCTGTATTGCCCGATGGCCGATCTCGAGGCCTCCGAATATTCAGGTATCTCAACCGGGATATGGACCCGTGGGCTGCTGGTCCGGCGTAATCCCTCCGATGGCGATCTGGCATATTTCACGACCTGGTGCCCTCAGGGAACACCGCTTGAGATCTTGGTGCGTGTCGAGGGCACGCGCTGGCGAATCGAGGAAGGGTTCGAGACCGCCAAGAACGAATTCGGACTCGACCATAATGAAACCCGTTCCTGGCATGGCTGGCACCGTCACGTCTCGTTGGTCATGCTGGCTTACGCCATGATGGCCGCTGTGCGGTCCCAGGCCAACGCCATGGCGCTCAAAAAAAGCCAGTTGCACAAACGCGGCCGCTCATCCGCTGGTCAATCCAGGAAATCCGCCGCCTCGCCGTGAAAATTACCCGAAGCCGCGCCTCCATCGAGCATATCCTCCGATGGTCGTTCTTTCGACGTGCTCATCAGGCCGCAGCATACCTCTCGCGCCTCAGGGCAAAAACGCAACTGTAGTGCTAAGTGACTGTTTCAAAAGTCCGAAAACAGCCTAAAAACGTGAGTCATAGCCTGTTGATTTGATGAGTTACCCTCAAATGAGGGTAACTCAAGCCGCAAGATACTTTTTACCTTTTTGGGTAAAAATAAGGGTGCAACTTGCGCCCTTATTTACTATAAAATTAAATGTAAATTAGCAGCGTTTTTTATTTCATTTTCGACAATTTTTCTATCCCTGTCCAAAATATCAATTACATAAGACCATCCTGGCCCCTGATTTCGTTGACTTTCTTGAGCAACAAATTCTTCGAGTTTTTTAATATGTTTCAACGCAGCATGTAGTTCTGCACAGTTCATAGTATTTATAGAAGGCATATTTCCTCACTTAATAATACTGTTATGGGTAAAGCATTGATAGGCTGGTGGCTCGCAACCACCAGCCCATTAGGTGTGACCCTGCCCCGAACGTGCCCTCAGTTTTGAGTTAGGGTCTGTGTATTGTTGTATGCCTTGGTGGCGTGTTGAGCGAAAGCCTCTGGCGTCATGCCATTGAGGCTGGTGTGAGGCCTGACGGCGTTGTAGTCGGCCCGCCAGTCCTCGATGACCGTCCGAGCGTGGGCGATGTTACGGAACAGATGCTCATTGAGGCATTCGTCGCGGAACCGGCCGTTGAAGCTCTCGACGAACCCGTTCTGCTGCGGCTTGCCCGGTGCGATATAGTGCCACAGCACCGATCGCTTCTGCTGCCAGGCCAGGATCGCGTTCGATGTCATCTCGGTGCCATTGTCGCTAACGATCATCAGCGGCCAGCCGCGATGCTCGCCGATCCGGTCGAGTTCACGACCGAGGCGTTCGCCTGATAACGAGGTGTCCGCCACCAGCGCCAGACATTCGCGCGTGTAGTCGTCGACCACCGTCAGCACCCGGAAGCGCCGTCCGTTGTTCAATGCATCCGAGACGAAATCCAGGCTCCAGCGCTGGTTCGGCCCGTCGGGCAGCATCATCGGCGAGCGCGTGCCCAGCGCCCGTTTCCGGCCGCCACGCTTGCGGACGACAGCCCTCTTCGCGATACAGCCGGAACAGCTTCTTGTGGTTCATCGTCATTCCTTCCCGGCCGAGCAGGATATGCAGTCGCCGGTAGCCAAATCGCCGTCGCTCCCCAGCCAGTTCGCGCAGCCGCCCGCGCGCTGCGGCATCATCCGGGCGGCGTGACGCATAGCGCCAGGTCTTCGGGTCCATGCCGATCAGCCGGCAGGCCCGTCGCTGCGAATACTCTTTCTCCCGGATCGCCCAGGTCACGGCTTCCCGCCGCAAACCGGGCGTCACGAGTTTTTTGCCAGTAGTTCCTTCAGCGTCGAGACGTCCATCACGCTCTCCGCCAGAAGCCGCTTCAGCTTCGCGTTCTCTTCTTCAAGAGCCTTGAGGCGCCGCGCTTCCGACACCTCCATCCCGCCGTATTTCGACCGCCAGGTGTAGAAGGTCGCGTCACTGATCCCGTGCTTGCGGCACAGATCCGCAGCCGTAGCGCCCGCCTGATGCTCTTTCAGGACCCCGATAATCTGGTCCTGCGTAAATCGCGCTTTCTTCATCGTCTGTCTCCAGTGGACAGACCTTACTTCAATGCGAGGGCATTTCAGGGGGCAAGGTCACCGTAGAACTGGACATTTATCGCAATTGGTTGCGGGTTAAGCGGCCCCGCTTTGAACCTGCGAAATTAGGTCATTGATTTTGGTTGGTATTTATTTTCATCCCGCCATGCAGCCAAACAAAAACCCCGCCAACCGATTGGTTTAGCGGGGTTTTTGTATTTTGTATGGTTGCGGGGGCAGGATTGCTTCTCAAGTTGCAACAGTCGCCATTTGAGAACAAAGCGTGGTTTGACAGCTGTTTTGGCGAACTCTTTTCTGCTTGCGCTTGAAGCTTCTCTATACCAGCAAGCCACCCCCATCGATAACGAAGCTCTGTCCCGTCGCGAAACGCTGCTTCATCAGGAACACATAGGCGGCCGCCAGATCGTCTGGCTCACCGATACGCCCCACAGGCAGCTTCTCACGGACAGTCGCGTACATCGTCTCACGGTTTTCCTCCGGAATGTCGTTCCAGAGCGGAGTCTTCACGAAGCCCGGTACCACGATATTGACCCGGATCGGCGCCAGTTCGATCGCCAGCGCGCGCGTCAGCCCTTCCATCGCGCCGCAGATACTCGCGCCCAATGCCCAGCCAGCTTGCGGCGGCCGCGCACCCGCGATGCCGGAGGTAAACACGATGGAACCGCCTGGTTGGATCAGGGGCGCCGCATATTTCGCCGCCGTCAACGCGCCCCAATAGCGCAACTCAAAGAACTGTCGCGCAGACGGTAACGCCATGTCCGCGATTGGCCCGAGTCGCAGGCTTTCTCCTGCCGTGAAAACCAGATGATCGAAGGGCCCGATCGCAGCAAAAAGTCTGCTCACCTCTGCTTCATCACGCAGGTCAAGCGCGTGTCCGTCCGTGCCGTCCGGCAACCGTGCCAAAGCGGCGTCCACGCTGGACCTGCGGCTGGAGGCGATCGAAACCCGCGCGCCTTCGCCTGCCGCCGCCTCTGCAACCGCCAATCCGATTCCCGATGTCCCACCCAGCACCACGACGCGTTTGTCTTTCATGTCCATCCGTCACACTCCGCTCCGGGCGGCAGAAGCACCGCCTGTGCGACGCATATGCCTGCTGGACATCTCATGATTCGAGCGCAATTCTGTCATTCCAATGATGACGGGAAATCAACTATGGCTATCGATACAAGGCTATTGAGCGGTATCGAGACGCTGATCGCGGTGGCGGAGACCGGTGGTTTCACCCGTGCAGCCGCAACAATGGGCCTGACGCCATCGGGTGTCAGCCGAGCCGTCGCGCGCCTGGAATCCCGCCTCGGCGTCCGGCTGTTCGACCGCAATGCCCGCTCAACGACATTGACGGAGGCCGGGCATCGACTGGTGGCCGAGGTTGCGCCCCTGCTCGCCGGGATCGAGGAGGCAACAAGCAGCGCAGCCGGTGCGTCGGCGACAGTTTCCGGGCGGCTGCGCGTCAATTGTGATCCATGGTTCGCCAGTCTGCTACTCGCACCAAAGCTTCGATCATTTCTCGACGCCCATCCTGCACTGACACTGGATTTGGTGACACGCGACACTCTGGGCGATCTCGTCTCCGAAGGGTTCGATGTCGCGATCCGCTTCGGCGAGCCACTGCCCTCCGGTCTGATCACACGCAAATTGCTGGAAGCGCGGATCGTGACCTGCGCGTCTCCCGCCTATATCGCGCGTCACGGTCGTCCCATCCATCCGCGAGATCTGGAAACAGGCACGCATGAGTGTCTGCTGTTCCGGGATCCGGCGACCGGACGTCCCTTCGACTGGGAATTCCACCGACAGGGCGAAATCCTGAATATCTCGGTGCGCGGACGCCTGATCCTGAACGATGTCGCAACCGGCCTGGCCGCGTGTATCGCAGGCCTGGGCGTAGCGCAGCCCATGACACTCGGAATCGACGAGCTTCTGCGAAGCGGCACCCTGATCGACCTTTTTCCGGACTGGTGCGATGAATATTTCCCGCTCCATGTCTATCATCCGTCGCGCCATCTTCCGCCCGCAAAAGTTCGGGCGTTTCTGGATTTCATTTGTAATGATGTCGCGACCGTCCAAATAAAGCACGATGGATTTATCGGTCTGTAAGGGAGGACATTATGCGTCGACGTCTGCCCCTGACGGCTATGGAAGCGTTCTGCGCGGTCGCGCGGCATCTCAGCTTTCGCGGCGCCGCTGGGTCTATTGGCATTTCTCAAAGCGCGCTCACCCGTCATGTCCAAAACCTTGAACGGGATCTGGGCGTACCGCTTTTCGAGAGACGTGGCAACACCATTAAGCTGACGGAAAAAGGCCGTCTGCTCTTCGAGAAGGCAGAACAGGCCCTCCAATGGCTTCACGACGGTCTGTCTCAGGTCACCGAGCGCGCGGCTTCCCCGCTGCGTGTGAGCGTTCTACCCTCCCTGGCCGCGTCATGGCTTGCCCCTCGTCTGCCTGCCTTCACGACGAAGCATCGGGATATCACTGTCGATCTCGTGCCGGACTACCACCTCGCC
Source organism: Gluconacetobacter diazotrophicus PA1 5 (assembly GCF_000067045.1). Classification (NCBI taxonomy): domain Bacteria; kingdom Pseudomonadati; phylum Pseudomonadota; class Alphaproteobacteria; order Acetobacterales; family Acetobacteraceae; genus Gluconacetobacter; species Gluconacetobacter diazotrophicus. Next base: position 2,823,872 of record NC_010125.1, read on the forward strand.
GACCTTAATGCCGGATCGACGGACCTGGCGTTGCGTTACGGAATAGGTCCATGGCGGGGAACCTGGTCTCGCATGTTCATGCGCGAGGAACTGGCTCCCGTCGCCGCTCCGACCGCTTGGCAAGACAGCACGGACGTGGAGCAGATATTCGCCGGCAGGACATTATTCGGCGCGGCGCAACCTTTCGAATGGGATCGACTGCTCGACGGGCTTGGCCTCTCCTCCAAGCCCGCTGTCACGTCGCTGAATGACTATAATGTGGTCATCAGCGCGACCTTGGCGGGCCAGGGCATCATGGTCGGCAGACGCTCCCTGATCCAGTCTCATTTCGACGATGGACGTCTGGTGCGTGTTGGTGCGCCCTGGATGGATTGCGGAACCGCCTATCATGTCGTCACCCGACCCGGACGCCAGCATGAACGCGCGATCAGCGCTTTCATTGCGTGGCTAACGTCCGAAGGAGCCGCCACAAACGAACTCTGGGCGCCTCATTGATTGCCTCACGTGATGACCTGAAGTCATCAACCCAGGCAAACGAGCATTGGATCCTGTGGTCCATCAGCGCGTAATTTTCCTGTCCAGAAAACCTGAAAAGCGGCGGCGATGCCATGTCGCCTGGTTCAGGGAAAAAAGGGACACGGAATGGATCTTCAAATATCGGGCCGAACGGCCATTGTCATGGGTGCCAGCAGCGGCCTTGGCCTCGGAATTGCCCATGCCCTTGCAAGGGCAGGCGTGCATGTCGGCCTGCTCTCCCGCGACCCGTCACGCCTGGAAGCGGCGGCGGCAAGTCTCCGTGCTGTTTCGTCGGCAACAATATCATGCATCGTGGCCGATCTGGCATCGCAGGACGCAGTTCATGCGGCGATCAGCACGATAAAAGATGAGGTCGGTGTTCCTGACATTCTGATCGGCAATGGTGGTGGCCCGCCGCCCAGTTCCGCCACCGTCTTCGATGCCGCGCTCTGGGAAGCCCAGGCGCGGGCGATGCTGTTGCCCGTGATGACCATGACCGACGCGTTCCTGCCGAACATGCGCGCAAACGGTTTCGGACGCCTCATCATGGTCTCGTCCACCAGCGTCGTCGAACCGATCCCGGGTCTTGTCCTGTCCAATGCCCTGAGAGCAGCGCTCGCCAATTGGGGGCGCACTCTGGCGCGTGAAGTCGCGCGTGACGGCGTCACCGTCAATACGTTGATGCCTGGCCGCTTCGATACCGCTCGGGTCCAAAAACTCAACCAGTCACGCGCGAACACCGAAGGTGGCTCCGCCGAGGACGTTCGGCGACAGGATCTCGAAACCATACCAGCAGGCCGCTATGGGACACCCGAGGAATTCGGCGCCATCGCCGCCTTCCTCGCCAGCCCTTTGGCCTCGTACGTGACCGGCGCGCTCATCCCCGTCGATGGCGGGCTCCTGCACGCTCACTGAACGCTGTTTACCAAATACGCTTGCTCCCAAGGACCACAATCATGTCCGTACCACCTGAAAACGGCACTTCGCTCAGCGGTGCCGAAAGCCTTTTGCATACGCTCGTCGCCTGTGGCGTCGATACGTGTTTTGCCAATCCCGGCACGTCCGAGATGCACTTCGTGGCTGCCCTCGATGCTGTTCCCGCGATGCGCCCGGTGCTTTGTCTGTTCGAAGGAGTCGCAACCGGAGCGGCCGACGGATATGCCCGCATGGCGGGGAAACCCGCCTCGACACTGCTGCATCTCGGCCCGGGCCTCGCGAACGGCCTCGCCGGCTTGCACAACGCACGACGCGCGCAATCGTCGATCGTCAATATCGTCGGGGACCATGCCACCTACCACCTCCAGTATGACGCACCCCTGACCTCTGACATCGCGGGCTTCGCGCGCCCTGTATCCGACTGGGTTCGCCGACCGGCCTCGGCCCGCGCCCTTCCGGGAGATGTCGCCACAGCGGTCGCCTGCGCCCGTCGTTCACCTGGGCAGATCGCCACGCTGATCTTACCCGCCGATACCGCCTGGGCTCCTGCCGAGCGGATCGGCCTGCCTGAAACCGAGATGTTGCCGGCGACGACCCCCGAAAGCACGCTTGAACATGTTGCTGGCCTTTTACGCGGTCCCAGCCGATCGGCAATGCTCCTGCGTGGCGATGTCCTTCACGGGCAAGGGCTACAGTGGGCAGCGCGTATAGCAGCACGAACAGGAACGAAGTTGTTCTGTGATACCTTTGCGCCCAGGATCCGCCGGGGAAGGCATCACCCTGTTATCGAGCGACTGCATTACCGGGGTGACGAAGTCCTACGGCAACTGGCGGCATTTGATCAGTTGGTCCTCGTCGGGGCGGAACCACCGGTCGCGTTTTTCGCCTATCCTGGCCGACCGAGTTGGCTGGTCCCGCCGGACTGCGCGCTGCATACACTCACACTCCCCCGCGAAGACGGGCCGGATGCTCTCGAGCGCCTGGCGGATCGTCTTGAGGCAAAAACATATTGCCCTCCTGCTCGGCTTACCGTGGCCGCTCCGCAGTCCGATGAATCGCTGACGCCGGACAGTATCCTCCGCTGCGTCACCATTGACCTTCCGGAAGACGCGATCGTCATCGACGAAGGACTGACATCGACCTTTCCCAATTATGATCTTCTGGATGCGGCATTGCCCCACGACCACCTGAACCTGACGGGAGGCGCCATCGGAAGCGGCATTCCGCTCAGCGTTGGGGCGGCAGTCGCCGCTCCTACGCGCAAGGTCGTCTGCCTGCACGGCGATGGGGGTGCGATGTACAATCTACAAGGACTATGGACTCAGGCACGCGAACGTCTGGACGTCATCACGATCATCTTCGCCAATCGGGCGTACGCAATTCTGGAGCAGGAGTTGGACCGCGTCGGAGCACGCGTCGACGGAACGCGATCACGCAGGCTTCTGGATATTGGTGACCCCGATCTCGATTGGACCGCCCTCGCGACAGGAATGGGCGTCGCGGCGGAACGTGTCACCACGGTGGCGGCATTCAGGGAGACGTTCGGTCGAGCCATTCGAGCGACCGGCCCCATCTTGATTGAAGCCGTCATCGCATGAGCACCCCCATGGCACAAACCAACGACATCCAGCGCTGGGCGCGCACGCTTGACGAGGCCACACGCAATCGGAAACCCATTACTCCTATCAGCATCGAAACTGGCTCCGACAACGTGATGTTCGGCTATCAGGTTCAAACCGCGTGGCGCGAACTGGCACTCAGCCAAGGTCGGCGCTTGATCGGCCATAAAATCGGCCTGACATCTCCGGAGGTCCAGCGCCAGCTTGGCGTTGACGAGCCAGATAGCGGAACGCTGTTCGCGGACATGGAAATACCCGATGAAGGAATGATTCCGCTCGCTCACCTCATCCAGCCACGCATCGAAGCAGAAATCGCGTTCGTCCTGGGGCGTGATTTCGTCCACCCCGACCCGACAATGGCGGAATTAATTCGCTCGATCGATCATGTCCTGCCCGCACTGGAAATTGTCGATAGCCGTATTGAGGATTGGAAAATCCGAGCGATCGATACAATTGCCGACAATGGATCCTCCGCCCTTTTCATCATGGGAACGCGACCAAAGCTGCTGGGGGACGTCGATCTACAACTTTGCGGCATGACGATGACCCGTAATGGCCGCATCGTTTCGATCGGTGTCGGCGCCGCATGTCTTGGACATCCGCTCCATGCGCTGCGCTGGTTCCTACGTCATAAGGCAGTGCTCGGCGAGCCGCTGAAGGCGGGAGAAGTCGTTCTCAGCGGAGCGCTTGGCCCTATGATTCCTCTTGAAGGCGATAGCCACTACTCCACGAATATCGCCCACATGGGAACCGTCTCATGCTCTACCGAATAAGTTCGTTATGGGGGCTCGTCATCGTTCTGGCGGTTAGCTCTACTTCCCAAGCTGCGCTAGCTGCGGATGCCGGATCGAAACGTGTGCTCGTTATCCTTTCGAGCGCGCGCTACCTGGACCTGCAAAAGCACAAGAAATATGAAACTGGCTTTTATCTCAACGAACTAGCTGTGCCAGCGAAAGCACTTGTTACGGCTGGATATGATCTGGTCTTTACGAATCCCAAGGGCAACATAGTAACCTGGGATCACCATTCAGCAAATGCTTTGTACTTCAATAAGGACTTAAAACAGGAACAGGAAGCCGAGCATTTCGTTGAACATCTTTTAACAGTTCGACATCCGCGCTCTCTTTCCTCCGTAAGGAAGGAAGGAGTCGACGATTACGACGCTGTCTTCATTCCTGGCGGCCATGCCCCCATGCAGGATCTGGCGACCAACCCCGACTTGGGTGCGATATTGTCCGAGTTTCATAAGCGGCATCGGATCACGGCGCTGATATGTCACGGCCCGATCGCGTTGCTTTCAACCCTTACCTCTCCTCAATCTTTCATGGAATCTCTAGAAGGTGGAAACCTTCGTCAGGCTCGCTCTGCGTCCCGGAACTGGATCTATCGCGGTTACCATATGACGGCCTTCTCGAATGCTGAAGAAAAAATCGTCGAAACATCGCGCCTGCATGCGCAAGTGAGGGTTACCCCAGCGACATCGCTACGACTGGCGGGAGCTTTCCTAGAAGATGCACCAATATGGAAACCAAACGTCGTCACCGATCGAGAATTGGTTACCGGCCAGCAGCCATTTTCCGATGATGTCTTTACAAGAACACTTTTGTTGGCTTTGGCCCAAAAACGAAAAACATGAAACGGCCGCCGTTCGATCTGTGGCAGTTGCTGTGCGTGCGGGCAATCGCCGAGCACGGCAGTATCCACGGCGCGGCGCGCTTCCTGAACACAAGGCAGTCGGCCGTCAGCCGGTCCCTGCACAACCTCGAGGAGCGGCTGAATGTCCCGTTGTTTCTCCGCTCCCCCACTGGTGTCACACCAACGACGTTCGGTGAGGAATTCATCCGCTGGACCCAGACGATCCTGGACAACGTGGCCGGCATGAACCTCCGCGCGCAGCGAACGGGCAAGGGCGAGACCGGCCAGATCTCGATCGGTATCCAGACCTGCGTCCTGCCCGGGAGACTCTCGGCCTTCACGGCGGCGTTCCGTGCCAGACATCCCGATATCGCCTTTCGCTACTCCGAAGGCACCGGCAAAAGACTGCTGCGGCGCCTCCAGCGCGGACAGATCGATTTCGCGGTCGTCACGCGCCGCAATCTGGTGCCTGCCTTGCAGGTCACACCCCTGTGGAGCGACCGTATCGTGGCCGCCCTTCCCACCGGCCACCCTCTGGCGACGCAACAGGAGATTTTATGGCAGGACCTACGTCATGAAACATTCCTGATCGGGCGCGATAACGCCGGTCAGGACTTCAAGGAACTTATCCGGCGAAAACTCGGTGAAACCGATTTCCATCCCAAAATCCAACATCATGATATCGGCAGCAATCGCGTCATCGCACTCGTCCAGAACCGCGAAGGCGTCGCCCTGCTCCCCGCCTCATGGCTGCCCCTGATCCACGATCAGTATGGGGAGGACGTCACGATCATGGAGATCCGGGACGCCGACGGCTCCTCCCATCTGGAATTCGGGATCGTCTGGCGACCCGACAATCAAAATCCCTGTGCCCTGCTCTTCGCCCGATATATCGAGGCCCACAGGTCATAATGCTACTTTCCCGACGACGGTGCTTTTGCCTTTCTCCGTGCCCTGGCGAACCCCTTGTCCGACATCATGAACTGCCGGAGCATGGGCGCGACCAGTCGGGCCGGGTCCATCGTCCAATCGCTACCGGAAAGAAGTGCTGCGTAGGCAAGCAGGTCACGATGGATATCGGGAGGTAACGCCACGGTCATTTTCACCGGTTTCTCATCGGGAAGTTCTCGAATTTTCAGGTCCGTCATCGAGGATTTCCTCCGTTCCGATAGGGTTTGAGCAACAGGTCGGGCCCAAGAATGACGGTGAACGGTAGTCCCGGCCGGTCGGTAAGTGTCGGCTGGACGTTCAGGCTGCGATCGATCAGCCGGTTACCGACCATGGAGAAGCCGTTGCTCGCCCCGCTTCGGATGGCCTGCATGAGATTGTTCTCGTTCCAGGACGTGCCGGCCTCTGAGCCCACGCTGAGCAGGGTCGTGACGAGGGCCGCCTTGAAGAGCTGGCCCCAATGATTGTCGACCTCGTCGGACAGACCCGACTGCCCGATAGCGTCGCCGCCTGGCAACTTCTCCAACACCAGACTTTCGCCATCCGGGAAAATCAGCCGGGTCCAGATGATCTGGATGCGTTGCTGCCCGAAGGAGATGCTACTGTTATAAGCTCCGAACAGGGTGCTGCCCTGCGGGATCAGCAGATAGCGGCCGGTCGGGCTGTCGTAGACGTTCTGGGTGACATGACCGACGATCTGGCCCGGCAGGTCGGAGCTGATCTTCGTGTTCAGCGCTCCAGCGATCACCGTACCGGCCTGTAGGATATAGGGCGAGGCAGGCAGCGCAATGCGGTCCGGGCTGGTCGTCGCGCGATCAGGCTGCTCTTCCAGAAAGGCGAGGTTTCCGGCCTGTGGCCCGGTCGTGGTGGACGCCTGCCTCTGAGTGGCCGGAGCACCCTGGGCGAGCGGCGTCGCCTGTTCGCTGGCGCGGTCACGCTCCCCTGTCTGCACGAACAGTCGGCTGGCGATCGCCGCCTCGACCTCCTGAGCGGCGCGGTGATCTTCGGTGCCGGAGGCCGCCTTCCCCTGCCCTTGCGCATGCAGGATGGCGCGTCCGAGATCACCGGGCAGCGCGGGGCCGAGTTTCGGCACGCCCTTGCCGACATAATCGGAGGGCAGCCCCGCCAGTCCGTCGGCCGAGGGACGGACATCGGTGTCCTGCGTAGCGGGCGTCGATGGCGCCCGATGACTGGCCTGCAGGGCGTAACCCAGCGCGAAGGCCACCGCGATCATGCCCATGCCACCGAGCGACCAGACCACGGTGCGACTGAGGCGGACCACACTTGGCCGTTCTGCTCGCAGACGCGGATCAGGCGGCAATACCGGGGCGGCGGAAGATCCTCCGCTCGCAGGAGCCTGCCCGGTCATGTCCGCCGCCCGTCGGTGCGGACAATCCGCACCCGCTGTTCGGAATGTTTGTCGCCCAGCCGCAGTTCGGCGGCGGCAAACAGGCGATCGACGATCATCCAGTTCTGCCGGACCCGGTAATTCACCAGTTCCGGCCCGCCATCCGCCCTAAGCACAAAGAGCGGCGGCAATTCGCCCTGTCCGATCCCGGCAGGAAACGCGATATAGACCTTGTGGCCATCGTCAAACGCCCGGCCGGGAAGCCAGGGTGGCGTCCCGCCTTTCACCGGCTGGATGGCGTAACGGAAATTCAGGGCGTTCAGATCCAGCCCTGCATCCACCGGTGCCGCTTCGTCGGCCGCACTGTCCTGCCGGTGCAGGGCGATCAGGTCATCCTCGGGGTAATCCCACGACACCGATGCCATATAGGTTGCCGGTGTCGACCTCAGTTCGGCGAGATAGGTCCGCCGGTCCGTATTGACGATCAGGTTGGTGGTGAGGTCCGGTCGCGTCGGCTTGACCAGAATATGGATGCGCTTTGTCGCCCCGGCCCCGCTTTCGGTATCGCCGATGATCCAGCGCACCGTATCGCCAGCGGCCACCGGCCCGGTGCCGACCAACTTTTCACCCTGCTGGAGCATGATGTCGGTGATCTCGCCGGGCGAGGTATAGACTTGATAGAGCGCTCCGGAAGAATAGGGATAGACCTGCACCGCATTGATGAAGCCTGCGCGCGTGGGCTGGATGCGCGCCGCCAGATTGGCCTGCGTGACCCGTGCCGTCGGGTCGGCGACTTCGGGGGCCGGATGGACCGTGCGTCGTGATGGCAACGGCTTGAACTGCCCCGGCAGCGGGAGTAGCTGTGGCACCTCCACCACCTGTACCGGCTTCGGCGGGTCCGGCAGACGTGTCGCCTGCACGGCGTCATCGTAGCGAATGACAGGCGGATGATACTGTCCTGCGCAGGCGGACAGAGCGAGCAGCGTCAGCGGCAACGCGCGCACGAGCATGCGGATCATTGACCCAACTCCTTCGACCAGTTGATGGCGGAGACGAAAATCCCGAGTGGATTGCGGCGAAGATGATCGGCATCGCGGGGCGTGCGCAGAACGACCGAGACGATGGCGGTCCAGCGCTCGGTGCCAGTAAACGCCCCGTCGCGGTAATGGCGCTCAGTCCAGGCAACGCGGAAGCTGCCGGGCGAGGCGCGGATGACCGAGGCGATGTCCACCTCGACCTGTTCGTGCCCGATGCGCGAGAACGGATCATTGAGCCGCGCGTAATCGTTCAGGGCCGCAGCCCCGGACGTGGTGGTGAAATCATAGGCGCGCAGCCAGTTGTGCCGGACCACCACGGCGTCCGACGACAAGGAACGGACGTCGTGAACGAACTGCGCCAGATACCAGGCGATCTGCGGATCGGCGGGCATGTAGCCCCCTGTCGCCGGGGCTACGACCTGCGCCGGCCCCAGCCGGTCCACCTGCACCACCCACGGCGTGATGGTGCCGCGCATAGACTGCCAGACCAGGCCAGCCCCGAGACCGGCGGACAGGAACAGGGAACCGAACGCCATCAGCCGCCAGTTACGGGCCTGGATGCGGGCGGAACCAATGCGCTCGTCCCACACCTGCACTGCTTTCTGATAGGGTGTCACCGGCTCGGGCGTGGTCCCATAGCGTGTGGTGGAGCGACGGAACATCATTCTTTCTCCGAGAGATCGATGGAAGCGGATCCGCCGCCGCCATCGGCGGAGCGGATAACATTGGCGGCCTCGGCAGCATGGGCGGCAGCATTGCGGCGCTTCATCTTCCGCGCCCAGCGCGGCGGCTTGCCGTCGGAGGCGTCGCCGCCATCAGGGCCGCCTCCCGAGGGGCCGCGACCAGGGTTGCCGCTACCGGCAGGCCCGGAACCGGGGTCATCCCCGCCGCCGGACGGGCCTGAAGACCCACCGTTATGCGACGGACCGTCGCCTTCTCCCCCGCTGCCCATCGCACCAGCGGCCCAGCGTCCGCCGGCCGCGTAGCTTTCCTTCAATGACGACGCCGCCGCGCCGACCTTGCTCTTCGCCGCGCTCATGGCAGCGCCACCGACAGCCCGGCCCATTCCGCCGATGCCGGCCGCCACACTTCCGGCACCGCCCGCTCCCGCCGCTCCAGCGCTGTAAGCCGTCGTGGCAGCACCCGCGACGGCTGCCCCTCCGCGTGCGGCGGCTGCCGTCGCGTCAAGTGCGGCAGCCCCGCCCGACGCCAGGGCAGCGGGGGCAGCCACGGCAGCGGCTCCCATCGCACCGACCGCCATTCCAGTCCCGGCCGCCGCCCCGGCGCCAAGCTGCGGCGCACCGGAAATCAGCCCGTTGGCGACACTGCCGCCATACATGGCGAGCCCAATCATCGCGAGGGCGGCGAGCACCACCGAGAGCGCCTGGCCGATCGTTGGCAGGCTATCGCCGTAAGACGTGGTGAACTGGGAGAAGAGCGTGGAGGCAATGGCGCTGATCACGGCGAAGACCATGATCTTCACACCGGAGGACACCACGTTACCCAGCACCTTTTCGGCGAGAAATGCCGTGCGGTTGAACAGCGCGAAGGGGATCAGGATGAACCCTGCGAGCGTGGTCAGCTTGAACTCTATGATCGCCACGAAAAGCTGGACGGCCAGCACGAAGAACGCCGCCATGACGATGAACCAGGAAATCAGGAACACCGCGATCTGGGCGAAGCCGGTAAAGAAATGGATCGGGTCGAGAAACTGGTGCATCGCATCCAGCAGCGGCTGCGCCGCGTCAAACCCGGTCGCCGCCAGCCTGCCGGGATGCACGAAATCACCCAGCGCCAGCGTGCCGCCCCCGACCTTCAGGCCGAGGGTGGCGAAACTGTCGAAGATCTCTTTCGACAAACCGTCGAAATTATCGATGATGAATGCGAAGAAACCGATATAGAGCGTCTTTTTCACCAGCCTCCGGATGATGTCCTCGTCTGCCGCCCAGGCCCAGAACAGACCGGCGAGGGCAATGTCGAGCACGGACAGCGAACCGGCCAAGGACACGACATCGCTTTTCACCAGACCGAAACCGCTATCGATCGTCGTGGTGAAGCTGTTCAGGAAATTGTCGATGACACCTGCATTGGTCATACCCGTGCCCGCCATGACCGTCAGTTCCCGTCATTGAAGACAGAGACGGCGCCCGGCACGTAGGCGTCGTGCTGCGCAAAATGTTCATATTGCGCCAGGCCTTCCGCCTCGCCCGCCGCCTCACGCGCCCGGTCGAGGTCCTGTGCCCGTCCGTTGGCCGACAGCACGGCAACCACGTCCGAGAGCTGCCGGGATTGCAGGGCCAGAAGCTGGTTGCCGGCCTGCGCCGCCTGGAGCGCGCCGCTCGAACTCTGGCTTGCTGAGACGAGCTGGGTCATGGCGCTGCTATCGGACGGGATATTGCCGACGGCACGGGCCTGCATCTTCAGGGCATCCTCGAACCCGCCGACGGAATTCTGCCAGCGGGTCTGGGCCTGGCTGAACAGGGCACTGTCGGACATCCCCGAAGAGACGGACGTGTAGGACTGCTGGTACTGCTGTTCGACAGACTGGACGCTGTAGGCGATGTTCTGCGCCTGCGCGAGTAGCGCGGTGGTCTGGAAAATCGTTGATCGCAGCGTCGACAATGTCGAAAATGGCAACAGGGCGAGATTCCTCGCCTGGTTAACCAACATCTGCGCCTGATTGGCGAGAGACGTGATCTGGTTGTCGATCTGCTGCAATTCCCGCGCCGCGATCAGCACGGTCTGGACATGCGCAGCACCGTCATAGACCGCCCATTGCGCATGGGCGGATTGCACCGAACTGACGCCGGCACCAACGGCCAGCGCCGTGACGGATGCGAACAGTCCCATACGACGGAAAAGTGTTGCATGAATCCGGAAGAATTTTTCCGTCATGGCACGTCTCCTTCCCGCAGAAGGTCCGCAGCCCATGCCACGCTGCGTGCGTCGAACCATGCCGCGAGAAATCCGGCACGTCCGTGTTCCGCCAGCACCGCATCAATCAGCTTGTGATCGTCCTTCCCGGATGCCGCGCACAGGGCGAGCGCCACCGGTCCCAGCCCCAGCTCGAACAGACGGTTGCCGCGCTGGGTCTGGCAATAATACTCCCGCTTCGACGCGGCACGGGCAATGATGGCGATCTGCCGGTCATTCAGCCCGAAATCCCGATAAATCGTGGCTATCTGCGGCTCGATGGCCCGCTCGTTCGGCAGGAAGATCCGCGTCGGGCAACTTTCCACCACGGCCGGCGCAATCGCGTTGTTCGCGATGTCGGACAGGGACTGGGTGGCGAAAATCACCGACGCATTCTTCTTGCGCAGGGTTTTCAGCCACTCCCGGAGTTGCCCCGCGAAATCGCCGTCATCCAGCACCAGCCAGCCCTCGTCGATGACCAGCAGGGTGGGCCGCCCGTCCAGACGGCCCTCGATGCGGTGAAACAGATAGGACAGCACGGAAGACGCCGCGCCGGAGCCGATCAGCCCTTCGGTCTCGAACACCACCACATTGGCATCGCCCAGACGCTCGGTATCGGCATCGAGCAGGTGGCCATAGGGACCGCCGAGGCAGTACGGTGCCAAAGCCTGCTTCAGAGCGTTGGACTGGAGCAGGGCGACTAACCCTGACAGGGTCCGCTCATGCACGGGCGAGGACGCCAGGGAATTGAGGGCCGACCAGAGGTGGGACTTCACCTCGGGGGTAAGTGTTAACCCTTCGCCGACAAGAATCTGCCCCAGCCATTCCGTGGCCCATTTGCGCTCGTCGGGATCGTCAATCCACGCCAGCGGCTGGAGGGCGACGGCGAGATCACCATCTCCCTCATCTGTCAGCCCGCCACCCAGATCATGCCAGTCCCCACCCATCGCGAGTGTTGCGGCCCGCATAGAGCCGCCGAAATCAAATACGAAAATCTGCGATCCCACGTAGCGACGAAACTGGAGCGCCATCAGAGCCAGCAGCACAGATTTGCCCGCCCCTGTCGGGCCGGCGATCAGGGTGTGACCGACATCCCCGACATGCAGGGAAAACCGGAATGGCGTCGCCCCGGCTGTTTTCCCATAGAACAGCGGCGGCGCCTTGAAATGCCCGTCCTGCTCCGGCCCAGCCCAGACCGCCGACAGCGGGATCATGTGGGCCAGATTCAAGGTCGAGACCGGCGGTTGACGAACATTGGCATAGACATGACCGGGCAGAGATCCCAGCCACGCCTCAACGGCATTCAGGCTTTCGGCCATGCAGGTGAAGTCGCGGCCCTGAATGATCTTCTCGACCAGGCGGAGCTTTTCCGCAGCGATGGCAGCGGAACCATCCCAAACCGTGACGGTCGCGGTGATGTAGGCCTGCCCGACATCATCCGCCCCCAGCGATTGCAGGGCCAGATCAGCGTCGGCCGCCTTGTTGGCGGCATCGTTATCAACCAGGGCCGACGCCTCGTTGGTCATCACCTCACGCACGATCGCTGCGATCGATTTCCGTTTGGCGAACCACTGGCGACGAATGCGGGTCAGCACCTTCGTCGCATCCGTCTTGTCGAGCAGGATGGCGCGGGTGGACCAGCGATAGGGCATGGCCAGCCGGTTCAGGTCATCCAGGATTCCGGGGAAGGTCCGCGACGGGAAACCGGTGATCGTCAGGGTTTTCAGATACGCATCGCCGAGTTTCGGTTCCAGACCGCCCGAAAGCGGCTGGTCCACCAGCAGGGCATCGAGGTGCATCGGGATTTCCGGTACACGGACACGCTGCTGCCGGGTCGAGATCGTCGAATGCAGGTATGTCAGCGTCTCGCCGTCATCGAGCCACGCCGCTTCGGGCATGAAGCCCTCCAGCAACGCCAGCATCCGGTCCGTGCGATCCACGAACGCATGAAGCATTCCATGCGGATCAGGCCCCTCGCGCTCCCTGCCCTCATAGAGAAAGCGTTCGGCACGGCCCGATGATTCCGCTGGCGGCAGCCAGACCAGGGTCAGAAAATACCGGCTCTCGAAATGCGCGCCCTCATCCTCGAACGCCTCGCGCCGTTCCAGATCGACCATGTGCGAGGCAGCATCGGGGAAATCGCTCTCGGGATAAAGCGTCGCCGGGACGCGCTGCGCCTCGACGAACACCGCCCAGCCGGAGCCAAGACGACGGAGCGCATTGTTCAACCGTCCGGTGACACCAACCAGTTCCGCTGGTGTGGCGCTATCCAGATCTGGACCGCGAATTTTCGCCGTACGCTGGAAGGAACCATCCTTGTTCAGGACCACGCTTTTCTCAACCAGCGCGGCCCAGGGCAGGTAGTCCGACAGCAGAGCAGCACGATTGCGATATTCCCCAAGGGACATCATGGCCGATCCTCCTTAAGTCCGGAGCCAGGCGGGGTAGCGCAGATGCCGCCGTCCCACCTCGATGAACAGCGGATCGCGCTTCGCACCCCAGACCGCCAGAGTATGGCCCACGATCCAGAACGCGGCCCCGATCAGCCAGAGACGCAGGCCGAGCGCTATGGCCGCCGCCAGCGTGCCATTGGCGATCGCCACGGCTCGGGGTGCCCCACCCAGCAGGATCGGGTCAGTCAGCGACCGATGCACCGGAACATGGAAACCCGGTACCGCGTCATCGTCATATCCGACGGCCATCAGATCAGCGCTCCGCCAGAGAAGGAGAAGAACGACAGGAAGAACGAGCTGGCGGCAAAAGCGATGGACAGACCGAAGACGATTTGGATCAGGCGACGGAATCCGCCTGAGGACTCGCCGAAGGCCAAGGTCAGACCCGTGATTGTGATGATGATCACCGAGATGATCTTGGCCACCGGACCCTGCACGGATTGCAGGATCTCGTTCAGAGGCGTTTCCCATGGCATGTCCGACCCGGACGCCAGGGCCGAGGAGCACCATGCAACCGAAAGCAGCAGCATGGCGGCAATGACAGGCGCGTGCTGGCGCACGCGAAAGAGAGCGCGGGTCATCGAGAATCTCCGTTGGCATGTACTGGATGAATGCGATAGATACCTATGGCGGGATCAATCCCGTCCACGGTGGCGAGTTCGGACAGCCGGCGGGCATTGCCGCGTCCGGACAGGACCGCGATCACGTCAATGGTTTCCGCGATCATGGCGCGCGGCACCGTGACCACGGCTTCCTGGATCAGTTGTTCCAGACGATACAGGGCAGCCAGCACCGATCCGGCATGCAGCGTACCGATGCCGCCCGGATGGCCAGTGCCCCATGCCTTGACCAGATCGAGTGCTTCGGCACCACGCACCTCACCGATCGGAATACGGTCGGGGCGTAGGCGGAGACCGGACCGGACGAGATCCGAAAGGGTAATCACGCCTTCACGGGTCCGCAGGGCTATGAGATTAGGCGCCGTGCATTGCAGTTCGCGCGTATCCTCGATCAGGACGACGCGATCACCGGTTTTGGCCACCTCGGCCAGCAGGGCATTGACCAATGTGGTCTTGCCGGTCGACGTGCCGCCCGCGACCAGGATATTCTTTCGCTCTGCGACAGCGTTGCGAAGATATGCCGCCTGCTTTGCGGTCATGATCCCGGTCTCGACATAGTCGTCGAGGGTGAACACGGCGACGGCGGGCTTGCGGATCGCGAAGCTCGGGGCCGTCACCACAGGCGGCAACAGCCCCTCGAAGCGCTCACCGGTTGGCAGTTCCGCCGAGACGCGTGGTGCGGCCTCATGCACCTCCGCCCCGACATGATGGGCGACCAGGCGCACGATGCGCTCGGCATCGGCCGGTGTGATGGTTTCACCCGTGTCCGCCATGCCGTCCGCCAGACGGTCGATCCACAGCCGCCCGTCGGGATTGAGCATCACCTCGACCACAGCGGAATCGGCAAGATGCCCCGCAATCGCCGGTCCCATCGCCGTGCGCAGCATAGAAATACCGCGCTGTCGGGCACCATTTTCAATTGGTGTAACCGTCATGGAAATCCCCGTCCGGCCAGGTCATCCGACCTCTCCGGACGACGACGGGGATCATTAGAGAGTGCTGTTTTCTCCTATTTTCAACAGCCTTTTCTCACGATCGTACAAGATCGTAACGGATGCGGGTTTTACTTGCTCCTGACGGTTTATCGAAACCGGCAGACGAAGCCCGACAGACACGTTCAGGAAAGGCGTTCTTCCTCGACCTCCTGCGCAATGAGCATAGAGTCCCCCCGCAGCCGGGCGGCATCACGGGCCGGGGGCACCCCGAACATGCGCCGGTAATCCCGGCTAAACTGGGAAGGGCTGTCATACCCGACGGCGAAACCGGCCTCCGCCGCGTCATCCCCGTCCGCCACCAGACGCCGCCGGGCCTCCTGCAGCCGGATGCAGGTCCGGTACTGCATCGGGCTCATCAGCGCCACCGCCTTGAAATGCCGAAACAGCGAAGGCGCGCTCATACCGGCGAGGCGCGCCAGATCGTCGATCCCAAACTCCTCGGCATAATGCGTCCGCATCCAGGCCATGACCCGGGCAATCCGGGTCAGGTGGCTGTCCGCCACCGCGATCGCCCGAAGCCGAACGCCGAGCGGGCCGGTTAGCAGGCGATAATAGATTTCCTGCCGCACCAGCGGGGCAAGAACCGCTATATCGCCTGGCGTATCCAGCAGTGCGACAAGACGGCGGACGGAATCCAGCAACGCCTCATCCAGCGATGCGACGGCCAGACCGGCTTCATCCCCTGCCCCTCTGTCCCCGCCGACGGGCACGGACAGCAGCAGGTCCGCCAGCACCGCCGGATCGAAATCGATGCTGAGCGCCAGATAGGGCTGGTGCGGACTGGCCTCGATCACCGCGCTGCTGACCGGCAGATCGACCGTGGTGATCAGGTAATGGCTGTCGTCATAGGTGAAGGCATGCGTTCCAAGCTCGACCCGCTTGCGGCCCTGAACGATTAGATAGAGCCGGGAGCGATAGATGCAGTTCAGCGGCACCGACCGACCTTCGGAGCGGAACAGCATGAGGCCGGGCACGGCGGTCGGTGTGCGTCGCCCGGCTGCATGGCGCCCGATAAGATCGCGCAGGTGGTCGATCGCGGACATTCATGATCCTCCGCCATGAAACTGCTCTTGTGGATGACGGCGCACAAGGCGCGGTGTCTACTTCTGATAGCATCATGCAAGAAC
Source organism: Gluconacetobacter diazotrophicus PA1 5 (assembly GCF_000067045.1). NCBI lineage: Bacteria > Pseudomonadati > Pseudomonadota > Alphaproteobacteria > Acetobacterales > Acetobacteraceae > Gluconacetobacter > Gluconacetobacter diazotrophicus. The sequence continues at coordinate 2,840,019 of NC_010125.1, forward strand.
GCGATGGGATCTTCCTACCGCGAGGCCCCTCCCCGGCGGCACTATGCCGCCACACCGCATCACGCGGTCCGTCTTTTTTGCGGAGATTTCATACCATGAAATACAATCCACTCGGCCGCACCGGCCTCCTGGTTTCGGAACTCTGCCTCGGCACCATGACCTTCGGCGGTCAAGGGGGCATCTGGGAACAAATCGGCGGTCTCGCGCAGGAGAGCGCCGATGGCCTGGTCCGCGCCGCACTCGATGCCGGGATCAACTTCATCGACACCGCCAACGTCTATTCCACCGGATTATCGGAACAGATCACCGGTCAGGCCCTGCGCAATCTTGGCGTGGCACGCGACGACGTCGTGGTTGCAACCAAGGTGCTGGGGCCGATGGGCGACGGTCCGAATGCGCGCGGCGCCTCACGCACCCATATCATCGCGCAATGCCATGCCAGCCTGAAACGGCTGCAACTCGACCATATCGATCTCTACCAGATCCATGGCGTCGATCCTCTCACCCCCATCGAGGAAACGATGGAGGCACTGGATACGCTGGTCCGTTCGGGCGCGGTCCGCTACGTCGGCGTCTCCAACTGGGCGGCCTGGCAGATCAGCAAGGCGCTGGGCATCGCCGAACGCAAGAACCTGGCGATGATCCGCTCGCTGCAAGCCTATTACACCATCGCCGGACGCGACCTGGAGCGCGAGATCGCGCCGATGCTGGCCGAGGAGCAGGTCGGGCTGATGGTCTGGAGCCCGCTGGCGGGCGGCTTGCTGTCGGGCAAATATCATCGCGACGGCAGTTCCGTCTCCGGCGACGGCCGTCGCGCCAGCTTCGATTTCCCACCGGTCAATCGCGACCGGGCCTTCGCCGTGATCGACGCCATGCGCCCCATCGCCGAGGCGCATGGTCGCAGCGTGGCACAGATCGCCATCGCTTGGCTGCTGCACCGCGAGGTGGTCACCAGCGTCATCATCGGCGCGAAACGTCCGGACCAGTTGCAGGACAATATCGCGGCCACCACTGTCACGCTGTCGCCCGAGGATCTGACGACGCTGGATGCGATCAGCGCCCTGCCGCCGGAATATCCGGGCTGGATGATCGAACGGCAAAGCGGCTATCGCGCCGGCGCCAAGGCAGGAGAGTTGCCGAAGACATCGTAGTACGCGCAGGGGCCGACCGACGCCGGGAAGCCCCCTATTCGGCCTCAGAGCGAAGGTCGTCCGGGATTTCCTGCCGGAAGAATGGTCCCCGACTGAGTCGTCGGCCAAGGGCGGCCACGAACGCCTCGTAGCGTTCCGCCCCCTGCGCCCGCGCCGCCGCTGCGGCCGGTTCCGGCAAGGACGGGCTGACCGTCATCCAGTAGCGGATGAACAGAGCCAGCGTCTCAAGGCTGATCCCGAGATCACGTTCCATGCGGGCGACCTGCCGGTCGAGGCGGTCCAGCCTGCGGCTCATCGCCGCTTCCCGCCGTTCATCGGCATCGGGCGACAGGAAGGATGCGATGGCCGCTTCCGCCACCAGGGACAAAGAAAGATCGCGCCGCGCGGCATGCGCGGTCAGGGCGTCCAGCAGCTTCGGTTCCAGATAGACCGACAACCGCACCTTCTTGGGGGAAGTTCTCATCACGCCCTCACAGCCCGAGATCGTTGCCGCGATCGAGGCCCGCCTGGCGGGCAATCCGTGTCAGGTCGGCGCGATCCCGTGCTTCTGGATCCGGGGGCGGTTCTTCACCAAAGAGATCGGGGACCGTGCGCTTTCTATGCTTGCCGATATCCGCCGGGTCATGCTCGCGCGACCATTTCCGCCCCGTGCCGAGCGATTCATCGCTATCGGCGTCGTCGGGTTTATCCGGTGCTGCCGGCGCCCCCGTCTGCTCCGGTGGTGGGGTGACAGGAGACGGACGACCACTCCAGTCATCGGGCCGGACAGGCCGTGGCAGCTGCGCCGGATCGGGCGGTGGCAGGACGCGCTCGACGAAGCGGCGATCCCGGAAATACCGCGCCTTCCGTGCCCGGATCGGTGGACAGCCCGCCACCATGACGACTTCCTCCCGTGCCGGGATCTGCATGACTTCGCCCACCGTCATCAGAGGCCGCGCACTTTCCTGGCGCGAGACCATGAGATGCCCGAGCCAAGGCGACAGCCGGTGCCCGGCATAGTTCTTCTGCGAGCGGATCTCGGTGGCCACGCCCAGCCCGTCGGATACGCGCTTCGCCGTGCGCTCGTCGTTGGTGGCGAAACTAACCCGGACATGGCAGTTGTCGAGAATACTGTTGTTCTGACCGTAGGCCTTGTCGATCTGGTTTAGGCTTTGGGCAATCAGGAACGCCTTGATCCCGTAGCCCGCCATGAAGGCCAGCGCGCTCTCGAAGAAGTCCAGGCGGCCGAGGGCGGGAAACTCGTCGAGCATCAGCAGCAGGCGACGCCGCCCCTCCCGACCGGACAGATCCTCCGTCAGCCGCCGCCCGATCTGGTTGAGAATCAGGCGGATTAGCGGCTTGGTGCGGCTGATATCCGACGGCGGGATGACGAAATACAGGGAGACGGGCTGGTCGCCCTCCAGCAGGTCGCCGATGCGCCATTCGCAGCGACTGGTCACCGTCGCCACCACCGGATCACGGTAGAGGCCAAGAAACGACATGGCGGTGGACAGAACGCCGGAGCGCTCGTTATCCGACTTGTTCAGCAGTTCCCGTGCGGCCGAGGCCACAACGGGATGCGGCCCCTTCCCGTCCAGATGGTTCGTGCGCATCATGGCGGACAGGGTTGCCTCGATCGACCGCTTCGGGTCAGAGAGGAATTTCGCCACCCCGGCGAGCGTCTTGTCGTCCTCGGCATAGAGCACATGCAGGATCGCCCCGACCAGCAGGGCATGGGAGGTTTTCTCCCAATGGTTGCGGCGCTCCAGCGAACCCTCGGGATCGACCAGAATGTCGGCGATGTTCTGCACGTCACGAACCTCCGACGCTCCGCGCCGCACCTCCAGCAGTGGGTTGTAGGCCGAGGACGCCGGATTGGTGGGATCGAACAGCAGCACCCGCCCGAAGCGATTCCGGAAACCGGCCGTGATCTGCCAGTTCTCGCCCTTGATGTCATGGATGATGGCCGAACCCGGCCAGGTCAGGAGTGTGGGGATCACCATGCCTACCCCTTTGCCCGTGCGCGTCGGTGCGAAAGTCAGGACATGCTCGGGGCCATCATGCCGGAGATAGGCCCGGCGGTATCGGCCCAGCACCACGCCGTCCTCGCCCAGCAGTCCGGCCGCGCGGATTTCCGCGTCCTCGGCCCAGCGGGCGGAGCAATAGGTCGCGGCGCGCTTCGCCTCACGGGCGCGATGGACGGACAGCGCCACGGCTGCGGCAAAGGCCAGCACACCGCCCGAGCCCGCAATCCACGCGCCGCGCGCGAAGACCGCCGGGGCGTAGGCGTCGAGCTCGTACCACCACCAGAAGAACAGTGGCGGGGCATAGACCGGCCAGCGATGCAGGACCGTGAACCACGGTCGGCCGAGTTCCGGCTGGAACGCCAGTTCCCAGGCCGTCCATTGTGTCGCCGTCCACCAGGACAGCACGATCATGGACAGGACCACGAGCGCCTGCCCCCACTGGATACGTGTTCCCGGCTGGTCCATCGATCCCTCCCTTTGTCATGGGAGACAGCGAAGAACCGGCGCTTTCCAGGGCGCAAGCATGATCCGTTGGTCGTCGTACCGAAGCGGGCTGGAGCGAAGAAATACTTGCGCGTTGCGGGCTACAGTCAAACCCGCCCATCATGCGCGGGATATCTCTCGGAAGGAGTCGAGCCATGACTGGACCGCAGAACCCGCCTCGGTCTGACGACGCCGTTGATCAACTAGGCACGGAAGAACAGAGGAAGCTCGACCATGTGATTGATGCCGTGAACGCATGGCACACACGACACGGCTTCCTGAGCGATGAATTCCCGACGCTTTGAGCCGGGCGATCTCCACTTGAATCGTGCATATGTCGGACATTTATGATAGAAACGTCCGACACAAGGGAGACTCCGATGGCACATACGAGCCGACAGCAAGGTGGTACCAAATCCGGTGTGACTGCACCGACCAGCATCGGTCCTGCTGCCCGCCCGGCGCGCCGGCATGGGAAAACCAGCCAGTCGACCGTGGAAAGCGACATGATACGGGTGTTCAAAAGCAAGGCGTTCGCGAGCCTGATGGCGCGCGATCCGTCGGTTGCACGCGCGGTTGTCTTCCTGACGCACCAGGGTGTCGTCACCGGCGTCCGCTCGAAGAAGATTTCCACGCGTGTCGATCCCGGCGTGATGGATGCAGCCCGGAAGCGGTTCGGACTGACCAACGATGCCGACGTCATCAACGCCAGCCTGGCGATGGCGGCAGCGCCAGATCGGTTCAAAACATGGCTCATGGAGAGCCAGGACACGGTCACGGACGATTTTGAACTCGCGGTATAAGCATTCATCGTGAAGACACCAGCAGGATCGCGCGGCAACGAAACCGCCGCCGACATTGCACGACAGCATGACCCCGACGCCTATGCACGGGCGATGGCACGCCGACCCGACGCAGAGCTTCCGTTCGACATCACGGCCCAGCCGCCGGATCTGCCGGTCATGCTCGACACGAATTTCTATCTGCGACGCCTTCAGGGAAAGCTCGCGCCGGATCTGGCTGCCTTCGTGGCCAGCCGGAGGATTCTGCATAGCGGCGTCGCATGTAGCGAGCTTGCCATCAGCGCAGGCATCCTCGATCCGACTCATCCCGCCACGCCGCACAACCGCAAAGTCGTGCTGGATATGCTCGACACAATCGACCGAACGGATATCGTGGCCCCCAGCGCGGAAACCTGGGCCGAAGCGGGCATGATCGCCGGTATTCTGGCTCGGACGCAGCATCTCGCAAAGCCCAAGAGCACGCTGACGTCAGCGGAAGCGTGCTGCCAGGAGGGCCTGCGCCGGAAGCTGATTAATGACACCCTGCTCTTCCTCAGCGCCCGCGAGCAAAATGCCATCCTGGTGTCGATGAACCGTCGCGATATGGATCTTCTTCTCCGTTTTCGGCCGGACACCAGCGTTCTGCTATTCCGCTGATGGCGGCACGGGAACCTGAGCGAACAAAAATTGAAGTGAGAGCAGACATGATTTCTCGTCACATTTCGATTTTCTTCTACGGCCTGTTCATGGATGCGGATGTTCTTCGGACGAAAGGCTTTGAACCCGCGAACCCTCGACCGGCTGAGGTCGCGGGAATGGCGCTTCGTATTGGAAAGCGCGCTACTCTTGTCCCTGATATGTCAAGTTCGGTGCATGGGATCGTCATGGACCTGACCCACAACGATATCGACCGTCTTTACGCCGACGAAAGCGTCGCCTCATACCGGGCAGAAGCTGTCTTGGCCCGCCTCTCCGATAGCACAAGCATCGCAGCCCTTTGTTTCAATCTGCCGATACCTCCGGAAAGAGGCGTCACCAACGATGAGTATCGCGAAAAACTCCGCGAAGTTGGCCGCAAAGTCGGTCTTCCGACCGGATACGTCGACAGCGTGTGAGAGCAATGCGACGGATCAGCACGACACCCGAAGGTAATTACAACCCTAATCCCCGCTTGCGGGCAAATGACCAGTCGATCCCGCCATCGCCGCGCATGATACCCGACACCTCCCGCCTTCGCTGTTTTTCCAGCGAAGGCGACCATGGCACCAACTCGAAGCCCAGCCCGTCATCGATCATCGCGAACCGGCCCGACGCCAGGTTGAAACGCTGACGATAGGTGCCGGTAACGGGATCACCCTCCCCGCTCCGCCGGAACGGTATCCCCGACTTCCCGGCGAGGCTCCGGCCCAGCCCGTCCAGCTCCCGCTGGCGCAGCGTGACGATCAGGTTCCGGGCGTAGCGGATGCTCCCGCCGTCACGGCTGGCCAGCCCCTGCTCCACCAGATGATCCGTGCGTTTCTCCATCGCCTCTTTGACATCGGCGCCGAACCCGGTGGACGCCAGGGCAAGAGGCTCCCGTGCGATGGCCTGCCGGTCGAGCCAGGTGGCACCCTCCGCCGTCACCTGCCGCTCCAGCGTGACGTCCGAACGCACGGCCAGCGCGACACGGTCACGTCCCCGGTTGTCGGTGAAACGCCGCAATTCCACGATGGAACCGACCGATCCATCGCCAGCCGCTTCGAGGTTCGGCAGGCGGACATGGTGCGTGCGTCCGTCAATCCCGTCGATCACCGCATAGGCCGTGCCACGCAGCTCATCGTCGAGACCACGATCGACCAGCCGGCCGATGACGGGATCGGTGGTATCCTCGGCGGCCATTACCCAGGAGGACGCGGCACGGTCGATCTTCTGCTCCGCCAGGCCCTGGTGGATACGCTTGATGATGTCATTGCGCTCGCTGATCTCCCGCAGGGTCGCTTCCGCGCTCTCGTCCATCCGCCAGCGATCCGGCCCAATCTGGTGCGCCAGCCCCATGGTTTCCAGACGGCGCAGGCGACCCAGCTTCACGGTGGCGAAGGCGTCCGGCGTTGCGCCCGGCGCGCGCCCGAGATCGATGACACCATCCTGCCCCGCGTCCTTCTGAAGCTGGCGGTCAAGCTGGGTCCAGCGGTCGGCATTCACCTGCCGCTCGACCGCCTGGTGGATATCGTGATCCGTGCGCGGCCCGAGTTCCAGTGTCACCAGATCCTGGGCACGGGCACGCATGCCCTCGCGGATATAATCGCGCGCGATCACCAGGTCGGTGCCATCTTCCGCGACGCCCCGGACGATGACGTGTAGATGGGGATGCGCGGTGTTCCAGTGATCGACGGCGACCCAGTCGAGTTTCGTGCCGAGATCAGATTCCATCTGCCCCATCAGATCCCGCGCGAAGGCGCGCAGGTCCGACATCTCCGGCGCATCCTCGGGCGAGACGATGAAGCGGAAATGATGGCGGTCCCCATCGCATCGTTCGGCGAAGTCCGAGGCCCGGATGTCGTCGCTGTCCCTGCCGAACAGCCGCGCATCCTCCCCGTCCCGCGTCACGCCCTCCCGACGGAGATAGCGCAGGTGTGCTGCCAATGGTGTGGCGCGCGGGGCATGGCGCACGACACGGGCCTTGATCACGACGCCCCGTGAACGGCTGGTGAGCAGGCGATTGGCCGCATGGGCGGCGGCCCGGCCCCGTCCGAAACTGGAGCGACGCCCGGCACTGATTTTCCCCGCGCGGGACACCCTGCCACCGGCCCGCTGCACCGACGCCAGCACCTGCGTCACGAATGGCCGCGCCTGCCAGGCGCGGGTGGAGCGGATGCGCCCTGGCCGAACCCGGAATTCCTCGCTCCTGTTCATGAAAAATGTCCTGCACCGCGCGAAAGAACGCGCCGGATCAAAGAGATGACACCTTGCCGCGAGGTGCGGGAAATCCACGCACCTCGCAACAAGACCTCAAAAAACCCGGAAAACAGCCACCCCAACCGAGCCGCGATGTGCGGCCTTTTATCCAGCCCTCTTAATCGGGCGGGTTTTTTGGTCAAGTTTTTCATTCTTCGTTTTCCTTTAGCTTCCTTTCACGATCACAGTTCTGCTCCTGGACTGGCATCTCGGCCCTGACTGAGGGTTCGTGGCACGCCGTGCACTCTTCCGCGCTCAGCGACGACTGATATGCCGCCCCATCCGTGGATGGGCGGCCGGCCTTTCGTCGTGGCGCATTTTGCCATCGGATTCACGGGGCAGCATCACAGGCACTCGAGCGGAGTCCCACGAGGCGTTCACCTGCGCGTGCTCCAGGCAAGATATCGTGCTTCCCGTCGTCCTCGACTGCACCCTTCCCCATCCGCCTTGGCGGATCTCCCTGTTCAGAACGCCGCGGTCATCCCGACACGCGGCGGAACATTCCTTTGCAGCTGGACACTCACGCGAGCGCCCGCGGCAATTTGCGGTTCTTGCAAGCGATATGACGGGCCCGCTCTTCGGGATCGACGGCCGGACCGCCGTCATAGACCGTTCCGTCGAGCCACATGGCATGCATGATCACGGCCATCTTGCGCGCCACGGCGACCGCCGCCTTGCGATGGCAGGACCGTTTCGCCAGTTCCAGGCCCCAGGTCCGCAGCTTGTCGCGCCCCTTGAAACGCGTCAGCAGGACCGACGCCGATTCATAGAGGGACCGCCGCACCTCCGGATCGCCGGCCTTGGAATATGGGGTCCCCGGATTCCGGAAAATTTGATTTAACATGCTGTCTGGATTGGAGGCCAGCATGGATGGCGCGTCCTTATTCGATGGATCTTCGCGACCGGGTTGTGGCAGCCGTGGAGACAGACGGCCTCTCCTGCCACGAGGCCGCGAAGCGCTACGGTGTAGCACCCAGCACCGCGATCCGGTGGATGCAGAGCTTTCGGCGGACCGGCAGCGTTTCCCCTGGCCAGATGGGCGGCCACAAGCCGAAACGGCTGACGGGTGCGCATCGGGAATGGCTGATCGAGCGTTGCAAGGCGGGGGGCTTTACCCTGCGGGGCTTGGTCGCAGAACTTGCCGGGCGCGGGCTCAGGGTCGATTATCGCTCTGTGTGGGTCTTCGTCCACGACGAGGGGCTCAGCTTCAAAAAAAACACTCGTCGCAGCCGAACAGGACGTCCCTGATGTCGCCCGACACCGGGCGCGATGGCAAAAATACCAACACCTCATAGATCCCGCCCGCCTGGTGTTCATCGATGAAACCTGGACCAAAACCAATATGGCGCCGCTACGCGGCTGGGCGCCGCGTGGCGAACGGCTCCGGGCCAAAGTGCCTTGGGGTCATTGGAACACCATGACCTTTATTGCCGCCCTGCGGGTCGATCGGATCGATGCGCCGTGGCTGCTCGATGGTCCGATCAACGGCGAAAGCTTCCGCATCTACGTCGAGAATGAACTCGTGCCGACGCTCAGGCCTGGTGACATCGTGATCGCTGACAACCTCGGCAGCCACAAAAACAAGGCAGCACGCGCAGCCATCCGACAGGTCGGCGCGCGCCTGATCCTCCTGCCAAAATACTCCCCAGACCTGAATCCCATTGAACAGGTCTTTGCCAAGCTCAAGCACCTGCTCCGCAAGGCCGCGGCTCGAAGCCGCGACGCAGTCAGTTCAACCATCGGCGAACTCCTGCGCAGCTACGCTCCCAGCGAATGCGCCAATTATTTCATAAACTCAGGATATGGACCAACCTAAAATCATCACGCTCTAAATCTGACGGATGGTGTCTGCTGAAGCTCAACCAGGGCTGCGGCGGGGGCGGAGTGGCCGGGCGACGCAGCCCCCGCCGCAGCCATCGGAGGATATCCTCATGACCCGTGACCAGAAGATCATCCGCGCCAAAGTTGGCCTGCTGGAACTATCGAAGCAACTGGGCAACGTCTCCCAGGCCTGCAAGATGATGGGGTATTCGCGCGACAGCTTCTACCGCTTCAAGGAGCTCTACGACAAAGGCGGCGAAATCGCGCTCCAGGAACTCTCCCGCCGCAAACCCTTGCTGAAAAACCGCGTCGAGCCGGCGGTTGAGGAAGCAGTGGTCGCGATCGCCATCGAACAACCGGCCTGGGGCCAGGCCCGCGTGGCCAACGAACTGCTCAAGCGCGGCGTCACCGTCTCTCCTTTCGGGGTGCGCAGCATCTGGCTGCGCCACGACCTCGCTACCATGAAGCTCCGCCTCAAGGCGCTCGAAGCCAAGATGGCCCAGGAACGGCTGATCCTCACCGAAAGCCAGCTTGCGGCCCTGGAGAAGGCCAAGGCCGACAAGGAGGCCTGGGGCGAGTTCGAGACCGAATGTCCCGGCTATTGCGGCGCCCAGGATACCTTCTATGTCGGCACCCTGAAGGGCGTCGGTCGCGTCTACCAGCAGACCTTCGTCGATACCTACAGCAAGGTCGGCTTCGCCAAGCTCTATGACCGCAAGACCCCGGTTACCGCTGCCGACCTGCTCAACGACCGCGTCATCCCCTTCTTCGAGCTGCACGATCTCCCGCTCCAGCGCGTGCTGACCGACCGGGGCACCGAATTCTGCGGCTCTCATGACCGCCATGAATACGAACTCTATCTGGCGGTGGAGAACATCGACCATACCCGCACCAAGGCGCGCAGCCCGCAGACCAACGGCATCGTCGAGCGCTTCCACAAGACCATGCTCGACGAGTTCTATCGTGTCACTTTTCGCCGCAAGATCTACGACAGCATCCACGAACTCCAGGCAGACCTCGACGAATGGATGGATGACTTCAACCGCAATCGCACCCACCAGGGACGATACTGCTTCGGCAAAACCCCGATGCAAACCTTCCTTGACGCAGCCCACCACGCCCGCGAAAAAGATATCGGGCGCCACGTCGAACACCACATGAACGCGTAGCATCCACGCCGGCCACTTCAAGCCGTCCGTCAGATTAAGTGCAAACTTCTACATCTATCATCGTAATGCCGGTTATCGCCGTCTTCCCTGTCATACATCCTTCCGGTCTCGTTTCCCCGAAGTGGAGAGTTCGCAATCACTATGAAATGGCCAAATTGGCGATTACACGGCCGCACGAAAATACCATTTTACTGGAGACAATGGTCACATCGCGTATTTCAAAACCAGTACGAACCAGCCATCCATTCATTCGCCAATAAACTGGATGAGAAAGCCCGCCAGCATGAGTACCCGCATTTATACCCAGAAGCCAGCTGGTCGCGAGCCTCGAACCGAAAATCGCCAACGACTACGCGCCCGTCTGGAAGCTGATAGCTGTACGATCCGTCGTCAAATGTACCGATGACAACGATTTCAGGCGTGAACACCTCGCGCCGACGGAACGCGTGAGCGTAATTCCGTTGGCGCGCCGTGAAAGCCAGTGCGCTGAACGTATTCTTCCAGCCGAGATCGTCCCAGTAGGTTACCTCCCACGACAGGGTCAGCAGATCGGGACGATCGGACAATGCCAGAAGATTGGCATTCGCGGGCGGGCAGGACGAACAACCCTGACTTTGGAACAGTTCCACCACGGTCGGGTGGTCCGGGTCCGCAGCCATGGCCGGTACCGATGTGCCAACAAGCGCCAACATGCCGCCCAGTGCGGTGGATATGACGCTTTTCAGCTTCATGAATGCGCCTGCCAGCCGGATAATTCGCGAAGCCCGGCTTAGTTCGGCTTCGCCATGCCGTCCTGCGGCGCGGCCATCGCGTTGTCATGGCTCATGCTGTTGTGGGACATCGCGTTCTTCTTCATGCCGTCATGCTTCTTCATACCGTCGTGGGACATGCCGTTATGCGTCATCGCATGCGGGGCCATCGCGTTCGGGGCCATCGTATCGTGCGCCATGCCGTTCTTCGACATGCTGTCATGTGCCATCGAGTTTGGCGCCATCTGGTTCGGGGCCATGGCATCGTGCGACATGGCGCCCTGTGCGCGAGCGGCGCCACCCAGAGCGACGACGGACGAGAAAGCGGCAGCAATGGCGATATTGCGAATAGACATGGTAATTTCCTGATCTGTGGTGATGTGGAGGCGGAAACATTCCGCCTCTCTGTTCTATTCTTCGATGAGGCACGTCGTCGGGTTACAGGGACGCGTCTTTTTTATGACCCGCCAAACCAGTCGTAACCCTGATCTTCCCAGTAGCCGCCCGAAAAGCGGTTGGTGACCTCGATGGACGCGAGATATTTCGGATTTTTGTAGCCGAGCTTCGTTGGAATCCTGACCTTCATCGGCGCGCCATAGGCAGGCGGAAGGGCACGGTCTCCATAGTCCAGCGCCAGAATGGTCTGCGGATGCAGCGCGGTCGCCATGTCGATGCTCGTCGAATAATCGTCGAAACAGCGAAAATTGACATATTTCGCACGCAGATCCGCGCCGACCTTTTGCAGGAACATCGAAAGCGGCACGCCGGACCAGTCGCCGATCGCACTCCATCCCTCGACGCAGATATGGCGTGTAATTTGCCGTTTCTGCGGCAGCGCGCGGAACTGCGCGAGCGACCACGGGCGTTTGTCCGACACCAGACCGCCGACGTCCAGGCGCCAGCCAGCGGGATCGACAGTGCGAACCTCGCTCTCGTCGTAATAGGCGTTGAACGGGAAAGGATGCGTGATCCTGGATGCATCGAATTCCCGCGCGAGCCGCTGGCGGCTGAACAGCAGGGCCTGCATCCGGTCGGTGAAACGCGACATCGCGCTGAGCGCACGCTCCACGGACGGCTCGTCGTCCAGCGCACAGCCGGACAGCATCGACAGTCCACCGAGCGACAGGGCGCCTTTGAGCATCAGACGGCGCTCGATCCGGCGCAGTTCGGGGGCGATCGCCGAGCGATCGAGGCGGTTGTGACTCATCGGGCAGCCCCCTCCTGGACGCTCGCTTCCGGCGCCACGCTCGGACGACGGCCGAACACCATGCCGAACAGGGTCGACGGCACGAGCAGGGCGAGCGCGATGTGAATGACGAGAAAGGCGACGATCAGCGTCATCATCGCGAAATGAATGCGGCGGGCGACATCGTAACCGCCGAACAGCCATGTCAGCCATCCAAGCTGCACCGGCTTCCAGATGGACAGCCCGCTTGCAACGGTCAGCAGGGCGACAATCAGCACGCCGGTATAAAGCAGCCGCTGGACAGCGTTGTAATGACCGGCGGCATGGGACAGCCTGAAGCGCAGCGCCCGCGCCATATCACGTCGGACCGCGCGTGGGCCGACGGGCCGCAGATCGCGGCGGAAATGCCCCGACAGCACGCCATACCCCATGTAAACGACGCCGGCAGCCATCAGCACCCACATCGCCGCGAAATGCCAGGCGATCCCGCCGCCCAGCCAGCCACCCAATGTGGCCCAGGCCGGGAATTCGAAAGGCAGAATGGGCGAGGCATTATAGATCTGCCAGCCACTGCCGATCATGACGAGCATCGACAATGCGCCGATCCAGTGGGTGATTCGAATAACGGGCGATGGCGTGCGACGCGGCCGCACGCTGCGTGATGAGAACATGTCCGGGCTTTCCGACTGAATGGTCAGGCGTTGATGCGGATGCGTTCGTCGGCCAGGCCCGAAAGGTTACAGTTTCCGCCATCTCCTGACGGAAATAAAAAATTCTTCTTACCCGCGTAACCGGACAGGGAATTTTCGCGAAGAACGCTGTGACAACCCAAAACAAGGGGGACACAGCATGACATCCCGCCGCCAATTCTTTCTTGCCGCCGTTGCCATGGCAGCGTTCGGCCGTGCAAGGGCCACCGAGCATTATCCCGTCACGCACACCGACGCCGAATGGCACCGCCTGCTGACGCCCGCGCAATACAATGTGCTGCGCGAGGCAGGCACCGAAATGCCGTATTCGAGCCCGTTGCTGACCGAGCATCGCCCCGGCCGCTTCGCCTGTGCCGGATGCGACACGGCAGCCTTCGACGCGCGCACGAAGTTCGAAAGCGGCACCGGCTGGCCGAGTTTCGACAGCGCCCTGCCGCACGCCGTGCAGGAACGTGGCGATGACAGCCTGGGCATGGAGCGCACGGAGGTGCGATGCGCGACCTGCGGCAGTCATCTCGGCCACGTGTTCGATGACGGACCGCAGCCAACGGGCCTGCGCTACTGCATGAACGGCGTGGCACTTTCATTCCATACGGCCTGAAGGAACTGGAAACATGACACGAGCAGGACTTTTCGGCGTTTCCCTGGTGGCGCTGACCACATTCGGTGTCGCCTGCCACACGGCAATGGGCGAGCCCGGCCCCCGTATTCTTCCGGCGCCCGTTCTGGCGGAACCGGCGCCTGCGACGCACCATGCAAGTACCGTTTTCGCAGGTGGTTGCTTCTGGGGCGTGCAGAGCGTGTTCGAACATATTCGTGGCGTGACCGCGACCCGCGCGGGTTTCGACGGCGGTGCGCGCGACACGGCGGATTATGAGACCGTCAGCAGCGGCGATACGGAACACGCAGAGTCGGTTGAAGTCGACTTTGATCCGACGCAGGTCAGCTACGGCACGCTGATGCGCATCTTCTTTTCTGTTGCGCTCGACCCGACACAGGTGAACCGCCAGTTCCCGGATGACGGCACGCAATATCGCTCCGTGCTCTACACCCGATCCGCGCAGCAGGCTCGGGAAGCGCATGCCTATATCGCGCAGCTCGACGCGGCGCATGTCTTCACGCGCCCCATCGCAACGCAGGTGGCGCCGGATCACGGATTCTACCCAGCCGAGGCAGATCACCAAAATTTCGCGGCCCGCTATCCGGATCATCCGTATATCGCTACATATGACGCACCACGGATCGAGGCGCTGCACGCGTTGTTCGCATCGTCCTGGCGCGCGCAGCCTGTGCTGACGCTGGCCGACGATGGCGGGAGCTGACTCTCGCCGTAACCAGGGACGGAGGGTTCGTGACGGAAGCGGATTGGAGCCGCTGGATGGCGGCGGCTCAGGCGGGCGACGCCGATGCCTATCGCCACGTGCTCGCAGAGGCCCAGGATTGGCTGAGACGCTTCTTTCTCCGGCGTCTGCCGCTATCCATGGTTGACGATGCAGTACAGGACACGTTGCTTGCCGTTCACGAGAAACGGCATACATTCAATCCGTCCCAGAAGTTCGGCCCCTGGATCGCGGCGATCGCTCGATACAAGTGGATCGATCGGTTGCGGGCCGCCAGCCGGGCGAATGATGCGCCGCTCGACGACGATCTGCCGGTGCAGGATCATGAGGAGCAGGTGACGACGGCCTATGCGCTGGAACGCCTGCTCGGGCAGTTGAAGCCAGCGCAGGCGGAAGCCATCCGCCTCGTCAAGCTGCGCGGGTTGAGTATCGAGGAGGCGGCACGCCGAACGGGACAGTCCGCCACGCTGGTCAAGGTCAACATTCATCGCGGTCTGAACCGCATGAATGCTTTAGTAATGCGAGGTAGTGATGTCGACTGATCCCCTGATCGATCGGCTCGCGACCGGCCTGCGGCCCGTCAGACGGCGGACGCCGTGGCGGGACGCGACGATCCTGTTGGCGCTCGGCGTGATCGAGATCGTCTTCGTGCTGAAGCTGGGTCTGATGCGTCCGGACATGCCGCACGCCATGGGAATGCCGAGCTTCTGGTGGAAGGCCGCAAGCCTGGCCGTGATTGCCGTCGTCGGCGGGACGACGGCGCTCCTGTCGCTCGATCCCACACGCTCACCGCGACGGGGTCTGCGCATCGTGGGCATGCTCGCCCTCGCGGCACTCGTGCTCGGCTGGCTGGTGGACGTGCTTCAGGCCGGTCCCGCCGTGCTCTGGCAGCGGCTCGATCCGACGCACGGCATCGTCTGCGCGCGGAAAATCGTGGAATTGTCCCTGCCGGCGGTGCTGGCGCTCGGCCTGTTCGCGCGGCGCGGCGCCCCGGTGGATGCGCGCGGCACGGCCTGGGCAGTGGGGATCGCCGCCGCGGCCTTTGGCGCGCTGGCCTTCGCGCTGGCCTGTCCGTTCGACGACCCGCTTTATGTCGCCGTCTGGTATTCGGCGGCCTGCGGCGTCGTGACACTCGTGACGCGTCTGGTCCTGCCGCCACTGACCCGCTGGTAGGGTGAACAACACCGCCATCCTGGTCCGGATGGCGGCCGAGGGCCGGTTTTCAGCGGGACCGGTCCACGAAACATCAGCCCTGGGCAAGCCGGTCCTGCGTTTTCGTCTCGAAGTCGGACGCGTCATGGCGTTCGTGCAACTGGCTTGACGGCTCGCCGACCATACGGTTGACCATTCGACCACGCCGCACGGCCGGGCGTTCGAGCAGCCGGTCCGCCCAGGCCCGGACATGCGGATAGTCCTGTACGTTCAGGAACGTGGCGGCATCGTTATACATCCAGCCCTCCACGAGGCCGCCATACCATGGGAAGATCGCCATATCGGCAATCGTGTAATCGTCGCCCGCGATGAACGGGCTTTCGGCAAGCCGCCGGTTGAGAACGTCGAGCTGGCGCTTGGCCTCCATGGTGAAGCGGTTGATCGCGTATTCGATTTTCTCCGGCGCATAGGCATAAAAATGCCCGAAGCCGCCGCCGATATACGGACCGCTTCCGACCTGCCAGAACAGCCAGTTGAGACACGCCGTTCGACCCGCGATATCCTTCGGCAGGAACGCATCGAATTTCTCGGCAAGATACAGCAGGATGGAGCCGGATTCGAACACGTTCAGCGGCCTGTCCAGACTATGGTCCACGAGCGCCGGGATCTTGGAATTCGGGTTCACGTCGGTAAAACCGGAACCGAATTGATCGCCCTCCCCGATCTTGATCAGCCACGCATCATACTCGGCGCCTGCATGGCCTGCCGCCAGCAGCTCTTCCAGCATGATCGTGACCTTCACGCCATTCGGCGTCCCCAGCGAGTAGAGCTGGAGCGGATGGCGGCCGACTGGAAGCGCCTTCTCATGCGTGGGGCCTGCGACCGGGCGGTTGATGCTGGCGAATGTGCCACCGTTCTGGGCGTTCCATGTCCAGACCGGCGGCGGGGTGTAGGTATTCGATGAAGACATGTAACGGACCTTTCGCGATTATGCCGGGAAGTTCGAGGGATAGAGCGCGCGTAACGCTTGCACGTCCATCTCGGTCTTGAAAGTATGGGTGGTCATGACGGCGCGGGCACGGGCAACGGCCGGACGTGCGTTCATGAGGTTCATGAAGCGCGCCAGGTTGGGCCAGGGTGCCAGCGGTGTGTCTGACCCTTTCATCACGCGCGGCGCGCGGTCGAGCCAGCCCCATGCCGACATGTCGGCAATGGTATAATCCTCGCCGACGACGAAGGAGCGGCCTTCCAGATGGTCGTTCAGCACCTGGTAATGCCGCTCTGTTTCCCGTCGGTAGCGGTTGACGGCATAGTCGAGTCCGCCGGGCGCGGCATACTGGAAATGCACGGCCTGACCGGAAAACGGGCCGAGGCCGGTGCCCAGAAACATCAGCCAGGACAGGAGTTCCGGGCGGTCGGCGTCGGTGCCGAGGAAGCGATCCGTCTTTTCGGCCAGATAGAGAAGAATGGCCGTGGAATCGAAGACGCGGGCTTCCTGGCCGCCGGGGCCGTCCGTATCGACGATGGCCGGAAGCTTGCCGTTCGGGTTGATCCTGCGGAAAGCCGGCGCGTGCTGCTCCCCCTTGCTGGTATCGATCGGCACGGCTTCATAGGAAAGTCCAGCCTCCTCCAGGAACAGCGCGATTTTCGCGGGGTTCGGCGTCGGGTGGTAGTAGAAGCGGATCATGGGCGTCCATCCTTTCGATATGTCGGCCGGGATACTCATGGTGGGGAAAATGACGACTGTTGTGGAGAAGACCGGTGCGGGACCGGCGTTTCATTCAGCCGCAGGGATCGTTCTCGCAGGACGAGCACCACCCCGTCAGAGGCCGGATCGGGCGCCAGCGCCACCTCAGGCTCTTCCGATCGAAGCGCCGCCGTCGATATGCAGGGTCTGCCCCGTCATGAACGATGCGTCTTCCGACAGCACAAACGCGATCGCCGCCGCCACTTCCTCCGGTCTTCCGAACCGCTTCATGGGAACACCCGACAGATAGCGTTTTTCACCATCGCTGCCGGGCATGTTGTTGGCGCGAAACAATTCGGTCTCTGTCGGACCAGGAGCGACGGTGTTGACCGTGATCCCGGTCGTGGCAAGTTCGAGGGCCCACCCCCGCGAAAAGCTGATCAGTGCCGACTTCGCCGCGGCATAGGCGGTCCGTTGCACGGCTCCAAGGGCTGTCAGGCTGGATATGTTGACGATGCGTCCCCAACCACGCGCCTTCATTCCCGGCAGAAAGGCCTGGGCCGTCAGGACAGCCGGGTGAAGATTGACCCGCATGACCTCGTCGAGAGCGGACAGGGAAACCTCTTCAAGGGATTGTGCTCTGACGAGGCCGACGTTGTTGACGACACCATCGAAAGCGTGTTGCTCCGCAAGCTCGGTGCACAGGCGTGCCGTTGCATCGCTGTCGGCAAGATCCGCCTGCACAAGGGTGCCTGGAAAGCCGTCCGTGCATTGCGCGCCAGACCGACGACGCGATGACCCTGCTTTGCCAGATTATGCGCCAGAGCCAGGCCGATACCCTTGCTGGCGCCGGTAATCAGAAAGGTGCGTTGCATTGTCGGGTCTCCAGGAGTGAAGGGGAGCGGGAGGAAACGAAATAGGGACCGCAGACAGGGTCATGCCGCGTTCCGATGCCTGCGGCCCCTGCCTTGTTTCAGAGAAGGCCGCGATGGCCTGCATAATCGG
The DNA here is from genome assembly GCF_000067045.1 of Gluconacetobacter diazotrophicus PA1 5. Taxonomy (NCBI): domain Bacteria; kingdom Pseudomonadati; phylum Pseudomonadota; class Alphaproteobacteria; order Acetobacterales; family Acetobacteraceae; genus Gluconacetobacter; species Gluconacetobacter diazotrophicus. The sequence goes on from NC_010125.1 coordinate 2,858,194, forward strand.
CCGTCTTGTCCAGCCCACGCGCGGCTATGATTTTTGTGGCGATCGGCAGGACGCTCGAGATGGCTGGAAATCCGACATAAGGGAGCATCTGGATCAGCGCTTCTTCGATCTCGCGCAGCTTCATACCGTGGTCGAGCGCGAAATTCATATGCAGACCGAATTCGTGAGGCTGTCGCAGCGCCACCATGACTGTCATGGTAATGAGGCTTCGGCGCGGCTGGTCGAGACCATCGCGCGTCCAGATATCGCCGAAGACGTGATCGACCGCGTATCCGACGATATCGGCCCCGAACGTGTTGGACGCGGCGGCGGTGGCAAGGCGCTCGGACGACTCAGGCCCCATCAGGGCGCGTGTTGCCGCGTTGCCTTTTTCTCTCGGTGTCATCGTCTGTCTTCCGTTTTCATGTCGTCCGCGCCAGCCTGGAACAACATGTCGGGCTGGCGTGGAATATCGCGCGGATCAGGCCGTGACGTTCGCGGCCTTGCGCAGGGCCGGGAGCATGTCTTCAGGCTCGGGGCGGCGGGTATAGTCCGGGTTGACCTCGGCATAGAGAATCACGCCGTCCTGGCCGATCACGAAGCGGCCCGGCATCGGCAGGGTCCAGCTGTCATCGCCGTTGAAGCCCGGCAGATCGTTCTTCAGGTTCCGGTAGAGTTCGACCAGATAATCCGGCAGCGCGAAACGCAGGCGGAATTTTGCGGCCACATCGTTATGCGTGTCCGACAGGATCGGGAAATCAAGCGCGTTCTGGCGCACCGACTTGCGGCTGTTGACCGCCGTCTGCGGCGAGATGGCGATCAGGTTCGCGCCGAGTGCGCGGAACGACGGCAGGGCGGCTTCGAGCGCCTGCAGTTCCATGTTGCAGTAAGGGCACCAGACACCGCGATAGAAGCTGACGACCAGCGGACCCTGCGCCAGAAGATCGGCGGTGGAGACGGGATTGCCTTCCGGATCGTTCAGTGTGAAATCCGGGGCCCTGTCACCGGCCTTGAGCGCCTTCTCGGCGGCACCGGCGGCGATCAGTTCGGCAGTGGCACGGTGCATCACCTCGATGACCGCATGCGGCACGTTATAGGGCGGCTTGCCGGCTTCGAAATCGGCCTTAAAGGCATCGAGTTTTGCCTGAAGTGACATGGTCGTTTCCTTTGTCAGTCGTAGCGACATGCTTGAGATAGAGCGGTCTGCTGCATGGGGGATGACGGCTCGGACGACTATTGGTCATTCCGGGCCGGAATGAGATCTCACCCGACGGATTCAAGCGCCGGATAATCGGTGTAGCCATGCGCATCGCCGCCGTAGAAGGTCGAACGGTCATACGGGTTCAGCGGCAGATTGCGTCGCAGACGCTCCGGCAGATCGGGATTGCTGATGAACGCCCGCCCGAAAGCGACGGCATCGGCGTCGCCTGCCCGGATGATCGCCTCGGCACTGGCGCCATCAAAACCGCCGGCGGCAATGAGCGTGCCGCTGAAGGCGCCGCGCAAATGCCGGGCCGCGACGGCATCGCTCTCGGCGACCAGTTCCGTGCCCTTGATGCGCGGCTCGACGACATGGAGATAGGCGATGCCCATTTCGTCCAGCTTCTCCGCGACATAGCCGAAGGTCTCCTGCGGGTTGCTGTCGGACATCGAACCGTAAGTGCCGCTTGGGCTCAGCCGCACGCCGACGCGATCCGCGCCCCACACATCGATGGCCGCCTGCGTCACTTCCAGCAGGAAGCGCGCGCGGTTTTCGATCGGGCCGCCATACGCGTCAGTGCGGTGGTTGGTGCCGTCCTGCAAAAACTGGTCGGGCAGGTAACCATTCGCACCGTGGATTTCCACACCGTCGAAACCGGCCGCTTTCGCACGCGCCGCGCCCTGGCGGAACTGCTCGATCACGCCGGGAATTTCATGAAGCGCCAGCGCGCGCGGCATCGAGAACGGCGCCGGCCCGTTCGGCGTGTAGGCATCGCCTTCCGCCTGGATGGCGGAGGGTGCCACGGGTGCGCCGCCGTCCGGCTGAAGATCGCGGTGGGACTGCCGTCCGACGTGCCAGAGCTGCATGACGATCTTGCCGCCGCTGGCATGCACGGCGTCGGTCACCGTGCGCCAGCCCTCGATCTGCGCATCGTCGTAGATGCCGGGTGCTCCGGCATAACCGTATCCTTCCCGCGCGACTGGCGTGGCTTCCGACACGATGAGGCCGCCATGCGATGTGCGTTGGGCGTAATATTCGCGCATGAGCGCACCGGCCTTGTCGCCGGGTTCCGAACGCATGCGGGTGAGCGGCGCCATGACGACCCGATGACCGAGCGACAGCGCGCCTGCCCTGAAAGGCGTGAAAAGCATGGACATGATGTTTTCCTTGAAAGGGATGACGTCAGTCTTGCGGGACGAGCGCTTCGACGCGGGCGATGCCGCGTTGCACGGCCGGGCGTGCTTCGACCGTCTCGTACCAGCGGGCGACATGCGTTGCGTCACTGAATGTGATGTTGGGAAAACCACGACGCCACAGCCAGCCGAAATGGGCGATGTCCGCGATGGTGAAGTCTGCCCCGGCAACGAAGGGGCGGTCCGCCAGCACGCCGTCGAGCACGCCCAGGGTGCGTGTCGCTTCGGCGGCGAAACGCTCGATGGCAAGGGGCTGAGGCTCGGCGGCGAAGCGCTGGAAGAAGCCGGACTGGCCGAAAGCAGGACTCAGACCGGACGCGTGAAAGAAAAGCTGCTCGAAAACGCGGGCGCGCTCTTCCCCGCTGGCCGGCAGAAGCCGCCCGGTTTTCTCGGCGAGATAAACGAGGATCGCCGCTGATTCCGTGAGGACGAACGGATCGCCGCTCTCGGGCGTGTCGACGAGGACCGGCACCTTGCCGTTGGGGTTCAGCCTGAGGAACTCCGGCGTCTTCTGTTCGCCCTTGCGGACATTGACGCCGTGCAGCGTATAGGGAAGCCCCAGTTCCTCCAGCGCGATCGGCACCTTGACGCTGTTGGGCGTCGCGAAAGCATAGACATCAAGCATCGTCGTTTTCTCCTTCTTGGCGGGCTTGCGGGCCGGAGAGGACATGCCCGACCAACGCCAACAGGGCATGAAGCAGCGGGCTGCCGGTGAGCTGGAAGGCGAGCATGCTGTGCGCGATGGCCGGTTCGGACGCCGCGACAATGAAGGGTCCGAACATCGGGTCTTCTTTCTCTCTGGCCCGGCCTGTCCGGGTGAAGGAGACGATATCGTCCATGCCGCTCGACATGGCAGTCGTCTCGGGGCGATAAAGGTCATTCCTCGGAGGAATGGCATGGACCGATATCAGGCGATGACCACGTTCGTGCGCGTGCTGGAAACAGGATCGTTCTCAGCCGCGGCGCGTCAGCTTGGCGTGGGGCAGCCGGCGGTTTCCAAGACCGTGGCGCAACTCGAGGCCCGACTTCAGGTCAGCTTGCTGATCCGCACCACGCACGGCCTGACGCCGACCGAGGCCGGGCAGAACTTCTATGAACGCGCGCGCAACGCCATCCAGGAGGCGGACGAAGCAGAACTCGCCGCCAAAGGGGCGAGCATCGGGCTGTCCGGGCGATTGCGGGTGTCGGCCGCGACGACGTTTTCGCGCCTGCATGTGATTCCGAAATTACCCGCGTTTCTGGCGGCGCATCCGCAACTCGATGTCGATTTCCTTCTCGACGACCGGATGATCGATCTCGTGGCGGAGGGCGTCGATATCTCCCTGCGCATGGGTGCGCTCTCCGATTCCACGGCCGTTGTGAGAAAAGTCGCGACCGGCCGGCGATCGGTCATCGCAACGCCCGCCTATCTGGCGCGCGCGGGAGTACCGCGGCACCCTGCGGATCTCGCGAACCACGACACCGTCATCTACAGTCAACTGCCAAGCGTCTGGTCGTTCACGCGGGATGGGGCGGCGGTGTCGGTTTCCGTCTCGGGACGGCTGCGCGTCAGTGCCGCCGAAGGATTGCGCGCCGCGATACTGGCGGATATGGGCCTGACCATCACGTCGGACTGGATGTTCGCGCCGGAACTGGAACGCGGCGCTGTCGTGCGGGTGCTGGAAGGGTGGTCGTTGCCCCCCATCGATCTCTGGGCCGTTTTTCCGGCCGGTCGCATGATGACCGCGAAAGCACGCCAGTTCGCAGGATTTGTCGAGGATCTGATGAATTCGATGGTGTGAGCGGTCTCGCAGGCAATTTTCAGAATGGACGCTCTACCCGACGACAACACTGGCATGTCGTTTTACATATGCAAGCGCCATGTCGATGGCGAGTTCTAATGGACGGGTTTCGCGGCTCGTTTTCGCCAGAATTATTCCACCCTGGACCGCCGCGACCATCGCCACCGCCACAGCGGCAACATCCGTATCCGAGTCCAGCTGACCGATCTGCCGCATCCGGCGCAAGCCGTTCTCGATGACGTTGCTCCAGTCTGAAAAGCTCTGCCTGAGCTGAAGCCTTGCCTCTTCCGACTGTGTGGACAGCTCGCTGGCAAGCGAGCCGATCGGGCAGCCACCGATTCCGCCACTGGCCCGAAACGCTGCGATAATCATGTCGCCCCATGCACGCAAGGCGACGAAGGAATCCAGCCCACCGAGAGACTTTGCGTTGGCGGCCAGGATCCGACTGGTTTGCAGGTCGATGACGTCGCGAATGAGCGCCTGTTTATTGGCGAAATAATGATAAAGCTGGGATTTGCTGGTGTTCGTTACCTCCATCACAGTGTCGAGGCTCACGTTTTCAGCGCCGTGCAGATAGATCAACTCGGCAGCGCCCTCGACGATACGCTGTTTTGTCGCCGCGCCACGGGGCGTCAAAGGGCGGTTTGTAATCGTTCTCTCGCGGGTCATGGTTCAATTCCAACATAATGGACTGGACAGTCCACTTTGGAAGTCGCATGCCACGACGCTATCGTCCATATCAACGAGGAAGAAAATGACAGGACAGCTCAAAAACGGCGATATGTTCCCGAATCTTGTGATCCCGGAGGTGGGAGGAGGCACACTGCGTCCGGCGAACGATCTTAACGGAAAATATCGGGTTATCCTGATCTATCGGGGGCATTGGTGCCCGTTCTGCAATGAACAGATCGCCGCATTTGCGCAGGCCGCCGACGCCTTGTCTGAGGCTGAAATCGACGTAATGGCGTTCTCGGTGGATGACGAAACGGCGTCGGCTGCGTTTGCCGCGAAACATCACTGGCCATTCCCGCTGGGCCATTCCGCTGACGTTGAGACAATTGTCGAACGCACTGGGGCCTATGACATGCACCACCCCAGCCGAGGCCATTTTCTGGAAACGACCGGCTTCATCCTCGCACCGGATGGCTCGATCGTGAATGCCGTGTATTCGACCCGCGCCATCGGGCGCCTCGTTCCAGGAGATGTGATCCGGCTGATCGCGTTTATGCGTTCGTTATCGAAATAAAACACCGGTCCAGCTTTCAAAAAAAGGGCGCCCGGCATCATGCCGGGCGCCCGAAAATCACGACGCGTTGCCGGTCGGCTTCGTCCATTCATTCCCCTTCATGAAATCGTCGAGGGGCGTGTGGACAATGTGGTTGGTGTAATTGCTCATCACTTTGGTGGCGACGCCCAGCACAACCTCAAGCACGTTGCGGCGGGTGAAACCGGCATTGATAAAAGCGTCGACATTGGCGTCGGCGACCTGGCCGCGGTTACGGACAACCAACGTCGTGAAGTGATGGAGTGCTTCCAGCTTCGCATCCGGCAAGGGCTTGCCGGCACGCAAAGCCTCAATCACGGCCGCTTCCATCTTCTGCATTTTGGCCAGCGTCGTGTGACCGGCCATGCAGTAACGGCACTCATTCTCGTAGTTCGAGGTGAGGTAAACGACCTGCTGCTCATGAGCGGTCAGTGTCGTCTTGGAAAACAGATCCCAGAGTGCCGTATAACCTGCCAGCAGCTCCGGTGATTCGGCCATGTAGGATTGCAGGTTGGGTACGAAGCCGAAAGCGCCCTTGACACCCTCGAAAATGGGACGGGCGGCTTCGGGAGCGGTATCGGTCGTATAAGCGGTGAATTGGGTCATTGGTCTGGTTTCCTCTCTGCCAAGGATTAGGTGACGGAGAGGAATTTGATCGATCGATTGGAGTGGTCCTAGGGAGCGCCCGGGACTAACGATTATGCCCTGCTGGAATAGATAGACCGGTTTCGTACTTAATGCGGCGTCCTCGTCGCCCGGTTTACCAGTCGGTAGCTCTCGAGGAGGCCGTATCATATGTGCGGATGTCACGCGCGAGACCATCGGAGGTGCGTGCCGATGGCGCAACTTGAAATCGGGCATCTTGAACGGACAGCAGCGTGGGGCTGTGTCCCGAGGTGTGGTGTAGGAGCACCGTTCCTCGAAGGGTTCGAGGTTATCAGGCGGCCACGGCGGGCAGGCTGATTGTGGGATTATGGCTGATGGCGGCCAGTCCTTCCAGCGTCATGTAACGTCGGCAGACCGCCCACTCGTCGTTCTGTTCGAGCATCAGCGCGCCGACGAGGCGGATAATGGCGGCATCGTTGGGGAAAATGCCGATGACGTCGCAGCGACGCTTGATCTCCCTGTTCACCCGCTCGATCGGGTTCGTCGACGAGATTTGCGTCCAATGCTCCCGAGGAAAGCCCATGTAGGCAAGCACGTCCACTTCCGTCCGCTTCATGAATTCGGCCAGCTTCGGAAAGCCTTCGCGCAGCTTGTCGGTGACGTGCCGCCATTGGCGTGACGCATCCTCGGCGGTTTCCTGCGTGAAGATCGTGCGCAACAGGGCCGAGATGGCAGGACGCTGCTTCGCATGGGCATGGGCGAGCGCATTGCGCAGCCAGTGCACCCGGCAGCGTTGCAGGGTCGCATTGAACACGCGACCGGCCGCGGCCCGCAGTCCGGCATGCGCGTCGGCCACCACCAACTTCACGCCGCGCAGGCCGCGATCGGCCAGGGAGCGCAGGAAATCCGTCCAGAACGCTTCCGCTTCGGACGGTCCCGTCGCCACGCCGAGCACCTCACGACGGCCGTCCGTATTTACGCCCACGGCGATTATCACGGCAATCGAGACAATCCGGCCACCCTGGCGCAGTTTCAGATAGGTGGCGTCGATCCAGAGATACGGCCATTCGCCCTCGATCGGCCGAGACAGGAAGCTGTTGACCCGTTCGTCGATCTCGCCCACCAGACGACTGACCTGGCTTTTGGAGATGCCCCCGGCGCCCATCGCGCGGACGAGATCATCGACCGATCGCGTGGAAATACCCTGGACGTAGGCTTCCTGGATGACCGCCAGCAGTGCCTTTTCCGCCGTTTTCCGCGGCTCCAGGAAGGTCGGGAAATAGCTGCCCTTGCGTAGCTTCGGGATCGCAAGCTCCACCGTGCCCGCCCGGGTGTCCCAGTTCCGAGCGCGGTAGCCGTTGCGTTGGGTCGAGCGGGAGGCCGAACGCGCGCCAAGCGGCGCACCGGTCCGGGCCTCAACCTCCATCTCCATCATCCGATCGGCAGCGAACGCCAGCATCTCACGAACAAAATCGCCATCCGACGCTTGCTCCACAAGCTCCAGCAGCGCCATCTTCTCGTCGGTCATCGTCAGGTCCTTCAGGTTCAGTTCGCACCCGAACCCTATCAAAGACCGGCGATGGCCGCCTCAGCAGCCAGACTCGCTCCTACACCACACCTCGGGACACAGCCCAGCGTGGCGACAGGAAGCGACTTAGCGCAAGCATCGCGGACATCAGAGATAGAGACGATCCGTTCTTGATAGCGTTCATTCCGCCATTTTTGCTGAAACATGCTACTGGATAATTGCCGGCCGATTACAGTGGTCAGGCCTCCTGCGGCTCCAATCGAGGGACATGGCATGTCACAGACGCATCAGCCGGGCGACCAGCGCCCATCCTCGCCTGGAACCGTCTGGACGTGTCCGATGCATCCGGAAGTCAGGGAGACGCAGCCTGGCAAATGCCCGAAATGTGGCATGACGCTTCAGCAGGCGGACGAAACCGGCGCCATGCCGTCGATGCCGGGAATGAACAATCACCAGATGCGGCATGCTATGACGCGCCACGATCCGGAGCATGCGTCGCCGACTTCAATGAAGGCCGCGCTTCCTTCCGCCGGCTCACATACGATCTGGACCTGCCCGATGCATCCGCAGATCCGGCGGGACGATCCGGGAAACTGCCCGCTCTGCGGCATGGCGCTTGAGCCGGAGGAACCGGCGGGTCAGTCCGAGGAAAGCCCCGAACTGAAGGATTTCACGCGGCGCCTGATTGTGGCCGCGGCGCTCGCCGTTCCCCTGCTGATCGTCTCGATGGGCGGAGATGTCGGGCTGCGCCTCCTTCCGCCCGTTCTTTCGCCCTGGGTTCAACTCGCGCTCACGCTGCCCATCGTCTGCTGGGCGGGACTACCATTCTTCCAGCGTGGCCTCGCCTCGCTGCCTACGCTGCACTTCAACATGTTCACCCTGATCATGTTCGGCGTCGGCGCGGCCTTCGGCTACAGCCTTGCCGCGACCTTCGCGCCCAATGTCTTCCCTGCGACCTTCCGGACGCCGGATGGCACGCTGCCCGTCTATTACGAGGCGGCGGGCGTCGTGGTGGCGCTGGTGCTGCTCGGCCAGGTGCTGGAACTGCGCGCTCGTGCGGCGACCGGCAACGCCATCCGTGCGCTGCTGGACCTCACGCCGAAACAGGCGCACCGCATCGGTGCCGACGACAGGGAGCAGGATGTTCCGGTCGAGGACGTTATGAAGGGCGACCGGTTGCGCGTCCGGCCGGGAGAATCTGTCCCCGTTGACGGCACGGTGCTGGACGGCGCGTCGAGCGTCGATGAATCCATGATCACCGGCGAGCCCGCGCCCGTCGAGAAGAAAGCCGGCGATCCGGTGACAGGGGGCACCATCAACGGCACAGGAAGTCTGGAGATCGAGGCGCAGGCGGTCGGCAGCGACACGATGCTGGCGCGCATCGTCAAGATGGTCGCCTCGGCCCAGCGCTCGCGCGCGCCGATCCAGACCGTCGCAGACCGCGTCTCGGGCTGGTTCGTGCCGCTGGTGCTTGCTGTCTCTATCGTGACCTTCATCGTCTGGTATGCCGTCGGTCCGGCGCCGCGCTTCGGTCACGCGCTGCTCAACGCGATTTCGGTACTGATCATCGCCTGCCCCTGCGCGCTGGGTCTGGCGACGCCGATGTCGGTGATGGTCGGCACCGGGCGCGGCGCGCGCGAGGGTGTGCTGGTGCGCGACGCGGGCGCATTGCAGGCAGTGGACAAGGTGGACACGCTGGTCGTGGACAAGACCGGCACGCTGACTGAAGGGCACCCGAAGCTGATCGCGCTGGACGTCGCGGAGGGCTGGCGGGAGGATGAGGTGCTGCGTCCGGCGGCGTCGGTCGAGGCGGAGTCGCAGCATCCGCTGGCGCAGGCCGTGGTCCGGGCGCTGAAGGAGCGCCACGGCGAACCCGCGCCGGTCGGGGATTTCGCCTCGCAGCCCGGTCTGGGCGTCAGCGGAACGGTGAACGGGCATCAGGTGGTGATCGGCAATGCCGAACGGCTGAAGCAGGCGGGGGTCGATACCGCGCCGCTGGAGGCGACGGCCGGGGCGCGGCGTCAGGACGGCGCGGGCGTGATGTTTGTCGCCATCGATGGCAGGTTGGCCGGGCTGATCGCGGTGGCCGATCCCCTGCGGGCGGATACGAAGGCGGCGCTTGCGGCCCTGCACGCCGATGGGTTGCGCATCGTTATGCTCACGGGCGACAATGAGGCGACCGCCGCCGCTGTGGCGAAGGCTGCTGGGAATATTGCCGAAATCCACGCCGGACTGAAGCCGCAGGACAAGGCGGACATTATCCGGAGGCTTGAGGCAGCGGGGGCGCATGTGGCGATGACGGGGGATGGCGTGAACGATGCTCCCGCGCTCGCCGCCGCGTCCGTCGGCATTGCCATGGGTACGGGAACGGACGTTGCCATCGAGAGCGCGGGGATTACGCTGGCCCATGGCAGTCTCGGCGCGCTGGTTCGTGCCCGGACTCTGGCGCATGACACGATGCACAACATCCGGCAGAATCTGGCGTTCTCGTTTCTGTTCAACGGGATCGGCATCCCGGTCGCGGCGGGCGTCCTCTACCCGGTATTCGGGCTTCTGTTGTCGCCCATGATCGGAGGCGCGGCCATGGCGCTCTCCTCCGTCACGGTCATCACCAACGCGCTGCGGCTTGGAAAAACCCCGTGATACAAACGCCTGAAAACGATCCTCCCTGCGGCCTGACGGTTCTTTCGTTGCTGTCGATCCTGACGGGCCTCGTCGCGGGCGTGATCTGCGGATCGTTCCGGCTGCTCCTCGAATGGTCTGACGGGTTGCGCACGGCGTTCGCTCTTGGTCCGTGGCACGGCTTTCCGGCCGGCCTGCTCCTGATTCTGGCATCGAGCCTTGCCTCCTTCCTTGCGGCGCTGATGGTGCGGCGGCTGGCCCCGCTCGCCTCTGGCAGCGGTATTCCGCATGTCGAGGCTGTCCTGGCCGGATCGACCACGCCCGCTTCGGCTGGTCTGATACCTGTGAAATTCGTCGGTGGTTTGCTTGCGATTGGTGGCGGGCTGGCACTCGGGCGCGAAGGACCGAGCGTGCAGATGGGGGCAACGGCTGCGAACACAATCGGCCGCGTGCTCCGGCTCGGCCGGTCGGACTGTCGGGTCTTGCTGGCGGCGGGCGCCGGGGCGGGTCTCGCGACCGCGTTCAACGCGCCGGGGGCAGGGGCCATCTTCGTTCTGGAAGAACTCGTCGGCCGCTTCGAAGCCCGCACTGTCTGCTCGGCACTGGGAGCCTCCGTCTCCGCCATTCTCGTGGCCCGCGCCATGCTGGGTGGGAACCCGGATTTCATGGTCTCTGTAGCGCCCGCAGTGATCGACGTTTCGACCCAGCTCCTGTTTCTGCTGACCGGGCTCGCGATGGGTGTCCTCTCCGTCCTGTATAACCGGACTGTCCTTACAACACTGCGGTTCGCGGAAGGTCTGCCGGTCGGAGTGGAGACGCGCGCGGCGCTGATCGGCGCTCTGGCAGGCGTCGTCGTCTGGCTGACCCCGCATCTGGCGGGAGGCGGAGACTGGCTGACGCAAAGCGCGATCAATGGCACCATCGCATGGTCGGTCATCTCGGGGCTGTTCGTCTTGCGTCTGGCTCTGGGAGCGCTCTCCTATGCGGCCGCGACGCCGGGCGGCCTGTTTGCGCCCATGCTGGCGCTCGGCGCACTTGCCGGGCTCGGCTGCGGCGATATCGCACATGTGCTTGAACCGCGTCTGGCGGGCGATACCGCTCCCTTCGTTATTGTCGGAATGGCCGCGATGTTCGCTGGGTCCGTCCGTGCGCCCCTGACGGGAATCATTCTCGTCACGGAGATGACCAATGCGACCAGCCTGCTGCTGCCGCTTCTCTCCGGGAGCTTCGCCGCGATGCTAGTCGCGGACGGCATGCAGGAGGCGCCTATCTACGAAGCCCTCCGCAACCGGGCCGCCGTCGCCAAACGCTAACTGGGCGAGCGGTACATCTTGCTCTCGGTTCGAACGACGAGTGATTCTGTGGACCGTCATCACTGCGCGTGCCAACCGCCGCCGGGTGTTCTATGATCAACACGCGTATCTTTAAATGAACGTCGCTTGAGACCAGTAGAAGACATTCCGCTAGCCCCTGCTTATTGGACGGCGCAACACACATGTGCGGCGTCGCGAAGCAGGCAAAATCTCGACGCGGGCGATCTAGGAAACCGATGGTCGCGAGCCCGCGATGAGGATATCGACCAAGCGTTTTGCACTACTTTCCCACCCGGGACCGGCCGCGAAATTCGACACGCCCGCCAGCGCCCGCAGCAGATCCAGCGGTTCAATATCGTCGCGTAGGTCTCCTGCAGCGACGGCAGTCGACACTAGGTCGTTGGCTGCGGCTTTGAGAATATCGCCCGATTGCGCATAGAGGGCTCCCGTGCCGCTCACCAGTCCGTTGAGTGCCGGGGCTATGACCTGCTTGGCAGCGATGTAATCCACGAACAGTCGCATCCATGCGCGAAGCGCCTCCACTGGAGGATGTTGCGCAGCCAAAACAGGAGCCGCTTCGGCAAGGCGGTCCAGTTCAACGCGATAAACCGCCTCGATGAGAGCGTCGCGGCTGGGAAAATGACGATAGAGCGTGCCAATCCCCACGCCCGCGCGGCGTGCGACTTCATCCAAAGCGATGTCGACTTCACCCATCATAAACGCGGCTTTGGCCACTGCCAGGAGATGTTCCCTATTGCGCTGACCGTCGCTGCGCGGTCGACGGCGAGGCTTTTTCACGTCGGTCACCGGACCCCCTCTTGTTAAACGGAGTTATCCTCCGTATATATCAAACGGAGCGATGCTCCACATAGAGCCAATGTTGCCATATCGGCAAGAAGTGCCCGCACCGTTCCAAGGGAGTTCTACCCATGACTCAGATCTTTGACGCGACCTCGACGACCGACGATGTTCTCTCCGGCATATCCCTGAAAGGCAAGCGCGTTCTCGTGACCGGCGTTTCCGCCGGACTGGGCATTGAAACGGCCCGGGCACTGGCAGGTCATGGCGCGCATATCGTGGGCGCGGCGCGCGATCTTGCGAAAGCGGAACGCGCAACCGATCAGGTTCGCGTGGCCGCGTCGCAAGGAGGCGGAGCGTTCGAACTCACCGCGCTCGACCTTGCGGATCTGGCAAGTGTGCGTGCCTGCGCCGACCGTCTGAATGCGCAAGGCACGCCCTTCGACCTGGTCATCGCCAACGCGGGCGTGATGGCGACACCATTCGGGCATACGAAGGACGGGTTCGAGACGCAGTTTGGCACCAACCATCTGGGACATTTCGTTCTGGTCAACCGAATTGCCGGACTACTGCGCGACGGCGCACGACTGGTCAATGTGTCCTCGGCCGGACATCGCTTCGCCGATGTCGATCTCGACGATCCGAATTTCGAGCACACGCCGTACGTGCCGTTCGTGGCCTATGGACGTTCCAAGACCGCCAATATTCTCTTCGCCGTTGCCTTCGATGCGCGGCATCGCGCACGGGGCGTGCGGGCGACGGCGGTTCACCCCGGTGGGATTGTGACGGAACTGGCGCGGCACATGGCACCCGGGGAGATCGAAGCCATGTTGGACCAGATCAACAAGCAGGCCACCGCCGAGGGCCAGAAGCCGTTCCAGTTCAAGAGCATTCCGCAGGGGGCTGCAACCTCGGTCTGGGCCGGCGTCGTGGCTGAAGCCGGTGCGGTAGGCGCTCATTACTGCGAGGATTGCCACGTCAGTGATGTCGTGCCGAACGACCAGCCGATCAGTCTGGTCAACGCGGGCGTACGCGCCTACGCTCTTGATCCGGCACACGCCGAAGCCCTGTGGACAAAAAGCGAGGAGATGGTCGGCGAACGCTTCGCATGACACGATCGCGCGAACAGCGCTTCGATACAGGGCAAGCTCGCAGATTGGCCCAGGGCGCCGACGGCCAACACACGCCGTCGGGCCCACCTATCCATGAGGATATCCATACTGGTGCGCGTTATCGTTTTCGGCCTGCTCCTGTCGATCGTAATTCTGAACTGGTTGTGGCCACTCCCTCTTCCGATCGCTGTGAAACTCCTGGCGTCCGTCTTCGTCATCGTGGCGTCGCAATACCAGTTCTGGAGCAGGCTCTCTTCAGGCTCGGTGTTCGCGCCTGAATTTCCGCGACCGCTCATCATCCTGTTCAATTGGGCAGTCGGGACAATTCTGTTTCTCACGCTGCTGCAGCTCGCGCTTGATCTCGGCGCGCTGGTGATCGCGCTGGTCGAGTGGCAACCGGTTTTTATCGGCACGCCGGCCCGGGTTGTCGTGGGCGCACTGGCCGGGCTGCTTGCCGCCATCGGCGTCGCGAACGCGCTGCGGGTACCCCTCGTCAGGGACGTGACCGTCGGCATACGCGGTTTGTCCGCGCAATTCGACGGATATCGGCTGCTCCAGTTGAGCGATCTGCATATCACGCGGCTCTTCTCTGCTAAGTGGGCCGCTCGTGTCGTGGAGCGGGCGAACGCGGCGAGCGCCGACCTGATTGTCGTGACGGGGGATTTCATCGACGGGTCGGTAGAGATGCGCCGTGCCGACGTCGCACCGCTCGCAGCCCTGCATGCGCCCGATGGCGTACTGGCCGCTCCGGGCAACCATGAATATTTCTTCGATTACGCTGCCTGGATACGGAACCTGTCGGCACTGGGTTTCGATATGCTGGAAAACCAGCACAAGGTTATAACGCGCGAAACTGCTCATCTGGTGATCGCGGGTGTAACGGATCGCTCGGCGCGTCGACACGGTGAGATGGAGCCGGATTTCGACGCCGCGCTGTCAGGCGCGCCGACACATGCACCGGTCGTGCTGCTCGATCATCAGCCCGGCGACGCCCGGGCCGCGGCGGCGCGTGGGGTCGCGCTTCAGCTCTCGGGTCATACGCATGGCGGGATGATCCGTGGCCTCGACCGGCTCGTCGCGCGTGGCAATAACGGCTTTGTCTCCGGGCGCTACCAGGTGGGCGGCATGACGCTGTATGTCAGTAACGGGACCGGCCTATGGCCCGGCTTTGCGCTTCGACTGGGCGTGCCAGCCGAAATCACACAGTTTCATCTGCGGGCCGAATAGGGGGCGAGGCCCGGCCCGTGCGCACTCATGGCTCCTTCTTGAACACATCCTGGAAAATGAGCGGTCCCCAAACGCGACCGCGTGCATGCACCAGCGTGCCGCCTTCGTTGAGTTTCCCCAGATTAATCGGAGCGAACCCGAGTTCCCTGGCCAGCGTCGCGACGGGAGCGGTCGCACCCTCGTCGTCGCTCGACAGAAAGACGACCCGGTGCCCACCCTCGACGACCGGGTCGGTGGCCAGGGTGGTGGCAATCAGGTGATTGAACGCTTTTACAAACCTGCCACCAGTGAATGCCTTTGCGGCGAAGACAGAGGACAGGAGGCCATCCATTTCCTCAAGGGGAGCAAGCGAGTTCATCGCGTCGACGATTGTCTTGCCTGTCCAGTCCGGCAGGGCCTTCGCAACTTCGCCGTGCTGCTCAAACGGAACCGCCAGGATGATCGTGTCGGTCTCGAGCGCCTCCCGCAACGACTTCGCGAGGATCGTGGGTCCAATTGCCTGAGCCTGTGGCGCCAACGCCTCGGGCGGACGACGGCTCGCGACGGTGACGTCGATGTTCTTGCGGGCGAAGGCATGAGCGAGGGCTTGGCCAATCCTGCCAAAACCGATGATTGCGTAGCTCATTGGCGTGTTTCCAATCTTTATTCACGGCGATATCGCAGAGAGCGGGAAATGTTCAGCAACGAACGCGTCCCGTCCTCCGATAGTGGGTTCAGATGGCCGAGAAGCCGCCGTCGACACAGAGTTCCATTCCGTTCACGAAACTGGAATCGTCTGAAGCAAGAAACAGCGCGGCTGCCGCGATTTCCTCGGGACGACCCATCGTTCCCCGCGGGATCAGGGATTCGAACATCTGCTTTGCTTCCGCGGTGAGAACCTGGTCCTGCATCGGTGTGGCGATCGGCCCCGGGTGCAGCACGTTCACCCGGATGTTCCGGTCCTTCAGTTCGTTGAGCCACCCACGTGCGAAGGCATGCAGCGTCGCCTTGCTCGCCGCGTACACGCTGTAACCGGGAAAACCTTTGATCGAGGCAACCGATCCGGTCATGAAGATCGACCCGCCATCGTTGAACAGCGGTAACGCCTTCTGGACCGTGAACAGCGTACCGCGTGCATTTAGATTGAAGGTCGCATCGAAATGCTGCTCGGTAATCTCGCCCAGTAGGGCCGCTTCGCCGGTGCCCGCGCTCGCATACAGGACGTCGATCCTGCCCTTTTCCCGCTTGACCGTATCGAACAGACGGTCGAGGTCGTCGAGGTTGGCCGCGTCACCGCGTACGCCGGTCACGTTCCGGCCAATTAGCTTGACGGCCTCGTCCAGCGTCTCCTGTCGTCGTCCGGTGATGAACACATAGGCGCCTTCTTCAACGAACCGCCGGGCGCTCGCCAGCGCCATGCCGCTCGATCCACCTGTGATGACGGCAACCTTGCCCTCAAGCTTTCCCATGATTTTTCCCTTCAGACTTCATCTTTGATCGTTCGGGGAGGTTCCCGATGGTCTCAACATGGGCCGGCCGAGGGCAGGCGTTGAGTGCGAAAGTGCGCACATCGGTGGTGCGAAATCGATCCGGCCGGACGATTGACGTCGGTCGAACGATCGGTAGTCGCCTCTTGAAAGCCGAGGAAAATTAATCGCTATACGCTATGATGACGGCGCGTCATGTCGCACGATGTGGCGGATATGGGCTTTGGAAGGCGCACCGTGCGGTGCCGGAGTGCACCATGATCGATTGGGACGATGTTCGCTACTTCCTGGCCGTCGCGCGCGGTGGCTCGGTGCGGGCTGCCGCCGGGCATCTGGGGGTAAACCATTCAACCGTGTTACGGCGGATCGCTCAGCTTGAAGAGAGGCTCGGGACGCACATGTTCGAAAAGCTGCCTACGGGCTATCGCCTGACGGCGGCGGGCGAGGAGATCCTCGAGTTCGCGAACCAGATGGAAGCGTCGTCGCACCAACTGGAAACGCGCGTTTTCGGTCGCGACCAGAGCGTGCGCGGGCTTTTGCGCGTGACGCTGCCTCCGTTCCTCGCGACACATCTGCTGATGCCGGATCTTGCTGATTTTTCCCGCATGCATCCGGATATCGAGATGGAGATCCTGCCGACCGGCGCGGTCGCGAACCTGACGAACCGGGAAGCCGACGTTGCGATCCGTATCGTGCTGGACCGGGAAACACTGCCGCCCAATCTTCACGGCCTGCCAGGCCCCGAATTGTCCAGCGGCATCTATATGGCACGCGATCGCCTGACCGCGTGGCGTGCCGGTGTGGCCGATCCTGTCCGCTGGATCGTCATAAACACTGATGGACTTCCGGGTTGGGCCCGCGAAGGAGAGATTCACACGACAGGGGCTCCGTTCAGGACGCCGGACGCTGAAACGCAGATCGTCGCAACGCGGCAAGGGATCGGGATGACGAAACTGCCGTGCTTCGTCGGCGATGCCGATCCGCTGCTGGCGAGAGTCCCCGGCACCAAGTTGCACGGACACGGAACGCTCTGGTTTCTCACACAGGGAGAGGCACGCAAGACGAAGCGTGTAAGGCTCTTTACCGAGTTCGTATCTCGAAGGCTCGGTACCCATGCGGAGCTTCTCGCAGGGCGGTCCGTATCGCCCGAATGACACACTATGGGCGGTTACGATCGGCTACTATGATGTATGCCCCTCACGGAATGACAGGCTGTCTTTCTCACCCAAACCCAACTTTCTGGTTTCTTCCAATCGTTATCGTGATTTCGGCGAGGCGGCGGCCTCGCCGTGTTCCGGAACGAGGGGCACGGTGTCTCTGCGGTTAAACGGGATCCCGCGTGGGAAGTGGTGATCAGAGGAAGAGGGCGGCTTCGCCTTTGGTGCCGAATACCCGGCATCAGAGGAGAGTTTTCCATGACCACGACCACCATCCTGCCCCCTGCGTCCCATGGTGCTGCGTCCGGCGGCTTTAAGATCGATCCTTCGCGTGGGGAGCGCAATGCCCGCGTGTCTTCGGAGTGGTTCTCCCGCCCCGATGACGAGCGTTACCTGTCCCTGTCCAAACTGCATGCCGCCACGCTCGCCCGTGCGGATCGGGCCACCACCCGCATAGTGGAAAGCCGCGCCATTCGCGTCGAGGCCTCGCGCGACAATGCCGAGCGCCTGACCCTGACCGTGCCGGGGCAAAACGACCCGATCGCGCCCACGCACTGGTCGTTCGGCCAGATGTGCAGCCTGGTGGGGGCACCATCGTCCTATCTGCGCAATCTTCCGGCTCCACTGGCGGCGATCAACCTGCAGCACGGGCTGTTGTCGCACCGCGCCGAACTGGTCAAAACGCTGGAAACCGAGGACGGGCGGATGGAACTGCGCGCCGTGACCGGTCCGGATTATGGCCGCATCTGGGACCACGAACTGGTCGGTGCGGTGCGCAAGATCGCCGGCGACGGCACGGGCGATACCAACTGGAAAGTGCCCGGTGTCATCGACTGGGCTACCATGACCCATAATCCCTATGTGGATATCACCAGGGAAACGACCACGCTGTATGCGTCAGATCGCGATGTGTTCCTGTTTCTGGTCGACGATACGCATCCGATCGAGGCAGGACGCCTGCCCAATGGCGACCCCGATCTCTATTTCCGGGGTTTCTATGCCTGGAATTCGGAAGTCGGCAGCAAGAGCCTCGGCATTGCCTCCTTCTATCTGCGCGGAGTGTGTCAAAATAGGATGCTCTGGGGCGTGGAAAGTTTCGAACAGATCACGATCAGGCATAGCAAGTTCGCAGCATCCCGTTTCGTGCATCAGGCGACACCAGCGCTGCGGAATTTTGCAACGGCCAGCCCGGCCTCGTTCGTCTCCGGCATTCAGGCCTCGCGTCGAGCGCTGGTGGCTAAGACCGATGAGGATCGTGAGACCTTCCTGCGTCGTCGCGGGTTCTCGAAACCGGAAACCGCGAAGATTATCGAAACTGTGCTGCACGAGGAAGGGCGCAAGCCCGAGAGCGTGTTCGACTTCGTGCAGGGGATCACGGCGCTGGCGCGGACAAAGGCCAATCAGGACACGCGGCTGGATGTGGAAGAGAAGGCCCGCAGGCTGATGGAGCGTGCTTCCTGAAAGACGACTGCACGCTTTTCCGTAAAGACGTTTTTACGAGCCCGGCCACTGTGCCGGGTTTTTTCGTTTCGGGAGTCATTTCGATGGCCGATTTCTTCACGCATTTTTCCTGCGTTCTCGACGTGGGCACGGTGGAAAACGCTGCCAAGGCGCTCGACCTCTACAACGCGTTCATGGACGAACTGGCGGCGGAAGACCCGCCGTCTGACGGGTTCCGGCTTTCCGTGGAACCGAAATATGGTGGAACCAAGCTCTGGATGCACGACGAGACAACCGGAGATCCGCAGCAGGTGGTGGAATTCGTAATGCGTTGCGCACGCGCCTTCCGGTTGCGGGGCCGATGGGGATTCCAGTGGGCCAATAGCTGTTCACGTCCCCGGATCGGGACCTTCAGTGGTGGTGCACATCTGCTTGACCTTGGCCGGCGCAAGACGATTTCATGGATGACCACCGATCGCTGGCTGGCGATCGCCCTCGACGCAGGCGGTCCCGACACAGGAGGGCAAGGCGATGACCTTGCATGACGTGGGCGATCTGGCCCGTCGTCTGGCGGAGAATGCGGAGGCAGTGTGCCGTCGGTATCTGTCTGCTGGTCGCCGTCACGGCAATTACTGGCTGGTCGGCGACGTGCGGAATGCGCCTGGCCGGTCGCTGTTCGTCCGGCTGCACGACACCGTCAACGGCAGGGCGGGAAAATGGACGGACGCACAGTCGGGCGAGCATGGCGACCTGCTCGACGTGATCCGCGAAAGCCTCGGCCTGGTGGATTTCCACGATGTGGCCGGCGAGGCTCGTGCCTTTCTCAGCCTGCCGCATCCCGATCCGGCACCTTCTTCAAGGGATTGTCCCGCGCAGGAACGCGGTCCTGCCAACTCTTCCGAAGCGGCGCGACGACTCTGGGCCATGTCCGGGCCGATCGCGGGCACGCCCGTGGAAACGTATTTCCGTAGACGCGAGATTACGCTTTTGCACGGAAGCGGAGCCCTGCGCTTCCATCCGCGCTGCTTTTACCGCCCGGACGAGGACAGTCCGACCGAGACCTGGCCCGCCATGATCGCCGCCGTCACTGATCTCGACGGCACCCTGACCGGTGTGCATCGCACCTGGCTGGCGGAGGACGGCCGTGGCAAGGCGCCGGTTGATCATCCGCGCCGTGCGTTGGGCGGCTTGCTCGGCCATGCCGTGCGCTTCGGGGTGGCATCCGACGTGCTCGCTGCCGGCGAAGGCATCGAGACGGTGCTGTCGCTGCGGCAGGTCCTGCCAGATCTGCCGCTGGCCGCCTGCCTGTCCTCGGCGCATCTCGCTGCACTGATCTTTCCGCCACTGCTGCGCCGTCTCTACGTCCTGCGCGATGACGACCCGGCCGGGGATCAGGCGCTGGCGACGCTGCATGCCCGCGCAAATGACGCCGGGATCGAGCTGATCGGTCTGTCGCCACGGCTGGGCGATTTCAACGATGATCTCCGTGCCCTTGGACGCGGTGCGCTGCGGGCAATCCTGCATCCGCAATTCGCGCCGTCGGACGTCGCACGCTTTCTCGAGACTGCCGGCACCTGAGCAGGCCGGAAAGAGGGGCGGGCGGTTTCCGTTTTCGTCTGGCGGTCCTGTTGTGCCTCCCGTCCGGCTGGTCCGCGCCTCCGCCTTTCTGGAGGGGAGCGGGCGTCAGCCGGGTCAGGCCTTCAATGGCGTGAGCCGGCTATTTTCCGTCGCGCCCCTGTGGGGGCGCTTTACATCGCGAAGCAAAATAGCCTGCTCCCTGCCATCCTTCGCTGCGCTGCGGCCGCGCGTGCCGCGCGGTTCCGGCCCGTCCCTGGTCTGCCGCTATCCGCCCCCGGAAAGGCCGCGAGGGGCGCGGCCGGCATCCTAGATGTTTGGTCCCGGGATTTGGTGGTGCGGATTATGTATGAACCGTGATGGTTCTTTTTCCCACTGCTGACAAATGAATTCATATGGAGTGAGGCCGCGCAGGGTCTTGAGCCTGCGGGCGAAATTGTAGGCGGTAACGAAGTCGGCGAGGTGTTGACGCAACTGGTCATGTGTTTCGTAGTAGAAGCGCTTGACGGTGGCGTCCTTGATCGTGCGGTTCATCCTCTCGACCTGGCCATTCGTCCAGGGATGTCGCGGCTTTGTCAGTCGATGCTCGATATCGAGATCAGCACAGGCCAGTTCAAAAGAGTGGCACCGGAACAGGACACCATCCGCCCGCATGGCCTTGATGTCTTCGGGTGTCCATCCATTGCCGGCCGGATCGGTAAAATGCGTGCCGTTATCGGTCAGCACGGTATGGATGCGGTAGGGAACCGCAGCGGGGGATCCAAAACGACGGCAGGCATCGATCACGGTACCGGGGATCCGATATGCGCGATCCCCAGCGCGTCCGCCTTGTCGGTCTTGTTGCGCTGCGCCGACATCGCCGCCCGCACGTGTTTCGTCTCCAGGCAGACCGCCGGCAGGCCCAGCGCCAGCATCTCCGGATGCAGCCAGGGCGACAGGGAACCTGCCTCGTGACCCATACGGCGCAGGCGCGGCAGGAACGGCTTCACGGCATCCCTGAGCGCAGCCGGGTCCGTGGCCACCGTCGTTTCCAGATGCACGGTGCCCTGCTCGTCCACCACACAGACCGCCGTTTCGTCGATCGACACATCGAGACCGCAAAAGAATTCCATCGCACGCCTCCCGCGCTGCTGTTTCACCGCGGCAACTCTACCTTCTTTCCGGCCCGGGAGACCGCCAATCGACGACGACCGCTCAGGCCCGATTACGGCTGGCACTCCCTTTTCTGTTGGCTTTCCGGGGTTTTCACGCCTCACTGGATCTGATCCCATCCCCTCAACGGGACCATGTCGGACCTACCTCCGGCATGCCCTGCGAAAAGGCTCTCGGGAGCAGAAACATGACGCAACGTGGTGCCCCGAAACGCATCGGGCTGGCCTGAAACGAAGAGCGCGGCCGTCACCCAGGAGCGAGCTGGAAAGGACAAAAAGGAAACGTGCAGATGAATGTCAGACGATCGGTTTTTCATCAGCCGTGTGACGAATTCCACGTAAGAAATCGTCTCGGCAGGCAATGGCCGACCAGTCGCCAGATGATCGTCATAGCGACCAGGTCCGGCATTGTAGGCGGCAAGAAATCCCGCATCGCCATAGCGGTCGTGCAGCCATCGCAGATAGGCTGCACCAGCCGCGATATTGTCGTGCGGATCGAAGGGATCGGCACCCAGATTGAGCGTGCGGCGGACATCCTTCCATGTGCCGGGCATGAGCTGCATCAGCCCCATCGCACCGGCGCCGGAAACTGCGTGCGGGTCGCCAGCACTTTCGGCATGGAGGACGGCCCTCACCCATGCTGGCGAGATCGCGTTCCGCTCCGCCGCTTGACGCACCAGATCGTCGAAATCCTGCGCGCGGGCGATGGCTGGCGAGAGCGGCAGCGCGAGCATGGCAAGCATGCCGACGGACATGAAAAACCGGCGGCTCATTCCCGACCTCCCGGACGTTTTGCAGGCCGGTTCCAGACCAGTTGCCACTCACGCCCGCCGCGCCCGGCCTGGAACAGCGTGGCGCGGATCGGTTGCATGAAAGAGGGATCGTCCAAGACAACGGAAACATACTCGCCAGCACGTTCCCCGGTGCGTTTCCACCCGGCACCGATCTCCAATGCTGAATCGCCTTCACCGAGATGGATGCGATAATCGGGTGCATGTTCCGCGCCATTGTTTTCCGCCGGCATGAAGGTCAGTTCAGCGTCCAGCGACAGGGTGCGCACCCGTCCGGCGAAACCATCCGACGTCCGGGTGAAAAAACCGATCTGGCTCATGAGAGAAGTCCTTTCGGGTGTATGAAAATTCAATGGCTGGCGACCATCATTGGATGGGTGGTTCACCGGATTTCATGGGCATCATGGGCGGCGCCAGAAGCGGTCGCTCCCGCATCGGCTCGGGCGGTTCCGGAAAGGGAGCGAAATGCGGCGGTGGTGGCTCGGCTTCACCAGTCCGGACATGAACCGGCACCGCACGGCCAATGACGATATCCATCGGCAGGACACCGAAATACCGCCCATCCAGACTGGTTGGCACAGCGGCGTTCATGACGAAAACCTGCCCCAGCCCGAGATGCTGACAGCCCTGCCAGACGGGCAGCTTGCGGCCCCGATGGTCGACGGTCTTCGCGTCGCCGACCGCCTTACCGTCGATGGTGACGTGGACGCCGATGCGACAGACACTCTGCCCCGCCAGTGCTGCCACAGGCTTGAGCAGCGGCACGCCGAACGGCAGGTAGCCGCGTGACGCCAGCAGCGTCGCTTCGCGCTCTGGCAGGCGGATGGCGACAATGTCGCCGACGCGCACCGGGACTGTGGGCTGGATGCGATACAGCCCGACCGGAACGCTCGCCGTCTCGTTCCAGACCCAGCGCGGTGTGGGATGAAACGACAGCGAGGCGCCCACACCGAGCACGGCGAGATAAGTGGTAAAAAACCAGGCGCGACGGGTCATGACGCGACCCTCCTGCGCAGCCACGCCTCGTGGCGTTCACGCGTATAGGGACGTGGCTCCTGCGCTGCCGTGAGCCGGTGATGCAGATGCCGCCAGTGATCGGGACAGGCAGCGGTGGGATCGATCCCCAGCGCCTCCACGCCGTCGATCACCTCCAGCACCCGACGCACCTTCGGCCAGCCATTCTGGCGCAGCAGACTCTCACCACCGGGGCGCACGAAGGGCACCGTCTGGCAGGCTTCCTGAGCCCCCACGGCCCGCACGATGTCGATGCAGGACACCACGGTGCCGAAATCGTTCGCAGCCCAGCGGATGAACGCGAACACGCTGTCCGGCGTGAAGCTCATCAGCCTACGCCGACGGTCGAGAATACGATCCTCGACGGGACGGCCGAAGCGTATCCAGTGCTCGATGCGCTTCTCGATCCAGGTCAGTTCGACCGTTGTGAGCACATCGCCTTGCGGCGGGAAAGAACGCGCGGTCATGGGGCACCGACCATGCGATCCGCGACCGCTTCCCGAGCCTTTTTTCCATGCCCCGACCGGACTGCCGGAAGGAAAACCGAAAGACCGGAATCCCCTACATAATAAGTTATTATATTAGTTATATAAGTTACGGGGCTGATTCCGCTTTTGAAAACAACGCACTGCGACGTTTTCTGCACCGTCAGCAACGGTATTTCCGCACCGTGAGCAATGGTATGATCCGCATCCTGACCAACGGTAGGATTCACACGGTTATCCACAGAAACGGTGGGTAATACCGTTGGGGAGATACGCAGGACTGGCTGTTTTCCGCCATAAATGACCTTGCAGTCATAACCTGGGACGACCTGACGACGGGCAATGCCGGCGACGTCGATCACGAAATTCCGCCAGGGAGAGAGGGTGCCGGACCGGGCATGAAGATCACGAAGATCGAAACGCCACCCGTCTTTCTGCCGACCGGCATGTCGGCGCGCCAGACGGTACAGCCACCGCTCCAGACCGCCATAAAGGCGGAAATAGGCGGGATCGACGCTCAGGACATGAGAGCGATCACAGGCCATCTCCATGAGCCAGTCCGGCAGGGTCAGGGCCACCCCGTCCTCACGGGAAATCCGGACGTCACTGATCCAGGCGAACGGCTTCTCGCGCCACTCCGGCCCCTGCCGCAGGCTGGTGGTGACGCGCGTTTCCGCCAGACGCGCGAGGGCGCCATAAAGTCGGCGATACTGATGGGTGCCATCAGCCCATCCCAGATCCTGGAACAGCCGCCAGGGCGTGAAGCGCACATGCCGCGACACCCACAGATCGTGGTTGAGGGCATCGACGATCTGGCCGGTCAGCCAGAGCAGGATATCGGCGTCCCGGATCGTCGCCATGCCCAGAGGAGCCGAGGCTTCGACAACGATCTCCATCTGACGCGAGCGGTATCGAAGGGGTTCAAGGCGCGCCATGTGCCCCAGCGCGAAGAACGGGCGTCCCATCAGATCGCGGATGTCGCGGGGCCGTGCCGACCCCGTGACCACAAAGCGTCGGTCGGGCTGACGCCAGCTATCGGCAGCCGGCATCATCGTCCGGCACTCCGCTGCGCCTTGCGAGCCCTGGCCTGCAAGCGGATGATATAGGCGCGCGGGTCGGATGGCATCGGAATGCCGCCACCGTCACCTGTGGACAGCCTGACGTTCAGATCGGCCCAGGCACAGAGGTCTTCCACGGCATAGACGATCCGGCCGCCAAGCTGGCGGTAGAGCGGACCGGTACCGCAACTCCGGTGTTTTTCGAGGGTGCGGATGGACAGGCCAACGAAATTGGCTGCGTCCGGGGTGCGCAGATAGCGCGGTGGCAGTGTCGGCTGGACACGCATGGGGTCTTCCTCCCGTTGGATCGGGCCGCGTGCGGAATATCGCGGCTCATGGGAGGACGCTGCCGGAGAATGGGACGCGGGGAGGGATGACAAAGTTCAGGCCGCCAAAATGTCACCCCCCTGCTTCAGCCCCTGAAGCAGCGCGATGTGGCCGCCGTTCAGGTAGAAGGAGGCGTCTTTGAGATCGCGATAGAAGGCCCGGTGCCACGAGCTGGCGTGCCACTCGCGATTTGAGAGCCGCAGGGTGTGGGCGCCATAGAGACCAGCTGCAATCCGGCGTACTGTCACCCCGGTGCGCCGGCCTTCGGCGATACAGAGCATGCGAACCTGCCGGAGTTTCTGCTGGGGACTCAGCCGCAAGGTGGAGGGAAGAGGACCGGGCGTCTGACCAGCAAGCAGGCGGCCGAAGCGTGCAACGCATGCCACACGGGTCGCGAGGTGCCTGTCATCGATGATGAACCAGGTTCCTGGTGCGTCGGGCTGTCGATCGACGACAATTACAAGGCGCAGCGGACCTGCTGCGCTATCCAGCACGAGATGGATGCCATCCGGACCATCATGTCGTGCCCGTGCGTGTGGCGCGAGGCGGGACAGAATGTCACCCCCGTCACCACGCACGGCCACCTCCGGCGCGATGTCCGGATCCCAGAATGCGGGAACGAGCCAGGCGGGAAGATCAGGGTCGACAGGGAAAACGCAACCCCCAGCGACGGGCGAAGGCGCGCCATGCTTCCGCGTCAACCTCTCCCATCGTCATGGTTGCTGCATGATCGCGCCGGTAGGCCGGGTTGTGCCGCAGCCATTCCTGGGCGAGACCGGCAGGGTCGAGCCCGGCGTAGGCGCGACGAAGGGGTGCGGTATCCCACGGCCGGATTGTCGGCACGCCCCCCTCCCCCGATATGTCATGGATTCGACCCAGTATCCGGTGCGAAACCGGAACGGGTAGTCCCGAAGACTCAGGGAGGTGATCCCGCAAATATCCGGCCTGATCGGGATCATTTGGAGGGAGATGAAGGATTCAGGCAGCATGAGCGTGAAAGGCCGGCTTTTCCGGCATTACGTGATGCGCGCGGCACATCACTCCGGCGGGAGAGAAACCGTCCGTGTATTATAATACGTAGCGCGATAATACACAAATCGTTCCTATCCTGCGGATGGACATCCGAGGACTTTTCGGCGCGAACGTGAGGCGCCTACGACGCGCCGCCGGTCTCAGCCAGGAAGTCCTGGCGGAACGGATGGGCGTGGACCGCGCCTATATCAGCTGGATCGAGACCGGGCGCCAGAACGCGACGCTGCTTTCGTTATGGCATGCGTCACAGGCACTCAACGTACGCCCGGCGGCATTACTGGATGAAAATCAGGTTCCGGCGGACGATCAGAAATAGGGTTCCTTGACCCACCCTCTCCGCCCTCAATGGGGCGGTGTCGGCCTGTCTGCTTCGACGTTACCCTGCCGGACAAGCGCCTCTTTCAGTTCGCGCTCGATCTGTCGGCGCTCGCGTTTGCTGAGATGAAAGCTGGTCAGTTCGGCGCGCAGCATCTGGATGTGGTCGTGTAGCGTGGTCATCGTCCTGTTCCTTTCGTTTCTCGAAGACAGGACGGACGGCTCATGCCGGGGCGGACCGGGTCAGGGATCGCCGCAGGCGACCGGCTCGCCGGCGCGTGGGGGAGCCGATTTTGTTCGGCGTGCCCGGCACGGGTGCGTCGGGCAAAATTGGGGGGACCACGTGTCCTTGACGCGGTTCGCCCTCGCGCATGGTACAATGGGAAGGCTGAGGGAAAGCCTCGCGTTTCTCCTGCGTCTCACGTCGGGCGACCAGCACGATCGTCCGCACCCCGGAAGATCACGCGAAAAAAAGACCCGGAAGGCCCCGCTCGGAGAGACCGGGCGGGGTTGGGTGTGGGAGGTTCAGTCCCCGTTCCGGCTGCGGGGCCGGGTCCAGATCAGGGAGTAGCCCTCGCCGTCCTCGTCGGTGAACAGGTTGGCGAAGATCGGGGCGGCGAAGGAGGGATCGTCCAGCTTCAGGCTCAGATAAGTGCGACCCTCGCTGGAGCGGCGGGTCCAGGCCGCACCGAGTTCAACCCTACCCAGATAGACGCGGTAGTTGGGGGCGTTGTCGTTGGGACGGTTGGTTTCGGCCACCAGGCGGACGTTGCGGGCCTGCAGGGCCAGGGTGACGATTTCGCCTTCGAAGCCTTCGCCCACCTTCTTGAAGGAACCGATGTTAGCCATTGTCGTATCTCCATGCTGTTATCGGGCCGCGACCACCGTGGCCTCGATGGCGATCGACCAGCCGGAGGCGAGCGGCAGAGCACCCCGCAGGGGCCGCAGCGCAGCGGAGGACGGCAGGGCCAGAACTTTCTTGTCTCGCGAGGAATGGCGGCGCAGCCGACAGGGGAAGAAAGTTCTGGAACGCCGTTGCGGCCAGCCGATCGAGGCGCAGCCGGTCTTCGGCTAGATCAGCCATCCGACAGAGGCCATGGTGTGCGGACCCGACAGCCCCCAAGGAGATACGATGCCGGCATGACCGGTCCCTCAGAGGGTGACGATGCGATCTGGTGCGAGACTGTCACGCTGACATTGTGGGAAACTGGCTCCGTCCGGTGGTCGTTTTTGCCGTCCCCGATGTTACGCCCCCTTTTCACCCGCTCATGGGCAGGGTTGCGTTGTGCGGTGCGACAGGCCCCGGCTCCCGGCACAGGCGCATCCCTTCAAAGCGGGCCGGATGATTCCTCGTTCGCTGTCTGCCGTCCCGGCCCTTTCACCGATGGGGATGACATGGGCTTTCCATCCATGGACCGTCCCCGCAGGCGCACGGGGCTGCCATCGAACTCCGTTCCGCCGGTTCTCCGGGCGGGGCCTTCCGGGGGGTGGGCAAACGTGCCTTCCGCCATCAGACGCGCAGCGTCTGGGGAGCCCGACGTCATTGCGGCCCAGGGATCTGGCAGCAGATGTCAGGCCGCTTTCATGAAACAGTCATGGGAATGGCGCTCACGCGCCAGCCTCCTTGCGGAACCGCCAGACCGGGATGCCCATCTGCTTCGCCTTGTCGGCCAGATTGTCCTGAATGCCCGATCCCGGAAACACCATGACACCGACAGGCAGGACTTTCAGTAGGGCGTCGTTACGCCGGAACGGGGCTGCCTTGCCATGCCGGTTCCAGTCGGGTTTGAAGGCAATCTGCGGAATTTCGCGGTGATCAGCCCAGCGGGAGGCGATGAATTCCGCGCCCTTGGGCGAGCCGCCATGTAGCAGCACCATGTCGGGATGCTTCTCGCGCACCTTGTCCAGACGGTTCCAGATCAGGAGATGGTCCTCGTAGTCGAGTCCACCGGTGACCGCGACCTTGGGGCCAGCCGGCACCAGCAGCTCCGTTTCAGCTTTCCTGCGGGCGTTGAGAAAATCACGGCTGTCAATCATCGACGCCGTCAGCGTGCTGCGGCTGACCAGCGAGCCTGAGCGTGGCCGCCAGGGTGACATCGTCAGGCGTTCGAACTGGTCGCAGGCGAGATCACGGAAGATCTCGTAAGCGTTGCGTCGTTCCAGCAGGGTCAGTCCCTCGGCGGTGAGGCGCTCCAGTTCCACCGAACGGATCTCGCTGCCATCCTGCTCCTGCTGGCTGCGTTTCTGCGCCTGCTCGTTGCGATCGAGATCACGCTCCACCTGCCCGACCATGCGGTGGAAGACATTGACGGCGGACCAGAGCAGCGGTTCGAGATCGGGTTCCAGCCGGGTGTCGGTCAGCGTGGCTGACAGGGCGTCGAAGATGTCAGCCACAGCACCCTCGATCTGGCTGGCGTCGGGCAGCGGCCTTGGGTCCGGCTCGTCCTCGAAGGGACGGTGGCCGTAAAGCTGGAGTTCCGCCAGCACATGGGCGGTGGAAGAGGTGGCGTGGGCGGGTTCGAAATCGTCCTGTGGGCGGGTCATGGGTCTGTCCTCCGGTTCTGGCCGCGCCCCTCGCGGCCTTTCCGGGGGCGGACAGCGGCAGACGAAGGCCGGGCCGGAACCGCGCAACGCGCGGCCGGAACGCAGTGGAGGATGGCAGGGAGACGGCTATTTTGCTTCGCGATGCAAAGCGCGGCACGCGCGGCGGAAAATAACCGTCTCCGCCATTGCAGGCCCGGTCTGGCTGACGCCCGCTCCCCTTCCTGAAAGGCCGCGGACGCGCCCCATCCGGAAACAGGACAGCCCCGCGCTACACCGGAAAGAAGACGGACCTCACATTCTCTTCCCGGCCCGGCTCAGTGCGTGACCGGATGCAGGAACCGGACCACGTCCTGCGGGGCAAGCTGGGGATGCGGATCGCCGATTTGCCCAAGCCGAGATAGCGCAAATACTGTGAAATCCCCAGAGCGTGAAGCCAAGCCTCATCGGCCCCGGTCGGTCTGTTTGGCTTGTCGGCCAGATTGTCCTGAATGCCCGATCCCGGAAACACCATGACGCCGACGGGCAGGACTTTCAGCAGGGCATCGTTCCGCCGGAACGGGGCGGCCTTGCCGTGCCGGTTCCAGTCCGGTTTGAAGGCGATCTGCGCGACCTCGCGATGATCGGCCCAGCGGGAGGCGATAAATTCCGCCCCCTTGGGTGAGCCGCCATGCAGCAGCACCATGTCGGGGTGCTTTTCGCGCACCTTGTCGAGACGATTCCAGATCAGGTGATGGTCCTCGTAATCGAGACCGCCGGTCACCGCGACCTTCGGTCCGGGAGGCACGAGCAGTTCGGTTTCGGCCTTGCGGCGGGCGTTGAGGAAATCACGGCTGTCGATCATGGACGCCGTCAGGGTGCTGCGGCTGACCAGCGAACCTGAGCGCGGTCGCCAGGGCGACATCGTCAGGCGCTCGAACTGGTCGCAGGCGAGGTCGCGGAAGATCTCGTAAGCGTTGCGTCGTTCCAGCAGGGTCAGCCCCTCGGCGATGAGGCGTTCCAGTTCCACCGAGCGGATCTCGCTGCCATCCTGTTCCTGCTGGCTGCGTTTCTGCGCCGTCTCGTTGCGGTCAAGATCGCGCTCCACCTGCCCGACCATACGGTGAAAGACATTGACGGTGGACCAGAGCAGCGGTTCGAGATCGGGTTCCAGCCTTGTGTCGGTCAGAGTGGCTGACAGGGCATCGAAGATGTCAGCGACCGCGCCCTCGATCTGGCTGGCGTCGGGCAAGGGCCTCGGATCCGGCTCATCCTCGAAGGGACGGTGGCCGTAAAGCTGGAGTTCCGCCAGCACGTGGGCGGCGGAAGAGGTGGCGTGGGCGGGTCGAAATCGTCCTGTGGGCGGGTCATGGGTCTGTCCTCCGGTTCTGGCCGCGCCCCTCGCGGCCTTTCCGGGGGCGGACAGCGGCAGACGAAGGCCGGGCCGGAACCGCGCAACGCGCGGCCGGAACGCAGTGGAGGATGGCAGGGAGACGGCTATTTTGCTTCGCGATGCAAAGCGCGGCACGCGCGGCGGAAAATAACCGTCTCCGCCATTGCAGGCCCGGTCTGGCTGACGCCCGCTCCCCTTCCTGAAAGGCCGCGGACGCGCCCCATCCGGAAACAGGACAGCCCCGCGCTACACCGGAAAGAAGACGGACCTCACATCCTCTTCCCGGCCCGCCTCAGTGCGTGACCGGATGCAGGAACCGCACCACGTCCTGCGGGGCAAGCTGGGGATGCAGGATCGCCCGCATCGCCCCACGCCCGAGATAGCGCAGATCATCGTTGAAATCCGCCAGACGCGGTGAGAGCACAAGGCACTCGATCCCGGCCTCCTGCGTCCGGGTCTGCAGGGTCGTCACCGCATGGTCTCCGGCCGGATCGTCATCGCGCAGCACGTAGAGGCGGCGCAGCGTGGGCGGAAACGTCATCGCGGCGAGATGCGCCGAGGACAGGCAGGCGGCCAGCGGCAGATCGGGCACGATCTCATGGAGCGAGAGCACCGTCTCGATGCCCTCGCCCGCCGCCTGAACGTCGGCTGACGCACCAAAGCGCACGGCGTGGCCGAGCAGGTCGCCCATGGCCCGACGGGGCATGGCGACGGGGGCCTTGCCCTTGCCGTCCCGCGGCGCCAGCCAAGTGCGATGGACGCCGGTAACGCGACCATCAAGATCGGTGACGGCGGCAATCATCGCGGGCCAGGTCTCGGTCGGACTATCGGCATCGGCGCGGTAGTAGCAATCCGGGTGAAAACGCAGGGATGACAGGTCCGTCAGGCGGGTAAGGTCACGATGGCGCAGCCAGGTTTCCGCCAAGGTGCCCGCAATCGGGCGGGACATGACCCAGAGCCGACGCGCGGCGTCTGCGGTGCCAGATGCCTGCCCGGAAGTATCGTGGCTGAAAGCATGAGAACGACCACGATCAGAGGCCGGTCGTGGCTCCGGTTGCGGCAGACTGAGGAAGCGCCGGGCCTCGTCGGCGACATCACGAAAATCCAGCAGCCCGAGGCTTTCACGGATGATGTCGAGCAGATCGCCATGCTGCCCCGTCGCGCCATCCGTCCATTTGCCCGCGCGGCCACGCCCGTCCGGTCCACCATGCAGGCGGACATAGAGCGACCGCCCCGGGGTGTTATGAACATCCCCGACCAGCCAGTAATTGCCGTGCCGCCGCCCGACCGAGAGGTAATGCCGACAGACCGCCTCGGCGTTCTCGGCCAGCCTGCGGGCCAGATCGCCAGCATCCCATGACTGCGCGTTGGTCATCTCCCCCTCCCTGCAGGCTTGATGCCGCCATGATTCCCCCGTAACGGCAGAGGCAACGGGCACAGGCCCGAATGCAAAAGGATAGTTTCATGAAGATTGCCGATCTGGTCGATCATATCGCCACCACCACCGACATAAGCAAAACCGATACCCGCAAGGTGCTGGACGCCCTGGTCGAGGCGATGACCGCTGCCGCCAAAGCGGGTGACGAAATCACCCTGCCGAACTTCGGCAAGTTCAAGGTCAGGGAAGTCGCCGCCCGCGAAGGCCGCAACCCGGCCACGGGTGCGACCATCCAGATCGCAGCCTCGCGCAAGCTGGCCTTCACGCCAGCCAAGGCACTCAAGGACAGCCTGAACGACTGACCTGCCGACAGGCAAAAGGCGGCGGACCCTGTCCGCCGCCCCTTCCCCATCATGCCAGTTTCTGATGATAGACGCGTTCATCCGACCTTCTCCATCAGCTTGCGTGCCCTGCCCTCAAGATCCAGCCGTGTGTCCTGGTTGGCCTTCGTCCGCGCCAGTGCGGTAATACCCTGCACGAAATCGAACACGCTTTCGGGCTTGCGGCCTTCCTCGTTCAGCACGGTTTCGATGATCCTGGTGGTTTCCGGTTTCGAGAACCCGCGACGGCGCAGGAAACTTTCACGATCCTCATCGGTTCTGGCCACCAGCGCCTTGCGCGAAGCCTGAATGCCGGAGACGAACGAGGCTGGGTTGGCCGTGGCGAAATTCCGCAAGGCCGGTGTGGCCTGATGCACGAAACGGGACGC
Organism: Gluconacetobacter diazotrophicus PA1 5; assembly: GCF_000067045.1. NCBI lineage: Bacteria > Pseudomonadati > Pseudomonadota > Alphaproteobacteria > Acetobacterales > Acetobacteraceae > Gluconacetobacter > Gluconacetobacter diazotrophicus. The sequence goes on from NC_010125.1 coordinate 2,890,689, forward strand.
TGCAAACTTGCTATGCCGGATCGTGATCTGTTCGAAATTTTCTACGCCCCAGAGCATTCTGTTTTGACACACTCCGCGCAGATAGAATGACGCAATACCAAGGCTCTTGCTGCCGACTTCGGAATTCCAGGCATAGAAGCCCCGGAAATAGAGATCGGGATCACCGTTGGGCAGACGCCCGGCTTCGATCGGGTGTGTATCGTCCACGAGGAACAGGAACACGTCGCGGTCCGACGCATACAGCGTCGTCGTTTCCTTTGTGATGTCGACAAAAGGATTATGGGTCATGGTGGCCCAGTCGATCACACCCGGCACCTTCCAGTTGGTATCGCCTGTGCCGTCGCCGGCGATTTTGCGTACCGCGCCAACCAGTTCATGGTCCCAGATACGACCGTAATCGGGGCCGGTCACGGCGCGCAGTTCGACGCGGCCATCTTCGGTCTCCAGCGTTTTCACCAGTTCGGCGCGGTGCGACAGCAGCCCGTGCTGCAGGTTAATCGCCGCCAGTGGGGCCGGAAGGTTTCGAAGATAGGATGAAGGCGCCCCCACCAGACTGCACATCTGGCCGAAGGACCAGTGTGTGGGTGCGATCGGGTCATTCTGTCCTGGCACGGTTAGGGTCAGGCGTTCGGCATTGTCGCGGGACGCCTCCACGCGAATGGCGCGGCTTTCCACCGTGCGTGCGGTGGCCCGATCCGCGCGCGCTAGGGTCGCGGCATGCAGCTCGGACAGGGACAGGTAGCGCTCGTCATCGGGGCGCGAGAACCATTCGGACGAAACACGGGCATTGCGCTCGCCACGGGAGGGATCAATCCTGAAGCCGCCAGACGCGGCCCCACGGGACGCAGCGGGCAGGATGGTGGTTGTGGTCATGGAAAACTCTCCTCTGATGCCGGTTATTCGGCACCAGAGGCGAAGCCGACCTCTCCCTCTTTCCGGGGCGCCAGACATGAAAAAAGCGGCTTCCGGGCACCGGAAGCCGCTGTCTCACCATTCCAAAAATCCATTGCACTATTCGGCGGCAATGGCCTCCATATTCTCGCCTGCCGTCACTGTTTCAACCTGTGCCTGATCGGCCAGCCCTACGGTCCGCAACGCCTCGGGCAACCAGCCCGAACCCTCCAGCAACCGCTCTGCCTCGCGCGCCATGTCGGGTTTTTTCAGGTGGGCGATGCGCTCTGCCACCTCATCGCCGCGTGCTTCGCGCACGGCCTGGAGGATACGGGCCTTGGTCACCCGGCCGAGATAGTTCTCGACCGTGGGTTGCCAGCCCGCCTCGACCATATCGAGGCTGAGGGCCGATGCCAGACGGTCTGCACGCTTGAGACGTTCGGTGACGCTGCGCTGGGACACCGCGCCATAGGCGGGCATGCGCTCGTAGAGCGCGTTGACCCCGAAGGACAGGCAATGGGCCAGCAGTGCCATGCGACTGGCGTCGTCTAGCCCGTCGATCCAGCGCCACAATGCATCCTCGTCTTCCGGCAGATCATGCTTCCAGCCCTCGTTGCGCTGGCGCAGAGCGTGGGCGGGCACACTGCCCGGCATGTCGGGGGAATGGACCGGCAGGGAGATTTCGCGGACATAGGCTTCAAGGCAGTCAGCCCCCGGTGTCTGCCAGTACACATCCCGCACCAATGTGTGCAGCAGTTCGGTCAGGGCAATGTGCGGGTTGCTGGCGAAAGCATCCCGCAGGGCCAGCGTGCGCCAGGCCGTCAATTCGGCGAGAAGCCGGTCAGGCAGTGGTTTGATCCCGTCTTCTTCCTCGGGCTCAACATCGGGAGCGGTAGTATCACCCTCACCGCCCGTATCGCCGCCAGAACCAGCAAGACGTTCATCCCGCCCATCATATGCGGAGTGATCGTATTCATCTGAACTATCGGCGTTATCGATCTCTTCCGGCTCAGCCGGCATATCCGCGGGCAGGACGAAACCCCGCTCGACCTGCAGCGTGCCATCGTTGTCGAGACTGATAAAAGCCCCGGCTCGCGCCATGTCGGCGGGATCGAACGCCAGAGGTCGTTCCTCCAGAGCAAGAATGGCACTCTCAATCTCGCCCAGCCGTGCATCGACCTCGTCCGGATATTCATCCGCCTGCGCATATTCGGCCTCGATAGTTTCCTGCTCGGTATGAAGGGCCTCGAGACGGGCCGTCTCTTCATCGGTCAGAGGTAATTCTGTGCCCTCGATCTCGACGAACTGCCGTGTGTGACCCCATGGGAACGACAGGGCGGTTTCGACCCATTTCCAGCCCTCGGCACGGATATCCTCTGCGGCTGTGTGCAGCTTTTCCATGACCAGCCGGTCCAGAATGGCCGGATCCTGCAACCAGCCGCCATCATCGGCCTCAAACAGGTCGCGCATGATAGGCCCACCGGCCGCGAGATACGTGTCCAGCCCGACAAAGCGCACGCGACGATCCGAGGCCCGCACGGTCTTTTCTGTCAGCATGCGGCGGATGACATAGGGCTCACGGTTATGGCTCTGGGACACGATGCCCCAGACCTGTTCCTGACGGGCATGGTCATCACTGATGGAAAAGGCCATCAACTGTTCCAGCTTAATGCCATCCTGCTCGTAGATATCCAGCAGTTTGTCGGACACGGTCATGAGGCGCAGACGCTGTTTAACCACGGCCGGAGCGACAAAGAACGCGGCAGCGATTTCCTCCTCGGACATGCCTTTTTCCAGCATGTCCCGGAAGGCGCGGAACTGGTCCAGCGGATGCAGGGCCACGCGCTGGACATTTTCGGCCAGGGAATCATCCTCGGCGAGAATGGCCGATCCGGGCTCGCGCACGACGCACGGCACGGGTGCCGTCTTCGCCAGTTTCTTCTGCTTCACCAGCAGTTCGAGGGCACGGAAGCGTCGTCCGCCAGCAGGCACCTCATAGGTACCGGTCTCGGCCCCGGTATCGTCGAGAACGGGACGGACATTCAGGCTCTGCAGCAGCCCGCGGCGCTCAATGTCGCAGGCCAGTTCCTCGATTGACAGGCCGGACTTCACACGCCGGACATTGGACTGGGACAGCACCAGTCGGTTGAACGGGATGTCACGGGACGAACTCAGGCTGATTTTGGGAATGGCGGTCGCCATGGCGAAACACTCCATGACGGGCGGACAGGAGACTCTCTCCCACCCTCTCAACCCGTCACGAAAATCCGCGCAACTCTCTGACTCTAAAGGCCCCAGAGCCGCCTAAAGTCCGCAGCCTTTTCCCGGCAGGAAACGACGGCAATGGGGGGATTGTGTTGAAAAAGTCCTGCTGCAGCTTCTACTCAATATTTTGGTTCGATATCACAACGTATAGAGCACTGTAATCATGGGGAATTGTCATTCCCAATTGCATACGCAATCCTGAGCAGACACCTCAACCTGACTTTTTCAACACAATCGGGGGGAAGCAGACCGTCCACTCCTCAAACAAAGACGTGCAGAAGCAGACTTTTCTGCACGCCCATATGATTTTTACTATCAAGAATGAAAATTTTTCATAGAGTCTTTTCGAAACATTTATTTTTTACTCTTCGTCATTAGAGTAATCGACTGAAGTGTTATATCCGTTAGTTTGAAAATCAGGAAATCTTTCGATGATAGAATCCAGCTGATATTTTAGAAGCGACGTATCAGAAGACAAAGCATGCGATAGTATTTTCCCATAGATAATGTCTTTTTTAACACCGATTTCCGCGCTTATTTTACTGCAAAAGGTATTAAATACACTTTTCCCGTCGCATTTAGAGACAAATTCATCAAAAGTAAGATTTTCGTCATAATCATCTCTTGTAGTATTTACTATATCCAATATTTCAGTAGCAATATTTTCTAAGAAATCGTTCCCTAGATAGCCAAGTATGTCATCTTTAGACATACTATTCATGCTTTTGATTTTTTCTCTGAATTTTCTATTGCCCCACAATAAATTAGACATTTCATAGTTTACATATTCTCGTGTATTATTTAGAGTATCTTTCAAAATGGAAGTAGATCTAGTTTTTTTGTAACTTTCAATTATATATGTCTTCACTTTAATCTTACTTATTCTGGACAGACCTAGTTCATTAGTTATTTTATAAATAGAAATATAAATATTATCAATATCTAATAGATAACTCTCGACCTCATGTCGATCTAGAACCACAAGTGTCAAGTTCGAAAATTCTGGATCAATAGAGCTGGCTTCAGAAAGAATTTGCCGCTTTCTATTGTCTGAGTCTACAAGGAAAACAAAATCTACATTCTTGATGTCATTTTTTATTTTCTGGATTTTTTTCCATGTAGAAATTACGCTCTCTCCTCCGCTCAAATCTTTTACTGTAATATCGTAATTTGATAGAGCATTCTCAAGAAATATGCGATCTGTTCTACCTTCAACAAACAATATTCTTTTGTCCACTTGAGATAAACCAAGTTTCCTCAGTTCAATCTCTGCATTTTTTTCTTCGATTTCTACAACATCATCTGATACAAGAAAATTTTTCCCATATGCGAAAACTTTATAGATTAGTTCTTTTGAATGAGTTGCAATTATTACATTGTGCAAATTCATTTCACTGTATAAAGAATTTATCCAATTATTGTTTATAACTTTTCCACTCTGCGCTGTATTTAGCTCAGATATTTTATCACATACACTCCCATCACAAAAATCTTTAAGTAACCGCATAAAATCCATCAATAATGTTAAATGAAAATTATTTTCTGGCTCATCAATTATAATAGTAGAAATTTTGTTTGTGAGAAAAAGTAGATTTAATATCGAAAATAATGACTTTTCTCCAGAACTAAAGTTACGTATATCATATTGTTTGGATTTCGGATCGGATCCATTTTTTCCTAAAAGGACAAACTCTCTCTCTACATGTTTCCCTGAGAAGTTTCTAATCGAAACATGAGGAATCAACTTTTCAAAAAATTTCTGCGCTACGTGAAAATAGGTCAACCTATCCGGTTTTGCAGGAAGCAAACGACCATATAAATAATCAGATATAATTTTCTTATATATTGTAGAAAATAATTTTTCTGGACACCTAACAATATCCTCTAATACATTTTTATCATCCATATTATCCAAAGAAATAGATGAGAATTCTACGCTATCGTTTTGAATGAACCTATTAGAATCTATGTATAATATAATGCCATCCGGTGTGTTGCTACCCCATGTTTCGTCAAAAAGTGTATTGTTTTCAATTGTATATTTATATTCACTGAAACTCCTAAATAATTTTATTGTTCCCTTATCACCATTATGTGCGAATTCGCAGGAGATGTATGCTGCATCGCGCGACAAAAAATCTCCAAGCTCTGTGTAGAAATCGGACAATGCATTGGATTTTATAGAAAAGAAAAGTTTCTGAATAATTGAAATGGATTTCAGTATCGTTGATTTTCCGGAGCCGTTTATCCCCGAAAACGAGAATATTTTTGTGTCATTATCAAAATTGATTGATACAACCTCTTTGAATGATTTGATGTTGAAAATTTCAAGGTTGGTTAACTTCATAACGAATTTTCTCGCAGAACAAATAGTGATCTACACATCAGGCCCTCTTATCAAACTTATTGCAATCTCGAAGGTTAGAAAATCCGTACATTTATCACTGTGTAACTACATGCTACCCAAGATCACATCGATGTCCGCTTTCAAGAATCAATTAAAGCGGCTCGTATCGTCTCAAAAGAGGCGGAAGCCGACATGGAGACACATCCGTCACCCCCGCCACTCCATCATGCAACGCTACCGGCCAGCCACTCCCTGAGCTTCGACCACCGCCGCCGCCCGCCCTGATTGCGCACAGCGATTGCCAGCGCCTTCTTCTGGCCCACGAGCACGACGAGCTTCCGTCCCCGTGTGACGCCGGTATAGAGCAGGTTCCGCGCCAGCATGGCGTAATGTTGGGTCACCAGCGGGATCACCACGGCCGGATATTCGGATCCCTGGCTCTTGTGGATCGTGGTGGCATAGGCGAGCACCAGTTCATCCAGTTCCCCAAAGCCATAAACGACTTCCCGTCCATCGAATAAGACCGTCAGTTCGCCCTCTTCCACATCGATCATGTCGATAACGCCGAGATCCCCGTTGAAGACGTCCCGGTCATAATCATTGGCGATCTGCATCACCTTATCGCCGGGACCATAGGTCCAGCCGAACCGCTCGACCTTCACCTCGCCCGGCGGATTCAACGCCTGCTGCAATTCGATATTCAGCGATCGCGCCCCAAGGCCGCCCCGGTTCATCGGGCACAGCACCTGCACGTCGCGAACCGTGTCCAGCCCGAACCGCGCCGGGATGCGGTCCTTCACCACGGCCAGCAACTTGCGCAGCCCAGCCTCGGGCTCGGCCGCCTCCACGAAATAGAAATCCGATCCCTCTTCCGCGCTCAGATCCGGCATCTTCCCTTCGTTGATCCGGTGCGCATTGGTGATAATCCGGCTCTGCGCCGCCTGGCGGAACACCTCGGTCAGCCGCACCACCGGCACGGCATCTGAACCGATGATATCCGCCAGCACCTGCCCCGGTCCGACCGACGGCAACTGGTCCACGTCCCCCACGATCAGCAGCGCCGCACTGTCGGGCAACGCGCGCAGCAGGGAGCGCATCAGCAGCACGTCCACCATGCTGGCCTCGTCCACGACCAGCAGATCGCAGGTCAGCGGGTTGGTGTCGTCCCGTTTGAAACTGCCATTCGCCGGATCCGTCTCCAGCAGTCGATGGATGGTCTTGCCTTCCAGTCCGGTGCTTTCCGACAGGCGCTTCGCCGCGCGGCCCGTCGGCGCACAAAGCTGCACGTCCGTGCCCTTGGCGGTCACGATCTTGAGGATGGCGTTGACCAGCGTGGTCTTGCCGACACCGGGCCCCCCCGTGATCACCAGCACCTTGCTGCGCAGGGCAAGGCGCACCGCCTCCTGCTGGCTGGGCGCGAGCGCAAGCCCAGTCTTGCCTTCGACCCAGGTCATGGCTTTTGCAGCGTCGATCTCGGGCCAGGGCGGTCGACCCACGGCACAGGCACGCAATCGCTCCGCAATGCTCCGCTCCGCGCGATAGAGACCAGCCAGGAAAATGCAGTCCGTATCGCCCACGCTGTCGGCGACCACGTCCCCTGCTTCCAGTTCCAGCGCGAGCGCCGTCTCGATCAGGGGTGCCGCGACCTCCAGCAGTTCGGCGGTGCTGGTCAGCAGCTCCCCGACCGGCAGACCGCAATGCCCCTCTTCCATCGCCTCGCCAAGGGCATAGGAAATCCCGGCCCGTACCCGGATCATGGCGTCGGGCGCGATCCCCATCTTCCGGGCGATCTGGTCAGCGGTCTTGAACCCGATACCCCGAATGTCCTTCGCCAGCCGGTAGGGGTTCTCACTGATCAGTTGGACCGCGTCCTGTCCGTAGGTCTTGAAGATCCGCACCGCCCGCGAGGTGCCGACACCATTGCTGTGCAGGAACAGCATGATCTCGCGGATCACCTTCTGGTCCGCCCAGCCACCGACAATCCGTTCGGCACGCTTGGGGCCGATACCCGTCACCTCCCGCAGGCGGTGCGGTTCCTGTTCGATCAGGTCGAACACCGCCTCGCCGAACGCTTTCACCAGTTTCTTGGCGTAGACCGGACCGATGCCCCGGATCATGCCTGAGCCCAGATAGCGCTCGATGCCCTCGACCGTGGTCGGCGGGCTGGCCTTTAAAAACTCGGCCTTGAACTGGAGGCCGTGGGTGTGGTCGTTGAACCAGCGCCCCGACATCTGCACGAACTCGCCTGCCGAGATCATGGCGGCATGGCCGACGACGGTGACCAGATCGCGCTGTCCCCGCACCTTCACCCGCAGAACGCAGAAGCCGTTCTCGGCATTATGGAACGTCACCCGCTCGACCAGTCCCGCCAGCGCTTCCGTGGGCGAAGAGTCGATGGCACGTCCGCTCATCCGGCCTGCCGGAGGAGCGGCACTCCCGTATCGTTCATGACTCGCCCTCCCCTTCCGTGACGCCGCCGTAAGCCAGTATTTGTACGACGCGCCTGTAGCCGGGACTACCCATAACTACGATTCCGCACTCTCGGGCACGCGCGGGCACGATCTCCCGCATTGCGTATTTCCATTGAAATAACAGTCATCTGTCCGGATCGTGTGTCTGTTTTCCTTGCCATGCGCGCGGAAGAGAGCAACGATGACGGACAGACCCAGCCAGTCCATTGCCCCGGCGTATCGGCCGCCCGAGCCCGAGTTGCGACTCGTCCTGCGACCCAACGCCCCCGACCCGCGCCTGATAGCGCTGGTCCGCCTCATAGCGCGCCGTGCGGCACGGGACTGGTTCCGGTCGCAGCAACAGGAGCAGCGTCGCCGCTCCGGACCGTAAGGGATGCCTCGCCATGAAGGTCGCGCTCTACGCCCGCTATTCGTCCGACAACCAGCGCGACGCCTCGATCGCCGACCAGCTTCGGGTCTGCCGCACCCACGCGGAAAAACAGGGCTGGACCGTCGTCGAGGAATATACTGATCACGCCATCTCGGGCGCGTCTTTAATGCGACCCGGCATCCAAGCGCTGATCGCGGACGCACAGCGCGGACGGTTCAAGATCGTGCTGGCCGAGGCCATGGATCGGCTCTCCCGCGACCAGGAGGACATCGCCGGCGTCTTCAAGCGCATGAATTATGCCGGTGTGCGGATCGTCACCCTCTCCGAGGGCGAGGTGTCGCATCTGCATGTTGGCCTCAAGGGCACGATGAATGCCCTCTTCCTGAAAGACCTCGCCGAGAAGACCCATCGTGGCCTGCGCGGGCGGGTGGAACAGGGCAAGTCCGGCGGCGGCAACGCCTACGGCTATGATGTTGTGCGCAGGCTCGACGCCAATGGGGAGCCGATCCGTGGCGACCGGACCGTCAACGTGGTGGAAGCCGACGTGGTCCGTCGCATTTTCCGCGACTTCGCGGCTGGACTGGGACCGCGCGCCATCGCCTTCCGTCTCAATGACGAGGGTATCCCGGCACCAGGCAGTGGTGCGTGGGGCTTCTCGACCATCAATGGCAACCGGGCGCGCGGCACCGGCATCCTCAATAACGAGATGTACGTGGGCAGGCTGGTCTGGAACCGCCAACGCTTCATCAAGGATCCCGACACCGGCAAGCGCCAGGCCCGCCCCAACCCGGACACCGAATGGGTCATCCAGGAGGTGCCGGAGTTGAGGATCGTCGATCAGGAGTTGTGGGACGCGGTCAAGGCGCGGCAGGCCAGCGTCAGCGCCAGCCGGGACACGCGCGACACGTCATCGCCCGATCATTTCCGAGAGAAGCGCCGCCCCCGCTATCTCTTCTCCGGCCTGAGCAAATGCGGCTGCTGCGGTGGCGGCTATTCCATGATCTCCGGCACCCTGCTGGGCTGCTCGACGGCGCGCAACAAGGGCACCTGCGACAACCGGACCAATATGCGGCGCGAAGAACTGGAGCGCCGCGTCCTCGACGCCCTGCGTCACCACCTGATGGATCCGGCCCTGTTCGCCGAATTCTGTACTGCCTTCACCACGGAGATGAACCGGCTGCGCATGGAAGCCTCCACCGACATCGGCGCGGCTGAATCAGAACTGAAGCGGGTGGAACGCGACATTCAGCGCCTGATGGATCTCTACCTCTCGGAAGCAATCTCGATCGAGACGGTCAAGGAGCGCGGATCCAAGCTCGAAGCCCGCAAGGCGGAACTGACCGACTTCCTCGCGACCGCCGAGGCACCCCCGCCCCTGCTCCATCCGCAGATGGCGGAGTTCTACCACCGGCAGCTCGCGCGCCTGCACGACATGCTGCATTCCGAGCTGGACGAAAAGCGCCAGGAGGCGGCCGAAGTGATCCGCTCGCTGATCGAAGCAATCATCCTCACGCCGTCCGACAAGGGCCTCCAGATTGATGTCCGGGGCGATCTGGCCGGCATCCTGACGATGGCGTCAGGCAGCGGACAAACGAAAACCCCAGCCCGTTTCGGGGCTGGGGTTCGTGATGCGTTCGCATCGCAAGTTCAGATGGTTGCGGGGGCAGGATACCAACGATTCTTGCGTTTGATAGATCGCCGTGTTCCCCGTTTGGCTGCGTAGCTAAACTGTAGAAGTCTCGACTAAATCTGACGGATGGTGTCTGCTGAAGCTCAACCAGTGCTGCGGCGGGGGCGGAGTGGGCGGGCGATTGGCGTGTTCGGGCCTATGTCTCTGACAGGGGCATGCTTTTCTCGACCGGGCTTTGTATCTGCCGAAAGCCTGGACTGAAAAGCCTGAGCGGTTGGCGGCGGCCCATGTGCCGGGCGATGTCACGTTTGCCAGCAAACCGTCCCTGGCCACCGCGATGATCGGCCGGGCGCTTGCGGCCGATGTGCCGTTCCGGTGGGTGGCTGGCGACAGCGTCTATGGCGTCAGTGAACTGGAAATGGCTTTGCGCCGCGCAGGCAAAGGCTTCGTCCTTGGCGTCAACGCCAATCACTGGTTCCATTCCTGGCGTCCGGACATCCACTGGTCCGGCGAGGCGCGCGAAATCATCAAGTGTAGAAGTCTCGACTAAATCTGACGGATGGTGTCTGCTGAAGCTCAACCAGTGCTGCGGCGGGGGCGGAGTGGCCGGGCGACGCAGCCCCCGCCGCAGCCATCGGAGGATATCCTCATGACCCGTGACCAGAAGATCATCCGCGCCAAAGTTGGCCTGCTGGAACTATCGAAGCAACTGGGCAACGTCTCCCAGGCCTGCAAGATGATGGGGTATTCGCGCGACAGCTTCTACCGCTTCAAGGAGCTCTACGACAAAGGCGGCGAAATCGCGCTCCAGGAACTCTCCCGCCGCAAACCCTTGCTGAAAAACCGCGTCGAGCCGGCGGTTGAGCAAGCAGTGGTCGCGATCGCCATCGAACAACCGGCCTGGGGCCAGGCCCGCGTGGCCAACGAACTGCTCAAGCGCGGCGTCACCGTCTCTCCTTTCGGGGTGCGCAGCATCTGGCTGCGCCACGACCTCGCTACCATGAAGCTCCGCCTCAAGGCGCTCGAAGCCAAGATGGCCCAGGAACGGCTGATCCTCACCGAAAGCCAGCTTGCGGCCCTGGAGAAGGCCAAGGCCGACAAGGAGGCCTGGGGCGAGTTCGAGACCGAATGTCCCGGCTATTGCGGCGCCCAGGATACCTTCTATGTCGGCACCCTGAAGGGCGTCGGTCGCGTCTACCAGCAGACCTTCGTCGATACCTACAGCAAGGTCGGCTTCGCCAAGCTCTATGACCGCAAGACCCCGGTTACCGCTGCCGACCTGCTCAACGACCGCGTCATCCCCTTCTTCGAGCTGCACGATCTCCCGCTCCAGCGCGTGCTGACCGACCGGGGCACCGAATTCTGCGGCTCTCATGACCGCCATGAATACGAACTCTATCTGGCGGTGGAGAACATCGACCATACCCGCACCAAGGCGCGCAGCCCGCAGACCAACGGCATCGTCGAGCGCTTCCACAAGACCATGCTCGACGAGTTCTATCGTGTCACTTTTCGCCGCAAGATCTACGACAGCATCCACGAACTCCAGGCAGACCTCGACGAATGGATGGATGACTTCAACCGCAATCGCACCCACCAGGGACGATACTGCTTCGGCAAAACCCCGATGCAAACCTTCCTTGACGCAGCCCACCACGCCCGCGAAAAAGATATCGGGCGCCACGTCGAACACCACATGAACGCGTAGCATCCACGCCGGCCACTTCAAGCCGTCCGTCAGATTAAGTGCAAACTTCTACAGCTAAACGGCTGAAAAATGGAAAACTTTTCCCTTCCTCCGCATGGCCCGTCACAGCCCCAGATCCGAAAGGCCCGAATGCGCGTCCGGTCGCCCGCCCTGCCGCCAACGGAACACCCAAGCACCGGCATCGATCAACAGGTCATTGATCGAGGCGATGCGACGTCGCATCAGGCCACTCTGGTCGAACTCCCGACCCTCGTTGCCGTACGACCGGAACCACTGGCCCTGCTCGTCGTGCCACTCATAAGTAAAATGCACCGCAATCCGGTTCTCCCGGGCCGCCCCGACCTCCTTGATCAACCGATACTCGCGCTCACGTGCCCATTTGCGAGTCAGAAAGGCGCCCTGCCCCTCGGCGGGATCGTCCCGGTTGGCTGACGTGAGGTGCAGGGCCAGCAGATGGCCAAACGTTTCCACGTCCATATGCAGTTTCGAGCTCGTTTTGCGTTTGGCCCCATCATATCCGGCGCGCGATCCGCTCTCCGGCGTCGAACGCACGGCTCGGCTGTCTAGGACAGCCGCCGTAGGTTGCGCCTTGCGCCGGAGGCCATGCACAGCATAGGCCGCAGGTCTGACGCCAATGCTTCGAGGCGGCCTCCGCTAAGTTCGCACGGCACTAGCCCAGTGGTGTCGGCATACGTGGCAAAGAAGCGCCGCTTCGCAGCTTTCAGCTCTTGGTCCACAGACACCCTGCAAGCATCAGAGAATTCCTGAGCTTGAGGTTTGAGAATGCCGCGAATCGCCCACGGGAAGCTAAAGTCGGTCTCGGTTCCATTGACGCGGTGCACCCAAAAGCTGCGTGTCGGTCCACCTGAGCCATGATGGGTGCGAACTTCAGAGAAATCGACACCGCCGCCGATCTTGAGTCTCCTTCGCCATGCGCCGCGTCGTAGCGCTCAAGCAGCGAGAGATGATCTGCATGGTCCTGTTCTGCATCAATTGGAACTTTGTCGGCATACCGGTTACGAATTTGGCAAAAATACTTAGTTGCACCCTTTTGTGAAGACCAATCTCGTCCATTCGAGAGTGAAACTCCTTTCGCCATCGCGTTCACCCCTTGAGCTTCATTTGCGGCCGCGCTGCTTCGGCCGTCTGGCTTTCTGTCTTCAAGTCCTTGACCAGATTCTCGGCGAACGCGATGTCTGCCAAGAATTCGCATGGCTGAGGAACGGCAACCGTCTCAGAAGCCGGATTGTCATGGCTGTGCGTGTTGGCCCTGGTCATTCCCTCATGGAAGCGGATGGCCAAAGGGTGCGAGAGATGCACCATACGGAGTTTCTGCGTTTGCACGATATCGACACCGCGCTGGACGATCTCGCAGAAGATAATCTCCTCGACAATTCGCTCGTAGGTATCGCGCAGCCGACCATAGAGGTTCTTGACGGCCATTTCATAGGCTGCGGGACTCGACTGATGTAACTTCGGGAGCGGCGCAAATGCGTCTTTGATCCGGCCAATCCGCTTGTTCACCTTGGCCCCCTTCCAACTAACACCACCTGCATCGATCTGACCGGCGGCCTTTTTGTCGCTGAAAAGCGCGGTTGTAACGGGTTCGATGCCGAGCCTATCGGCCTCACGGCACATTTCGTTAAAGAAGATGATGTCGTGGGTGAAGACGATGACCTGGCGATGCATGCTCTCTTCGGCGAGACGCTGCGCTACGAGCATGCAGCGTTCGCGATCCAGCGAGGACACGGGGTCGTCCACGACGATGGCAGCCGAGCCTTCGGTTAGCGCTACCTCGGTGAGGAAACCTGCCAGACCAAGCGCCCGTTGTTCGCCCTCACTCAGAATCTCCGATGTCACCTTCGTTAGCTTGGTTTGAGGGTTGACATCAAAGGCCGCTTTGGTCTGGCCGCTCTTACGGGTGAGACCAACCTTGAGATGGTTGATTTCGAGACGGTCGCGTTCTGCGGCGAAGCGCTCGACAACCGCCGCGGTGAGATGCGTATCTACGAGCTCGTTCGCTCGTTTGGTGATCCCAGTCGTCTGTACCTCGGCGAGCGCGGCCGCATAGGCGGCGTCCGAAATTAGGAGGGTTCGGCGCTTGAGCAGCTTAATACGGTGGGTCGACAGGATTTTTCGATCCTCAAGCTCGGCTTTTTCCTGCGCAAGCTTGGCCCGCTCTTCACTGTCGGCCGCCTTGGTTAGGGCCTCTTTCTCACCGGTGAGCCTAGAGGTCAACACGCCCAACGCTGCTGCAATCGGGATGACGAGTCCCGGCGGCGGCGGCGCTTCCTCGCCCGCAAGACGCGCAATCGCTATTGATCGGCGCGCGGCAAGCGCCTTACCGAACCCAACTAGGTCGTCTGCCAACCGGGCATCGCGCTGGCGGACCTGCTCGATCCGGTCGGCAAAGTCGGCCGCATGGAAGAGCTTGAATGCCGGAAGACCGCTTTGTCCCTCCGATACCGCCTTCTCGGCCGCGGTCGCGGCAGCACCGAGCGTGTCGTCCATATAGGCCTGAAAGCGTGTCATTCGTTCAGCGGAAGCAGGTCCGAGCGGCTGCTGACACAGCACACAGGATGCTGGCGCACCATCGACCGCGATCACCGGGAAGTCTGTTTCCTTGTATACCTCCGCGACCGAGAAATCGCGCGCGGCTTTCCACATCGCGCGCCACGTCGCGCTTCCGATTCCAGGAAGGGGTTCGTCCGTGAAGAGCGTGGCTGCGGCAAGCGCGGCGGCTTCGCGTGCTGCCACAGCGGTCGACTTGAGCGCCGCCCACTCCTCCAGCTTTTCGTCGCTGAAGGAGGCGAGAGCGGTCTTTGCTTCCTGAAGCAGCGAAGCGGACCAAGCGGCGAGCGCAGAGACATCCGCAACCGCCACTGCGCCGGCCGCCAAGGTGCGTGTGACCTCGGTGAGCCGAGACTCATCGTCTGCGGAGAAGTCGGACGCCTTCTCGATTGCCTCGACGGTCGTCGCCTTCGTGATACAGCGGGCAAATTTTTGAGCAGCGGTATCGCGGACAGGGTTGAACACGACGTTGGTAAGCGCGACCTTGTCGCCTACAACCTTCGCACGTTCACGCTCCAACTCTTCTTTCAGTGTAAGTGCGACGGCGTTGAGACGGTGCGGGAGCGCGAGTCCGAAAGGCAGGAACCGAATCTGGTTGCCGCCATCAACGTAAAGCTGCGCGGACGCACTATCGAAGACAGAGATATGCATCAACGCCGGATCGGCAATCATGCCGGGCGTCCAGGTAACCGTCGTCTCAACACCGTTGACGTCGACGAGAATGTCGGCGGACTGGGGCCCCGGCGCATCGCCATAAACATCAGCCAGTACCCGCAGCTTCGCGGCGTTCTCGATCCGAGTGCGACAAGCTGTGCGCAGGATTCGCACGAATCCGCTCTTTCCGCTGCCATTGCGGCCGTAAATGACGCTCAGATTATTGGGACAAAAGGTTAGGCCTGCTTTGGGAATTAGCCGATTGATATTCTCAACGTTTGCGACCCCTTTGAGGGCGATCGAGTGCTTGGAGGCGCTGCGAAAGTGAGCCTTCTCAAAGGGGACTGGTGCGGGTTGTCCCGCGCCGGTGGGGAGGCCGACAGCCGCCTTCACCATTCCCAGCAATTCACTTAAGTCATCCGCGACGAGATCATCGGTGAGCGCTAAACGTCTCAAGCAGTCACGTCGCCAAGGCGACAATTTCGTAGACCAGTTCGTGATATCATCAATTGGTTCGCTCATCGCCCCCCCCCGCCCCGTCAAACCACATTAAGACTTTGAGTGCCTTACTCGGATTAGCCGATTTTTTAGCTATAGCAGTATGCCAGCCAAATGGCCGCTTTTACTAGTCGCTTTGACAGGTGGAATGATCCCAGCCAGGCGCATAGCTGCCAGTATATAATGCGCGCAGGGCAGACCCGCAGGAACCGCGACTCCCGTCAGATGCGCGGGCAGCGCTCCATATGGGGCGGTCGTGCCGATGTGCGCAGGCCCTGTACACAGCCACTCTCACGGCTGTTCGCCATAATCCCGCGCTCAAGGCCTGCTACGACCGCTTGCTCGCCGCAGGCAAGCGCAAGAAGGTGGCCTTCGTGGCGCGCATGCGCAAGCTGCTGACGATGATCAACGCCATCGCCAAACATCGCGCGACCTGGGATTCCTCTGGGCATACTGCTTGATTTCCAAGACGGTTGCTCAAAGCTTATTTGACAGCACGTCCTGCAGCATCGCCTTGTCGCGCGACAGCTCCGCCACGATCCGTTTCAGCTTCGCGTTCTCGTCCTCGAGTTGCCGCAGCCGTTTCATCTCGGACGGCATCAGGCCGGCATATTTCTTCCGCCAGTTGTAGAACATCGCATCCAAAATGCCTGCCTTCGGGCAGATCTCGGCGACGGGCCTCCCCTTCCGCCCGCTTCAGAACAAGCGCGATCTGCACCTCGGCGAACTTCGATGCTTTCATGAAACTCTCATCATCCCGATTACGGGATCATACGTGGAAAATTCCAACTCAAAATGGTTGTATCTTCGGGGAGCACGTCAAGATCAGGCCGAACTAACGCGGCCCGTGGATAGAGTTGACGACGAGTTCAGGAACGCGCTTTCCGCCGAGGCTCAGGCGCGGTCACTTCCCGACTATTGACACTCCAAGAACGACTGCGACCCGCATCACCGGCTGGCCGCGACGCGTAGTTCGGAAGGGCGAGCGTCTTACGGCCGAGAACCGGGCCTCGTCGGCCAATCTCGGCGAGGCGCCCGCCTTCGTCGACGACCAGAAGCGCATTCTTGTCTTCTCGGCCACCGGCGGCAGAGAGCGAAGCTATCTCGCGAGGCGCGGCAAACAATGGTGGACGCCTCATGACTTCCGACATAGATTTGATTTGTTCCATTATTTTTTCAGGATAGAGAGCCGCCTTGCCCGATTTGGCCCAAAAAGTGGAGACTGGTGAGATTTTTGACGCGAGGACGCTTGCTCTAAGCGAGGAGGAAGTTCCGGGACCATGGCAATGTCCAGGATGTCACGTTGAGATGTTCCCCGTCGCATGCGGAAAAGAAGGTAAATTCAAAGTCTCGCCGTATTTTCGCGCGGAAAGCGCCCACGAATTGGATTGCGCGTATGACGGAATGCGCGTCATTTCAAAAAGAGGGCGCATTCGACCTGTAAGAGGACGAATTGGCGTACCGGAGGCTATACCATCCATTTTGCGACTTGCGTCGCGTCGCCCCCAAGTGCCAAGTTCTGCGGAACAGGAATTCGAAGAGACCGACAGCGCTTCGAATAGCAATCGACACAATTCAGATGCGCTGTACACGAGGCAGTCGCACGCATCGACGGCATCGTCTTTGCATCGTGTCGCGGAAGTCTTCTGTGGCTACCCCGACGAAAGAGATCACGGCCTCTCCATTCGAGACTGCGAAGGACATTCCTATAGAACCTGCTTTCAAAGACTTGGTCATTCAAATGGATATAAGGCCTTTCCTCAGAAAGTACTCTATTGCCCGATAAGTTTCCGGAGGAATGACACGAATGAGCATTCGGACCTGATGGAAATTGCTCTGAACGCCGCCGTATGGCCCGAATGGGACGAAAGTCTTAACGACGACGATAAGAAAAAGCGGACAGTGATCGAACCATACAAGATCGTTCTTCCAATCCAGAACTGGTCCCGTCGCACTCGCGTGGCATTTATCGACATATTCGAAGCAATGCGGCAAGAGCAGAAAAAGATAGTCGATGACGAGAAGACTCAAGGGTGGAATGTATATGCTTTCTTTTTAGCGAGGCAGGTAAGAAATGACCTTTCCAAATTTGAGGTATTGGATCACCGACTTGTCACGTTCTTGGTCGTAAAGGACGACGATTTACCAGTGATCGCCATTCGTCCTCAAGCGAAGACTTCGCGCCCCGGATTGAAAAGGAAGCCGTTTCTCCGCCTCCCTAGGCGTTAAGCTCATACGTGCATCGAAACTTTCATTGTGCCATAAGTGACGTAGTGCAGCAGCTTATTTCCGGAGGCGCGATGTGAGAGAAGCGGCGCAGCGCATTCGGAAGTTCTGGGCACAGTCAGTGTCCCGCACACCAATGTGGTGAGGCCGATACTCGACGTGTCCGAGATGATCGGCTAGTCGGCCGGTCCGGTCATCTGCTGGTCAGTCATGATTTGCTCGCTATGCAGACGGTAGCAGGTCACTTCGTCCTCCCGCTGCATGGCGATCGGGGAACCGCCCGGTCACATGCGATCAACGGTACTATACCGGTGTCGTAGATTAGCCCGTCGCATCGCTCCAGATGCCGCAGTCGCCCGCTTCAGTCGGACCGGCGCAGCGGCCAGGTCGCCCTGTCGTCATTCATCTTTAATCGCGAGACTCAGAGGCAACCAGAGGTGACCGGGGTCGGGGCGGGAGAAGTTTCGAAAATGATACTCCAATTTTCATAGCTATACTCGTTAACAAAACCGAGACACCAATGGAAAAATATATTGTGCTGGTACGGGCAATAGCACCCAACTGAGCGTCAATATGCATTGACGCGGGGTCCAGGGCGGCATGAACTACATACAACGCGCCGAGGAACGTCCATATATTTCCGACAATATCAACAATTTCCGCTATTTTAATAGATGGGCGCTCCACTCGGTGCATAAAGAAAGCGATTATCGCAAGCAGGGATGGTGCGATTGCAATTGCCACCACGGGATTGGTATAGTAAAGATTCTGCTCATCCCATCTAATTACAAGAACAAGAAAAGGAATTATAATAGGCAATATTACCATTGCTGCTATTATAATTGCACCGAGAGAGGCGTCTCGACTAAGTCGCCGCCTTCCCGCTGCTATCGCTCTTGAAATATCATCCTCCAAGTTCGCGGCGTCCGGAGTGTCCTGTGACACGGCACGAACTTCGAGGGTCGGCTCATTGACAGGCATCGTTCTTCTCTTCTTGCATGACGAGGGAGTTATTATAAATCAGATTAGCCTACGCTAAGATGTAGAAGGTCGTTACTGCCGGGATAACGTGACGCATAGCTGATTCTGAGCTGCCCGCATGCCCGACTCGCCAGACCGTTGAACCACTCCTCTGCCCGGATTCGTGTCCCGTCACAAAAGTTTATGTATCCAAACAGTTTACTAAAATCATGACGATCGACCAATATACCGCCCCCTTGTTCTTGTAAAGACGATGAAATTCGTTCCAAGACGACATTGCGATGGCTGACGGAGTGCAAAAAAATATCGAGCGTAGTCGCCACGAAATCTCTCCAATAATGCAAAACTCAGTGTTATGGCGCATTGGTGGATCGCCAATTCAACCCTTTCTAGTTCGCGTGGGCCGGTGAGGTGACCCAGGATCGGCTTCCTGTCGGACTCCACAGAACCGCCAATTACGCGGGGAATACAGCAGCCTCCCGGCGCGCCGTCACAGTTCGTGCAGACGCGGGCGATGCCTAAGATCTAACGCCCTCGCTCGGCGCCTCTCTTCGAGAAAAGTGATGGACGAATAAAAATCATCTAGCGGTACGAAGACGCCGTTTGTTTCCGCCCAGTTACGCATCTCCCGTTTGCAATGATTTTGCCACGCGAGGACTTCCACTTTCCAACCGAAGTTGTGTAGCCTCTCGGCATCGGCGAAAAAGCCCGTGCCGTCTTCGTATCCACTACCGTCACCTGTTAGAAGAACGATCGTCTCAGGCGGTCGATAGTCAAAACCAAGACGTAACATCCTCACTTGCAAGGCCTGGTCTACCGCCTGCTCACGGCCCGAGGCGGCGCCTCGTTCAAATAGCTCAGGTTTCTTACCCGTGAGCCTCTCAATATGCCCCCAAACGCTATTCGTTGGGGGCGGTACTGAGCCAACGCAAAACACCTGTTCAATCGGCCGGCCGTCCGCTGCTAAATCAATTAGGTTCTCGAAGTATATTCTGAAACCATCGGTTCTCCGTTCCAGTATGTCTCCAGTTGATCGGCCAGAGTGGAAAATATTCGAATTGTCCCAAATAATGTGAACTCGGTCGTTCATGAATCTATCCAATTTCCTTGGGTCGGCACGTCGGATGGCGGCTTAGAGGTCGAAAAGCTGGAATGCCGCCCAGTGCACACATGCGTCGTTGACGCTAGACTGCTCCTCCGCTTCAGACGACCTAGAAGGCAACGTCCATTAATCTGATCCGTCCGGCGAAGCCGAGCGCGCGAATGTCATCGACTTCCCCTGACACAGGCAGTCCGAACGCGGTGTCGGCGGGCCAAGCTATCAAGGTGCACAAAGCCAATGTCGACGTTTAGCTCGTGGCTCCGGGTCTTTACCAACCCTTTATTCATCTGGATGCAACGTCTCGAGGACTCCACCGTCGGCGACTCGCAAAAGAATTTCGTTTCGTACATCGAGAGAAGTGCCAGCGGCCTTCTCTACCAGTATTGCTGTTATTCGCACAGGTACCTCGCTCGCTAACCGATGGGTGGCGCGCAATTCCGTAAGTATTCTGTCGCACGAGTCGCCGCCGATAACGCCGAAGCGAACGTAGAGCGGCCCGGGGGTCAAGGGGCCATCGTGTGCCGCTGCGCACTCCGCACCGAAATTCAGTGAATCGAGCTTTTCGCTCGTGGCGCGGCCACACAGCCCCCACGCTGCTGCCTGTGCACGTGGCCAACAATTCGGGTCGCCGTCAAGCCCAGAGCTTTCCGACGCTACCAAACATGGCGGAGCAAAGATAATCATCACCAATTAGCAACGACAGTCGTTAAGATAATACCATTGGAGAGATGAAACATCCCCGACATTGAATGACAATTGGTGAGTCTGTTCATTCTGCCATTGTCTTGAAATGACAGCGAGAACGCCCGCTTCGCCCGGTCTATTTGTACATAGCCGTCTTTAAAGTCACACCAAAATCCAGTCACGGAAGACCATAGCTTATAGAATGCTTCTTTTGCACTGAATATCATCGTATCCCATGACATGGCTGAAGCGGGCGCTGACGCAATCCACGCTACCTCGTAAGGATGCAAAATAAAAGGCCGCACTTCTTCGGGGAGTGGCTTATTGGGTTCGGCATCGATTCCGATACCCCTATAAGCCGAATTTGAAGCGACCGCAGCGGCGCAATATTGTTCGCAATGCGTAATACTCCCGACGACACCATCCTGCCATAGTGGCGCTCCATTTGCCCCCTTCAGCAAGGGCAATGGCTCCAATCCCAGTCGTTGTACGGCACGCCGTGCAACAGCACGACCGGCGGAGAATTCTTGCTGGCGACGAGAGTTCATACGTTCGGCGAGGACCCTCTCCTGCGCCAAAAGCGGATCTATTCGGGCGTTTCCCCACAGTTCCTCGACGACAACGTCATGAGGAAGGATGGAGGACATCACGCAATTATTTGGGTGTAAGCCAGAATCCTCAAGAATATATTTCACTGTTCGTCCTCTTGGTTCGCCACCCGCGCCTCGGCGAGGCGTGACGCCAAAACTTCACGAAATCTGAAACAACCAGTACGTCCTTTCCATAAAAAGGTCTCTGGCCCCACGTCGCGTCAACCCCCCGGTTTTGGGGGGTTACAGGAGCATTGAAATCAATTAGTGGTCACGTGTATGAATGATCGGCCGCCATGAATTTAGTATGTATAAACTGGCTATTAGAGGACGCTTTCCAGTAGTCAGTTGACATAAGCGATCGAGCCAATGCCGCATCATTTACATTACCGTGTATAAAGACGCACTTGGCATGATTGACCTATCTTCTCACCGCTACAATACATGAGATCTATCACTTACTATTTGTTTCTATATCCGAGCGCCGAATCGCTCTGGTCAAGAGGCGATCTTGTACAACGATGGATTCGCGGTGAGTGTCTCGTGAGGCACCTGTGGGCATGAACCATTCTGAAACAGACAGCGCATCACGCGAGGTCGATGTCAATTATTCCGCCGTGCATTCGACGCGGGCACATGAAGGTGATGTGGAGTTCGCGTTAAGCGAGCCCCAGCACGAGATGTGGCTCTCGACTGTGCTACAGCCCGAGCAAACTTACAATATTGCTGGGTTCCTTGAGATTCGTGGTAAGATCGAACCGGAGATCTTCAGACAAGCCTGTCACCGGGTGACCTCTGAAGCAACTGCGGTACGCGCGCGCTTTGTCGAAACCGAATCCGGAATCATTCAGAGTTTTCAGAACGCTTCTTCTTTAAAATACCATTATGCAGACCTAAGCGACCGAGATGATGCGGATCAGTTCGTCCGGACATGGATGGACGCCGATGCCCGCAACACTTGTGATCCCGAGGAGGATCGCCTCTATACTCTCAATCTATTTCGGATCGCTCGGGAGCGGTTTATCTTCTACCAGCGCTACCACCATCTGTTGATGGATGGCCAGAGTATTGGTCTTATTTCGGGACGGCTCGCCGAACTCTATCGTGCCTATGCAGCTAACGAGCCGACGCCAACCCCGTGGTTCGGTGATTTTTTCTCATTCCTGAGCGCGGACGCCGCCTACCATCAGTCGAATGCCGAAACAGCCGGCCGCGCCTTCTGGCGGGATTATCTGGCGGGTTGGGAATACCCAGGCGCTCTACTTGATGGGCTACCTACAACCGGGATTGCTGAGCATCAGCGACGGTTCACACTGAGTACAGCCGAGCGTGTGGCGTTCGTTGACTTGGTGCGACGCCTTGGCAGTCAGTTCTCTACCGGGACCATTGCCTGCGTCATGGTTTTCCTCCATCGGATCTCCGGCTTCGATGACATTGCGATAAGCATGCCGGTGACAGGACGAACGCGCGAAACCCGTACCATGCCTGGGTTTGTCAGTAACGTTGTCCCGCTTCGGACCACGTTTACTCCATCAACAACTTTCGCCGACGTCGTCCGCAACGTAGCACGTCATACCCGGCGTATTCTCCGTCATAGTCGGGTTCGTGGCGAGCGCATCGCCAGGGATATGCTGCCCAAAGGAATACACTCGTTCGGACCTTCCGTTAATGTTATCGATTTCGACAACAGGGTAAAATTTGGCGGCGAAGAAAGTATAGGACGCACGCTTATCAGCGGACCGCACGAAGACTACGCTATTACTTTCTGTAGGTATCCGAGTCTCGATGGGACTGATTTTGAGATCATTATCGATTCTGCTCGGTGGCCGAACGCAGGGCATCGCATTGCGTCACTCGAACGCATCTTCCGATCGGTAATACGGCAGATTATTGCGCGTCCTAATGCATGCATCGCCGACATCGACGTCCTCGATCCCAATGAGCGCACACTGCTCCTGGAAACGTGGAACGAGGTAGCCGCTCCGCTTGCGCCGGACCTGTGCCTGCATGAGGCGTTCGAGGAACAGGTGGCACGCGACCCTGCGGCGATCGCGCTGACGTTCGGGCAGCAGACCGTCACCTATGGTGAGCTGAACACACGGGCAAACAGGCTCGCCCACCATCTGATCGCGCTCGGGATCGAGCCCGACATGCGGGTCGGCCTGTGCGCGGCACGCAGCATCGAGATGGTGGTGGGACTGCTCGCCATCCTCAAGGCGGGCGGCGCCTATGTGCCCCTGGATCCGGCGGCTGCGTCGAGCCGGCTGGGCCTGATCCTTGCCGACGCCGCACCCGAAGTGGTGATCCTCGATCCTGCGGGCCGGAACGCGCTCGGTGCCGAAACGCTGGACGGGCTGACGGTCATCGACCTACACGCTGACCGGGGTGACTGGACCTCACGGCCAGACACGAATCCGGACACCAGACAATCGGACTTCGTCCCGAAAAACCGTTCGCCGTACTGCTCGCCCGGCGTGCGCGAACCCAAGCACTCGCCGCATTATGGCCATCAGGACATGCCGTTCGAGAAGCTGGTCGAGGTCCTCAACCCGGCCCGCGCCCAGAACCACCATCCGCTATTCCAGGTCATGCTCGCCCTGGAAAACACCGCCGAGACGCACATCGCCCTGCCCGCTCTCGATGTCGCCTACCTCCCCGCCGAGACCGCAAGCGCGAAGTTCGACCTGACCTTCACCTTTGCCGAAAACGGCAGCGCCCTCGACGGCGAGATCGAATACGACACCGACCTGTTCGATCAGGCCTCCGTCGAACGCATCGCCCAGCGCCTGCAGCGCGTCCTCGATGCCATGGCCCAAAGCGCCGATACCCACATCGCCGACATCGACGTCCTCGATCCCAATGAGCGCATACTGCTCCTGGAAACGTGGAACGAAACGTCTTACCCAGTTCAGTTCGCGACACTGCCGGAACTGTTTGAACAGCAGGTTCAACGAACTCCAGAGGCAATCGCGCTGCGATGCGGATCCTCTGCACTCTCATACTTGGAGTTGAATACACGGGCGAACCAGATTGCTTACGGACTAATCTCCCGGGGTATCGGGCCGGAAGATCGCGTCGCTCTATGCCTACCCCCTTCGAATGAACTGATCATCGCACTATTGGGTATTGTCAAAGCAGGTGCTGCGTACGTCCCGCTGGATCCCAATTATCCTCCCGATCGACTGCAGTTCATTATCGCCGATTGCGCGCCAGATGCCATTATTACGGCCGAAAGCGCCGTGCGTAAGGGCGGGTTTTCATCCGATCACCGAATTCTATTTCCCGATTCGCCAGAACTCATGCCGAGATCGGATATCCGTATAGAGATAAGCCCCGACAATAGCTCACGCATTGCCGAACTATCCGTACAGAATGCTGCCTACATCATCTATACCTCCGGATCAACGGGCACCCCGAAAGGGGTTGTGGTTACCCATCGCGGCCTGGCAAGCCACACTGCCTGTCAGCGGCATCGCTTCAATCTGGGGACAGACAGCCGTGTTCTATTGTTCGCATCGATCAATTTTGATTCTTCAGTCGGTCAGATCTGTTCCGCGCTGCTGACGGGCGGCACGCTTGTTGTCGTCGACCGGCGTGATCTGCTGGACCGCGGCCAATTCACGGATCTTCTGCATCGCTATGCGATCAATTATCTCGATACAACACCGGCTTTTCTTGCCAATATCTCGCCGCATGACGTGCCCGAAGACTGCGTGATCAACGTTGGCGGCGAAGCACTATCACTGGATTTGGCGACAATCTGGTTCCAGCGGCACCAGCTTTTCAACAGCTACGGTCCCACTGAGACCACCGTCGACGCTATCGTATCCAAGCGAATCAAAGACGCGCGGCAGGCCCTTGCGATTGGACGGCCCGTCTTCAATGCTCGTATCTACATCCTTGATGCTGGACGCAGACCTGCTCCCCTTGGCGTTGCGGGAGAGCTGTATATCGGCGGCGCGGGCGTGGCGCGGGGCTACCTGAACCGTCCCGACCTCACCGCCGAGCGTTTCCTCGACGATCCCTTCAGCCCCGAGCCCGGCGCGCGCATGTATCGCACCGGCGATCTCGCCCGCTACCTCCCCGACGGCAACATCGAGTTCCTCGGACGCGCCGACCAGCAGGTCAAGATCCGCGGCTTCCGCATCGAGCCCGGCGAGATCGAGGCCCGCCTCGGCGAACAGCCCGGCATCCGCGCCGCCGCCGTCATCGCCCGCGAGGACAGCCCAGGCGACAAGCGTCTCGTCGGATATGTCGTCCCGGACGACGACGCCGCCCTGGAGCCCGCCGCCCTGCGCCGGGCCCTCGGCGCCGTCCTGCCCGACTACATGGTCCCCGCCGCCATCCTCGTCCTCGACGCCCTGCCCCTCACGCCAAACGGAAAGCTCGACCGCAAGGCCCTCCCCGCCCCGGACGACAGCGCCTTCGACCGAAGCGAGTATGTCGCGCCAGAAGGTGACGCGGAAATGGCCCTGGCGGCCATCTGGCAGGATCTGCTCGGCTTGTCCCGCGTCGGCCGATACGACAATTTCTTCGAACTTGGCGGCCACTCCTTGCTCGCCGTCCAGATGATGGAGCGTCTGCGCCGCATCGGTCTGGCCACGCAAGTCCGAACCCTCTTCGGGGCTCCCGTCCTAGCCGATCTCGCCCGCTGCCTCGGCGACAGCCATATCGTCGTTACGCCGCCGAATCTCATTCCGTATGGCACGGACGCCATAACGCCTGACATGCTACCTCTGATCGATCTCGACCAAGCCGAGATCAACCGCATCGGCGCACTAGTACCGGGTGGCATCGGCAATATTCAGGACATCTACGCCCTCACTCCCCTGCAAGACGGCATCCTCTTCCATCACCTGCTCGCCGAACGGGGCGACCCTTATCTGCTGGCCGGGCAGATGGCCTTTGCCGACAGGGAGAAGCTCGACCACTATCTCGAAACTATCCAAACCATTGTCGACCGCCATGACGTCCTACGCACCTGCTTCATCTGGGAAGGTATTTCCAACGCCGCGCAGGTCGTCCTGCGCGAAGCCAACCTTTCCGTCACCGAACTGAAGCTCGATCCGACCGATGGTCCCGTCACCGACCAACTCGTGCGGCGCTTTGACCCGCGCGTCAGCCGCATCGATTTAGGGCAACCGCCCTTGCTCCGCTTCGCCATCGCACGTGATGAGCCAAACGACCGCTGGATCCTTGTCGAGCAACTCCATCATCTGATCGGCGACCATTCAACTCTCGATGTCATGAATGCCGAGGTGCTCGCACTTCTGTCCCAGCGCCCAGATGCCCTCGCACCACCACAACCGTTCCGTAATCTCGTCGCCCAAACCCGGCTTGGCGTGCCCCAAGCCGAGCATGAAGCGTTCTTCCGCGACATGCTCGCCGATATGGATGAGCCCACGCTTCCCTTCGGTCTAGCGGACGTTCATCTCGATGGAGCAGAGACAGCAGAAGCCACGAGAATGCTGCCACAAGCTCTCAACGACCGCCTGCGCCATCAGGCTCGGCGGCTCGGTGTCAGTCTGGCAAGTCTGTGTCACCTCGCCTGGGGACGCGTCATCGCGGCTACCAGCGGACGACAGGATGTGGTGTTTGGTACCGTCTTGTTTGGCCGGATGGATGCGGGAACCGGCGCTGACCGTGCAATGGGGCTGTTCATCAATACACTGCCGCTCCGCTTGAAACTCGAGGCGGCCGGAACCGAGCAGGGCGTGCGGGACACACATGCCGCGCTCGCCGGGCTACTCCGCCACGAACATGCCTCGCTGTCGCTGGCTCGCCAGTGCAGCGCAGTGCCACCCGCGACACCGTTGTTCAGCGCGTTGCTCAACTATCGACACAACCAGAATATCGACCGGAGTGCTGACGCCTTCGCCACACTGCTCGACGGCGTAGAATTCCTCGGGGCGGACGAGCGGACGAATTACCCCGTGACCCTTTCGGTCGAGGATTTCGGCACGTCGCTGGGCTTGACCACCCAAGTGGTCGCTCCCCTCGATCCCGAGCGGATCTGCGGCTACATGCAGCGTGCCCTTGAAGGAATGCTGGAGGCATTAGAGAACAATCCGCAGACACCGATCGAACGTATCGACGTTCTCGACCCCAATGAGCGAACACTCCTGCTGGAGACTTGGAACGACACCGCAGCGCCCTACCCGGCCAACTTCTGCATCCACCAGATGGTCGAACGCCAAGTATACGCAACGCCAGGCGCAACCGCCGTGGTCTGCGGTGAAGACAGCATCACTTATGCCGACCTGAACGCACGCGCCAATCGCCTCGCCCACCATCTCATCGCGCTCGGGGTCCAACCCGACCAACCGGTCGCCATCTGCCTCGACCGATCCGTCGCCATGGTCGTCGGACTGCTCGCCATCCTCAAGGCCGGCGGCGCCTATCTTCCCCTCGACCCCGCCTATCCCACCGCGCGTCTGTGCCAGATCCTGGACGATGCCCGGCCCGCCATCCTCCTTCTCGATGACACGGGCCGCCGCGCCGTCGGAGACCATGCGCGCGACCGCATCCGCATCATCGATCTCCACGCCGACGCCGCCACATGGCACACCCGGTCCGATACCGATCCTGATCCCCGGCAACTTGGCCTGACATCGCGCAATGTCGCCTATGTCATCTACACATCAGGCTCCACTGGCGTGCCAAAAGGGGTGCCCAACGAGCACCGAGCGCTGATTAATCGGCTCACCTGGATGCAGAACGCCTATTGCCTCATTGCCTCCGACGCAGTGTTACAGAAAACGTCCTTTGGGTTCGACGTTTCAGTCTGGGAGTTCTTCTGGACACTCATGGCGGGCGCCAGAATGGTACTGGCTGCACCCAACGGACAGAAGGACGCGGCCTATCTGTCGAGCTTGATCGAACAACAGCAGGTGACAACGCTGCACTTTGTTCCGTCTATGCTCGAACTGTTTCTCGAAGAGGGTAAACCGGAGCAATGCGGCTCGCTTCGGCGCGTTATCTGTAGTGGCGAAGCGCTGCCGGCCGGCGTCCTGCAACGTTGCCACAGCCTGTTGCCGGATGCAGGAATTCACAACCTCTACGGTCCAACCGAAGCCGCCATCGACGTGACCGCATGGAGTTGCCTGGGCGATGTCGGCGCACTCTCGAGCGTGCCGATTGGGCGTCCGATCGCCAACACGCGGATCTATATTCTGGACAATGGCCAGCAGCTCGTTCCCGGAGGGGTTGCGGGAGAGCTGTATATCGGCGGCGCGGGCGTGGCGCGGGGCTACCTGAACCGTCCCGACCTCACCGCCGAGCGTTTCCTCGACGATCCCTTCAGCCCCGAGCCCGGCGCGCGCATGTATCGCACCGGCGATCTCGCCCGCTACCTCCCCGACGGCAACATCGAGTTCCTCGGGCGCGCCGACCAGCAGGTCAAGATCCGCGGCTTCCGCATCGAGCCCGGCGAGATCGAGGCCCGCCTCGGCGAACAGCCCGGCATTCGCGCCGCCGCCGTCATCGCCCGCGAGGACAGCCCAGGCGACAAGCGTCTCGTCGGATATGTCGTCCCGGACGACACGCCGCCTGGGCCCGCCACCTGCGCGGGGATCCATATACTGATCAATCAGCTGGTACCGCCTCGAATGCGCGCTGCGCGACGCCTGCACGCACTGGCCCGCCGCAGCGGCGCCAGCCTGTTCATGGTGCTCCAGGCCGGGCTCGCCATCCTGCTCGGCAAACTCGGCGCCGGCGACGACATCGCCATCGGCAGCCCGATCGCCGGACGCACCGAGAGCGCCCTCGACGATCTCGTCGGCTTCTTCGTCAACACCCTCGTCCTGCGTACCGATCTGGCCGGCAATCCAACCGTCGCCGAACTGCTCGCCCGCGTGCGCGAAACCAGCCTCGCCGCCTATGGCCATCAGGACATGCCGTTCGAGAAGCTGGTCGAGGTCCTCAACCCGGCCCGCGCCCAGAACCACCATCCGCTATTCCAGGTCATGCTCGCCCTGGAAAACACCGCCGAGACGCACATCGCCCTGCCCGCTCTCGATGTCGCCTACCTCCCCGCCGAGACCGCAAGCGCGAAGTTCGACCTGACCTTCACCTTTGCCGAAAACGGCAGCGCCCTCGACGGCGAGATCGAATACGACACCGACCTGTTCGATCAGGCCTCCGTCGAACGCATCGCCCAGCGCCTGCAGCGCGTCCTCGATGCCATGGCCCAAAGCGCCGATACCCACATCGCCGACATCGACGTCCTCGATCCCAATGAGCGCACACTGCTCCTGGAAACGTGGAACGAGGTAGCCGCTCCGCTTGCGCCGGACCTGTGCCTGCATGAGGCGTTCGAGGAACAGGTGGCACGCGACCCTGCGGCGATCGCGCTGACGTTCGGGCAGCAGACCGTCACCTATGGTGAGCTGAACACACGGGCAAACAGGCTCGCCCACCATCTGATCGCGCTCGGGATCGAGCCCGACATGCGGGTCGGCCTGTGCGCGGCACGCAGCATCGAGATGGTGGTGGGACTGCTCGCCATCCTCAAGGCGGGCGGCGCCTATGTGCCCCTGGATCCGGCGGCTGCGTCGAGCCGGCTGGGCCTGATCCTTGCCGACGCCGCACCCGAAGTGGTGATCCTCGATCCTGCGGGCCGGAACGCGCTCGGTGCCGAAACGCTGGACGGGCTGACGGTCATCGACCTACACGCTGACCGGGGTGACTGGACCTCACGGCCAGACACGAATCCGGACACCAGGACAATCGGACTTCGTCCCGAAAATCTCGCCTATATCATCTATACCTCCGGCTCCACGGGAACGCCCAAAGGCGTCATGGTCGAACACGCCCAGGTGGCCCGGCTGTTCGACAGCACCCAGGCCTGGTTCGGCTTCGACGCGCAGGACGTCTGGTGCCTGTTCCACTCCTTCGCGTTCGACTTCTCGGTCTGGGAGCTATGGGGCGCACTGCGCCATGGCGGCCGCTTGGTGGTCGTACCCCACGCTGTCGCCCGGTCGGCGGCCGAGTTCCATCGTCTGGTCTGCGAGCAGGGTGTCACCGTGCTCAACCAGACACCATCGGCTTTCAAGGCATTTATCGACGCCCAGGCCGAGGATGGACTGACGGATCAGCTCCGCTACGTGATCTTCGGCGGCGAGGCCCTGGAACCATCCATGCTCAGGAAGTGGTATGCCGTCCGCCCGGACGATGCGCCGCGCCTGGTAAACATGTATGGCATCACCGAAACGACAGTCCACGTCACTTACCGCCCGCTCACAGCGGACGACGCCGAACAGACCGGCAGTCCGATTGGCTGCCGCATTCCCGATCTCCGCGTTTACATACTCGATAATTACGGCCAACCGGTACCGCTCGGCATGGTTGGAGAGCTGTATGTCGGCGGCGCGGGCGTGGCGCGGGGCTACCTGAACCGCCCCGACCTCACCGCCGAGCGCTTCCTCGACGATCCCTTCAGCCCCGAGCCCGGCGCGCGCATGTATCGCACCGGCGATCTCGCCCGCTACCTCCCCGACGGCAACATCGAGTTCCTCGGGCGCGCCGACCAGCAGGTCAAGATCCGCGGCTTCCGCATCGAGCCCGGCGAGATCGAGGCCCGCCTC
The DNA here is from genome assembly GCF_000067045.1 of Gluconacetobacter diazotrophicus PA1 5. Taxonomy (NCBI): domain Bacteria; kingdom Pseudomonadati; phylum Pseudomonadota; class Alphaproteobacteria; order Acetobacterales; family Acetobacteraceae; genus Gluconacetobacter; species Gluconacetobacter diazotrophicus. Next base: position 2,921,261 of record NC_010125.1, read on the forward strand.
GGCGAACAGCCCGGCATTCGCGCCGCCGCCGTCATCGCCCGCGAGGACAGCCCAGGCGACAAGCGTCTCGTCGGATATGTCGTCCCGGACGACGACGCCGCCCTGGAGCCCGCCGCCCTGCGCCGGGCCCTCGGCGCCGTCCTGCCCGACTACATGGTCCCCGCCGCCATCCTCGTCCTCGACGCCCTGCCCCTCACGCCAAACGGAAAGCTCGACCGCAAGGCCCTCCCCGCCCCGGACTTCACCCCGGCCGGCGACGGACGCGCCCCGCGCACCCCGCAGGAGGCCGTCCTCGCCGCACTCTTCGCCGAAATCCTCGGCGTCGACCGCGTCGGCATCGACGACAGCTTCTTCGATCTCGGCGGGCATTCCCTGCTCGCCACACGCCTCGTCAGCCGCATCCGCGCCACCCTCGGCGCCGACCTGCCCATCCGCGCCCTCTTCGAGGCACCGACCGTCACAGGTCTTTCGGAGAGGATCGACGCCGGCCGCGGGCAGAGCAGCCGGCCGGCCCTGGCGCCCATGGCCCGCCCGCCGGTCCTGCCGCTGTCCTTTGCCCAGCAGCGCCTGTGGTTCCTCTATCAGCTCGAGGGACCCTCGCCCACCTACAACATGCCGCTCTCTCTGCGCCTCGACGGCCCGCTCGACGTCGTCGCCATGCAGGCCGCGCTGCGCGATGTCGTCGCCCGTCACGAGAGCCTGCGCACCCTCTTCCCCGAGATCGACGGCATCGCCTGCCAGCAGATCCTCGAGCCGGAGGATCCGCGCTGCCGCGTGCCGCTCGACATCCGCGAGGTCGATCAGACCAGCCTGACGCCGGCCCTCGCCGCGGAAGCCGCCAGGCCGATCGATGTCGGAGCGGAACCGCCCATCCGCGCCACCCTGTTCCGGCTGGCGCCGGAGCGGCATGTGATGCTCGTGCTGCTGCATCATATCGCGTCGGACGGCTGGTCGATGACCCCGTTCGCCCGCGATCTCGCCCGCGCCTACGAGGCCCGGCTCGCTGGCCGGGCGCCGGATCTCGCGCCGCTGCCGGTGCAATATGCCGATTATACGCTGTGGCAGCGTGACCTCCTCGGCGATGCGGCCGATCCCGACAGCCTGTTCCACCAGCAGGTCGCCTACTGGCGCGACGCGCTCGCCGGCCTGCCCGCCTGCATCGAACTGCCGACCGACCGGCCCCGGCCCGCCGTCTCCTCCTATCGCGGCGCCATCATGCCTGTGCGCCTCGATGCCGCGCTGCGCGACCGCCTGCACGCACTGGCCCGCCGCAGCGGCGCCAGCCTGTTCATGGTGCTCCAGGCCGGGCTCGCCATCCTGCTCGGCAAACTCGGCGCCGGCGACGACATCGCCATCGGCAGCCCGATCGCCGGACGCACCGAGAGCGCCCTCGACGATCTCGTCGGCTTCTTCGTCAACACCCTCGTCCTGCGTACCGATCTGGCCGGCAATCCAACCGTCGCCGAACTGCTCGCCCGCGTGCGCGAAACCAGCCTCGCCGCCTATGGCCATCAGGACATGCCGTTCGAGAAGCTGGTCGAGGTCCTCAACCCGGCCCGCGCCCAGAACCACCATCCGCTATTCCAGGTCATGCTCGCCCTGGAAAACACCGCCGAGACGCACATCGCCCTGCCCGCTCTCGATGTCGCCTACCTCCCCGCCGAGACCGCAAGCGCGAAGTTCGACCTGACCTTCACCTTTGCCGAAAACGGCAGCGCCCTCGACGGCGAGATCGAATACGACACCGACCTGTTCGATCAGGCCTCCGTCGAACGCATCGCCCAGCGCCTGCAGCGCGTCCTCGATGCCATGGCCCAAAGCGCCGATACCCACATCGCCGACATCGACGTCCTCGATCCCAATGAGCGCATACTGCTCCTGGAAACGTGGAACAACACAGCAGCACCCTACCCAGCAGACCTGTGCCTGCACCAGATGGTTGAAGCCCAGGTTTGCGCCGCGCCCGACACGACCGCTGTCCTGTGCGGTGACGACACCCTTACCTATGCCGACCTGAACGCACGCGCCAATCGCCTCGCCCACCATCTCATCGCGCTCGGGGTCCAACCCGACCAACCGGTCGCCATCTGCCTCGACCGATCCGTCGCCATGGTCGTCGGACTGCTCGCCATCCTCAAGGCCGGCGGCGCCTATCTTCCCCTCGACCCCGCCTATCCCACCGCGCGTCTGTGCCAGATCCTGGACGATGCCCGGCCCGCCATCCTCCTTCTCGATGACACGGGCCGCCGCGCCGTCGGAGACCATGCGCGCGACCGCATCCGCATCATCGATCTCCACGCCGACGCCGCCACATGGCACACCCGGTCCGATACCGATCCTGATCCCCGGCAACTTGGCCTGACATCGCGCAATGTCGCCTATGTCATCTACACATCAGGCTCCACTGGCGTGCCAAAAGGGGTCGCCGTCGAACACCGGAATATCGTCAACCATACGGCTTGGCAGACAAGAATATTTGGTTTTGATGCCACTGATCGAGTTCTGCAACGTACATCGATCTCTTTCGACGCCGCAGGATGGGAGGTGTGGACGCCACTGGCATGCGGTGCGGCAACAATCCTTTATCCCGGAACGAACGCTGACGGTCTTTCTCGAATATTCGAATATGCCGCTTCTATGCGGGTCACGACGCTACAAGGCGTCCCGTCGTTCTTTTCTGCCATAAACACCGCCGATGCGGTCGGCTCTTGGGAAACGCTTCGTTATGTTTTCTGCGGCGGAGAAGAGGCGGATCTCAAGACTGTTTATGAGCTAGAGGAAAAACTTCGAGCGCCTTTCTTCAATCTGTATGGCCCGACCGAGACGACAATCGACGCGCTATTTTGGCCGTTCAAGAAGGATGGCAGTCTCTCACGTAAAGCTCCGATCGGCCGGCCAGTCGCCAACACGCGGATCTATATTCTGGACAATGGCCAGCAGCTCGTTCCCGGAGGGGTTGCGGGAGAGCTGTATATCGGCGGCGCGGGCGTGGCGCGGGGCTACCTGAACCGTCCCGACCTCACCGCCGAGCGTTTCCTCGACGATCCCTTCAGCCCCGAGCCCGGCGCGCGCATGTATCGCACCGGCGATCTCGCCCGCTACCTCCCCGACGGCAACATCGAGTTCCTCGGGCGCGCCGACCAGCAGGTCAAGATCCGCGGCTTCCGCATCGAGCCCGGCGAGATCGAGGCCCGCCTCGGCGAACAGCCCGGCATTCGCGCCGCCGCCGTCATCGCCCGCGAGGACAGCCCAGGCGACAAGCGTCTCGTCGGATATGTCGTCCCGGACGACGACGCCGCCCTGGAGCCCGCCGCCCTGCGCCGGGCCCTCGGCGCCGTCCTGCCCGACTACATGGTCCCCGCCGCCATCCTCGTCCTCGACGCCCTGCCCCTCACGCCAAACGGAAAGCTCGACCGCAAGGCCCTCCCCGCCCCGGACTTCACCCCGGCCGGCGACGGACGCGCCCCGCGCACCCCGCAGGAGGCCGTCCTCGCCGCACTCTTCGCCGAAATCCTCGGCGTCGACCGCGTCGGCATCGACGACAGCTTCTTCGATCTCGGCGGGCATTCCCTGCTCGCCACACGCCTCGTCAGCCGCATCCGCGCCACCCTCGACGTCGACCTGCCCATCCGCGCCCTCTTCGAGGTGCCGACCGTCGCGGGCCTTTCGGGGAGGATCGATGACGGGCACGACGCAGGGGGTAGCAACCTGATTGCGCTCCGTAAGAGCGGCTCGCTGTCACCACTCTTCTGCCTACACGGAGGGTTTGGGCTCCCCTGGCCGTACAGGAACTTATTGAGCAACATAGACGCTGACCGTCCGGTCTACGCGTTCCAGGCCCGCGGCTTTGAAGATGGAGAAGTCCTGCCTGCGTGCATGGAAGATCTCGCATCGGACTACGTAGCGCAAATTCGTAACGTTCAGCCCCAGGGCCCATACCATCTCCTCGGTTGGTCGTTCGGTGCCGTTGCCGCACATGCTATCGCTACTAGACTACAGGGGCATGGAGAGAACGTCGCGATTCTGCACTTGCTCGACGGCTATCCAGTTGATGACATCGACAAACAAACCGCGCGCGAGGATCGGGAGTTTACCATCGCTATCAAGGCCCTCATGCGGGAGTACGGTATTGAAAACGTGGACGCACAAATGGAGACCAAGATGGCCCAGGTCTTCCGAAACAATACGATGATTATGTACGCGTATCATCCCGACATCTTTGATGGCGACATTCATCTTTTAAGAGCAGTACCTGACGGATCTCAGCCTCCCGACGAAACAACATCCCTTTGGCTACCCTATGCCAGCGGATCTGTACGAATTACCGACATTGACGCCACGCATAGCCAGATGCTCGCCCCCGTGCCAGCGAGGACAATAGCCAACGCCATTCAAGGCACGCTCGATGGGGATCATACCCTCGAAACGCTTTTTGCTCCACGGAGAGGTTACCAATAATGACGCATCATGGTGTGCATTTCATGTCCGGCCTGCCACGGTCCGGATCAACGTTACTTTCTGCCATTCTCAAGCAAAATCCCGCCATTAGGCACGCAGGTATCTCGACCCCGGTAGCGCCGATGATGGTAAAACTCACATCCGTAATGGTTGAAGGAGAGTTCCAAACAGAATTTGACTCTGGCGCTACCTCGCGAATACTAAGAGGCACACTTTACAATTACTACGGGTCGGATGGGACCGACGGCGTCATCATCGACAACAATCGAATGTGGTGCACGCGGCTAGGTCTTATCGATTCTCTGTTCCCCAACGCGCGTGTCATCTGTTGCGTCCGAGATCCTGTATGGATCGTTGACTCGTTCGAACGGCTGTTTCAGCGAGATCCCCTTCTGTCGTCCAAGATCGTACCAATTCAGAGTCGTGGGAACCTCCATGACCGAGTGGAGCACCTTCTTTCGAAAGACGGACCTTTCGGTTATTGTTGGCGGGCCTTAAACGAGGCTTACTTTGGCACATTCGCACAGAAGCTTCTACTTGTTGATTATGACAGACTGGTCACCGATCCGTCCGGAACCTTGAGACAGATCACAGGAGTTTTGGGTCTTCCCAAATACGATTATGACTTTAACAAAGTTGATACGAATGAGCCCATCGCCTTCGATCAACAGCTTGGTACGCCCGGCTTGCATACTGTCAGGCCGCAAGTCGCAGCCAGTCACCGCCGTCCGGTTTTGCCACCAGAAATTGTCTCCCGCCTCGCCGGCGGGACGTTTTGGCGCAAACAGGACATGAACCCTGGCCGCGCCACCATTATCGCGTGATAACAGCTTTCGCGGTTACCAGCATGAGAGTGATTGGGACTCAGCGGGCTAGCGCTCATTGCGCAGCGCTGTCTTTGTTCATGGCCTCCTATACCCAACTCGCCAATTCGTCTCTCTAAGGAGCAGACCATGCCACCGTCACTGCGCAGGCTTCTATTCGAGCGCAATTTCCGCCTGTTCGCGATCGCCGAGAGTCTCTCATTAGTCGGCAGCGCCATGATCCCGGTGGTGTTTTCGTTCGCTATATATGCAGATGGCGGCAGCGCAGATCTTGTAAGTATAGTTCTTGCAGCACAAACTATTCCATTCATCCTTTTACTTCCTTTCAGCGGCACCCTTGTCGCTCGTATTAGTCCACGCAGGACCATAATTTATGCAGAGATGATCTGCTTGGCGGCGGAACTGTGTCTAGCAATGGAATTTAACCACGCACACCTTACGATTATTCCTGTCGTCATATTATCCTTCATCCTTGGAATTGGCGCGGCATTCATCATTCCTGGATGCGAAGCTCTTGTCCCAGAACTGGTCGAAGCCGGCAGCCTTCAGGAGGTTAATTCCCTCGTGGGTATGATGAGCGCGCTTGGCGCCATGATCGGTCCAGCTCTAGGCGGGGTGGCGATCTCAACCGCTGGCCCCGCAGCAGCCATTCTCCTGGACGCTGCCAGTTACGGCTGTTCGATCTTCTTGCTACGAGAAGTTCGGACGCGCCGATCAGTGGCTTTGGTCGATGAGCCTTTCATACAGCAGATGCTACAGGGATGGCAGCAGTTTCGCGCCAAGCCCTGGCTCTCCGTCATCGTCGTGCAGTACGCACTCTTTCAGCTTCTCGTGCTTGGCCCGGCGTACGTCATAGGGTCGCTCACGTTTGCGCGGGTTGGGTCGGGGGTAGAGCGGTGGGGCGTTCTACTCGCAATTATGAGCATTGGACATTTGATCGGAGGTGCCATTGGGATGTATCTGAAAGCGACAACGCCACTTGTCACGGGCCTTCTCGCGTTCAGCCTCTTTGCCGCGGCACCGGCTTCTCTTGCCATCCAAGCCAGTCTTCCCTTAGAGATTCCTGCATTTCTCGTCGCCGGCGCGGGCTTGGCAATTTTCAGTGTGATGTGGGACACAGCAAAGCAGGAGCAGATTGAACCACACCTGATATCTCGCGTGGCGTCCTTGGCAACGCTGGGCAGTAACTCCCTACTCCCCATCGGCTATTTACTGGCTACCCCTCTTCGCAACCAGTTTGGGATCACAGGCGCCCTTAGTTTCACAGCCGCAGCTTGCGTCGTCATTACGCTGACCGGCACGTTATTTCCTGCGGTCAAACAAGTAAGAAGCAATCCCGATTCATAACCAGCTCGAGATTCGTCATCGGCATAGGTTGGCGTAATCTAGTTTATCCCCATTCAACGACTCTCTATTGCCAGCAAGCCGCGACCGGCGATGCCAAGATTAGAAGCCGTCGAATGGTTCCCAATCCACTCGGCGGAACGGCGACGCCAGATGAGTCATCCGAACGCGAGGCAGCGCCGGCCGCCGGACCAATTCCGTATCACCACGCTGGTGACGGGCGATACGCCGTTTCCGAGTTGAGGCACTTTGAGCGGAAAGCACGAAACCATGGCGTCCTCAGCCGGAATAGTTGCGACAGCTTCAGAATGATCACCCTGCCAGCCCCGCGACCCGGTGCACGGGTATTATTCGACCTTAATGACGCGATTATAATGGGGTATATCAAGCGACAGGCGCCAACATAGAGCGCCAAGCGAGCCTACCACCTCCTCCGACACATTCCATCGACCCAGCTCAATATTTTTATCTTCTTGAATAGAACTAACCAGAGTGTCGGGTGCCCACCCAACCTTTGCGTACACTCTCCGCATGATCGAATAATACACACCTATAATGCCCGACGCATTCTGCGAAAGTGCATAATTGCTTAGCGTGTAGCACAACTGCGCAATTCCGATCCGACGAAGCGGTTCATCGATCCCGGGAGCATAAAGGCAGAGTCGCGTACATTCAAAGGCGGCATTACAAACCCGCACAGAGCCAGCGGGAAAAAAATCTTGGAATATTCGGGTTAGCATTGTTGGTCCTTTGCAGGAAAGCAATCTCAGGGAGGCAATATGTTTGCCCCGGTTGTCGGCGACGACGAAATAAAGAGGGTCCAACGTCGTATCGAACTCGTCGACTTCCAATCCATCGTCGTCGTGCACATCCCAGCCCAGACGCTCCTTAAACACCCGACATCTCGCCTTGCTCATTTGCAAATATATATCTGGAACTTGCGAGCGGCTAGAATAGGAAAATACATAGGTCTGCATCGATGATGTCTCCGATTTAACGGAAACCGATCTACGTGACGGAAGATATGCTATCCATTCACCAGCCCTAGTATCTCCATATCGATATAGCGGAAGTCATGATGCGTTAAACATCTATACGCCAACGCAACAGTAATGGCTGTACTTTCATGGCCATTTTACATCTATATTTCGATTCAATTTCGGTCGTGTTCATTTATATATTACAAATGGAATCGCACTCAGCTTGAAATTCGATATCGCAATGGGAACCGTGCTTGCCTAGCCGCTACTACGTACGCGTCTCTCTGCCTCTTTGGTCACAAACGGACGCAGGAAATGAGACACGATCATGAGCTTGAAAACATTATCTACCGCATTAGCGAATCAACAACAATATCGCAATTGGAGCGAATATTAGAGCGCATTATTGAGACGTTTCGCGCCCTGTCTTTCAACTATACTCTCGTGGACTCTTTTGATTTGAGCCAAGCGGTTCGTAACCGGCTTCACCTTGATGCCGGTGCGGCGCTTCACGAGCTTCTTGACGAGCCTCCGTATGAGCTGTCATCTGCTCGCCGTGACCCCTCTTACAAGCCGCCATTCCTTCCTCAGGTGCACCGCCTCGGAGAAATTGACCTCGTACACTTGTCAGTAAGCACCTTTCTGGGCGAATGCGGTGATATCAAAATGGCCTGGGGCCAGGACATCGCCCGAAGCTCCAGAGAACTTCAACGAGATATCAGGGACCTTGTCACGATATCTCTACATTTGCATGATGCAACGTTATGTATCTTGGGCGGCGCTACAGCGCCTCGCGATAGATACTTGCCAAAACGCGAAGCGGAATGCCTATATTTGGCTTCGATGGGCTTTCAAGGTCGGGAGACGGCGAAAGAACTGCACATCTCGGAAGCTGCTGTGAGACTCTACCTGACGAACGCGCGGAGACATCTAGCTGCCAGAAATACTACGCAAGCTGTAGCGCGCGCATTGGTGAGAGGTCTGATGCGGAGGCCGACCTTAACGGGCCTACGCGATCGGAAGTATTAGATCGCCTTCAAGATATGCGAAAAGGACATGGTCGCCATGCTCATCGATTGCCACCCCACTGACCGGTTCTGGTTATAATGTAACATCATGTAACGAATTAGAAATGGATATGCTTAGGGTGGACGAATGACTAAAACAGTCTCCTTTGATAAGGCGTTTGACTTGATTGAACCCTTACGGCGCTCCACGACCGCATCGGAACTACGCGCGGCATTTGTCCGTGCGACCAAAAGCATCAGCGATTGTTATATTGCTTCTGGGCGCGTCAAAGGCGGGGCGCCTGTGAACGCGGAAACCGCGCTAGTTACGTATCCTGACGCTTGGCTCAAGCACTACCATGAAAGAAAATATCTCGATATTGACCCGACTATTGTGAATGCCGGCCGGTCTTACGTCCCCTATAGATGGGAGGCGCTACAGGATATTAGCGTTAAGCAACGGCAGATGTTCCTTGACATTGCCGAAACGGGAATCAAGGGCGGCATCACAATGTCATTGCATACCCCCGACAGGGCGGCGTTCGTCACAAGCTTTGCATTTACCAAAGCGGTAAGTGAAGATAGGGATCTAGTGGCACTCGGTTTTATAAATAGCCAGTATTATGAAACATTGTCGAAGTTAAGCGAGGCAGAATTACCGGGCCCCGTCCCCACATTTTCGCGTCGTGAGAAGGAATGCCTGTTGTGGGTGTCGCGAGGAAAGACGACTTGGGACATCAGCGTTATACTTGGAATTAGCGAGAACACTATAAACGCGTATCTGAAGAATGTCATATTAAAGCTTGGTTGTAGTGGAAGAATCCAAGCGGTACTCCGGGCGATCGACCTCAATTTGATCTCACCGTGAGAGGCGCCGCGCATCCTACTATTGACAGTAGGTTATCCATCCGACGGCACTGACGTGCTCCCCGAAAACCCGGCCAATTTGAGTTGGAATTTTCCACGTATGATCCCGTAAGCGGGACGAGGAGAGTTTCATGAAGGCATCGAAGTTCACCGAGGCGCAGATCGCGTTTGTATTGAAGCAGGCGGAAGGGGGGACACCTGTCGCCGAGGTTTGCCGGAAGGCAGGCATTTCGGATGCGACGTTCTACAACTGGCGGAAGAAATATGCGGGCCTGATGCCGTCCGAGATGAAGCGGCTGCGGCAACTCGAAGACGAGAACGCGAAGCTGAAACGGATCGTGGCGGACCTGTCGCTCGACAAGGCGATGCTGCAGGACGTGCTGTCAAAAAAGCTCTGAGGCCTGCGCGCAAGCGCGAACTCGTGGACCGGCTTCAGGGGGAATGGAAGATCTCGACACGGCGCGCCTGTGCGGTGCTGCAGATCGATCGTTCCCTCTATGTCTACAAGTCGAAGCGTGGCACGCAGGCCGAACTGACCCAGCGGATCCGGGAGATATGCGCAACCCGTGTGCGCTATGGCTATCGCCGCGTTCATATCCTGCTGCAGCGGGATGGCTGGGCCGTAAACCCGAAGCGGATATATCGTCTTTACAAGGAGTTGGGCATGCAACTGCGCAACAAGGTGCCCAGGCGCCGGGTCAAGGCGAAAGTGCGCGAGGACCGTCGTCCGGCGACGCACACCAATGACAGCTGGGCGATGGATTTTGTTCACGACCAGCTTGCGACGGGCCGCAAGATCAGGATCCTGACCGTGATCGACACCTTCTCTCGCTTCTCGCCGGCCACCGATCCCCGGTTCAGTTATCGCGGCGAGGATGTCGTCCAGACCCTGGAGCGGATCTGCGGGCAGATGGGTTATCCCAGGAGCATCCGGGTCGACCAGGGCTCGGAGTTTGTCAGCCGGGATCTGGATCTATGGGCGTATCAGAAGGGGGTCGTGCTCGACTTTTCCCGCCCGGGTAAGCCGACCGACAACAGCTTCATCGAGTCCTTCAACGGCAAATTCCGGGCCGAGTGTCTGAACACGCACTGGTTCATGAGCCTTGACGACGCCCGGGCAAAAATGGAGGCTTGGCGTCAGGACTACAACGAGGTCCGCCCACACAGCGCCATCGGTAACAAACCCCCGATATCGCTGCTGAACGGCTCTCCGGCGGATCTGCTGGTGGAGCCTTGAACCCGGAAGTTTCCAGTTCACGCTGGCCCAAAGTCGGGGAGCACGTCACAACCCACAGACCCTAACTCAAAACTGAGGGCAGTTTGGGGGCAAGGTCACCGGACCTCAGGCGAAAATCTCTGGCTCATCGTGTTCATGATAGCTCCTTCTCACAGATAGGAGCCTCCGGAAAACCCGGGACTCTTCAATGCGACGCGTTCGTTGGCAAGCAAAGTCACGGCCAGCGGCACGCTCATGCCTGATTGCGGGGTTCGGAGCCCCTGGCCCGTGGCTGGCGCTTGCCCTGCACGATGAGGCCATCATTTGGACCAGATATAATCATGCAAAAACACCTGACGCATCTCATGCTCACTTGGAGTCATGACGCGGGTCTCGTGTGCTGCCAGAAGCCGTCATGTTGCGGACTGAAACAGCCTGCGGCCTTCCGCGTCCAGCGCCGAGAAGTCTTCGTCGGACAGGATGATGTCGACGGCAGCGACGTTCTGTTCCAGATGCGCGACTTTGGACGTTCCGGGGATCGGCAGCATGACCGGGCTGCGTCTGAGGATCCAGGCCAGGGCAATCTGGCCGGGCGTGGCGTTATATTTCCCCGAGATGGCGTCCAACACCGAGCCCGGCTTTGCGAGATCGCCGGCGGCGAGCGGAAACCACGGGATGAAGCCGATGCCCTGGGCGGTGCAATAGTCGAGCACGTCCTCGCTGGTACGGTCGACCAGATTATAGCGGTTCTGGACGGTCGCGACGTCGAAGAATTTCGAGGCCGCCTCGATGTCCGCGATGGATACCTCGCTCAATCCCGCGTGGCGGACGAGTTTCTGATCGAGCAGCGATTTGATGGCGTCGAACTGTTCGTCCGCCGGAACCTTTGGATCAATGCGGTGTAACTGCCACAGCTCAATCTGTTCGACGCCGAGATTGCGCAGGCTCTTATGCACCTGCTGAAGCAGGTATTCCGGCCGTCCGACCGGCCACCAGATGTCAGGCCCCGAACGGGTCAGGCCACCCTTCGTCGCGATCGTGAGCCCTTTTGGGTAGGGATGCAGCGCCTCGCGGATCAGCCATTCTGACACATCCGGACCATAGGAATCGGCCGTGTCGATGAAGTTGACGCCGAGTTCCGGAAGCCGCTTCAACGTGCGGATAGCTTCGTCGTGATCGGCGGGTGGCCCCCAAACGCCTTTGCCGGTAATACGCATCGCGCCAAAACCCAGGCGGTTGACGTCGAGATCGCCGCCGATTTTAAAGCTGCCGGATCTGGCGGCGTCATGGCTCGAAGTGCTCATTGTCCTACCTTTCCTCAAGAATGTGCCCGCCTCGGCGGGCACCAATGTCTTCGCCAGCATGTCACGTTATAGATGTGGGTAGGCATCCGTACCAGGCAACAGCGGCGATCATGATCGCCTTACGGAAATGCGGGTTCAGAAAATGACTGTGGGCAAGGCCTTTCGTTCCTGCAAGCGCGCGAGCGCGCCCATCAAGGAAGCTGTGGAATCCATCCGCTCGGAAAAGCCGAAACGATAAATTTTATTCACGTCCGAAATAACGTCGGTCTCGGTATGGAAGATGAAATCTCCGAAACCCCATCCTACAAGACGGGCGATATCCGGTTCGACCAATCCATGTCGTTCAGCCAGGTCCCGCCATAGTGGACCTTTGTCGGCCATGTGGCGCGTGAGCGTCAGGGGCACCGGCGACGCGACCGCGAGACCGAGATGCGATCCGACATCTTCCCACATCCGCTCCCAGCGAAAAACATCACCGTTCGTGACATTGAACGCCTCTCCCCCGGCCTGTGGCGTGATGGCCGCCCAATGGCTGGCACGCGCCAGCAACCCGGCATCCGTAAACTGAACAAGCTGCCGATAGGCGCGCTCGGTTCCTGGGAAACGCAGCGGAATACCAAGCGCGCGCGAGATTTCGGCGAAAACCCCGACAACAAGGGCAATGTTCATCGGATTTCCGATCACGTCGCCTACCACGACGTCGGGGCGCAGGGCGACGTAATCCCAGGACGCGCGTCCGGCATAGGCCCGCAGAACCTCTTCCTGCGCCATGTAAAGGTTCGGCGGCATATGCGGCGGATCATTCTCACGGGCGGGTGTGCGGACCACAGCGCCCAGATGGATGCCATAGATCTTGAAGCCTTGATAAATCACGACCCGTTGTAAGGGAGCGTTGACAGCACCAAGCCCATCAAGCAGATGGCGTAGCATTCCGGCGTTGCGGTTCGCCTCAATCGCAAGGTCGGGATCGGGAGAGAGAGAAGCATAGAACAGATGCGTCGTGTCCCTCGCCCGTGCCAAGGCCTCTCGCGTGGACGCGGCGTCTGTGAGATCGACGGTCAGGGAGTCGAAATCCGCAACCGTCTGCCGTCCCAGCGTCCGGACCTTCCATCCCTGACGGCGAAGTTCCTGTGCGGTGGCGTTCCCGATGATGCCGTTTGCCCCGGCGACCAGAGCGACTGGTTGGGTCATGATCGTTCTCTCACGCCTTGAGCCGCTCCATGACCAAATTTGCGACGCGTGCCGCCGAGGCCGGATTCTGACCGGTCAGGAGATTTCCGTCCTGTATGGCGAACGATGTAAAGTCAGGGCCGCGTTCGTAGAGAGCGCCTGATGCACGCAAACGGTCCTCAAGCAGAAACGGCACCGTATGCTCCAGTCCGACAGCCCGCTCCTCACTATCGGCAAAAGCGCTGACACGGCGCCCGGCGACGAAAGGCGTCCCGTCCGCCTTCCGGGCAGAGAGTAGTCCCGCCGGGCCGTGGCAGACCGCCGACACGATCCGGCCACTTCGGTCGAACTGTTCGATCAGACGCGCGAGCGCGGAATTCTCCGGATAGTCCGTCATCGTTCCGTGTCCCCCAGGAAGAAACACCGCGTCAAAGCCGCTGAGATCGATATTCGTGAATTTCGGAGTATCGGCGACCCTATGCCTGAACGCCGGGTCTGACAGATAGCGTTCCACCGATGCCTCGTTCTGGCCGGCTTCTTTCACGCTCCGTGTATCGATCGGTATGGCGCCCCCTTCGATGGAGGCAAGCGTGACTTCGCCGCCCCCATCCCGGAACGCATAGAACGGCGTCGTCAGTTCCTCCAACCACACGCCGGTCGCATGGCCGCTCTGCCCCAGCTTGTCCGCAGACGTCGCGATCATGAGGATGTTCATCCGTGTTTTGCCTCCCTGTTTCTCCGGTGCGTCGCGTCGCCGCGTCTGGGCGATGCTCGACCCGTGGGCTGCGAACCACGCGACACCTGCAGCCAGCATCAGTTCCCGGCGACCGCGCATAGCCGTTTTCTCCCTTTTGAAAACAGGAGCCTAAGCCCGAACAGTCATAACGACATCAAAGAAGACAGGCGGGCTGCTATAATTTTTGTTATAGGTAACCCATGTCGCTTCTGCACCTGCGCACCTTTGTCGAAGTCCACAGATGTCGTTCGATCAGCGAAGCCGCACGGGCATTGTCGCTGACCCAGCCGGCCGTGTCGCAACATATCGCATCACTGGAAGCACAACTGGGGCGGCCACTGTTCGTCCGCCATACGCGCGGCGTAAGGCCCACCGCCGCTGCGGACGATCTGGCGATGACAATCGGAGACAGTCTCGACCGGGCTGAAACAGCATTGGCGGCGGCGAAGGCACGGTCGGCCGATCTCACCGGGACACTGCATCTCGCGGCGCCGGCGGAGTATCTGGGCGAGTATGTGGCGCCGCGTCTTGCACCCCTGATCGAAGCCGGACTGGACCTGCGCCTGCATATCGGCGGTCGCGACGCCTTGTACGACTGGCTAATGTCCGATACCGTGGATCTGGGACTGACGGCATCCCTCCCGGAGGATCCACGCCTGAACTGGGCGCAACTCGGAATCGAAACTCTGCAAGCCGTGGCCATCCCGGACATCGCCGACCGCATCCATCATCTCGGCCTGAACGACGGACTGCGCGTGGTGCCGCATATTGCCTACGATCTCGAACGCCCGCTGCTCCGCACCTGGCTGAGTGCGAACGGCCTTGCCGTCGATCATCCCCCTGCCGCGACCGCTCCGGATATGCGCGTCTTGCGCGCGATGCTTATGGCGGGCATCGGCTGGTCGGTCCTGCCCGACTATCTGACGCGGGAGCAGCGGCAGGCCGGCACCCTACGAGAGATCGCGGCACCGAAAGCCGTTCCGCGCAACGCCTTTCACCTGGTCTGGGCGCGCACTGCGCTGCGACACCCCCGCGTGGCTTTCGCCCGGAAGGCATTACTGGCGGTACTGTCCGAATAACGTTCTGTTATCGAGCATAATATTCTCTATCCAAACGACTTCACTTTCCAAATCCACGACCATGCGAACTCCGCCAAGCTTGACGGAAGCGTCCCTTTTCTCTATTTACCGGTCGGTCACTTATGGAGGTGCTCATGACCTGCTCCCTTGAAGACGCCAGACGTGTCATCACCGCAGCCGAAACCGAAGCCCTGATGATCGGTCAACCGGTGAACATCGCCGTGGTCGATGCCGGCGGAAATCTCGTCGCGCATGCCCGGATGGATGGCGCACGGATCGGTGCGATCGACATAGCCATCAACAAGGCGTTCACAGCCCGTGCGTTCGACATGAGCACGGCCGACCTCGCTGAGCATAGTCAGCCTGGTGGTCCGTTCTTCGGTATTCACACCTCGAACAACGGACGCGTGATGATCTTCGCTGGCGGCGTGCCACTCCGTCGCGGTGAAAAGATCGTCGGCGCGATCGGAATCAGCGGAGGTTCCGGCGAGCAGGACGAGCGTGTCGCCCAGGCCGGGGTGCAGGCGCTCTGACAGGGCCTTCATGAAGTAGCCGCATGGCATTGGGTGCTCCGGCAAGGAACCTGACCACCGCAACCCTGACGACAGTGTCCAGGTCGTCGGGGACTTTCATCTCGTAGACCCAACGGCGAACCGCCAGATAAAACAGTTCGCCGTGCAGCCCCCAGGCCATTTCGGTTTCCTCCGGCAGCAGAGGAACTTCAGTGGTGTCGGGAAGACCAGTCGTCGCCCGCAATTCCCGTGCCAATGGCTCGACGACCCTCGCCTGAACCAGTTCCAGATAGCGCTGCGTAATACCGACGCCTTTCAGGCCGGCGAACACGAAGATTCTGACCCAGTCATAGCGGAAGATCGCTTGCAGATATGCGCGGTAGAACTGTGTAAGGCGCTGCTCGAGTGCGATGGAGCGGTCGGCGAGCAAGACCTCCCATTCAACCTGCCAACGTCCGAGATAGACTTCCTCATAGACCCGGTCGATCAAGGCCTCTTTGGTCGGGAAGTAGCGGAAGAGATTCTGGTGCGTGATACCCAGCCGTTTCGCCAGATCGCGCAACCCGCCGTCGAAGCCGACCTCGGCGAAGAACGCGACGGCACCATCAATGATCTCACGCTCACGATCTTCCGGATCGAGGCGACGCCGCTTCCTTTGCGGCGGAGTTGATCCCACCTCTTTCGGCGCACGCACGACGCCAGCATCCGATCCGTTATCATCCACCATGCTGGCCCTGTCTCCCACTTCCTGTGCGAACCATTGTAGCGAAACAGATGACCGATCGGCAAATACGCTTGACGAACGACCTCCGATATCTGCATTTTAGTTACCGTCCGGTCATTAGTAATTTACGCCGCGACGACGGCCTTTTTTGGCCAGCTCAACGATCATCGGAGACAGACCACATGTCAGACGAACGTTTCACAGAGGGCAAGCATGCCTTCGAGGAGATCACCGGCGTGCCGGCCTCCGCTTTCCTGGATTCACTGGCAACGACGGCACCGGAACTGGGCCGTTTCATCATGGAATGGGAATTCGCCGATGTTTACGGCCAGACGCGGCTGGATGCGCGGCTGCGGGAAGCGGTGATGATCGCCGCGTGTGCGGCGCGGGGCGCCACAGCGGCGGGCGTGCTGCAGCTGCGTGTCGGCTCGGCTCTGCGCGCGGGCCTGACGCGCCGGGAAATCGCCGATATCTGCGTGCAGACAGGCATCATCGCCGGCGTTCCTGCTGCCCTGGCCGCGTTGCAGATTGCGGGCGAGGTGTTCGCCGCAACACCGGAAGAATAAGCCCTGACCCGCTTTTCCGGCACGGGTGGCACACATCGCGCACGGCTGCTTCCGTTCAGACTGATGAAGCATGTTCTGCCTGCCGGATGGGGGCGGATCGTGGCACTAGGCCTGATCCTTATTACATCCGGGGCGGTCCTCGCGACCCAGGTGCTGCTGCATGGCGACGCGATCGATCTCTGCCTGCACTGCGAAAGCACGAATGACGCCTTCGTGCATGCGGATACGGTCGTGCTCTCCGCCCACGTCGCCGGATACATCACGCGGGTTCCGGTCGCGGACAATGCACGGGTCAACGCCAGCCAGACCCTCGTGGCGATCCAGGACGACGATTATCGAGCCCATCTGGCCGAAAAGGACGCCACGCTCGGCGCGGCCAGAGCGGCGCTGGAGGTTGTGCAACGGCAAATCGGGCTGGAGACGGCGCAGATCGCGGGGGCGGAAGCCGCATTACGCATGGCGGAAGCCGATGTCGCGCAACGGCGCCTCGAACGGCGGCGGCAGCACGATCTCATTACCGACGGCAGCACGTCCCGTCGCGACCTTGAGATCGCGGATGCCGATCTGGCCCGTCTGTCGGCGGCGCGGGATCGTGACGCCGCCCTTGTGGACGCAGCGCGGCGGACCCAGGACGTACTGCGCGCCAAACTCGTGCAGGCACAAGAAGACGTCTCGGCGGCCGTATCGGCGCGCGAACTCGCCGCAATCGACCTCGGCTACACGCGGATCGCCAGCCCTGTCGCCGGTCAGGTCACCGCGCGGATGGTCTATGTCGGCGAATATGTCGGTATCGGTACCCAGGTGGCACGGGTCGCGCCACTGCCGGACGTCTGGATCGTCGCGAACTTCCGCGAGGTGCAGCTGACACATATGCGGGTCGGACAGACCGCGTCGATCACGATCGATGCGTTCCCCGGCGCCATTTTTCGCGGGCATGTGGACAGCATCGGACCCGTCTCGGGCGCCGAGACGGCCCTGCTGCCACCCGACAACGCTACCGGCAATTTCACCCATATCGTTCAGAGATTTCCCGTCAAGATCGTCATCGAGCCGGATCAGGCGGGCACCGACCTCCTGCGACCCGGTATGTCCTCACACGTCTCTGTGCGGACTCTCGTCGCCATACGGAGAGACGCGCCATGACGTCCGAGATGCGAGGACAGCTTCTCACGGGCAGCTGCGGTGTCTGCGCGGCCTGGATGGTCATGATGTCGACGCGGTTCTTCGCGCTGTCGCTGGCGGATATCGAAGGCGCGCTGGGGATCGGCCCGGATGAAGGGTCATGGCTGACCGCAGGGTATCTGGCCTTCGAGCCGGTCGGTGTCGGCCTGGGATGCTGGCTCGCCGTGATCTTCTCCCTGCGCCGGATCATGCTCCCCGCGATCACGCTATTCGCGACCTCGTCCGCCATCGCGGCCATGACGCATGACCTGACAGTGATGATCCTGGCGCGATCGGGCATGGGGCTCGCCGCCGGAATCATCATTCCGCTCGCCATCATCACCGAGTTGCGGACCTTCCCGCCGACATGGCGCGCGCTGGCGATCGGGCTCTACGCCTCGGCGGCGACTATGGCGCCGCAGGCCGCCGCATCGCTGGATGTCTGGCTCGTCGAACACTGGGGAACGCCGGCGATCTTCTGGATTGCGATCCCGCTGGGAATGATCGCGTTCGTCTGCGGATATCTCGGGCTATGGCGGGAGCGGATTCGCTGGCTGTTGTTTGCGCGTGCCGACCTGCGCGTGGTCACGCTGTTTTCAATGGGGGCCATTCTCCTTGGCGGTGGCCTTACTCAGGGGAACCGGCTGCACTGGTCGGAGACGCCGCTGACCCTGTTCGCCGTCATCATGGGTGCAGCACTCCTGCTCGGAGCATTCTGGCTCGGGGGACGCCGGGTCGTTCACCCTATCCTGATGACGCGATTGCTGACCCGCCGCAATGCCCTGCTCGGCGCGCTGATCGCCATTCCCTATCAGTTCGCATCGGTCCTTTCCGGTGGTCTGGTACCGGCATTCCTCGTCGATATCCCCGGTTACCGGCCAGAGCAGATCGCGCCGGTGCTGGATGCGGCGTTCTGGCCACAGGCCGTTGCGTACCCGGCCTGCATCGTGACGCTGCGCTACGGATGGTTGGAAGCCCGGACCTTTCTCGTGTTGGGCTTCGGACTGAATGCACTGGCCTGCCTGCTCGACCTCAACGTCACCAGTGACTGGATTCCCGACAATTTCGTCGTGGGGCAGATCCTCCAGGGGATCGGCCTGCCGTGGATTCTCCTACCTTTGCTGATGCTGTTCGTGGGCGACGTGGTGCCGAGTGAGGGGCTTTATGCCGCCGCCATCTTTAACGTGGCGCGCAGCCTTGCCGGCACCGTCGCGACCGCGTGGGCGGCAACCGGGCTGCGGCTGCGGGCCGAGGGACGCTATGGCGAACTGCTCACCAGCACCGGCCTCCAGCCACACCATCGCACGCTCGCAGCGTGGGATGGCGTGAATGCCCTGCCCTGGACGACGCCAGATCGGGTCCTGCTGGACCACCGTGCGCGATCGGTGGTCGGCGCACTCGTACGACACCAATCGATCGTCATCGGCTTTTCGACGCTGCTGGCCGACCTCGCGCTGATGCTGGCCGCAACCTGTGTCATTGCTGCCTGCATGCCCCCGGCCGGAGCCGATCGGCCGGAGGTGCGATCGTGAACATGACGCGCACGGCCTCCATTCTTGCACTCATCGTCATCGCCGGCTGCACCGTCGGGCCGGATTATGTCGCGCCCCATGCGGAGGCTCCACCCCAATGGCTGGGCCAGCCCGGCGTTCCAAGCCAGTCGGTTCCAGATGAACGCTGGTGGGCCGGATTCCACGACCCGCAACTGAGCCGCCTCATCCATGAGGCGCTGATACGCAACAACGATCTTGCCGCCGCCGAGAAACGTGTCGAGGCTGCCCGCGACCAAATCCGGATCGAAGCGGCGGCGTCGTCGCCCGTCATCGGCCTTGGCGGCATCGCCGAGAACAGACGTCAGTCGCAGACGATCCAGTGGCCTCCCAGAGCGAGTGCGGGAGATTACCGGTATTGGTCTCTCGGGTTCGACGGTTCATGGGAACTGGACCTGTTCGGGATGACGCGGCGCCGGACGGAAGCCGCGCGCGCATCCCAGGCCGAAATGGCGGCCGAACGCGACGGGCTGCGCCTGCGCCTGCTCGCGGAGGTCGGCGCGGATTATGTGACGTGGTGCGCAGCCCTGGCCCGGCTTCAGGTCGCAGAGGACCGTATCGCCCTTGTCGCTCACCAGCGCGATCTCGTGACACATGAGTGGCGTGCCGGTGCGCGCGGCCACGCCGATGTCGATCAGGCCGAAGCGGATCTCGCCGCCGCCCAACAGACTGTACCGCCCCTTGTCGCGCAGGCCACAGAGATGAAGAACGCCCTCGCGATCCTGACCGCAACGACACCCGAGGCCATGCAGTTGACGCCGCGCGCGGATTTTTCCATCCCTCTACCGCCAGCGCGGCCGCCGTCACTTCCCTCCGAGATGCTGACGCGCCGGCCGGATATCCAGGCCGCGACATTCCGCTATGCGCGGGACAATGCGGAGATCGGGGTCGCGGTCGCCTCCCTGTACCCGAAAGTCGCGATCCCACTGGATTTCGGAGTGACCACCAGCACGCTGCATCAGGCGTTCACCACCGCCAGCCTTCTGTGGCAACTCGGCGTTACGGCCGGCGAGACGATCTACGCCGGAGGGCGTCGCACCGCGCAGATCGACGCGGCGCGCCTGCAACGTGACGCAGCCTGGCTCGGTTACCGGCAGGCCGTGCTCAACGCGATGCGCGATGTGGAAGACCGGCTCGCCACGATAGGCGACGCCAGCGCAAGAACGTCTTCGGTGAACCTCGAACTCGCCTCAGCCCGAGAACGCCTCATGCATACAGAGCGGGAATATCGAAGCGGCGAAGCTTCGCTCCTTCCGACGATTGTCGACAGAGACCTTGTGGATCAAATCCACGACCGTGTGATAGCCACGCAGCTGGCTTTGGCGATCAGCGATCTGGCGCTGTACAAGTCATTGGGGGGCGGATGGGAAACGAACTCAACACGCTAAAAGCCACGAAAAGCTCTCGCACCGGATGTACGTGCTCTCTATCGGGCGTTACCGGATAATAACTGAACAAGAGTCCTTTTCAATTTAGCCATTCCGTCGCGGCGGGTCGACTTTATGTTCCATAGAAAGAAAACGTCCCGCTGAAAATTTACCTGCGACAGCGACGCGCTGTCATTTCTATTTTCCTGCTCGCAATACGAAGTCGGTAACAGGGACCACCCTAACCCGCTCGCGACGAGAGAATGCGCTGCCCTCGCACTGTCAACTTCAATCATTGTGGCGAGGGGATCCATAGGATGACGTTGAGTCAATGCGTGCATCACGTCGGCACGAATGCCATCGTATACAATAAGTGGGGACGCGTTCAAATCAAAGTCGGCTGACATAATATCAATTACCGACGTCCTGCCGTTTTTCAGAATCAGATATGCATAATCAAGTGATTTCACGTGAATAGTTTCGTACCCCGGCAATTTGTGGGGTAATAGCACGATTGCAATATCGATGGTGCCGTGGTGCAGCCTTTCAACGCAGGCCCTCTCACTACCATTCAAAAGCCTTAACCTTGGCAAGGTCGCGGTCAAGCTGCGGAGAAACGGCATAAGCGACTCATCAAAAAGATCGTCCTGTATCAGGAGATCGACCCACCGCACCGTTTGGGAAGAATTCTGGCTCATCCGCGAGCCAATTTCCATCTCCAAAGCATCGAGATGGTTCGCAATCCGCTCGACCAGATCTTCCGCCGCAGACGTCGCCTCGATGCCGGATGGCCCCCTGACAAGCAAGCGCTTTCCATAGAGTGCCTCTATCGCCTGAACGTGCGCGGAAGCGGTTGCTTGGCTAATACCGAGTCTAACGGCAGCCTTTGAGATCGACCCCCAACGGCAAACGTCCACAAACGTTCTGAGCTGGGATAAATAACTCATCCTGCCCCCAAGCGCCGACGCAATCAAAGACGCATTTGACAGCACCGGATGTGACGGTCGAAACTCATATACCCTGGGCAAAAAAATCATACCGAGAGGAGGAGCGGACCGACAGGTGACATAAGACACCGTCCAGTCCCGCCTGAATCTTTCCTTTTTAATAAGCAACACCCGGTCGCGCTGTCAACGTTAATTACCGGCCGGCAATCAAAACGAGACAGCGGATTGCGTTAGACCCAGGCACATCGCTGCCGGCGATTTTGCTCGATTCAAAGGAACGACTGACAAGGCCATTAATACGAAATAGGAATATATTTCCTCACACTCCCATTGTTTTCATGTAGAGAGTTCAGTCTCCAGTCACTTATCAGCGATATCGTGGAATAAATTCCGTCGTTCGCACGGAATGAGCGTATCCGCGGGTTGTTAACCATTAACCCCGAAATAAATCGAGCCACCCGGCTTCAGAAGAATTTCGTCGTCGATGTGCCCCACGAAATCATCACCTCTCGTGGTACGGAAATGCAGATGTATATGAGAAACCGCGTTCGTAAAAACCCCCTTTACGCCGGGCGAGTAGACGCCCAAGGCGTCGATCTCGGTATCATCCAGACCTCCAAGGTACCGTGCCCGTTCGAAACTCGCCCTCGGATCCGGAAGCAGGTTTCCCATACCGTCAACGATGAACCATTTCAGATATTTGACACTGGCACGAATCCGGAAGAAGAAGGCGTCAGTCGTATCCAGGCCCGCCATAGTAGCCGCCTCGGGAACGAACTGCTCCAAATCCTGGAACTGCGAAACGCGATCGGGAATTGGAAGCTCCTTCCATTGCGTCACCCGTCCAAATGCTAAAAAAGCCACGCGGTCTGCGGGATTGGCCGCACGTATCCGATAATCGCGCGCACCGAGAAATTCTCCGAGTCTGAGAGCCCGATCCGAAAGTTCTTCAACCGTGACAATGCCTTGCTGTCCGTCGTGTGAGCATTCGGATCGAGGCGATCAATGTCCATGCGGTTGAGGAAGCAATGGATTGTTCCCAGTCTTTGGCGAGCCGCCTGCACCGTCCCAGCCATGCGAATGTCCGTTCAACCACCCAGCGGCGCGGCAGGATCTGAAAGCCCTTCGCCGTATCGGACCGCCTGATGATTTCAAGGGTCCATTTTCCCATGGAGGCGAGCGCGGATCGCAATTTGTCGCCAGCATAGCCGCCATCAGCGAAGATGTGGCGCAGCCAGGGAAAGCGCCTGCGTATCGCTGCCAGGACATCAACAGCCCCATCACGGTCCTGGATGTCGGCGGCATGAACGAGGAGAAAGATCAGGAAGCCGCAGGTATCCGTCACAATATGGCGCTTGCGGCCCTTGACCTTCTTCCCCGCGTCATAGCCCGAAAGCCCGCCACTTTCCGTGGTTTTCACCGACTGGCTGTCAATCACGCCCGCGCTCGGAGAGGCTTCACGCCCCTCGATCTCGCGCAGGCTCATGACCAGCACCGTATTCATGACTTCGAACACTCCGGCACCACGCCAGGCGTAAAAATAGCGCCTGACGGTCGAGACCGGCGGAAAGCATTTCGGCAGCAGGCGCCACGCACACCCGGCCGAGGCTATGTAGAGCATCGCGTTGACCACCTCGCGCATATCCGTAGTGCGGGGGCGACCGCCCCGTTTCGCCGGGGGTACAAATGGCATGATCAAAGCCCACTCCCCGTCCGTCATATCCGATGGATATCGCAACCCTTCCCGGCTATGTTCACGTCGGGCAATACCAGTCCATGTCACCATTCACTCCATCTCTTCGCAAAGACGGATGAATCACAACAGGCTGGTATTGTTCAAAAACTTTCGGATCGGGCTCTAACATCGGACTCCATGATCAGGAGTTCTCCCCTAAGACCCGTAAACATCCCTATGCCATATACGGGCCCATCATCAAGAACTTCTCCTAGAGGAACCTCGTGGTCCAAACTATTGCTTCCGATCTCTCGAAGGCTTCCAATCAGACATACCCCGCTTTTGAGACGGGTTATATTTACCGTATTCATGAATCACACCTCCCTTTACAGACTGGTCACAGGTCACCAGGTTCCAGAATTCGGCATCGACTGCCAAGGTTCGGCAGGCGGCAACGGTGCGCCAGCCTGAAGCAACTCGATGGAAATTCCATCCGGCGATCTCACGAACGCCATCTTGCCGTCACGGGGTGGACGTCGGATTTCGACGTCATGATCGACCAGGCGCTGGCATTGGGCGTAAATGTCCGGGACCTCAAGGGCGATGTGACCGAAATTACGACCGCCGGTGTATATCTCCTGGTTCCAGTTATGGGTCAGTTCGACCAATGGGGCGTGTTTATCAGCAGCCTCGGCATCTCCGGGCGCCGCGAGGAATATGAGCGTAAACTTCCCGGTCGCGTTCTCGGTACGCCTTACCTCCTTGAGGCCGAGCGCGCCGCAATAAAAGGCCAGTGAGTCCTCAATGTCGGACACTCGCACCATGGTATGAAGGAAACGCATCTCGCACACTCCTTGTGCCGGCTGATTGGTGAGAGAAATGAGGCTTTCAGAGAGTGGCGATTGGAACACTCTCGCGCCTGGCTCGGACAACGTCATCCTCCGAGTGGTGACCCCAGCTCGCCCAAATACCCCTCGCACCGAGTTCTATCGCCTCGCATACGTTTGCGAGATTATCGTCGATGAACACCAGTTCCTCGCTCCGTTCACGAGCCTCCGACAGAAGTTCAGTAAGAACTTCTCTTTTCGACGTGAGGCGCCCGAAGACATCTGTCTCCGCCATGTGGATGCCTTGATTGCGTAGGATATCGATAATAGAACGCGCATCCTTCCCCGATACAATCTTGATATTGCCACCTGACGACGCAATTATGCCGACAACCTGAGGAAAGGTGCGATGGAGCCTGAGCCAATAGGATTCACAGGCATCCCGGATCGCTGTTCTGGTAGCCACGAACTGGGCGCGAAACTCTTCTCGTTCTTCTTCCGAGATGGACGCGTATTTTTCTTCGAAAGCAGACGGGTCATCGATAATCTGCGTATTTCCAGCGAAGGCAACGAGGAAGTGCCCGTCGTGCCGCACGAATCGCCTAAGCCTCAAAAATTCCTCTCGAAATGGCGGTGGAACGGAGTCCAAGCCCAAGGGCGAGAACGTATCGATCCCGAGGCCATGGTGAGCAATCCAGGAAACAAGAAGACACTCGTCGACACCGTCGGCTATTACACCGTCAAAATCGAATGCAAGCATGACCTGAACTCCATTCCGCCTGATCAGACTTTTATCGGGGACGACAAGATTTCACCTTTCTTCCACCTGTCGACCGCAGAAAAGGTCTCCCTCATGAACTTGCCGCAGGCGGCATAGTAGGAGCAGGTGATGACGTTGCCGTCGACAATGACGTCGGCGTCGACGACGTTCGCACCCGAGTTGACCATGTCGTCTTTCAGACCGACATAGGCGCAAGCAAGCTTGTCGCGCATGATACCGGCCGAGATCATGATCCAAGGACCATGACAGAGACCTGCGACGACCTTTCCCGCGTCATACATCGATTTTACGAAAGACTTGACGCGCGCGTCCTGCCTTACCCGGTCGGGAGCTTCGTGGCCGCCTGTCAGGATGACTGCATCGAAATGTTCGACAACCAGGTCGTCGAACGAGATGTTATCGAGCGACCTCTTGTCCATGGGCACCGTAATGCCGTACTTGCCGGTGACCGGCGCACCGTCTTTGGTCGCGATGCGTACGTCGTCGCCCTCTTCGATGGTACGATAGTATGTATAGACGATATCATGATCCTGAAATCCAGGCCCAGTGATGATAACGAACTTACGACCATTGGACATTGATATTCTCCATTTTATCTATGATGTTTGGTTGGCAGCCTTCACCCTGATGACGAATTCAGGACGGGAATATGGCCAAGTACGTATGTTTCCGGCGGACTTGAGCGCGTCCGTTGGAATTCATGAGACGAATGCGGCCATCAACGTGATGGCGCAGATCCAGGGAGATGACAGATATCGGATCTTCGAGCAGAGGGGCGTAAATTCCCTCGAAAAGCTGAAATCGGAACTTGCGCTCCGTATCCTGTCGTCGCATGAACCGTCCCGGACCGAGCTGCTCCATCGGCTCGATGCCGGTTTCAGCGTCGTCGTCTCCCTCATACGGAGCAAGTTTTCGGCCATAGGGATCCGAGATACGCAGCAGGTCGAATTTATTGCGCGGATTCTCGACCTCCACGAGATGGAGTGCGGTACCGCGATCTGCCGCCGTCTGATGAAATACTCCACGAGGAATGTAGACGTGCGACCCAGGGGTCACATAGTGAACCGCCCCATCGATGAACGTTGTGGTACTGACCTTGCCCCCTGAAATGCCCTCGCATTGAAGTAAGGTCTGTCCACTGGAGACAGACGATGAAGAAAGCGCGATTTACGCAGGACCAGATTATCGGGGTCCTGAAAGAGCATCAGGCGGGCGCTACGGCTGCGGATCTGTGCCGCAAGCACGGGATCAGTGACGCGACCTTCTACACCTGGCGGTCGAAATACGGCGGGATGGAGGTGTCGGAAGCGCGGCGCCTCAAGGCTCTTGAAGAAGAGAACGCGAAGCTGAAGCGGCTTCTGGCGGAGAGCGTGATGGACGTCTCGACGCTGAAGGAACTACTGGCAAAAAACTCGTGACGCCCGGTTTGCGGCGGGAAGCCGTGACCTGGGCGATCCGGGAGAAAGAGTATTCGCAGCGACGGGCCTGCCGGCTGATCGGCATGGACCCGAAGACCTGGCGCTATGCGTCACGCCGCCCGGATGATGCCGCAGCGCGCGGGCGGCTGCGCGAACTGGCTGGGGAGCGACGGCGATTTGGCTACCGGCGACTGCATATCCTGCTCGGCCGGGAAGGAATGACGATGAACCACAAGAAGCTGTTCCGGCTGTATCGCGAAGAGGGGCTGTCGGTCCGCAAGCGTGGCGGCCGGAAACGGGCGCTGGGCACGCGCTCGCCGATGATGCTGCCCGACGGGCCGAACCAGCGCTGGAGCCTGGATTTCGTCTCGGATGCATTGAACAACGGACGGCGCTTCCGGGTGCTG
Source organism: Gluconacetobacter diazotrophicus PA1 5 (assembly GCF_000067045.1). NCBI lineage: Bacteria > Pseudomonadati > Pseudomonadota > Alphaproteobacteria > Acetobacterales > Acetobacteraceae > Gluconacetobacter > Gluconacetobacter diazotrophicus. The sequence continues at coordinate 2,948,181 of NC_010125.1, forward strand.
ACGGTGGTCGACGACTACACGCGCGAATGTCTGGCGCTGGTGGCGGACACCTCGTTATCAGGCGAACGCCTCGGTCGTGAACTCGACCGGATCGGCGAGCATCGCGGCTGGCCGCTGATGATCGTTAGCGACAATGGCACCGAGATGACATCGAACGCGATCCTGGCCTGGCAGCAGAAGCGATCGGTGCTGTGGCACTATATCGCACCGGGCAAGCCGCAGCAGAACGGGTTCGTCGAGAGCTTCAACGGCCGGTTCCGCGACGAATGCCTCAATGAGCATCTGTTCCGTAACATCGCCCACGCTCGGACGGTCATCGAGGACTGGCGGGCCGACTACAACGCCGTCAGGCCTCACACCAGCCTCAATGGCATGACGCCAGAGGCTTTCGCTCAACACGCCACCAAGGCATACAACAATACACAGACCCTAACTCAAAACTGAGGGCACGTTCGGGGCAGGGTCAGTACCTGTCCCGCCGAGACACAGAAGGACCGTATCCTTGTGCAAATGGCAATGCATCGACGTCGTCTGGGCCGGATCAATTCGCAATTTCCACACGTCGTACATGGAGTCGCAATAGACGCGATATTCGTGCCCCCATGGCTTTTTGATGAAGTCGTTAAGATAGATATCCTCATCAAATTTCTCGTTGCCATTGAGCTGGCGTTCGAGGGTATAGCGGATTGCGTACATGTCTTGCGAGCAAGGTGCTTTGACGACTTGATGCATAACGTCCTCCGGACCCGCCCAAAGCGGCTTTACTACGGGAAGCGTCGATATCGCGCATATAAACCATACCGTGTGGTATTGTATTTCCGTAATAAGTTTTTCTTCGGTCGGACATCATTTTTTTGAGGAGCAGATTTGATCGGGGGCGCTCAACCGAAAAGTTTCCGTCCAGCCATCCATGTCGTCGCGTTTTCTCAACGGTGCAGAAACTCAACGCGATCGCCGAGGGAAAACGCCGCCGCAGTCTTCATTCTGTGGACGCGTCACGTATTACATCGCGACGCCCGTATCGCGACTGCGTGAAAATTCCCACGCGATGGTCCCACTTTCCCGCGTTATTCCGGAGACCGCCTTTCCGATCTGCTTTTCAATTGGGGGCGTCCACGGCACAAGCTGAAACCCCAACCCGTTGTCGATCATCGCGTATCGTCCCGATGCAAGCGTGATACGCTTACTATAGACACCGGCCACGTTGTCACCCGGCGCAACGGGATCGAACGGCCTGCCCTCGTGCCGCGCGAGCTTCTCCCCGGCAGCACTCACCTCCCACTCCCGCAGCGTAGACAGCAAACCGCGCTCGAACCTGACACGCTCCCCTTCCCGTTGTGCGAGTCCTTCCCGCACAAGATGATCCGCACGCCGGTGCATCGCATCACGCACCTCCGCCCCGAAGCCACCACCCAGTTCAGGCGGTTCCTTCGCCACGGCCTCTCGGTCCAGCCATGTGGCTCCCTGTGCCTCTATCTGCTGTTCCAAGGTGAAGTCCGACCGCACCGCCAGCGCGACCCGACTTCGACCCTTCGCGTCCTCGAACCGGCGCAGCTCGACGATCGCTCCCATCGGTGCGTCGGTGGCCGCTTCCAGGCTGGGGAGATGGACATGGTGCGTACGCCCATCGATCCCGTCCACCACCGCGAATGCCGTGCCCTTCAACTCGTCATCCAACCCGCGCCCAACCAGCTTACCGATAACGGGATGCTCCGTTGCCTCGCTTGCCAGCACCCAGAACGCTTGCGGCCGTTCCACCCCCTGCTCGGCAAGACCACGATGGATCCGCTTGATGATGTCGTTGCGCTGCCCCATCTCGCGCAATGTCGCCTCGGCGTGCTCCTCCAGCGTCCAGCGGCCCGGCTCGATCTGCCGCGCCAGCCCGAGCCCTTCCAAACGACGGAGACGGCCGACCTTGAGCACCTCGAACGTGTCGGGCCGCCGATCTGATGAGGGGCGCATGTCAATGAGTCGATGTTCGCCCGCATCGCGCTGTATCTGCCGATCGAGCTGCGTCCAGCGATCAGCCTCGACCTGACGCTCGACGGCGCGCCGGATCTCAACATCGTTGCGTATCCCAAGTTCGCGGGTCACGAGTTCCTGGGCACGACCCCGCATGCCTTCGCGGATGTAATCGCGCGCGATCACCAGGTCCTCGCCGTCCTGGGCCTTGCCACGCACGATGATATGGATGTGGGGATGCTCAGTGTTCCAGTGGTCGACAGCCGCCCAGTCGAGCTTCGTGCCGAGATCGTGCTCCGCCTGCATCATGAGATCACGCGTGAAGCGTTTCAGGTCCTGCATCTCCACGGCATCGTCCGGCGAGACGATGAACCGGAAATGGTGACGATCATCGGCGCAACGCTCGGCGAAGGCTTTGGGATCGACCTCGTCCTGCTCCGGGCCGAACAGCTTCGCCTTTTCGCCATCCTGCGTGACACCCTCGCGGCGCAGATACCGCAGGTGGGGAGTCAGCGGTGCGGTGCGCGGTCCATGCTTGACCACGCGCGCCTTGATCACCACCCCACGCGAGCGGCTGGTAAGGAAACGGTTGGCCTGCGCGCTCGCAACACGGCCGCGCCCGAAGGTGGAACGGCCGCCGCCCTGCCTCCCCCATCCCATGCCGCCGGCCCGCTGAGTGGCCGCCAGCACCTGGGCAATGAAGGGCCGTGCCCGCTGGGCGGCGGGCGAGCGGATGCGACCCGGTCGAACCCGGAAATCATCGTCTTTTGTCATGGATATCCCCGCGAGGTGCGCAAAATGGCGGGAAACCGCCAGAAACGGAGAGAAGCGGGCCTCAGAGCGGCGCGCACCTCGCAGAGGGGGCCAGAAATCCGCAGAAATCCGCCACAACACCACCCCCGACCGTGCCGCACCTCGCGGCTTTTATCCTGCCTATACGCCACCCCCTCCCCCAACGTCCTCCTGCACCCATCCAAAACTGAACCAGGGGGAGAGGCGTAGATCGAGACCATGAAAGCGTTCATGGTTCGTGCCTCCATCCGGTCGGAACGAAAAGTCCCGCGGGCGGAGCCGGGACCAGACTGTCGCCGGCCATGGCCACACCGCTCGTTGCAGCCTGCGCGGGACCGACGAACAGGTTCTCGGCAGATGTGCGAGCGACCGAATGGGCGTCCGGCGACTGACGGAGAACGGTCGGAGCGGCGTCGTCCCCCATCCGCCCCACGACCGCAGCCACATAGGCCCGCGTCTCGTCGGGCAGCGGTCTGCCGGTCGCCAGATGCTCGTCATAGCGTCCAGGACCCGCGTTATACGCGGCCAGAAACCCGACATCGCCATAACGATCGTGCAGCCAGCGCAGATAGGCGGCGCCGGCGACGATGTTGTCATGCGGGTCGAACGGATCGGCGCCGAGACTGAGGGCATGGCGCAGGTCACGCCACGTGCCGGGCATGATCTGCATCAGCCCCATGGCGCCCGCCGACGATATGGCCTGCCGATCACCGGCGCTCTCGATGCGCAGCACGGCGTGTATCCATGACGGCGGGATAGCAGCCTGACGGGCCGCCTCCCGTACCAGTGCGTCGAGATCCTGTGCATGGACCGGAACCGGCGAGAGCGCCAGCGCGAGCCCGAACCGGGCAACCGTCAGGGCGCCCGATCGACAGAAAACCGGTCTCGACATCACAAATCCTCCGGCATGAGCATGTCCAGCGGTGGATCATCCGGGTGACATTTCGGCGGCGAGAGGGAGAGCTGTGGCAGGACGAACTTACGTCGCCACGACTCCCATGCCCGGGTCACGGCTCCGGTGCCGGGGTAGAGATCGTCAAGCGCGTCGTCGGGTCGGGCGCCCAGCAACTCGAACGCCCAGTGGCACACCGCCTCGGGCTTCGCTCCGGTCAGTCCCCGACGCATGGTGATGCTCTCCAAAATCCAGTCCCGCATCACCTGGCGACGGCTGACGACAGGACGCCGCGCCGCCTTGATGATGACCGGCTCCCACGCATAGGCGACCGGAACATTGCGCCTGAAGGCGGCGAAGCCCTTGACCCAGACCATCCAGCGCGCTCCGGTGTCCATGACGAGTGGGGCCAGCGTAGCGATCGACGCCGGCGTGGCGGCGGCATGCAGCACCCAGCCGTCATAGGTCGCGTCGAGATGTCGGACGAGTGCCGCGTGATCGACCTCGCCCGCGTAGTCCGGCTGTCCGCGATAGAGATGGGCGCAGTTCACGTAGGGCGGGTCGGCATAGCCGAGCCGGAGACGGACGCGCGTCATTCACGGCCTCCCTGACGCTTGGTGGCGCGCGTCCAGACGAGGTTCCAGACACGGCCGCCGCGGCCAGCCTGGAACAGGGTGGCGCGGATCGGCAGGGTAAGCGACGGATCATCCAGCAGCACCGAGACATATTCGCCGGCGCGCTCTCCGGTGCGGGTCCAGCCTGCCCCGATCTCCGGTGTCTCGGCATTGTCACCGAGATGGATCCGATAATCGGGCGCGTGCTCCGCGTCCGCATTCTCGGCACGCACGAAGGTCAGTTCCGCGTCGAGGGCGAGTGTGCTCAGGCGGCCGGCAAAGCCGTTTGCCGTGCGCGTGAAGACACCGATCTGGGTCATGGGTTGAGAGCTTTCGTGTCAGAGATTGTGAAAAGGTCTGGCGACGTCACGACGTCACTCGCGCCGCGGCTCGGGCGGCCGCTGAACCGCAGGACGCACCATCGTGGTGGGGGGCCGTGGTCGCAGGTCCGGCAGATCCGGAAGCGCTGCGAAATGCGGGGGTGGCGGCTCGGCGTCGCCCTTTCGCAGGTAGACCGGAGTGGCGCGACCGATCACGGTGTCGGCCGAGAGGACACCGAAATAGCGTCCGTCGAGACTGGCCGGGACCGCCGGGTTCATGACGAAGACCTGCCCCGACGCGAGATGATGGCATCCCCGCCACGCCGGTAGCGGACGTCCCCGATGGTCGACGGCTTTGGCCTCTCCGACCACCTTTCCGTCGATGGTGACACGCAGGCCGACACGACAGACGGCCTGACCGGCGAGTGCTGCGACCGGCTTGAGCAGCGGCACGCCGAAGGGCAGATAGCCGCGCGTCGCCAGCAGCGTCGCGTCGCGTTCGGGCAGATGCAGCGCCACGATGTCGCCGACGCGCAGAGCAGCCGTCGGTGTCACACGGTACAGCCCGATCTGCACACTAGCGGTCGCGTTCCACACCCAGTGCGGCGTGGGCGAGATACCGGTCGTCGCCAGGGTCGTGAGCGCTGCGAAATAGGTGGTGAAGAACCAGCCGCGGCGGGTCATGACGTGGCCCTCCGCCAGAGCCACGCCTCATGGCGGGCGCGGCCATAAGGCGGCACGGACCGGTTGGCCCGCAGACGCGCGTCGAGATCGCGCCAGTAGTCCGGGCAGACGGCGCGGGGATCGAGCCCCTGCCGTTCGATGCGGGTGATCGTGTCGAGCACCGCGCGGACCGGGCCGTCGCCGGTCTGACGCAGCAGCCGGTCGGCGGCCCCCGTGATCCAGGGCAGGACGGCCTCTGGCCGGTGGGAGGGCAAGGCGCGGATGATATCGAGCGATACGGTGACGGCACCAGTGTCACTGGAGACCCAGCGCATCAGGGCGAACACGTCGCCCGGCGCGAAGCTGACGCGACGGCGGTAGCGGTCGATCGCGACGCTGGTCTCGGGGGTGCCGAAGCGCAGCCACTGTTCGATGCGGGTCTCGATCCAGACCAGATCGAGCTGCGCGCCGACGAGGGAGCGAAGATCGTTCATGACGGTTCTCCGACGGGAAAGGGAAGGATGGCGGCGAGGCGATCGCGGGCGCGCCGGGCCATGTCCGGGTCGATCTCGCAGCCGACATAGCGGCGGCCGGCCAGCCGGCAGGCGACGCCGGCCGCGCCGGACCCGGCGAACCAGTCACCGACGAGGCCGTCAGGCGGGCAGCTCACGCGCACCAGCAGGTCGAGCAGCGGCACCGGTTTTTCGGTGGGGTGGATGGCGCGGCCATGGACGTTGCGGAAACGCTGCACGGAGCGGGCGAGCCGCGGGCCGCCGTCGAGGCTGCGATAGATGCCGGCCGCAATGGCGCCGGTGTGCGGCGGGCGGCGCTTGCGGCGCACCGTCCGCGCCCGGGCGTCGTCCGTGGTCGCCACGACGTTGTAGATGTCCTGCCAGCGGGCGGTCGCGGGATAGAACTGCACGATCAACTCATGGACGCGCCGGAAGCGGTCAGCGTGAAACACGCTGCCGTTCTGCTTCTCCCAGACGATCTCCTGCGCGTGCCGCAGCCGGGCGGCCCGGAAGTCCACCTCGGTCGCCATGAAACTGCGCAGGGAGCCGAACACCGACAGCGAACCGGACGGCGTCAGGGCTTGTGCTGCCAGCGGCAGCCAGCCCTCGACGCGCCGATCCCACGACAGAGAGGTCTCGCCGTAGGGCGGGTCGGCGAGGATCAGGTCATACGGCCCCTGCGCCGGCATGAGGTCGCGGCAGTCGCCGCAGAGCAGCGTCATGACCGTGTCCCGGGGCCGGTCGGGAGAATGACCGGCCTGTCTGATGGGAACCCCAAGGCGGCGAAGCCGATGAACCAACGCGACGCCGTGAAGTCACGTGCCACCGTGTCATGGCGAACAACGGGGATGTCATTTTCGAGGGCAGCGTCGTGCGCACGCTCGCGCGCGGTCTGCCAGTACAGAGAGAGTCTTTTTAGAATCTTTAGAAGAGGCGGATTTTTCGTCATCATATCAATCCGTTAAAGGGACCAATTCACGGCGATAGGCGTGCTTTTCGCGGTCGATAGGCGTGCCGGCCCGACTTCCCCACATCCTGCCCACAGATTATCAACAGAGTTATCCACAGGACTTGCGGGGAGCCAGGCTGTCTCCGGACGGAAATGGAGGCGGACGCGGGCGTCCCGGCCTTCCAGCGTCAGGCGGTAGCCGGGCAGTGACTGGCGCCGGACGATCCGCGCGACAGCGGCCGGGAAGTCCCGAACCGACGGCGCGATCCCGGTCTTGCGACGGAGGTGGGCAAGATCGAACGACCAGCCGCCGGGCTGCCGGCCGGCATGGCGTCGGGCGAGCAGGTAGAGCCGCCGTTCCAGGCCGCCCTTCAGCGCGAAATAGCGGGGATCCAGAGCCAGGACCGCGCGTGGCGCCAGAGCGGCGTCCCGCAGCCAGTCGGCGATCCGCAGTTCGATTACCCCGCCACGATGCGACCACTCGGACAGCCAGGTGAACGAGACAGCGCGCGACGATGCAGTTCCGGGCGTGATCGTGACGCGCGTAGTGGCGAGCCGGTCCAGTGCCGCCGGGAGGCGTTCGTACTGACCGCCCGACGCGGTGCGTCCGAGAAAGGCCAGCAGGGCGTGGCGGGTTTCCCGGAAACGGCCGGGCGGGAGATCGTTGCGATATCGTGTTGCCTTGAGAGCCGATATTGCCCAGATCAGGATATCGGCGTCCCAGATGGTGGCGTTGGTATGCTCGGACGTGACGCGAACCGCCAGGTCGCCCAGCGTAAAGACTACCGCCGTCGAAGCCGGTCGCTTGGCGAGGCCAAAAAACGGCCCCGACATGAGGAGACGTGGAAGGCAGGGGGTCATTTTATCCCCCTCTGCCGGCGGCTGACCGCGCTGCGCATGCGGATGTAGTTTTCCGAACGCAGCGAGTTGCAGCGCGCGTTCTCCACCCACTCGCGGAGGTCCTGAACGCTGTAGGTGATCCGGCCGCCGAGGGCGTAGAAAACGGGACCGCAGCCCAGACCGCGATAGCGTTCCATTGTGCGGGGCGAGATGCCGAGCCAATGCGCCGCCTGGGGCGTGCGCAGATGCTTGGCCGGTCGCGTTCGAGATTGTCGGGCCATCCACTCTCTCCGATGGCGCGGCGCATGGCGCCGCAATTCGGAGCTGGACCATGCCGTCTCGATGCCGTTGGGGTGGTGGACGAAGACGCACCCTGTCCCAAGGAATCATCCACCCCCGGCGACGGCTTTCGTGCTATGGAATGTGGGTCCGGATCGGTGGACGATGCGGCGCCGTGCCACCCCGATCCGATTGAAATGGCGCGCCGGACGGCCTAGATTACAGGGTGTTGGAGGATTTCATGCAGACAGTGACCGGTCGCATCCTGAGGATTCAGCCCAACGGCTTCGGAGTCGTGCGTCTGGACAATGGGACCGAGGCGTTCTTCGACCGGTTCGGCGTGCTGGCCAGCACGGTGCGGCGCGTCGGGCGCCTGCGGGAGGGCGCCCACATCCGCGCCGAGCCGGAAAAAGAGACCAATGGCGTCATCAAGCTGACGCGGGTGTCACCGGCCTGACCGTCGGAAGACATGCTCGGTCTCTCGCCGGACCAGCCGGCCACCGCCACGGCGGTCGACTGGGAAGCCCCGGTCCATGTTCGCAATCTGGGCAAGATTCCCGACGTCACGTGTCTCGAGCCAGGCGATCTCGTGCTGTGTGAGCCCGTCGGCGCCGATCGCGTCGCCTCGGCGATCCAGGCGGTCCAGAGACGGAGTTTCTCGCCGATCCACGCCCGCTGGACCCATGTGGCGATCATTTTCGACAAGGAGCGCTGGATCGAGGCGCTAACCCGCGCGGTCAGTTGCGGCAGCGTGTTCGACCGCTGCCACAACCACCATCTGCGCTTTCGCAGGGCGACGGGATTGCCACTCGATGTCCGGACCGCGGTGGCCCTTCAGGCCATGACCTATTTGCGCGCGCGCTACACATTGGGACAGGCCGGTTTTCTCGGGTTGAAGGCGTTTCTTCCAAATGTCGTGCGATCGCAGTTCCGACCGCATCAGAAAGCGATCATCTGTTCGCAGCTCTTCGCGGATGCCTTTGCCGAAAAGACCGGCGGACCGGCAGCACCACCGCATATCGCCGATATCATGCCCGCGCATCTGAGCCGTTCTGAAGTATTCGAGGACATTCCTGTTTCATGGCGCCGGCTGATCTGAACGGTGGGCAACGCCGGACGGTCCTTTATGCCGAGATGGAGGCGGTCTCGGGATTTCGGGGAATGCCGTGCCGCAGGAGCGCGAGATAACCGCCCGCGACAAGATGCTCGCCGAGCTTCATCTGACGCTCGGCGGTGCCGCGCTGGTCGCAATCCTTCCATAACGCGCCACGCATCGTGTACACGCCCGGGTCCGACACCCCGGCGATCATTCGCGTCGTCGCACCAGCCTTCCGGGCCGTGACCGCGCGGAGAGCCAGTGCGAGGCGGTCGATCCGATAACGCGTCGGTCGCAGCGCGTGCGGAAGCGGGCCGCCGGGACGGCCTGTCCAGCGCCGCAGGAAGCGCCGCACGTGATGCAACCGGACCATACAGGCTTCATCAAGGGGAATGACGATCGCCGGGCGCCGCTCGGCGCCCTCCCCGATCCAGAAACGGAGCGGACCATGCTCATCGTCCACCACCAGATGAAGCCCGTCGGCGAGCGTCTCAGCGTTCAGCCGCGACGCGAATGACGCCATCCGGAACGGCACCACGCTCTGATAGGAGAGCGGCGCCGGGACGATCGCGATGACGGCGGCAAAGACTTCCTCAGCCCACAGACCCGGCAGTGTCCAGCTGGGGATCGCCGGGTCTACAGGGAAATCGCAACCCCCAGGGTCGCGCAAAAGTGGCAAGGCGTTCGCGTCGACTTTGGACAGGTGCGGAGATATCCGCCATCGCGGCTCGGTAACCGGTTTGATAGGCGTCGTTCAGACACAGGAACTCCTGTGCCAGAGCCGGCAGGTCCAGGCCGCGGGCAATGTCGAGAAAGCGCGGCGAATTCCAGTCGGGACGTTCCGCCATCCTGTCGTTCCCCCATCATGTTTGGACATAACGATTCAGCCGCAAACCGGAAAGGCGTTGCGCCACGCCGAGGATGACATACCGGAACGAACATTTCACCAATTTTGTCTTACTGGACAGTCTAATAATAAATGAGCCGGTCCGCACGATGCGGTGCCGGCTCAGTCCAGTCCCGTGGCTCCGGCTCCTCAGTCGGGATCTTCGCTGACATAGGACACGCCCGCAGCCGCCGCGAGATCAGCCTCAACTTTGCGCAGTTCGCGCTCGATTCTGGCGCGTTCCCGGCGGCTGAGGTAAAAGCTGGTGAGTTCGGCCCGTAGCATCTGGATCTGGTCGTGGTGCGTGGTCATCGTCCTGCTCCTTGTCGTTTGTCGAAGACAGGACGCCGCCCGCATGCGCGCGGAAGCCGGGTCGAGGATCGCCGCAGGCGACCGGCTTGCCGGCAAGCGGGGGTGCCGATTTTTCCGGCGTGCCCGGCACGGGTGCGCCGGAAAAATTGGGGGGACCGCGCAGTGCTCGAGGCGGTTTCCGCGGGCATGGTATAATGGGAAGACTGAGAGAGAAGCCTTGTTTCTCCCCTTGCCCCGATACCCGATGCGAGGGTGGTAATATACTCTGGAGTATATTATGGGCGTTTTTATCGGCTCTTCGTTACTGGCCGCTGTGTCGTCTCGTTGCGGCGCCGAAGCCCCGCCCGGGCGGACCCGGGCGGGTGATCGGGGCGCTCAGTCGCCGCTGCGGCTGGCACGTGGGCGCGTCCAGATCAGGGTGTGGCTCTCACCGTCCTCGTCGGCGAACAGGTTGGCGAAGATCGGTGCCGGGAAGGACGGATCGTCCAGCTTCAGGCTGAGATAGTCACGTCCCTCGCTGGAGCGTTTCTGCCAGCAGGCGCCTAACTCAACCCTGCCGAGATACACGCGATAGTTGGGAGCGTTGTCGTTGCTCCGGTTGGTTTCGGGCACCAGGCGGACGTTGCGGGCCTGGAGTGCCAGGGTGACGATCTCGCCTTCGAAACCCTCGCCCGCCTTCTTGAAGGAACCAATGTTCGCCATTTTCGTATCTCCTTGCTGGTATCGGACCGCGACGACCGTGGCCTCGATGGCGATCGACCAGCCGGAGGCGAGCGGCAGAGCACCCTTCGGGGCCGCAGCGAAGCGGAGGACGGCAGGGCCGGAACTTTCTTGTTGCGCGAGGAATGGCGGCGCAGCCGTCAGGGGAAGAAAGTTTTGGCACGCCGTTGCGGCCAGCCGATCGAGGCATCGCCGTCCTTCGGCTAGATCAGCCATCCGACAGAGGCCATGGTGTGCGGACCCGTCAGCCCCGGGAGAGACAGGAAGGCAACATCCGCTCCGATGAGGGGCCGGACGTGAGACAGGCTGCGAACCCTCCCTGTCACGTCCGGCAGGAGCACCGCTGGGCAGAACGGACACGCCGGAGTTGCTGGAAGCGCCTGTGTGCCGCCTCTCTCGGCACGGGATGATTGGCAACCGACCGCTGGTATCGACGCATTCGGCGGGACGGCCCCGTTGCCGTGCTGACGGACCATCCGCTCATCAGGCGCCGGAATGCCGTGCTTCCTCGCGACAGGCCATGAGCCAGTCCGGCATCATGGCGCTCCACAGCCTGACGCCCCGAAAGGCTGTTCGCCCCGCGCCACCGGATCGACCTGGGCGGGGCTTTGGCGCGGACCTCCGACGGTGCTTGGATCAGGCGTACCGGCTGCATGAGGTCGTTCGATCATTAGCGACATCTGCAAGCGCCTGTTACGATAATTTCTTTCCAATGCTGGGTCGGATGATATGCTGGGGTCACGTCATAGTCTGGGGTGAAGAGACAGTGCGAAAAGAGCTGATGGTCGAAGCACTCTGCTGGGAAACCCAAAGTAAAATACACGTCTCCTACGCGAAAAACGATAGAAGGCTCAGCTGCTTTTGTCCCGATGAGCGATGTCTTGCCCGAGTTTATCCGAAGACAGTCAAAAACACGTATTTCTATGCTGAGAACGGGCATATAACTGGTTGCTCTAACGAAGCAGAAAGTCACGCTGACCCCCTTCAACCAGGGAAACCCAAACCGAAACCGAGTGAGGTACCCCAACAGCCGATACCCAATTGGCTCGGCGAGCCACCACGCCCACAACGACGATTGCCTCCTTCGAAAGAGCAATTGATCGCATTAGCCCGTTCCGCGAAAGCAGCACCGCCCCTCTATACGGGAACGATGGCGGAGATCGTCGATGCCTGGCTGGCGATGCCGGATACAGAGCAAGCAGCGCACCCCCTGACCGTCAATGGACGCCAATTAAATTACCAGTCTGCATTTTCCTATCTACGATATCTGCAGAATGACATTAACCGCCTGCACTGTGATGATTATATCATCTACGGGGATGCCGAGGTGTCACGCGGAAAGAGTTGTTATTTCTTATCATCGATAAAACGATTTGCATTCAACGGCGTGAGCTTACCATTACGCCTCGACGCACCTATCAGGAAACCATGGCCCAGTGATGTGACCGATTATGTTGGTCAGAGGGTCGTGTTTTTCTGGCACGGTGATCTTCCGGCAATAAACGCGAAACAAACGGCATATCAATTGACTCAACCAGACGATACGAGGTGCCGCGGCCTGATTATTCGTCCGGATCGATCATTATAATCCGACCGGGCGCTCACGCGCCGCAACCGAACCGCAGAACCGGGATGCCGAGGCGCTTCGCCTTGTCGGCGAGGTTCTCCTGAATGCCGGTTCCGGGAAAGACGATGACCCCGATCGGCATCGTGTCGAGCATGGCGTCGTTGCGGCGGAAGGGGGCTGCCTTCTTGTGGCGTGTCCAGTCCGGCTTGAAGGCGATCTGGGCAATTTCGCGGTGATCGGCCCAGCGGGAGGCAATGAACTCGGCGCCCTTGGGTGAGCCTCCGTGCAGCAGCACCATGTCGGGATGCTTGGCCCGCACCTTGTCGAGCCGGTCCCAGATCAGGACATGATCGTCAAAGTCGAGACCACCGGTCACGACGACCTTGGGGCCGGGCGGGACCAGCAACTCGCCTTCAGCCTTGCGACGGGCGGCGAGGAAGTCGCGGCTGTCGATCATGGACGCCGTCATGGTGCGGCGTGACACCAGCGATCCGGTTTTCGGGCGCCAAGCGGACAGAGTCAGCCGTTCGAACTGGCTCTGTGCCTCGTCGCGGAAGATCTCGTAGGCGTTTCGCCGCTCCAGCAGGGTCAGCCCCTGCGCGATTAGCCGCTCCAGTTCCACCGAGCGGATCTCGCTGCCGTCCTGCTCCTGCTGGCCTCGCTTCTGCGCCTGCTCGTTGCGATCGAGTTCACGTTCCACCTGGCTGACCATGCGGTGGAAGATGTTAACCGCCGACCAGAGAAGCTCTTCAAGGTCGGGTTCGAGCCGCGTCTCCGTCAAGGTGGCTGCGATGGCGTCAAAGATGTCGGCCACGGCGCCGCCGATACGCTCCGCCTCTGGCAACGGCCGCGAATCCGGCTCGTCCTCGAACGGACGGAAGCCATAAGTCTGGAGTTCGGTCAGCACGTGGGCGGTTGCGGATGCGGCATGCACGGGTTCGAAGTCGTCTGTCGCGCGGATCATGGGTCTCTCCTCCGGGATACGGACCGCGCCCATCGCGGCCTTTCCGGGGGCGGATAGCGGCAGACCAGGGACGGGCCAGAACCGCGCGCTCGCGCGGCCGGAGCAACGCGGAGGATGGCAGGACGGCGGCTATTTTGCTTCGCGATGCAAAGCGCGGTCCCACAGGGAGCGCGCGGCGGAAAATAGCCGCCGCACGCCATTGAAGGCTCGTTCCGGCTGACGCCCGCTCCCCTCTCAGAAAGGCCGGGGGCGCTCCCCGCCCCGGCAGAGCCGCCCAACCCGCCGGGACAGATGAAACCCACGCTTCCTTCGCGGCCCGCTCTCAGATGTGCGCCGCCTCCAGAAACCGCGCGACGTCCGGCGGGGCAAGCTGGGGATGCAGGACCGCCCGCAGTGCAGCAGGACCGAGCTGACGGAGATCATCGTTGAAATCCGCCAGACGGGGTGACAGGGCAATGAGTTCGAGCCCGGCGGCCTGGGTGCGCTCTTCCAGCATATCCAACGCATGGTCCCCGGCCGGATCGTCATCGCGCACGACATAGAGACGGCGCAGCAGCGGCGGAAACGCCATGGCGGCGAGATGCGCCGAGGACAGACAGGCGGCCAGCGACAGACCGGGCAGGACCTGCCGGAGCGACAGGACCGTCTCGATGCCTTCACCGGCGGCCAGCACATCGGACGCAACACCGAAGCGTACCGCATGGCCGAGCAGGTCGCCCAAAGCCCGGCGCGGCACATCGACCGGGGCCTTGCCGCGTCCGTCCGGCGCGAGCCAGGTACGATGGACGCCGGTCAGCCTGCCGTCGAGGTCGGTGACAGCCGCGATCAGTGCCGGCCAGGTTTCGGTCGGGCCATCGTCGTCCGGGCGATACCAGCAGGCCGGGTGGAACCGCAGCGAGGAGATCCCGTCCAGCGCCTTCAGATCGCGACGGCGCAGATAGGCAGCTCCTACAGTGCCAGCGAGCGGACGGGTCATCGACCAGAGGCGGCGGGCGGCTTCCGTATACCCGGCGGGACCACGGTCGCCGGTCGGATGATCGACCGCCGCCACGGACCTCGGCTCTGGCGACGGCAGGCTCAGGAACGCCCGGGCCTCGTCGGCGACATCCCGAAAATCGGTGAGCCCGCAACTCTCCCGGATGACATCGAGAAGGTCGCCATACTCGGTCGATGCGGCGTCCGTCCACCGCCCGGCGGCTCCGCGTCCCTCGGCCGGTCCGCACAGACGAACGTACATGGACCGTCCTGGCGTATTGCGCACATCGCCCACCAGCCAGTAATTGCCATGCCGTCGCCCGGCAGACAGATAATGACGGCAGACTGCCTCGGCGTTCTCCGCCAGCCGCCGGGACAGATCGCCGGCGTCTGGTCTGTCGCGACCGGTCATTTGCCCCTCCCGGCAGGCTTGATACCGCCATAATCTGCCGGTAACGGCAGACAAGGTGGCCCGTGGGCCGCCATTGAAAAGGATTCCGCATGAAGATTACCGAACTGGTCGATCATATCGCCAGCGCCGCCGATCTCTCCAAAGCCGACGCCCGCAAAGCCGTCGACGCACTGGTCGCCGCTGTCACCGACGCCGCCAAGGCGGGCGACGAGGTGACGATCCCCGACCTGGGCAAGTTCAAGACCAAGGATGTGCCCGCCCGCGAAGGCCGCAACCCCGCCACGGGGGCGACGATCACGATCGCCGCCTCGCGCAAGCTGACATTCACGCCAGCGAAAGCGCTGAAGGACAGTCTGAACGGCTGACCGCCGAACCAAAGAAAGGCGGCGGAAATGCTCCGCCGCCCCCTTCCTGATCGACCTTCGTGCCGACCGCAGGTTCCTCATCCGACCTTCTCCATCAACTGACGGGCCTTGCCCTCCAGATCGAGACGGGTGTCCTGATTGGTCTTGGTGCGGGCCAGGGCCGTGATACCCTGCACGAAATCATAGATCGTCTCGGGCTTCTTCTGCTCCTCCCGCAGCACGGTTTCGATAATCTTCGTTGTTTCCGGCTTCGAAAAACCACGACGGCGCAGAAAGCTCTCGCGATCATCATCGTCGCGCGCGACAATCGTCTTGCGCGCCGCCTGAATGCCGGAAACGAAGGAAGACGGGCTGGCATTGGCGAAATTCCGCAGGGCCGGGGCGGCCTGATGCACGAAGCGTGACGGCGCGAACTTGCTGTGCCGGATGGTGATCTGCTCGAAATTCTGGCGACCCCAGATCATCCGATTCTGGCACACTCCGCGCAGATAAAATGAGGCAATGCCAAGGCTCTTACTTCCGACCTCGGAATTCCACGCATAGAACCCACGAAAATACAGATCAGGCTCGCCGTTCGGCAACCGCCCCGCTTCGATCGGGTGGGTGTCGTCGGTCAAAAAGACGAACACGTCGCGATCAGACGCATAGAGCGTCGTCGTTTCCCTGGTGATGTCGACATGGGGATTATGCACCATGCTGGACCAGTCGATGCAGCCCGGCACCTTCCAC
This sequence comes from Gluconacetobacter diazotrophicus PA1 5, assembly GCF_000067045.1. NCBI lineage: Bacteria > Pseudomonadati > Pseudomonadota > Alphaproteobacteria > Acetobacterales > Acetobacteraceae > Gluconacetobacter > Gluconacetobacter diazotrophicus. The sequence continues at coordinate 2,964,030 of NC_010125.1, forward strand.
GCGGTATCCCCGGTGCCATCGCCGGCGATCTTACGGATTGCCGCCACCACCTCGTGGTCGAGCACGCGCCCGTAATCCGGGCCGGTCACCGCGCGCAATTCGATGCGGTCGTCTTCGGTCTCGTAGGTTTTCACCAGTTCGGCGCGATGCGACAACAGCCCGTGCTGCAGGTTGATCGCCGCCAGCGGTGCCGGAAGGCTGCGAAGGTAAGACGACGGCGCCCCCACCAGGCTCGACAACTGACCGAAGGACCAGTGCGTCGGCGCGACGGGCGCCGACTGGCCCGGCACCATCAGGGTCAGGCGTTCGGCGTTATCACGGCTGGCCTCGACGCGGATGGCACGGCTTTCCACCGTGCGGGCAGTGGCGCGCTCCGCACGCGCGAGCGTCGCCGCATGCAGATCGGCCAGGGACAGATAGCGCTCGTCATCGGGGCGGGAAAACCATTCCGAGGACACGCGGGCGTCGCGATCCCCGCGGGACGGATCGACGCGGAACCCCGTAACGGGACGGGCGGACGACAGGGTGCTGGACATGGACACTCTCCTTTTCGCCGGACATTCGGCATTCAAGGCGAAGCCGCCCTCTCCCTCCCTTGCAGGCCATCCCGACATGGAAAAAGGCGGCTTCCGAGAACCGGAAGCCGCCGTGCAATCCTGATGCTGTCACTCCGCCGCGATGGTGTCAGGCGTCTCCTCAAGCACCGGGACCGTAGACCCATCGCCGTCCGATTCCTGAACCGCTGCTGTGCGCAGCACCTCGGGGAGCCAGCCGGAACCTTCCAGCAATTGTTCGGCCTCGCGCACCATGTCCCCTTTCTTGAGGTGAGCAATCCGTTCGGCCGCCTCGTCTCCCCGCGCCTCGCGCACGGCTGCGAGGATCCGCGCCTTGGTCACCCGGCCGAGATAGTTCTCTACCGTCGGCTGCCAGCCCACTTCGACCAGATCCAGCCGGAGGACCGTCGCCAGCCGGTTGGCGCGCGCTAGGCGCTCGGAGACGCTGCGTTGGGACACCGCGCCATAAGGCGGCATGCGCTCATATTGCGCGTTCAGCCCGAACGACAGGCAGTGCGCCAGCAGCGCCATGCGACTGGTGTCGTCCAGCCGGTCCAGCCACTGCCAGAGCGCCTCGTCATCCTGCGGCAGGTCGTGCTTCCAGCCCTCGTTGCGCTGACGCAGCGCGTGCGCCGGTATGCTGCCGGGCATATCAGGCGCATGGACCGGGAGAGAAATCTCCCGGACATAGGCTTCGAGGCAATCTGCCCCCGCACTCTGCCAATACAGGTCGCGAACCAGGGTGTGCAGCAGCTCGGTCAGCGCGATATGCGGATTGGCAGCGAACGCGTCGCGCAGGGCGAGCGTCCGCCAGGCGGTCAGTTCGGTGAGGAGACGATCCGACAGCGGCTTGCCGGTATCCTCGTCCTCCTCGTCACCGGCGATCACGCCCTGCCCGGCAGTCTGGTCGTTCTCCTCGGACAGCTCCCCGTCCGGGAGACGATCAACATACCCGGTCGCACCGTCCTCCGCCGTCTCTTCCTGCGTCGCCGGCATATCCTCGGGCCGGACAAACCCCCGCTCAATCAGCAGCGTGCCATCGGTGTCGAGACTGACGAAGACGCCAGCCCGCGCCATATCCGACAGCGCATAGGCCAGTGGGCGCTCTTCCAGCGCCTCGACCGCCCGCTCAATCTCACCGAGACGTACATCGACCGCCTCGGGCAGTTCGTCGGCGTCGGCATACTCCGCCTCGAGCACTTCCTGTTCGGCGCGCAACGCGTGAAGGCTGGCCACCTCGTCTTCCGAAAGCACGACCGCCGTCCCGTCGATTTCGTGGAAAGCACGGGTGTGACCCCAGGGAAAAGAGCGCGCGGTTTCGACCCATTTCCAGCCCTCGGCGCGGATCTCCTCGGCCGCGGCGTTGATCTTGTCAATGACCAGCCGGTCGAGCAACGCGGGATCATCGAGCCAGCCCCCATCGTCCGCTTCGAAGAGGTCACGTAGGACATGGCCGCCGGCCGCTACGTAGGTCTCCACGCCGACGAAACGGGCGCGCGCGTCGGACGCCCGGACGGTTTTCTCCGTCAGCATCCGGCGGATCAGGTAGGGCTCCCGATTATGGCTCTGGGAGATGATGTCCCAGACCTGTGCCTGACGCGCCGCATCGTCGCTGATGGAAAATGCCATCAGTTGCTCAAGCCGCATACCGTCCTGCTCATAGACGTCCAGCAGCTTTTCGGAGACCGTCATCAAGCGCAGACGCTGCTTGACGACCGTGAGCGGCACGAAGAATGCCGCCGCGATTTCTTCCTCGGACATGCCTTTTTCGAGCATGTCGCGGAAGGCCCGGAACTGGTCCAGAGGATGGAGCGGAGCCCGTTGCGTGTTTTCGGCCAAGGAGTCGTCCTCGGCCAGAATGGGCGATCCGGCCTCACGCACGACGCAGGGGATCGGCGCGGTCTTGGTCAGCTTCTTCTGCCTGACCAACAATTCCAGAGCGCGAAAGCGGCGTCCGCCCGCCGGCACCTCGAACATGCCGGTCTCGGTGCCCGCGTCATCGACAACCGGGCGGACGTTCAGGCCCTGGAGCAATCCGCGGCGCTCGATGTCCGCCGCCAGTTCCTCGATCGACTGGTCCGCCTTGATGCGGCGGACATTGGCCTGCGACAGCACCAGCTTGCTGAACGGAATGTCCCGGGACGAACTGAGACTGATTTTCTGAATGGCGCTTGCCATGGCAGGAAACTCCACGACGGACGGCAGGTAGACTCTCTCCCCGCCTCGAAATCCGTCGCGAACCCCTCCCCTTCCCTCTTCCTCCATGTCCTCGCACACGCCTATCCAGCTCCACGCCAGAACACGGTGGCAGCATGGTTCCCCCGACGAAGAGCAGCACAAACCTCTACGGACGCGGTGGGAAAAGATAACACCGCGCCGCAACCGATGGTCTGACCAGAGGCCAGGGCGGGTGGACGAGAATCCGCCGATTTGCCATGATTCCGAAGAGATTTCAGGGTAACCGACTGTCTCGAGACTGAATGGACAGACCATGAGCGACACACAATCCGCACCAACCAGTAACCCGGCACCCGCAAAGGAGCTTCTCCTGAGCCTGACAGCTTCAATCGTTTCGGGGTATGTTGGTCGCAATGCGATCCAACCGGATACAGTGCCGAACCTGATCCGGGCGGTCTACGAGACGCTCGTTTCGGCAGGGAGGCCCGCCGAGAGCACGAACGCGACAGCGCCGACGCCGGCGGTGCCGATCAAGCGGTCGGTGTTTCCTGACTATATCGTCTGCCTGGAGGACGGCAAGAAGCTGAAGATGCTCAAGCGCCACCTGAGCAGTGCGTATGGCATGACGCCCGGGCAATATCGGGAGCGCTGGGGATTGCCGGCGGATTACCCGATGGTGGCGCCGAATTATGCGACGCGCCGCTCGGAACTGGCGCGGGCCAGTGGCCTCGGCCAGAAGGCAGGCGACGACATTGGGGACGCCGCCTCGGCGGGTACCACGGAACCGCCTGCCGAAAGGGACGTCGTGACCATCTCGAACGACCCGCCTTCCATCACGGTGCTTCCGGAACGCAGGAGGGGCCGTCGGAAGACCTTGGCCTGACCGGGGTTTGCTGGGTGCCGGGCATTGCAAATGCCCGGCATGTGGAACGAAACCCACTATGCGTCGACGCTGATATAGCCGGGCAACGCCTCGACCCTCGCCAACCAGAGACGGAGAGCGGGGTAAGCGTCGAGTGCAATGCCGCCTTCCGGCGCCAGCGCCAGATAGGGATAAGCGGCGCAATCCGCCAAAGTCGGCCCATCGCCCGCCAGCCAGGCATGATCGGCGAGATGGCGGTCGATGATCGAAAGCGTCCGGGCGCTGGCGGCAACCGCGTCGTCATACCGTAACGAATAGTCAAATTTCTTGACCAGGCGTGCATCTGCCGGACCATGCTGGATCTCATTGACGCTTACCGACAACCATTCGACAACGCGCGCGCGAGCAGCGGGGGCGGCCGGCCACCATTCCGTCTTGCCGTATTTTTCGGCCAGATAGACCAGAATGGCCTGGGAATCCCAGATCACGGTTTCACCGTCCTGCAGAACCGGCACCTGCTGCCAGGGATTGAGCGCGGTGAAATCCGGCGTCTTGTGCGCGCCGGCAGCAAGATCGACATCGCGGATGTCGAGAGCGACGCCGGCAAGGGCCGCGAAAAGCCGGACTTTGTAGCAATTTCCGGACGGGGGACAATTATAGAAAACGGGACGAGACATAGCCGAAGGTTCCCTTCATTGGCCGCTAAGGCGGCGGCGACGCATTTTCATGACATTGGATAGTCAGTCAAATTTGAATCTAAGTGCGCCGCCGGGAATGACGAGATCGTTATTTCATCCTTACAATTGAACACAGGCATCCCCGCCCTTCCCTGGCGTCGGGCGGGTAGTAAAGCGTGACAACGAAGGTAAAGCACGCCCCTGCCTATTTCCCAAGCAACTGAACAGGTCTCCCTGTTCACCGCTTGACCATAGGTCCGGGTGTTCTATTTGGCAGGCCACCCGACATAGGGGGCCCCTTCGTTGTCAATGGCGTTTACTACGCGCCATCTGGCACGATAGCGAAAACGGATCGGCGGTAAAAGCCCGAAGGACATATCAGTGAAAATTCCGCGACCGGAAATTGAGCCGGGCAAGCCTGCGGCCAGACTGATCGTCCACGCCACCCCGCGTCCCGACCTGGCGCAACAATGCGGACAGGTCAGTCAGTTCCAGCGTCACCAGATGCACGACATCGCCCTCGCGCTGGATACGGCCCTTGGCGGCCACCATGCTGGCCGAGAGGATGATCGGTCGGTATTTCTCGAAGATATCCGGCCAAATGACCAGATTGGCGATTCCGGTCTCGTCCTCCAGCGTGATGAAACACACGCCTTCGCCCGATCCGGGCCGCTGACGCACCAGCACCAGTCCGGCCGCTTCGACCCGTTTACCGTCACGCAGCGCCATGGCCGTGCCGCAGGGCACGATCCGGCGTTGCCGCAGATCCTCCCGCAGGAACGACACCGGGTGGCCGCGCAGGCTCAGCCCGAGATGGTTGTAGTCGCCCACCACCTCGGCGCCGTCGGTCATCGGGGCGAGAGCCATCGCCGGCTCCTCGGTTTCGCGCGACTGCGCGGCGGCGGCGAACAGCGGCAGCGGCTCGTCATGCAGGCCCTTGATCGCCCACAACGCCTCGCGCCGCGCCAGCCCGAAGGCCGGCCGGAAGGCATCGGCCTCCGCCAGCCGCACCAGCGCTTCCTGGGGCACCCCGGCCCGGCGCCAGAGATCGTCGATGGACGCAAAGGGTCGACGCAGCCGTGCCGCCGCGAGCGCCGCCGCATGAGCATTGGCCAGCCCCTTGACCAGGCTCATCCCCACCCGCACCGCGAAACAGCCGCGATCGTCGTCTTCGCCCTCCAGGGTGCTGTCCCAGCGCGAGGCATTGATACAGACCGGCCGAACCTCGACACCATGCTCTCGGGCATCGCGCACGAGTTGCGCGGGGGCGTAGAAGCCCATGGGCTGAGAATTCAGGAGTGCGGCCAAGAACACGTCCGGGTGATGGCATTTCAGCCATGACGAGGTGTAGGCGAGGATCGCGAAGGATGCGGCATGGCTTTCCGGGAAGCCGTAGGAGCCGAAGCCTTCGAGCTGCTGGTAGATGCGCTGGGCGAACTCTTCCGGATAGCCCTTGCGCGTCATGCCTTCGAGCAGGCGGGTCTGGAAGTGCGACACGGTGCCGGTATTCTTGAAGGTCGCCATCGCCCGACGCAACCCGTCCGCCTCGGCGGCGGTGAAGTCGGCGCAGACCATCGCCACCTGCATCACCTGCTCCTGAAACAGCGGCACGCCCAGCGTGCGCTTGAGCACCTCTTCCAGTTCGGGAGTCGGGTAATCCGGCTCTTCCAGCCCCTCCCTGCGGCGCAGATACGGATGGACCATGTCGCCTTGTATGGGGCCGGGTCTCACGATCGCGACCTCGATCACCAGATCATAATAGGTGCGCGGCTTGAGGCGCGGCAGCATCGACATCTGGGCGCGGGATTCGATCTGGAAGACGCCGATCGTGTCCGCCTTGCGGATCATCGCGTAGGTCCGGGGATCTTCGGCCGGGACGGTCTGGAGCGTGAAATGCTGGCCCTTGTGCGCAGCGAGTAGGTCCAGCCCCTTTTTCATGCAGGTCAGCATGCCGAGCGCCAGAATATCGACCTTCATGAATTTCAGCGCATCAATATCGTCCTTATCCCATTCGATGATCTGGCGGTCCTCCATCGCCGCCGGTTCGATCGGCACCAGTTCATCGAGCCGGTCGCGGGTCAACACAAACCCTCCGGGGTGCTGTGAAAGATGGCGAGGCACGCCGATCAGGCAGCGCGCCAGGTCCAGTGTCAGGCGGATACGCCGGTCGGTCAGATCGATCCCCGTCCCAGCGAATTTTTCGGGGTCAACATGATGGGACCAGCCCCATATCTGTCTGGACAGGAGCGCGATCACATCCTCCGGCAACCCCATCACCTTGCCGACGTCGCGCAGCGCGCCCTTGGCGCGGTAGCGGATCACCACGGCGGTCAGCGCCGCGCGGTCGCGACCGTAATGGTCGTAGACCCATTGGATGATCTCCTCGCGTCGAGCATGCTCGAAATCGACGTCGATGTCCGGCGGCTCGCCCCGTTCCTCGGAAATGAACCGCTCGAACAGCAGCGTGGTGCGCGAAGGATCGATGGCGGTGATGCCGAGCACGAAGCACACGGCGGAATTGGCCGCCGAGCCGCGTCCCTGGCACAGAATGTCGCGGCGTTTCGCTTCGCGGACGATCGAATGCACCGTCAGGAAATACGGTGCGTATTCCATGCGCCCGATCAGCGCGAGTTCGTGGCGGAGGACCATCTCGACGTCCGGCGGGATTATGCCGCCATAGGTCTCCCGCGCCGCCTGCCATGTCAGGGCTTCCAGCGCTTGTTGCGGGGTCTGGCCCGGGATCTCGATCTCGTCGGGATACTGATAGGCCAGATCGTCCAGGGAAAAGCGGCAGCGAGCGACGATCTCCATCGTGCGATCGATCGCCTCGGGATACCGCGCGAACAGCCGCGCCATCTCCGCCGGTGGTTTCAGATAGCGGTCGGCGTGACGCTCGCGGGCGAAGCCGGCGTGCTCGATGGTGGTGTTGTGCCGCACGCAGGTGACGACGTCCTGAAGAATGCGCCGGTCATGGGTGTGAAACAGGACGTCGTTGGTGACGACTGTCTTCACGCGCTGGGCGTGGGCGAGATTGACCAGTTCGTAGAGCCGGATCTGGTCGTTGGGCCGGCGGCGCAGGGTGAGCGCCATATAGGCCCGATCACCGAATGCGTCCCGCAACCGCCGCAGATGCGCCGCACACTCCTCATCGGCGACATCCGACACCAGCACGGCGAGCAGGCCTTCGCCCCATGCCACCAGATCACGCCAGAGCAGGCGGCATTTCCCCTTCCCTGCCCGGGCCTTGCCGAGCGTCAGCAGCCGGCACAGATTGCCGTAAGCGGCCCGGTCGGTCGGATAGACCAGCACGGGAGGCGCGTCCTCCAGATCGAGGCGACAACCGACGATCAGCCGGACGCCGGACGCCCTGGCCGCCAGATGCGCCTGCACCATGCCGGCCAGGGAATTGCGATCGGTGATGCCAAGCGCGGAGATCCCGAGCGCTTTCGCCTGGCCGAACAGTTCACCAGGCGACGACACCCCGCGCAGAAACGAGAAATAGCTCGTGACCTGAAGCTCGGCGTAGCGTGGTGCCGAGCCACTCATGCGAAGATCCCGTGCAGGAACCAGCGTTGCGATCCGGTCTCACCGTGTTCTCCGTCACCGGCGCGAAACAGCCAGAACCGCTCTCCGGTCGTATCCTCGACCCGGAAATAATCCCGCGCCGTGGTCAGTTCGGTATCCCCCCGCCACCATTCGCCGAACACGCGCTCCGGTCCGTCGGCGCAGCGCACCTTGCGGCGGATGCCGCGCCAGACGAAGAACACCGGCGGATGGTCGGGCAGCATTGCCATGGTCTCTATCGGCTCCGGACGCGCCAGCAGCCGGGTCGGTCGCGGCCAATCCGCCGGCCAGCGCGTCTCGGACACGGGTTCGAGCGGCGGCACGCGACGGACCGAGCGTTCCGGCACGTCGCTCTCCACCGGGACCATGCGATAGAGGGCCGCACCCCCTAGGCGGTTGGCCAGCGTGTCGATCAGCCCCGACAGATCGGCCTCCGGCTCCTCGATCAGGGACGACACGGCCTGACGCGGCCCGATCGGCTCGGCCAGCACCGCGACCAGCTCCATGCGCTCGATCCCGAAACCGGGATCGATGGTTTCGATCTGCTCGCAGAGCAGGCGCAACATATGTTTCGGATCACGGATTGGCCTGGCCAGCACCACCCGGACCACCTGCACCGCGCTGTCAACACGATGCAGCAGCAGGTCCAGGCGCCGTGCGCCGAGGCCGCGTTCCTCCAGGCAGCTGCAGAGCGGCAGTACGAGTTTGCCGATATACCGTGCGATGGTTTCGGCGGCGGCGATCGGCTCGGCGAAATTGCGCGACACCGCGACGGGATCGACCGGCCGGATCGGCAGGATCGGCTCGTCGATCCGGCCATAGGCCTGGTCGAGCCGCTGGGCCAGAATTGCGCCGAAGCGCAGCACCAGCGGCGCGCGCGGGGCAGCGGCCAGATCGCGCACGCGCGTCAGGCCGAGATCCTGCAGGCCGGCGACGGTGGCGGCGGGCAGGCGGAGTGCCGCGACCGGCAGATCCGCCAAAGCGGCGGCGCTCCCGTCCGGAGGAACGACGATCGCCGTGCCCGGTGTGACGCGCGCCACAGCGTGGGCCGCCCCCAGCGTGTCGGCGACCGCGGAGCGCGCGGTGATCCCGGCCCCCAGCAGGCGGCGGACAAGATCGCGCAGCATCACCGCCTCGCCACCATGGAGATGATCGGTTCCTGTCGTGTCGAGAACCAGCCCATCCGCCGTTCCGCCGGAGCTATCGACCGCCACGATCGGACTGACCCGCTGTTGCAGCCACAGCGCCAGCCGCTCCAGCGCCGCACGGTCCGCGTCGGGCTGGCCGTCCTGAACCGCCAGGCCGGGAACCAGCGCCTGTGCCTTGGCGACCGGCATTCCAAGCGTCACCCCGCTCCTGCGGGCGGCGCGGTCGGCGGCCAGCACCACGCGGCGATTGCCGTCGCGGCCGGCCAGCACCAGCGGCGTCTCAGGCGGAGGTGCGGCGTCGCCCAATTCGCGGCGCAGGCGATCGGTGGCCCAGAGCGGCAGCCAGAGAGACACGATCCGCCGCCTCGGCCGTGCCCCCGCCCCGGTCGCCGGCGATCCGCAATCCTGCCTGTCCATCCCGCATCTCCACCTCGAAATCGGCACTCTCGCCCGAGCGTGTCCGGATCAGTTCCAGCAGCCATCGGCTCTCGCCCACGCCCGGTACCGGCAACGGGGCCGACGGCTGGAGCGAGACGCGCCAACGCGTGGTGCTCGCCGTCGGCTGGCCGAAATCGGCCGCGTCGGTCTGCCGCCGCCAGCGCCGGAGCGCCAGGCCGATGCCACCACCGCTTTCGGCGGCGAGTTGCAGGCGACGCGAGGCCGTCATGGTCAGGCGGCCGACCTCAGCCACCACCGCGCCCAGGCCCGGATGACGCAGTCCTTCCTCGAAGCAGGCCAGCCCGTCCCGATCGGTTCCGGCCTCGACGAAAATCACCCGCGCGGCGTCAAGCCCAGCCTGTTGCAAGGACGGCGCGAACAGATCGGCGGCCGAGACGATCCACAGGACCTGGCCCCTGGTACGTGCGGCGATGCCGGCGGCGAAACGCGCGGCCGCGGCCGCGTTCAGCGCGTCGTTGCCGCCGCCCGCCACCTCGTGCAGCGCGCCGAGTCCCAGTCCCCCGCCCGGCAATCTGCGATCGATGTTCGGCACACCAAAGGGCAGGACCGTGCGTCGGCGGTCCGCATGCCCTTCCAGACGGCGGATCTGCTCGCGCAAGGCGTCGAGCGGCGGTTTGGGAGCGGGCGTGGCCATGTCAGGGATCCATCGGTCTTTCCGGCAGAGAGGGTCTTTTGTTCGTGCTTTGTTCTGGATCGACAGCGAGAGTCAAGGCATAATTCCGTTGTCCGTGCCATGATGGCCGGCGACGCACGGACCGGACCGCGCATGAGGATGGCGTAAGGATTTGACTCCAAAGATTTCCAGGGACGCGATCGCGGACGATCCGCTGGCCCGGCTCAATCCCGCCCAGCGCGAAGCCGTCACGCATGGGGCCGGAGTCGCGCCCGACGTAGGCGGCTCACCCCCGCTGCTGGTCATCGCCGGCGCGGGATCGGGCAAGACCAATACACTCGCCCACCGGGTCGCCCATCTGATCGCCACCGGCACCGATCCCCGCCGCATCCTACTGCTGACCTTCTCGCGTCGCGCGAGCACCGAGATGACACGGCGGGTGGAGCGCATCTGCCGCGCCGTTCTCGGCGACAAGGCCGGACCTCTGGCCGACGCGCTGGCCTGGGCCGGGACGTTCCATTCCATCGGTGCCCGGCTGCTGCGGGAGTATGCGGAGCAGATCGGCATGGACCCGGCTTTCTCCATCCATGACCGGGAGGATTCCGCCGACCTGATGAACCTGGTCCGCCACGATCTCGGCTTCTCGAAGACCGAGAAGCGCTTCCCCGCCAAGGGGACGTGCCTCGCCATCTATTCCCGTGTCGTGAACTCCGGCGTTCCGCTCGGCGATGTGCTGCTGAAGCATTATCCGTGGTGCGCCGGATGGGAGGCGCAGCTCAAACAGCTCTTCGCCGCCTATGTGACAGCGAAGCAGGCGCAGGGCGTGCTGGATTACGACGATCTGCTGCTGGCCTGGGCGCAGATGGTCGCCGAGCCCGTGCTTGCCGCCGATATCGGCGGCAGATGGGACCATATCCTCGTCGACGAATATCAGGACACCAACCGGCTCCAGGCCGATATCTTGCTCGGCATGAAGCCCGACGGGCGCGGCCTGACGGTGGTGGGCGACGACGCGCAGAGCATCTACGCCTTCCGGGCGGCGACGGTGCGCAACATCCTCGACTTCCCGGCCGCCTTCGATCCGCCGGCGCGGATCGTGACGCTGGACCGGAACTATCGTTCCACGAAGCCGATCCTCGACGCCGCCAACGCGGTGATCGGCGAAGCGGCCGAGCGCTTCACCAAGGATCTCTGGACCGAACGGGCATCCGACGAGCGCCCGCGCTTGGTGACGATCGCCGACGACACCGCGCAGGCCGACTATATCGCGGGCAGGGTGCTGGAGGAGCGTGAGGGCGGCACGGCGCTGAAGGAGCAGGCGGTGCTGTTCCGCGTCTCGCATCACAGCGCCACGCTGGAGGTCGAACTGACCCGGCGCAACATCCCGTTCGTGAAGTTCGGCGGGCTGAAGTTTCTCGACAGCGCGCATGTGAAGGACGTGCTGACCGTGCTGCGTTTCGCGCAGAACCCACGTGACCGGATCGCGGGCTTTCGGGTGCTCCAGCTTCTGCCCGGCGTGGGGCCGACTTCCGCGCGCAGGGTGCTTGATACGCTGGGCGAGAGCGATCGGCCGCTCGAGGCGCTGGCCGAGACGAAGGCGCCCATGCGGAGCGGCGAGGCCTGGCAGGGCTTCATGGAAACGGTCATGGCTCTTGGTGGCGGCAAAACCGGCTGGCCGGGCGAGATCGCCGCCGTGCGCGCCTGGTATGAACCGCATCTGGAACGGCTACATGAGGATGCGACCATGCGGCAGGCGGATCTGGTGCAGTTGGAGCAGATCGCCGGGGGCTATCCGTCGCGGGAGAAGTTCCTGACCGAGCTGACGCTCGATCCGCCGGACGCGACCTCCGACCAGGCGGGCGTGCCGCTGCTGGACGAGGATTACCTGATCCTCTCGACGATCCATTCTGCCAAGGGGCAGGAATGGAAGAACGTGTTCGTGCTGAACGTGGTGGATGGCTGCATCCCGTCGGACCTCGCCACCGGTGAACGCGACGACATCGAGGAGGAACGCCGCCTGCTCTATGTCGCCATGACGCGGGCGAAGGATGCCCTTGATCTGATGGTCCCGCAGCGTTTCTACGTCCACGGGCAAGGGATGGGCGATCGGCATGTCTATGCCGCGCGGACGCGCTTCGTCACGCGCGAGATGCTGCCGCTCTTTCACGCGACCGCCTGGCCAATCGTGGCGCCGGAGGAACAGGCCCGGCAGGAGGCGGTGAAGTCCGTGCGGATCGACATGGGCGCGCGCCTGCGTTCCCTCTGGTCGTAGGAAGCCGACGATGTGCAACCTCTACAGCATGACGACCAACCAGCAGGCCATCCGCGAGGCGGCGAACGTCATGACGGATCGGACTGGCAACCTGCCGCCGCTCCCGGAAATCTGGCCGAACGGCATGGCGCCGATCGTGCGCAACTCCGAAGCCGGGCGAGAGCTGGTCATGACGCGCTGGGGGATGCCGACGCCGCCCGGCGCGCTGAAAGGCAGGAAGGTCGATCGCGGCGTGACCAACATCCGCCACACGGACTCGCCCTGGTGGCGACGCTGGCTTGGAGTCGAGCATCGCTGTCTGGTGCCGCTGACGGCGTTTGCCGAGCCGGAGCATCTGCCGGACGGCAAGAGCCGGCAGGTCTGGTTCGCGCGGGCTGACGGTGAGGAACTGGCGTTCTTTGCCGGGATCTGGTGCCGGTGGAGATCGGTGCGCAAGCTCGCAGACGGGGAAACCGAGGACGATCTGTTCGGTTTCCTCACCACCGAGGCCAACCGGGAAGTTGGCGGCGTCCATCCGAAGGCGATGCCCGTCATCCTCACCCGTCCCAAGGAACTGGACCTCTGGCTGACAGCTCCCATCTTCGACGCCGTGCGGTTTCAGCGGCCTTTGCCAGATGATGCGCTGGCTTTCGTGAACGCGCCTGAAGGCTAGGGTGATAGCCGGGATGAGGGGGGAAAGCTGCCATTGGCGGCAGAGGGGCCGAATGTCAGCTTCGCGCACCATTTCAGTCGTTCGAGGCGTCCTTAGCGAAATCCAACAAGCGTCCGTCGGCAGGCACGGTAAGATATCGCTGCAAAGCCTGTTTAGCGCTTGAAGCGGACCCAGCTTAACGCTGTCGCTGGTCGGCTGAGGTCTGAGAAGCTCGATCTTGGGGCAGCATTAGGCAGCTTCGTCGAGATGCCCAGGCCCGCAAGCTGCGCAATTAGCAGAAGGCCAAGGTCGGTCGACCGTCCGAACGCCCTCTTCAACTTCACCAAAAGCGGAGCGCCAGTGTTCGGTCAGCTGCCCGCCAAGTGACGCGATGCGGCGCGGCGCGGCGACGAATACGCGACTGAATGATTGCGCCGGTGGATCGAGAAGACAGTCCAGCGCGACTTCTGTGATCATCGCGTTCACGTAAGCGAGCTCCACCGGCCCATAGGGCTGATAGTGCGCGCCGCAGGCCGGCTCCTCCTGAGCGATGTCGCCGCCATCCGGCCACTCCACAGCCATGAGTTCGGGCGCGCCGGTGCGCCCGATGTGACATTGCAGGCAGCCCCCCCTCTGGCCGATGGCGACGGCGTGGCCAGCGCAGGCATGCGCCTCGGTCCACCCGTAGACAACGGGCCGTGCGCGCCCTTGCCGGACATGCCAGCGATTGAGCGCACTCTCGGCGACCCAATTTCCGGTCGCAGCCACGATCATGTCGGTCGCTGCGAGAAGATCCTCGTTGCGCGCGATCAGCTGATGCAGGCCGAAAGCGCGATGTTCGACATTCAGATGCGGAAAGTCGACCTGCAGTCGTTCGGCCAAGGCTTCGGCCTTGTTGCGCCCAACGGCGGTGGCGCCGAGCGGATGGCGCCCGACGTTGGGCCAGGTCAACCGTTCTGGATCGACTAGGATGAGGCGGCCGACACCCGCTTGGGCCAGCGCGCAGGCGACCGGTGCCCCGACCGAACCGCAGCCGATCACCACGACCGTCGCGCCGAGCAGCCGGCGCGTGCGGGCATCCTGACCGCGCCCATGCACCCAATCGGCATCGGCCCGCTGCACTAGCGTCCTGACGACCGGAGCCGTGCCGAAAAAGCGGTCGAGCAGCAGCGGCTGTGGGGTATGGCCGGGTCGGAATCCCACGGAGAGGGGTTCGTCGGGAGTGCGCGGCCGGCCTTTGCGTCGCTTTGGGTTGAGCGCCTTCACCCCAATCGATGCGGAGCCCCCGCGTCCAATAGCGCCGAGCAGCACCAGCACCTCATCCGGCTCGCCTTTCGCCGCCTGCTCCAAGACCGTCCTCGCCTCGCCAGCGATCCGCTCCCCCAAATGATACAGATCGGCGGCCGTCTCTGGGTATTCTGCAGGAAGCAGTGGTTCGTCGAGCCAGAGGAACGCGGCCGCTTCCGTCTTCACCGGAGTCTTGTCGCCAAAGCGGTGACACACCCATTTCGCAATCGCGTCCTGGTCCTCTCCGGCGACTTCGAGATTCTTGCCGCGCCACACACGCACCACCCGCGAGGGCGGCTCGGGCGCGACCAGGCTGAACAGGTTTTCGCCCTGCGAATGCACCCGGTAACCCCAGTAGGTGACAAACTCGTCGCGGAAGTCTCGCTCGACGATGCTGCCCTCAAGTAACTCCTCGACCAGCCGGACCGAGCGATTTAGTAGATCCATCGCGACCTCTGAAGGATCATCGGGATCCCACTCGGCCATGTTCGGCAATAGGCACAGGATGCCGTCGCTTTCGACGTGCGGCCAGGTCATGGACTCGGGATGGTCGACCAGCGCGGTCCTGATCGGCGTCGTCGGAAACTGCGCGCCGGCCACAAGGTCGATTCGGCGGGTTACTCCATCGGAAAACACCACGCTGATCCGCCAGGCGGCGACGATCCAGTCACGGCCGGGATAGTCGCTGGAGATCGTCGCGTGGTCGAGGCGCTCGGGCACTTGCTCCGCCCGCTCGCGCAGGGCCGCCTCGAGTAGGAGCGCTGCCCGTCGCCAATCGAGCGCGAGGCCGTCCTTAAGCATGGCGGCCGCCGCCGGCGCTGCTGACCGCGCTGGCCGCCGCTGCCGTCGCGCTGAGCAGGGCGGCTGACCCAATTATGGCGGGGGCGGCCACCGATGCACGCTGCTCTTCCTCCAACCGCTCGCCGAAGAAAGTGGTCGCGAACACCTTGTCCCAGCAGTTAAGCGCCTTCTCGCGCGTGCAGTCGGCGTCAAAGAGCGGCTTGAGCGTGTCGATCGCCTCCGTCAGCTTCTCGCGGAAGCAGCGCGCCTTGGCGTCGTCGGACCCGCTGGTGATGGTGTCGCCCGGGGTCACAGGGTGAGCGACGACGAGGTTCCAGTTTAGCCGATCACGGATGGCAACCATGGTGTCGTAGAGCGCGCGATCCTCGCGGTCGTTCGCGCGGAACTTCTCGGTCGTCAGAACCGAGATGCCAAAGCCGCTGAGGATCGAGCCGCGCCAGCTATATCGGCTGCGGGCGTACTTCTTCAGGTCGCGATTGATACGGCGCAGCTGGATGCCGTCGGCGGATGCGGCGCGCTGGTCCTCGTACCAGTCGGACACATCGCGAGCATCAGACCGCTTCCAGCCACTGCTCGCCGCCAGCTCGTGGTGCACCTCTTCGCCGAAGACGGTGTCAGTGACGACGCGGCGGTAGACCGGCAGATCGACGTGGTAACCCTTCTCGTAGAAGACACGCACGCAGTTCGACCGCACCTCAGGAGCACGCTTGAACTTGCCGTCGTCGACCGCATCGCGCACCATCCAGCGCGCCTGTAGGGACGTCATCTCAGCCCCGCGATCGCCGACCAGATCCTTTTTGTGGAAGTAGACCCCGTCGTCGATATCATAGTCGTTGTCGGGGTCGCGGCACATCGTCTTCATGGCATAACTGCCCTGTTTGACGAACTCGATCGGCTTGGGCTTGCCGGCCTTATCCAGGCCGTTCCGCAGCCGCCTCCGGTTGGAGTCGCGGCGATCTCGCATTGCATCCTGCTCGCTCTTGGGCAGGGTCACATCCTGGTCGTGGTACGCACGCACATCTACGGCGCAGTCAAACATCACCTATCCTCTCTGGTTACTGGTGGAAGCGGGACGCCAGACGGCGCCGGTGGCCGGCATCGCCGGCAGGTCGTACATGAGTTGACGAATCATGCGCCCGTCCGCGTTGTTGGAATCGTCGCAGGCGCTCTTGGTCAGATCGGCGTCGGTGTGCGCCTGGCCGACCAGCCGATCCATCGCCTCTGGCCGGGTGTCGTCGAGGGCGAGATATGGCATCATGCTTGCCGGCACCGGCTTGTTAGGAAAGCGCACGCGCCGGATTGAGCGGCCGCAGTTGCTGATGGCGTTCGTCAAAAGCCGCGCCATGTGGTCGAAGGCAAACTCCTGCGCCGAGATACTGAGCGGCGCGACGTCAGCGCCGAGCGACCAGTCCAGCATGGAGCGGTGTGCGCTCTCCGCGTCGAGGTGATCACCCTCGGGGCGTGGACATGTTCCTAGTGAGTAGATCTCGATCGGACGGTCGGACGGCGCCACCGTCAGCGCGTCGACGAGCCCAACCATGATCGGGTTATTGGCCCAAAGCCCTCCGTCGGCGAACACCTGCTTGGGGCCGCCCGGCGTGTTCGGATCATCGATAGCCGCTAGCGAGCGATAGATGGGCGCGGCGCTCGTCGCCATGCAGACGTCCACCAGCGGATAGCGATCGTCGCGTACCCCACTCTTGGGAGTCTTCTTGAAGACCCAAGCCCGGTGCTCGCTCATCAGTACCGTCGGGATCGCGAGCGAGATGCCGCGACCTTCGAACACGTCGATCATGGTGACGTCGTCGAGCACGCCACGCAGCGCCTCGCGCAGCGCCTTGTCGCCCTCGCGCACGAAACGGCTGCCCTGGCTCGCGCGGTAGATCGCGCTGCGCTTCCCCGCGATCCGATGCGGGAAGATCTTGGGGCCGTGCTCGCGATAGAGCGCCACTACCTCCGTCATCGGCCGCCCGACGGCCAGCGCGCAGCCGACGATCGCGCCGGTGCTGGTCCCGGTTATCAAGTCGAAGCCGCGTCCCAGATCGAGGGCCGAGTCGCCCCGAATGCGCGCGAACTGATCAGTCAGGCGGGCGAGAAAAGCCGCCGTGTAGATGCCCCGCATCCCTCCGCCGTCCAGGCTGAGCACTCGATATGGCCGCTCAGCACCCTGATCTCGCTCACCTTCCGCCATCTGCGATGTCTCCTCTCCGACGACCCGTTGCCTCATCCACGCAGCGGAGCCAGACCGCTTCCAAAGCGGTCCGGTCCAGTCAGCCCTTCGGCGGGAAGGGGTCGTTGCCGTAAGAATTGGCGTCCCGGATGCGACCGTCCGGGCGGTGGATGATGACTTCGCCGCGTTCGCGAACGGCTGTGCCGCGTGCGGCCTGTGTCGCATCGGCTTGGGTGTTATGGGTCGAGCCAACCCGAGCGGCGCCTTCGCGACGCGTCGCCCAGCCCGAACCATGGGGCACTACGTGAATCCGCTTCGACATCCCGATTCCTTCGACTCGTCACGGGCATCACGCCCGAGCCCAGAGGATTCCCGATGCGACCTAGAATGTCAATTATCAATCACAATATATGGTTTGCAATAAGCACATTATGTTTGCGATATTGACATTTCCGAGAACGGAGTGCAAACATGATTCATGGCGAGCGAAGCACTCTACAAGGCATTTGGCAGCGCGGTTTCAACCCGCAGGAAAGCGCTCGACCTCACCCAAGCGGAACTGGCAGGTAAGGTGAACATGTCGCGCGCCTCGATCGCCAACATCGAGAGCGGCCGACAGAACATCCTTTTGCATCACGTTTATTCGCTCGCCGCCGCACTCGATTTCACCAAGGTGGCAGAGCTGCTGCCGCCGATGCCGCAAAAGCCTTTAGGGGAGGAGCTGAAGATGATGCTTTCCAATCAGGCGCTGTCCAAGCAGACGCTTTCGCAAGACGCTGAAGCGCAAGTCGCTAATCTGATCACAACCGCGCTGCAGCCCCGACGCGGTAAGGCCTGATCATGGCTGATACCGATCCTGATCGGGCGCGCGCGGCTGCGCGCACGATCCTGCGGGAGTTTGGCGTGTCGGGGCCACCGGTCCCGGTCGAACGAATAATCAAGTCGCGCAGAATCGTTCTTCAGTATGCACCGCTCGACGAAGACCTTTCGGGCATGGCGTACATCAAGGATGGCATCGGCATCATCGGCGTGAACGCGCTGCATCATCCGAACCGACAGCGATTCTCGGCGGCTCACGAGCTGGCCCATCACGTGCTCCATGTTCTTGAGATAAGCCAAGCTGTTCATGTCGACAAAGGGATCCGCGTTCTGTTCCGGAACGATGTGTCAGCGCTCGGGACCGAGCCGATGGAAATCGAGGCCAACGCCTTCGCTTCGGAACTCCTGATCCCCGGCGATCTCCTAGCCGCCGCGTTAGAGGGAGGAGGAGTCGACCTTGAGGACGAGGCAGCGATCGAAGCGTTGGCGCGTCGGTTCAGAGTAAGTCCGGCCGCAATGCGCTTTCGGCTAACTCGTTGGTAGCGCGCCCATGAGCTTCGTCTTCTTCGATACCGAGACTACGGGGCTCAAGCGCGGTTTCGATCAAATTCTCCACTTCGCGGCGGTTCGCACCGACGCGAACTTGAACGAGGTGGCGCGCTTCGAAGCGCGCTCGCGCCTACAGCCACATGTGCTTCCCCATCCCTCGGCGCTGCGCACCAACGGGCTGTCGATCGAATCGCTAACCGACACCAACCTGCCGTCACACTACGCGATGGTGGGAGACATTCGGCGGATCCTCATGTCTTGGAGTCCGGCCGTCTTCGTCGGCTTCAACTCCATCCGCTTCGACGAAGAGATGCTTCGCCACGCACTCTTTCAGTGTCTGTATCCGGCCTATCTGACGAGCAACCACCGCAACTGCCGAGCTGACGCGCTCAGTCTGGTGATGGCCGCTGATGCCGTATCGCCCGCGCAGCTTGTCGTGCCGGTTAGTGAGGAGGGGCGAAGGACATTTCGTTTGCAACAGTTGGCGGCGGCGAATGGCCTCGTCCATGCCCGCGCGCACGACGCCATGTCGGATGTGCTTGCGACGATCGAGCTATGTCGACTGGTCCATCAGCGGTCTCCGGATCTGTGGCAGCGGTTCGTTCGCTTCTCGAACAAGGCTACCGTCTCGGATTTTGTCGATGCCGAAGATGGCTTCGTGCTCACCGAGTTCTATGGGGGGCAGGCTTATCACGCGCCAGTCGTCTGTATCGGCGTCGACCCCGATCAAGCGAACGGCCGACTTTGCCTCAGCCTTTATCACGACGTCGGCCAGCTTGCTAGAATGAGTGACGTCGAACTGCAGGCCCATCTGGCGCAGAAGCCCAGTCCGATACGTCGCTTCAGGATCAACGCCGCGCCAACGCTGACCGCATTTTTCGATGCTCCTGAACATATGTTGGATGGCGGGTCCATCGGACACATCGAAGACCAAGCTCGTCGCGTGAAAGCGGACGCTGATCTGTGCACGCGCCTTGTGGCCGCTTACATCGCCGCCCGCGAGCCATACCCGCTGTCGCCTCATCTCGAGGAGCGAATCTACAACGGCTTCCCAGGGCCGGATGATGAGGGGCGCATGAACGCATTCCACCAAGTCTCATGGCCGGATCGTCTCTCTATCGTGCAAAGCTTGGAAGACGAGCGTCTGCGGTGGTTTGGCTTGCGCCTGGTGTATTTCGAAGCCCGCAGAGTTCTTCCCGCAACGGTAAAGGTCGAGATCGAGCGTCGCTTGGCGAACCAACTGGCGGGAGATGGATCCGGCTGTCTCACATACGAGCTAGCTTTGGCCGAAACGAATAAGCTGATGGGGCAACAAACAGACCACGACGGTCTTCTCGCTCGATACCGCATCTATTTACAGGATCGTAGCGCGCAGGCTGCTGCCTTCAGGGCGCAGATGGTTATTTAAGCTATATTCATATCGATTTATGCGCATCGTAGACCGTGTAACGACCATGATGGGTCGGGAGCTGTCTTTGAGATCAATCTTTCTTCAACGTCAGCTATTCGATCCTCGGCGCCTGAAAGCAGACCGTCCGAAGACGGCCCAAGCCGGACATGGGCCTCATTTTGCCGAATGTCGCAGTTGAGGGCGTCACCAGTCTGTCCGCTTCTTATCGCCGAGTGGACGGACCGTTGCTATTTGCCCGAGGAATGCCGTGCGACGAAGGCGACCGCCGCATCGCGCGCAAGCGCCGCCGGCAAGGGAGCGTCCGTGAAAACGATACGTGTCACAAGCGGCGCCACCACGGCATCAATCACAGCTTCCACGTCGAAAGTCACCGGTTCTCCGGAAGCCTCACAGATCAACGCGATCGACGGCCGCACCGCGTCGAGCAGGGGGCACGCTTTCTGCGTGCCGTCCCAGCCGCGCAGAACGTCCCGTATCATCGCACGGCCGGGCGTCGAGTCCATTTCCTCCTGATACATCTCCGCCCAGGCAGGCAGATCCTCCGACAGGCGACCACTCGGTTTCAGCGGGCAGTCCACGCGCAGATTGCGTTGCGCCACGTCGCTTATCAGCGTCGCCATGTCGTTCCAGCGTCGATAGATCGTCGAAGGCGTGACCCCGGCGCGCGCCGCGACCTGCGGCACGGTCAGTCCTTCGCGGCCGATTTCCTCGATCAGCGCGGTCACTGCCGCATGCACGGCTTCCTGCACCCTCAGACTACGCCCACCGGGGCGTGGTCCCGAACGGATGGGGTCACGGAGCTCGGACATCTTTTCTCCCTTAACGCAAAGAATTTGCTTTTGATCGTGCAGATCGTTATCACCCTAACGCACATTCTTTGCGTTAGACAGGAGCGCGTGATGATGTCCTCAACCCGCACCAGAGTTTTATGGATCTACGGCACCATCCTGTTCCTCTTCCTCGGCGCCTCGGCTGCCATCACGCCTCTTTATCCGCTCTATCACGAGCAATGGCATGCAAGTCTGCCGATGTTGCAGGCCGCTTTCGCGATCTACGCGCTCACATTGCTGCTCGCGCTGCTCTGCTTCGGCGCGCTGTCGGATTATCTCGGCCGTCGTCCGGTCATCTGGCTCGCCATAGCTGTCGAGATCATCGCCATGCTCCAGTTATCGGTCGCGGGAGGCATCGCCGATGTCATCCGTGGACGCGCCCTGCAAGGCTTGGCAACCGGCGTCGCGACCAGCGCGCTCAGCGCGGGGCTTCAGGACGCCCATCGCGAGCGCGGCGGCCTCATCAGCGGCATGGTCCCCATGGGTTCGATGGCGGCACTGGCTCTCGGGTCGGCGCTTCTGGTCCGATTTGCGCCAGATCCGCTCCACTTCGTGTTCTGGCTTCTGGCCGCCGGACTGGCTATGTCGGCGGGGGCGGTTTTCGCCGTTCCCGAAACCGTCTCGCGCATTCCTGGTGTATTCGCATCCCTTCGACCCCGAATTCATGTCCCCCTTGCCGCGCGCGGCGCGATGTTGCGGATCGCCCCGGCCAACATCGCGGTCTGGGCGCTGGCGGGTCTTTTGCTTTCGCTTGGGCCGACGATCGCGCGGATCGCCAGCCACAATAACGGCGGGACCCTGCTTGGGGGCACCGTGGTCGCCGTTGTCATGGCGCCCGCTCTGGTCGCCATGGTCGTGCATCTCGCCGGAGCAAATGCCCTCCTGTTACGTCGGGGCGCGGTCGCGGTACTTGTGGGGCTGCCTCTGGTGCTGATCGGCCTGCACATCGTGAGCCTGACCGTTTTTCTTGTCGGCGCGGCCATTGCAGGCGCAGGTCTTGGCCTGACGGTGCAGGGCGCCTTGCGCACGATCGTGCCACTTGCAGAAGCCCATGAGCGCGCGGGACTGGCCGCCAGCTATTTCGTGATGAGTTATCTGGCCTTCAGCGCGCCCGCCTTCGTCGCGGGTTTTGCCGTTCGCGCAGGCGGTCTGCGTGCGACGACCGACGCCTATGTCGCGCTTCTTTTGCTGCTGACGGCGCTCACGCTGCGCGGTCTGAGCCGGGACGAAGCAAGCGACACTTGCCCTGTTCGGTCGCGTTGATCTGGACAGTTATGGCGTTGCAGGCGGGGCTACCACACACCGTCAAGATGAGTTGGCAGCCCAATCCAGAAGAACATGTCCGCTTTCAGCCACGTCCGGTCATCGATGAACGGCTCATATGACGGCGAAAGCTGGCCAACAATAACGTCTGCTCACAAATAAGGGAATCAAGTCGCGAATTGTACGATCGCAGGAGCGATCAATCGCGGCAACGCTAGGCCGCCAACCCCACCGACCATCTGGACCACGCCCTGGAGAGCGCGGCCATAGCGTTCACACACTCCGCCCCGATGTCTCCGTTGATAAATTGCGTCCATGACCGCCTTTATCGCGACCAGGGGAGGCTCGATGGCCGTCATGAGCATAAGTAAAAACGCACAAGCTCCAATTAATACCAACTCCTGTTTGTTAAAACCCATGTGCCCATTGTCGTAGCCCGAGGGACATGATGCGCCAGGGCTGGTCGACGAGCTGGTTCCAGGCGTGGCAGCAGATATCGACGATGTCGTCGTAGGTGCGGAAGATCCGGTTCGACAGCCAGGTATTGCGCATGAACTGCCAGACGTTTTCCACCGGATTGAGTTCGGGCGAGCGTGGCGGGAGCGGCAGGATGGTGATGTTGGCGGGGATATCGAGTTTCGGGCTGGTATGCCACGCTGCCTGATCGACGATGAGGATAGCGTGAGCGCCCGGCGCTACGGCCTGCGAGATCTCGTCGAGATGCCGGTTCATGGCGTGGAGGTTGCACCAGGGCAGGACGAGGGCCGCTCCCTTGCCTAGCGCCGGACAGATCGCTCCGAAGATCCAGGCCGAACGTGTGCGCTGATCGGCAGGCGCGCGTGGACGGGTGCCGCGTCTGGCCCAGCGGCGCGTCAGCTTCGTTTTCTGGCCGACCCTCGCCTCGTCGCCCCACCAGAGTTCGATGGCCTTGCCGGGATGCCGGGCCCGGATCCCGGCCATGACGTCGGGGAAGCTTTTTTAAAAACGTCCTGGGCCTCGGGATCCTGGGCATGGTGCCGGGGGCGTCCCGTCAGAAGGCGGAAGTCGAGGCCCCGGATAACGGCGCTCAGCCGGCTGCGCGAAAGAGAGACGCCGAATTCCTCATAAAGCCATTGCCCCAGATCAGCCTGCCGCCAGCGCACCACCCCATGCACGGCAGCGATCGGGCCGTCCTCGATCCGGCGCATCAGCGCTTCCAACATGGCTGGTGTCAGGCGGGGAACGACACCGCCCCCATGATGATCCCGCACGCCATCCGGGCCCTCGGCGTTGAAACGCACCACCCAGTCCCGCACAATCTGCCGATCCGTCCCAGCCAGTCGTGCCGCGTCTCCGCGTGACGCACCATCGTAGATCGCCGCCAGCGCCAGAAGCCGACGCGCCTGGCCCGCATGCCTCGTTGTCCGCGCCAGAGCACGCAGTCCCGCCGCATCATAATCCTCACGCAACGCTAACGCCCCGCCCATTCGGATGCCTCCCGCCCGGTTCGGCATCCTGTGAATCACAGCTCGTTCCAGAACGATACCGTCAGGCAATCACATATGAGTCAGGGCGGACCGGAGTTGGTATAAGCCGACGTGATGCGTCTGCCACATCGCGAATGCCTCAGCAGAATCGTTAATATTTCCCAGAAGATGGCCCACTTCTTCTCGCAGCGAGGTGAAGTTGCGTAATCGAGACCAACCGAACGATTCCGAAAAATTTTCGGGGCCGTGTTGAGGGATTGCCCACATGCGCATCGCTCCAAAAATTGGTTACCGGCAAGGTCATTCTTCTAAATTCATAATGACTTCCTGGCGAACGAGAATCGCACTGCGCGCATCAAATCGATAGGTTCCAGACGACACTGCGGCAAAGGCCCGGAAAGCCTGTTCGGGGCCGGCAGGGGAGCTGTCAGAAAACAGACGATTCGGAAGGTGCCAGGACCGAGCGATCCCTCGATTGACGCGCTTCATTCGGACGAACAGCCGGGAACGGATCCATCCTCCCAGTTCAACGGAACCACGGCTATCCGGCGGAGGCCACGCCGGACGCACACGGTGAACGCGCGCTGCATACCATCGGAGTTCCGTTGCCATGCAATCTCGACGTCTCCCCATAGATGCAGCAGGTCGCCCCTCTCGAAATCGACGAAGACGAGCCCCGCACGCGGGTTCTCAAGGAAATTGCCGAACGTGTTGAAGTAGCGATTTCCCGGATAGTCCGGCACGATCAACCTGTCGCCGTCAACCCGGACAAAGCCTAGCTGTTTTGTCCCGGGATTTGGTGGTGCGGATTATGTATGAACCGTGATGGTTCTTTTTCCCACTGCTGACAAATGAATTCATATGGAGTGAGGCCGCGCAGGGTCTTGAGCCTGCGGGCGAAATTGTAGGCGGTAACGAAGTCGGCGAGGTGTTGACGCAACTGGTCATGTGTTTCGTAGTAGAAGCGCTTGACGGTGGCGTCCTTGATCGTGCGGTTCATCCTCTCGACCTGGCCATTCGTCCAGGGATGTCGCGGCTTTGTCAGTCGATGCTCGATATCGAGATCAGCACAGGCCAGTTCAAAAGAGTGGCACCGGAACAGGACACCATCCGCCCGCATGGCCTTGATGTCTTCGGGTGTCCATCCATTGCCGGCCGGATCGGTAAAATGCGTGCCGTTATCGGTCAGCACGGTATGGATGCGGTAGGGAACCGCAGCGGCCAGAGCACGCAGGAAGTCACCGGCAACGCGACGTGTCGCTTTCTCGTGCAATTGGACAAAAGCGAATTTCGAGGTCCGGTCGATCGCCACCAGAAGATAAAGGCGCCCCATTTCAGTGCGGACTTCAGCAATGTCGATGTGAAAATAGCCGATCGGATAACTCTTGAACTTCGACCGTTTTGGTTTGTCGCCTTCGGTCTCGGGCAGGCGGCTGATCCCATGGCGCTGAAAACAACGGTGCAGGGAAGATCGCGTCAGATGCGGGATCGTCGCCTGAAGCGCATAAAGGCAATCATCAAGAGGCAGCAGGGTATGGCGACGGAAGGCCACAACGATCGCTTCTTCTTCGGTCGACAGGATGGTTGAGGATGCGACCTTCGGACCGGTGCGTCGATCCGACGTATCGGTCCGCCCCTTCCATTTGGCGACCGTCTTCGGGTTGATCCCGTAGCGTTTCGCCAGAACCCTCAGGCTCTCTTGACTATGTTGTATCGCTCGACGGACTGCCGCTGTCGTCGTGGCGCTTCCGTGGTGAACCTGGCCCATAGCGCATCCTTCCACTCATGTGAAAATAATGCACCACCAAATCCCGGGACCAAACACCTAGCGGACCGCCACGATGGGACACGTCCATTCCCCCGTGTGAAACTGTCACTGCGCAAGACGCCACGAAGAATGTGGACGAACCCGCGATGAGTTGTCGTGCCTCCTCGTCCAGTCCATGCAAGCTCTCGATTGGCCCCGGATCGCGCGAGACCCGGCGCGAGGCGCGCGTATGAATATATTGCGGGCAGTTGCCGAAGCTCTGGAGAACCTGCATGCGCAGTTCGGCGACGTTTATGTCGGCAACGAGACCGTTGGCGCGGTTGCGGCGGCGGGTCGGGAACTCAATGCCCAGCACCGCGATCGGCCTCCCCTCACGAAGCTCCGCCCGGACCGGGTCAGCCGCGTTTTCCGGCCACGCCACACTCAGGGTCGTTTCGTCGGGACATGCGATAAAACCGGGGTCTCCCGACAGGAAGGTTGCCGCGGGCCATCCGTCGGCGTCCAGACCACCAACGACGAGATACGGAAGCGCTGGAAAGAAGGCGCGGTGCTGCTCCGTTAGGAACGGACGAATGAATTTGGACGACGGAGGGTCGACACCCGCGAGGTGCTGCGCGCGACGTTCACCCTCATGGAATGCATTCGCTGACTGGTCCATCGACAAATCCGTTCTGACGGGTCTGTCCTGTATAACACGCCGAGCGGTCTGAAAGACATTTATACCGAACGGTCAGGTTTTTCCGGCCATGCGCGCCGGCGCGTCCGTCGCAACGTCCTTGCGCTTCTTGAGGAATACGCGATCGCGCTCGATAAAACGGGCAACCATAAGAGGCACCAGCCGGGCTGGATTCTTTGCGGCATTGATGTCGGATCCATTTTCTTCCGCCAGGAAGCGAGCATAGAGGAGCAGGTCGCGGTGAATCTCGGCTGGAAACGCCACCGTCATGCGCACCGGGCGACTGTCGGGAATTGCGGTGATCCGAAGCTTATCCATGCTGGTTATCTCCTTGTTTCACATAGGGCTTAAGGACTAAGTCCCTCGACAGGACCAGCGTGAACGGCAGCCCCGGCCGATCGGTCAATGTTGGCTGGATATCGAGCGAGCGATCCACGAGCCGGTTGCCGACCATGGAAAATCCGTTGCTGGCTCCACTTCGGATCGCCTGGGCGAGATTGTTCTCGCTCTGGCTGGTCCCCGCCTCCGACCCAACGCTGAGCAGGGTGGTCACCAGGGCGGCCTTGAAGAGTTGGCCCCAATGGTTGTTCACCTCGTCCGACAGACCCGACTGACCGATGGCGTCCGCACCCGGCAGCTTCTCCAGCACCAGGCTCTCCCCGTTCGGGAAGATCAGCCGGGTCCAGATGATCTGCGTGCGCTGCTGCCCGAACGAAATGCCGCTGTTATAGGCGCCGAACAGGGTGCTGCCCTGGGGAACCAGCAGGATGCGTCCGGTCGGGCTGTCATACACGTTCTGGGTTACATGGCCGACGACCTGCCCCGGGAGGTCGGAACTGATCTTGGTGTTCAGCGCGCCGGCGATCACCGTCCCGGCCTGAAGCACATAGGGGGACGCCACCGGCATGATCCGGTCGGGACTGACGGTCTGGCGATCGGGCTGGCCTGCCAGGAAGGCACGGTTTCCGGCCTGCGCTCGGGTATCGGCACGGTCTCGATTGGGATCGGCTGATCCCGAGGCCATTGCCGGCATCGCCTGAGCCTCATGCTGGTCACGGGTCTCGATCCCGGCGAAGAGCTTGCTGCCGATGGCCGCGTCGATCTCCTGCTGCGCCCGGCGCGCGTCCTCGTTGCCGATCGCACTGGTGGGGACCGACTTCCCCTGCTCCTGCGCATGCAGGATTGGTCGCCCGAGATCGCCGGGCAATGCCGGTCCCAGTTTCGGCACGCCGGCATAATCTTTCGGCAGGGCGTCCAGCCCCGCCGCCGAGGGCGGCGACGCATTCTCCGGGCCGGCGGGCGCCGACGGCGGTCGATGGCTGGCTTCCAGCGCATAGCCGAGAGCGAACGCCACGGCGACGACGCCGACCCCGCCGAGCGACCAGATCACGGTCCGCGACAGGCGCACCACGCGCGGCCGTTCGGCCCTCAGACGCAGGTCAGGCACGGATGCCGGAGACGGAGACGGAGACGCTGACGATGCGCCGCCAGGCGCATTTCGCTCGCCGGACGAATGATGTCCGTCCGGCCGCTCCGGTGCGTCTTTCCCTTCGCTCATGACGGCCGCCCATCGGTGCGGACAATGCGCACCCGCTGCTCGCTGGTCTTGTCGCCAAGCCGCAGTTCGGCCGCGGCGAAGAGCCGATCGACGATCATCCAGTTCTGGCGCACGCGATAATTGACCAGTGCCGGGTTACCGTCTGGTCCCAGCACGAAGAGCGGCGGCAGATCCCCCTGCCCGATACCGACCGGAAAGGCGATATAGACTTTCCGGCCGTCATCGAAGGCCCGGCTGGGCAACCAGGGCGGGGTCCCTCCTTTCACCATCTGGATGGCGTAGCGGAAATGCAGATCGTCGAGATCGAGACCCGTCGCCACCGGTGTCTCATCCTCGGCTTCGCTGTCCTGATGGCGCAGGGCGATCAGGTCATCTTCTGGATAGTCCCACGACACCGACGCCATGTAGGTCGAGGGGGTCGAGCGCAGTTCGGCCAGATAGGTCCGCCGGTCCGTGTTGACGATCAGATTGGTGGTGAGATCCGGCCGGGTGGGCTTGACCAGGATATGCACGCGTTTCGCGGCACCGCTCCCGCTGCTGGTGTCGCCGATGATCCAGCGCACGGTATCGCCCGCCGCCACCGGACCGCTGCCGACCAGTTTCTCGCCGGGCTGGAGCATAATGTCGGTGATCTCGCCGGGCGAAGCATAGACCTGATAGAGCGCGCCCGGACTGTAGGGATAAACCTGCACCGCGTTGATGAATCCGGCCCGTGTCGGCTGAATGCGCGCGGCGACATTCGCCTGAATGACCCGCGCGGTCGGGTCGGCGACCTCCGGTGCAGCATGCTGCGGTCGGGAACGACGCATTGGCAGGGGTTTGAGTTGCCCCGGCAACGGCAGTGGTCGTGCGACCTCCACGACCTGCACCGGCTTCGGTAGATTCGGCAGGCGGGTTGCCCGCACCGCGTCGTCATAACGGATGGCAGGCGGATGGTACCGGCCGGTGCAGGCGGACAGGGCGAGCAGCGCCAGCGGCAAGGCGCGCATGAGCAGCCGGATCATTGTCCGAGTTCCTTCGACCAGTTGATGGCGGTGACGTAGATACCGAGCGGGTTTTTCCGCAGGCGGTCGGCGTTGTGCGGCGGGGCGATCAGGACGGTGAGAATGGCGGTCCAGCGCTCGGTGCCGGTGAAGGCGCCGTCACGGTAATGCCGTTCGGTCCAGGCGACACGGAAGCTAGACGGCGAGGCCCGGATCACGGACGAGACATCCACCTCAACCTGCTCATGGCCGATCCGTGAGAAGGGATCGTTCAGGCGGGCATAATCGTTCAGCGCCTGCGCGCCGGGAATCATGGTGAAGTCGTAGGCACGCAGCCAGTTCTGCCGGACCACGACCGGGTCGGCGGAAAGCCCGCGCACATCCTCGATGAAGCGCGCCAGATACCACGCCACCTGCGGATCGGTGGGAACATAGGCGGCGGTCGCGGGACCGATCACCTGGGCCTGCCCCAGATGATCGACCTGCACCACCCAGGGCACGATGGTGCCGCGGGCGGCCTGCTGGATCAGCGCCATGCCGAGGGCGGCGGACAGGAGCAGCGAGCCGAAGGCCATGTAACGCCAGTTGCGGGCCTGGACGCGGGCGGACCCGATCCGCTCATCCCAGAGCTGGGCCGCCTGCTGGTACGGCGTCACCGGGATTGGAGAGTCGCCATAGCGTGTGGTGGAGCGACGGAACATCGCGGTCATTCCTTTTCCGAGAGATCGATCGAGGACGATCCGCCGCCGCCATCGGCCGCGCGGATGACATGGGCTGCCTCGGCGGCATGGGCGGCGGCATTGCGACGTTTCATGTTCCGCGCCCATTTCGGCGGCTTGCCGTCCGCGCCGGAGCCAGCGTCCTCCGGTCCTCCGCTACCGTCATTCGACGGCCCGCCACCGGCCGGACCACCGCCCGAAGGAGCGCCACCGCCAGAGCCGGACGGTCCCGCGCCGGAAGCGCCGCCACCAGAGTTCGGATCACTGCCAGCGCCTCCGCCAGAGCCGCTGCCTCCTCCGCCCATGCCGCGCGCGGCCCATTGACCGCCGGAGGCGTAGCTTTCCTTCAGGGACGAGGCGGCGGAGGCGGCCTTGCTCTTCACGGCGTTCACCGCCGCACCACCCGCCGCGCGACCGACATTACCGGCGGCGGCGGCCACGCCAGCCGCACCGGTTTGTCCGGCGGCCCCCATGGAGTAGGCGGTGGTCGCAGCACCCGCGATTGCGGCCCCTCCCCGCGCGGCCGCCGCCGTGGCGCCGAGTGCTGCCGCACCTCCCAACGCGATCGCCGCCGGAGCCGCGACGGCAGCGGCGCCCATCGCACCGACGGCCATTCCGGTTCCGACGGCAGCCCCGGCACCAAGCTGCGGCGCGCCAGAGATCAGCCCGTTGGCGAGAGACCCACCGAAGATCGCAAGGCCCGCGATGCACAGCGAGGCCAGCACCACGGACAGCGCCTGCCCGACGGTCGGCGCAGTGTTCCCGTAGGAGGTCGTGAATTGCTTGAAGAGAACGGAGGCGATGGCGGAGATGACCGCGAGCACCATGATCTTCACGCCGGACGAGACGACATTGCCCAGCACCTTCTCGGCGAGGAAGGCCGTGCGATTGAACAGGGCGAACGGGATCAGCACGAAGCCTGCAAGCGATGTCAGTTTGAATTCGACGATGGCCACGAACAGTTGCACGGCCAGAATGAAGAAGGCCGCCAGCACGATGAACCAGCACAGGAGCAGCACGAGAATCTGCACGATGCTGGCAATAGCGCCGAAGGAAAACGCCAGTTTGCTGGCAGCATTGAGCAGCGGCTGCGCGGCCGAAAGCCCGGTCGCCGCCAGCCGTCCCGGGTGCATGAAATCTTCCAGCGGCAGGTTTCCTCCACCGGCCCGCAGGCCGAGTGTGGCGAAACTGTTGAAGACGATGCCGGCAAGCGTGCTGAAATGATTGATGACGAAGGCGAAGAAGCCGACATAGAGGGTCTTCTTCACCAGGCGCTGGATGATGTCCTCGTCCACCGCCCAGGCCCAGAACAGACCGGCCAGCAGCACATCCATGACCGAGAGAGAGCCGGCCAGCGAGACGACGCTGCCCTGCACCAGACCGAAACCGGAATCGATCGTGGTTTCGAAAATGTTCAGGAATCCATCAATAATCCCGACATTACTTGTATCCATGGGTCAGTTTCCCGAACCGGGTATCGAGACGGCCTCGGGCACGTAGGCGTCATAATGGGCGAAATGCTGGTACTGAGCTTCGGCGCCGGCTTCGTTGGCGGCCTGCCGCGCACGCTCCAGTTCGGCCGCCCGTCCATTGGCGGCGAGTTCAGCCTGAATGTCGGATAGCTGGCGGGATTGCAGGGCCATAAGCTGATTGCCCGCCTGCGCCGCCTGCAACGCTCCGGTGGAGGTCTGGCTGGCCGAGACAAGCTGCGTCATCGCGCTGCTGTCGCTCGGAATGTTGCCCACGACGCGCGCCTGGAGCTTCAGCGCATCCTCGAGGCCAGCCACGGAATTCTGCCACCGCGTCTGCGCCTGAGAAAACAGGGTGCTGTCGGACATGCCCGAGGATATGGAGGTGTACGCCTGCTGATATTGCTGCTCGACCGACTGGACGCTGTAGGCGATGTTCTGCGCCTGCGCGAGCAATGCCGTCGTCTGGGAAATGGTGGATTGCAGCGTGCCCAATGTGGAGAGCGGAAGGCTCGCCAGGTTGCGCCCCTGATTGACCAGCATCTGCGCCTGATTGGTGAGAGAGGTGATCTGGTTGTCGATCTGCTGAAGGGTACGAGCCGCAATCAGCACATTCTCGACGAGGTTCGCCCCGTCATAGACCGCCCACTGAGCATGAGCCGGATGCAAAGGAGAAAACGCCCCTCCAATCGCCAGCATTGCAGAGGTGAAAAGGACACCCCGGCGGAAATGTTTTTCGCTCGCACGACCGAAAAATTCAGCCCAGAGCCGGAAAGAGTTTTCTGTCATGGCACGCCTCCGTCCCGCAGGAGGTCGGCCGCCCAGGACACGCCGCGCGTCTCGAACCACGCGGGCAGAAATCCGGCACGCCCGTGTTCCGCGAGCATCTGGTCGATCAGTTTATGATCGTCCTTGCCGGAGGCCGCGCACAGCGTCAGCGCCACCGGACCAAGCCCAAGTTCGAACAGGCGGTTGCCACGCTGGGTCTGGCAGTAATACTCCCGCTTCGACGCGGCGCGGGCGATAATGGCGATCTGGCGATCGTTCAGACCGAAGTCGCGATAGATGGCCATAATCTGCGGCTCGATCGCCCGCTCGTTCGGCAGGAAGATCCGGGTCGGGCAGCTTTCGACCACGGCTGGCGCGATGGGTGAGTTTGCGATGTCCGACAGGGACTGCGTGGCGAAGATGACGCTGGCATTTTTCTTGCGCAGGGTTTTCAGCCACTCCCGCAACTGACCGGAGAAATTCCCGTCGTCCAGAA
Source organism: Gluconacetobacter diazotrophicus PA1 5 (assembly GCF_000067045.1). Lineage (NCBI taxonomy): Bacteria > Pseudomonadati > Pseudomonadota > Alphaproteobacteria > Acetobacterales > Acetobacteraceae > Gluconacetobacter > Gluconacetobacter diazotrophicus. The sequence goes on from NC_010125.1 coordinate 2,996,021, forward strand.
CAAGCCATCCCTCGTCGATCACCAGCAGGGTCGGTCGGCCATCCAGGCGGCCTTCGATGCGGTGGAACAGGTAGGACAGCACGGAAGACGCGGCACCCGAACCGATCAACCCTTCGGTCTCGAACACCACGACATCGGCATCCCCCAGACGCTCATTATCGGCGTCAAGGAGCCGTCCGTAAGGACCGCCAAGGCAGTATGGGGCAAGAGCCTGCTTGAGCGCGTTGGATTGGAGCAACGCTACCAGACCGGACAGGGTCCGCTCCTGAACCGGCGATGACGTCAGGGAATTCAGCGCTGACCAGAGGTAGGACTTCACCTCCGGCGTGAGCGATACGCCCTCGCCGACAAGGATCTGGCCGAGCCATTCGCTGGCCCATTTGCGTTCGTCCGGGTCATCGATCCGCGCCAGCGGCTGGAGCGAGACGGCGGGAACACCATCAGCCTGATCCTCCGTCAGACCGCCCCCGAGATCGTGCCAGTCTCCGCCCATGCCGAGCGTGGCGGCGCGCATGGAGCCACCGAAATCGAAGGCGAAGATCTGCGCTCCCATATACCGGCGGAACTGCAATGCCATCAGCGCCAGCAGCACGGATTTCCCTGCTCCTGTCGGCCCCGCGATCAGCGTGTGCCCTACGTCACTGGCATGGAGAGAAAACCGGAACGGCGTGGCCCCGGCGGTCTTGCCGTAGAAGAGCGGCGGCGCCTTGAAATGCACATCCCGGTCCGGCCCCGCCCAGACGGCGGAGAGCGGAATCATATGCGCCAGATTCAGCGTGGAGACCGGCGGTTGCCGGACGTTCGCGTAAACATGGCCGGGCAAAGAGCCGAGCCATGCTTCCACGGCGTTCAGACTCTCGGTCATGCAGGTGAAGTCGCGCCCCTGGATGATTTTCTCCACCAGACGCAATTTCTCCGCCGCGATGCTGACAGAACCATCCCAGACCGTGACGGTGGCGGTGATATAGGCTTGGCCCACATCGTCGGCCCCGAGCGACTGCAATGCCAGATCGGCGTCGGCGGCTTTGTTGGCGGCGTCGTTGTCCACCAGCACCGATGCCTCGTTGGTCATCACCTCGCGGACAATGGCTGCAATGCTCTTGCGCTTTGCGAACCACTGCCGCCGGATCTTCGTCAGAACCTTGGTGGCGTCCGTCTTGTCGAGCAAGATCGCCCGCGTGGACCAGCGATAGGGCATGGCGAGGCGATTCAGATCGTCGAGGATCCCGGGGAAGGTCCGGCTCGGGAAACCGGTGATGGTCAGGGTTTTCAGATACGCATCACCGAGTTTCGGTTCCAGACCACCCGCGAGCGGCTGGTCCACCAGCAGGGCGTCAAGGTGCATCGGAATTTCCGGCACGCGGACCCGCTGGTTGCGCGTGGAAATAGTGGAATGCAGGTAGGTCAGGGTTTCGCCGTCATCGAGCCAGGCGGCCTCCGGCATGAACCCGTCCAGCAGAGCCAGCAGACGATCGCTGCGATCCACGAACGTATGGAGCATGCCGTGCGGGTCGGGACCGTCGCGCTCCCGACCTTCGAACAGGAACCTGGCCGCCCGATTGGCGCTTTCTGCCGGGGGGAGCCAGACCAAGGTCAGAAAATAGCGGCTCTCGAAATGCGCCCCCTCATCCTCGAACTGCTCCCGCCGCTCCAGATCGACCATCTGGCTGGCGGCATCGGGGAAATCGCTCTCCGGGTAGAGGGTCGCGGGCACACGTTGCGCCTCGACGAACACCGCCCAGCCGGAGCCGAGACGGCGCAGGGCGTTGTTGAGACGGCCGGTCACACCCACCAATTCGGCGGGCGTGGCCGAATCAAGATCGGGGCCACGAATGCGCGCGGTGCGCTGGAAGGAACCGTCCTTGTTCAGCACCACGCCGCGTTCGACCAGCGCCGCCCATGGCAGGTAATCGGACAGGAGAGCGGCTCGGTTGCGGTATTCGCCAAGGGACATCATCGCCCTGCCCTCCTCACGTCCGGAGCCAGGCGGGGTAGCGGAGATGCCGCCGCCCGACCTCCACGAACAACGGATCGCGCTTGGCACCCCAGACCGCAAGGCTGTGCCCGACAATCCAGAATACCGCGCCGACCAGCCAGAGCCGCAGGCCGAGCGAGATGGCCGCGCCCAGCGTGCCGTTGGCGATCGCCAACGTGCGGGGTGCCCCGCCCAGCAGGATCGGGTCGGTCAGGGAGCGATGCACCGGGACATGGAAGCCCGGCACCGCGTCATCGTCATATCCCGCCATCAGATCAGCGCCCCGCCGCTGAAGCTGAAGAAAGAGAGGAAGAAGCTCGACGCCGCGAAGGCGATGGAGAGGCCAAAGACGATCTGGATCAGGCGTCGGAAGCCGCCCGACGTTTCCCCGAAGGCCAGGGTCAGGCCGGTCACGGTGATGATGATCACCGAGACGATGCGTGCCACCGGCCCCTGGATGGATTCCAGGATCTGGTTGAGCGGTTCCTCCCACGGCATGCCGGACCCGGAGGCCCAGGCTGACGAGGTTGCGGCGAACAGGGCGATCCCGGCCATGCTGGTCAGACGGGAGAGGCGGCTGGCGGGCGCGCTTACGAAAATGCGCGCGGACAGGGTCTGCGACATCACTCACGATCCTTGAGGCTGGAAAGGTTGGAAGGGCCTGGGCACGGTCCCTGTGCGGACGGCGCCTCGAAGGGAGAGATCCGGTAGTCGCCGCTCACCGGGTCGAGCGCATCGACCGTGGCCAGTTCGGACAGCCGACGCGCGGCGCCGCGCCCGGAGAGGACCGCGATCACGTCGATCGTCTCGGCAATCAGCGCGCGGGGTACGGTCACGACGATCTCCTGGATCAGTTGCTCCAGCCGCCGCAGCGCACCCAGCGCCGTGCCGGCGTGCAGCGTGCCCACGCCGCCGGGATGACCGGTACCCCAGGCCTTGAGGAGATCGAGCGCCTCCGGACCGCGCACCTCACCGATCGGAATCCGGTCGGGCCGCAACCGCAAGGCGGAGCGCACCAGCTCGGACAGAGTGACCACCCCGTCACGGGTGCGCAGCGCGATCAGGTTGGACGCGGTGCATTGCAATTCGCGGGTGTCCTCGATCAGCACCACGCGGTCGGTAGTCTTGGCCAATTCGGCCAGCAGGGCATTGACCAGCGTGGTCTTGCCGGTCGAAGTCCCGCCCGCGACCACGATATTCTGCCGCCCAGCGACCGCCCGGCGCAGAAAGCTCGCCTGCGCCGCTGTCATGATTCGGGCGTCGACGTAATCGTTGAGGGTGAACACGGCGACGGCCGGTTTGCGGATCGCAAAGCTCGGCGCTGTCACCACCGGAGGCAGCAGACCTTCGAACCGCTCTCCCGTCGGCAGTTCCGCCGATACGCGCGGTGCTGCCTCATGCACCTCAGCCCCGACATGATGCGCGACCAGCCGCAAGATGCGCTCGGCATCGGCCGGGGAGATGGTATCGCCTGTGTCGGCGAGTCCCTCGGACAGCCGGTCGACCCACAACCGACCATCCGGATTGAGCATGACTTCGACCACAGCCGGATCTGCCAGATGCGCGGCGATGGGCCGCCCCATGGCCGTGCGCAGCATGGAAACGCTCCGCGCGGCCGCACCTGCGTGGTGAGCGGATGTCCGCATAATGGTCCCCGTGGCGTTGAGCCATCCGGGCAATCCGGACGACGACGGGGACAGTTAGAAGATGCAGAAGCGTTTGATCCGCAACAGAAAAAATCACGAACTGCGTACTATGGCGGAGGTTGGCGCGGACAGGAGCGAACAAAGCGGATGGATCAAAATGATCGTGCTCAGACCTACGGTCTTTTCGAATCATGAGTCCGGCCGAGGATCAACCGAGGACCTCGCCGCTTTGTCGCGACACCCGCCCCGACCTCCCGCCCTGTGACGGCCGCGCGATTGCGTCCTCACCGGTATCTATAGCCGGGCCCGTCCAGGACGCGACGGCGGCTGTCTCGCCACGGCCATCGAGGACGATGATCAACCGGAAGCCTTGGCCCGACGGGCGCGTTCAGCCTATTGTCGGTCGTGAGAAATCTCCGGGTGACGCTTCTGGCGCATGGCACGTCTCAACGTGACCGTGGAGAAGACGACCACCAACCTCACGCTGCTGGAGGATGCAGGCTTTTGAGCAACCACGATCCGGACGCCGTTTCGCTCGCGCGCCTGAGCGCAATGAAGGACATCGTCATGGCGCACCTCGCGACCACCAAGGTCGAGACCGACAGGCTGGCGCAACTGGTCCGCGAAGTCTACGCGTCGGTTCTGCATCCCGAGCCGGCTGCCGGGTCCCCGGTCGCTCCCGTGCGTAATGATCCCGCCCCCATGCCGGTGGCCGAGTCCGCCGAGCAGACGAGCGAACGCGCCGCACCCCCGACGCCTGCCGTCGACACGTCAAGCGCAGCACCGGCGGACACCGCGCCCACTTCTGGTCTCGTTCCCGCGGTCCCGATCCGCGCTTCGGTGTTTCCTGACTACATCGTCTGTCTGGAAGACGGGAAGAAGCTCAAATCGCTGAAGCGGCATTTGTCATCCGCGTTCGGGATGACGATCCAGGACTACAAGGCCAAATGGGACCTGCCGGACGAGTATCCGACCGTTGCGCCGAACTATGCGGAGATGCGTCGGGATGTGGCGCGCAAGAGCGGCCTCGGCCGCCGTCCCATCCAGGAGAGCGAAAACACGCGGCCGCTTGAGCCGGAGCGCAAGGACACCGAGAGCGTCAAGGGCCGGGACCGACCCGGTCGCCGGGCCCGATCGGGAGGCGGATTGCTCAGAGCGATCGAAAACCATTGAGCGGCACCCGCCCCACGCGGGGCAGGCCCGTCGCTCATTGGGAAGATTTCGGTTCCGTATCAGGAAGATCGTCGGTCTTGAGATCGGTACGGAACCGCCTGTCGCTGGCCAGCCGCCGGCCAAGCATCTCCACGAACCGGTCATAGCGTTCGGCGCCCTGCGCGCGGGCGGCGGCGGCGACGCTGTCCGGCAGGCCCGGCATGCTGGTGAACCAGATGCGGATGAAGAGCGCCAGCGTCTCGACCGAGATCGACAGGTCACGCTCGATCCGCGCCTGACGCCGCTCAAGGCGCTGCATCGCGCCCTCCAGCGATGCCCTCGGGTCGCCGCCCGCGGCGTCCGGGTCGAGCCAGGCCGCGATCGCGGCTTCGGCCAGCAGGGAATCGGACATCGATCGCCGCGCCGCCTGGGTGCGCAGGCCTTTCCAGAGATCCGGCTCCAGATAGACCGACAGCCGCTTTTTCCTGGCGCGCATCGTCATCACGAAATCCCCAGATCATTGCCGGGATCGAGTGCGGCCTGACGCGCCTTGCGCGCCAGATCCGCCGTCAGCACGGCGTGAAGGTCTTCCTCTTCGGCCGGGTCCCGCTCACGATCGCGCCTGTGCGGCTCGTGGACCGGGTCGCCATCATCCTGCGGTGGCAGGTCTGGTTCGCGTGCCACGTCCATTTCCGGCTGACGGCGCGCCTCGGTTCCGACCGGATCTTCGTCCCCGGCCGCTTCCTTGACCGCATCCTCCGGGGTATCGGGCCTGACCTCCGGCTTCGCTGGCTGCGGGCGCCCTGTCCAGTCGTCCGGCAAGACCGACAGCCCACGGGTTCCAGTCTTGGGGGCCGGCAACAGCCGCTCCTGAAACCGGGCGTCGCGGAAATAGGAAGCCTTCTTCGCCCGGATCGGCGATATGCCAGACACCAGAACGAGTTCATCCGTGCGCGGCAGTTCCTGGACCTCACCGACGGTCAACAGCGGGCGCGCGCTCTCCTGACGCGACACCATGAGGTGTCCGAGCCAAGGCGAGAGGCGATGGCCGGCGTAGTTCTTCTGTGAACGGACTTCGGTGGCAGTGCCCAGCGCGTCCGAGACACGCTTGGCCGTACGGTCGTCATTGGTCGCGAAGCTGACGCGGACATGACAATTGTCCATGATCGAATTCTTGTCGCCGTAGGCCTTGTCGATCTGGTTGAGTGACTGGGCGATCAGGAACGCCTTGATCCGATACCCGGCCATGAAGGCGAGCGCGCTTTCGAAGAAATCCAGCCGCCCCAGCGCTGCGAACTCGTCGAGCATCAGCAGCAATCGTTGTCGCCCCCCCGCGCCGGAGAGATCTTCGGTCAATCTCCGCCCGATCTGGTTGAGCATCAGGCGGATCAGCGGCTTGGTGCGGCTGATGTCCGACGGCGGGATGACGAAATAGAGCGTGGTCGGCCGCGCCGCGTCGACCAGATCGCCGATCCGCCAGGCGCTGCGACTGGTAACGTCCGCCACGACGGGGTCGCGATACAGGCCGAGAAAGGACATGGCGGTGCTCAGCACGCCGGAGCGTTCGTTGGGGGATTTGTTGAGCAATTCGCGCGCGGCAGACGCCACTACCGGGTGGACGCCGCGCTCGCCGAGGTGGCGCGTGCCCATCATGACCACGAGCGTGGCCGCGATGGATCGCTTGGGATCGGACAGCAGGTTAGCCACCCCGCGCAGCGACTTGTCCGGTTCGGCATACAGGACGTGGAGGATGGCCCCGACCAGCAGCGAATGCGACGTCTTCTCCCAGTGGTTGCGTCGTTCCAGCGATCCCTCGGGATCGACCAGCACGTCGGCGACATTCTGGGCGTCACGGACTTCCCATTCGCCGAGGCGTATTTCAAGCAGCGGATTGTAGCCACACGAGTCCGGGTTCGTCGGGTCGAACAGAATCAGACGCCCGAAACGCCCGCGAAACCCCGCCGTGATCGACCAGTTCTCCCCCTTGATGTCGTGGACGACGGCGGAGCCCGGCCAGGTCAGCAGGGTCGGCACGACTAAGCCGACACCCTTACCGGATCGGGTCGGCCCGAAGCACAGCACATGCTCCGGACCATCATGACGCAGATAGTCGCGCCCCCAACGCCCCAATACCACGCCGTCCGGCGAAAGAAGCCCCGCCTCCTCGACATCGTGACGCTCCGCCCAGCGCGCCGACCCATAGGTGGCGGTGCGCTTACGCTCGCGCGCCCGCCAGACCGACAGGAACACGGCGACCAGGAACGCCAGAACGCCACCCGATCCCGCGATCCACGCGCCCTCGACGAAGATATGCGGCGCGTAAGCGTCGAATTCGTACCACCACCAGGGGAACAGGAACGGCGCATAGACCGGCCAGCGACCGGCGACGAGAGTCCAGGGCGAACCGAGTTCGGGCTGGAACGCCAACCGCCAGGCGACCCATTGGGTCGCGGTCCACCACGCCACGACGACAATTAGGAAGCAGAGGCAGAGCTGCCCCCACAGGATACGAGAACCAGACATGGAGCCCTCCGTGCGAACGGAGGCGAGATGACCGGATAGCATCCAGTAATTTCAACGTATTTTCCATGAACTGTCGGCGCGGGCGTAGAGCGGCGCACACAAAATGGTATAGGCGAAAACGCGCAAAACGGGCTGGCGATCCGGGCGTCTGCACCCGGCGGTAGATCGGGATCAGGGAGCGGCTGGATCCATTGGGCGACCGGCCTCGACGGCAAGAATCGTCTCGGCGGTGAGCCATACGTTGTCAGCGGCGTCCCGTTCGCCCAGGATCTGGGCCGAGATTACGGCGCCGTCCAGAAGGCAGAGGAACGACCGCGCGATGGTGTCCGTGCGAGCCGGGGGCACACCGCAGGCTTCGACCAGCGCGCGGATCGCGCGTCTCAGTTCGAGTTTCTGTAACTCGACCAGTTCGGCGATGTCGCGCTGCTCGCCTTTGTATTCGGAGGCGGCGCGCGAGAACATACAGCCCGTGAAATCCGGCTGGTTGAACCAGGCCGTATGCCAGTCGAAGATCGCCTTGAGGCGGTCGCGCGGCGCGGTATGCGCGTTGATCGCTGCGGCCAGGGAGGCTTCGATGTCGTCTATACGCTCTTCCAAGACCTCGACAACCAGCTGCTCTTTATTGGCGAAATGGTAGTATAACGTCTGTTTGGTCACGCTGGCGGCTTCGCTGATCCTATCGACACTGACGTCGCGAAAGCCGGATTTCATAAACAGTGTATTGGCAACTGAGAGAAGGTGCGCCCGATTGTTGGGGCGCCCGCCCCTTTTCTTGATTTTTGTCTGCGCCACGTCCTCAACCTCGTTATCGCACGCGCGGCGCGGGCGCCCGAACCGGGTATCGCGCCCTGACCGTCGCGTCTAGCTCGCGAGCCAGTTCTAACGGAGGATGTAGCCACGAGCCGTGACAACGCTCAAGTGAAATGTGCGAGCCGACATTCGCCCGTTCCGATCTGTCTTACGAACCCGTCAAGTCAGAAGAGCGCGCCGGTTCCAAACCAATGACATCACAACGTTGCAACGGCATCCGGAGCGGACTTCCCGAGCAACCGCATCTCGGCGAGTTGCCAGTCCCAATAATCCTTGCTCGTATTGAGCCGCATCGCCGCGCCCTCGAGAACCGCACGCGCCTGGTCAGGATAACGGCGCAACACCGGCACGATGACGTTGTCGATCCAGCCATCGCCGTGCAGGGCATCGACCTCGACATGTTCGCTGTAGTAATCGAGCACCGAAGGACGATCCGTGCCGATGCCGACCCGGCGACAGCCTTCGATCAGCTTGGCATACTGGTCGGGATCGGAGAGTTCGGTGATCGCCAGGGCGCCGATCGAACGAAAATATTCCCGCCGGTTGAGCGCGAAGTACAGCAGGAGATTATAGCCGCCGAGCCCCTCCCAACCCAGCGCGTCAACGAACGCGGCCGGATTGTCTTCAATCCCGAGATAGTCGAGCAGATCGCGGTAGAGCCGCACGTGGGTACGCGCTGCGTTCCCCTGCCCCATCTCGTCCCAGAAATTGCCCGCGACCTCCATGCGTACATCTTCGTCGATACCCAGCAGCGACAGGACGATCAGATCGTAAAACCGCATATTGAGGGCGTAATCTGTGGTGAAATACTTGATGATCTGTGCCCTGTCGGCCTCCGTCCGCATGAACTCGAACACCGGGTGGTTATGGCCGGCATGCTGGCGCCACATCGCCTTGATGGCCCCGCCGATCGCGTCAGGTGTGAGATTCTCCGGGACGTCTCCGATCCGGTTGTGTTCCCATGCCTGCCACGCCTGCTCGATCTGTTTGCGCAGCCTGAGCAGCTCGACACTCTCCTGATTCCGCGTCATCCCCGGAACGGGTCGGGCGAGATGCAGGTCATACAGGCGATGGAGCACATGATGCACATCGCGACGCGCGTCCGGATGATCCCCGGAGAAGGCAAGCGCGCATACTTGCCGGGCGGCGTGCCGGAGATCGTCAGCACGGGGCCCCTCGGCGAGCCAGCGATCGGCATCGTCGCGCTCGAGCGCGAGGCTGGAAAGGTCGTGAAAGGTCTTCGCGGCGTTCGGCGCCAGATGGATCGGAGATCGCACGTCGGCAACACCGGCAGAATGTGTCGGCATGAAGCAGTTCCTTACAATTTCTGAAACGAAGGACGACAGCTCGCGATCTGTGGACTTGATGCTGACTAATCGGTTGTATTTCTGTCAAGAAGATTCAGAAGACAGTTGTATGACGGGGGAACGATTCTGGAGCGTTCATAACCGGTTAGTCAGTTCGGCGACGCACGACATGACACCGACAGCTAACGACAACAGTTTGGTTACGATAGAGAATCTTGTTTACGCGGGCGGCTCCCGGATCCGCCAACACATGGCTCTTGCCAGGCAATCTGGTCCGACCTTGGCACTCCCTCGCCGTTCGTAACGGTTTTGTGATCATTCGACCTTTCGTCGTTGCGCGCCCAGACCGAATCGGCTACGCCAGAACCCGCCAGTTTACTCCTTATATCATTGTTATTTATTTGTTTTTTCTTGGTTGCTCCGTCGCACCGACGCATCCTGTCGGCACACCATCCGCCGATGATACGAAGGACACGACAATGGAGCAGCGAAATGCTACGCTGACCGTACGGTTGATCCTGGATAGCACCAGCCCCCCGAGCAAGCACACTGCGGCAACGAACCTGTCGCTGCGGGCTCTGGTCCGGCTTCTCGCCAGGGAGGCCGCGCGCGAATTCGTGGAACGCGAGGACAACGCGCGGGATGACATGACCGGACAGTGAGAGGACATACGCATGAGAGTCGCGCTTTACGCCCGCTATTCGTCCGACCACCAGCGTGACGCCTCGATCGAAGACCAGTTGCGGCTGTGTCGCGCGCATGCGGAGAAACAGGGCTGGACGATCGTCGACAGCTACACAGACCGTGCCGTGTCCGGCGCGTCCCTGTTGCGGCCGGGCATCCAGGAACTGATGCAGGACGCGCAGCGTGGCAAGTTCTCCATCATTCTCGCCGAAGCGATGGACCGCCTGTCCCGTGACCAGGAAGACATAGCCGGTCTGTTCAAGCGCATGAAATTCGCGGACGTGCGGATCATCACGCTGTCCGAGGGCGACGTCACCCATCTGCATATCGGCCTCAAGGGCACGATGAATGCCCTGTTCCTGAAAGACCTCGCCGACAAGACACATCGCGGCCTGCGCGGACGCATTGAGGCCGGCAAATCAGGCGGCGGATTGTGCTACGGTTATGATGTCGTCCGTCAGGTCGACGCACGCGGCGAGCCGCTCCGGGGTGATCGCACCATCAACGCGACCGAGGCGGCCGTGGTCCGGCGGATCTTCGCAGACTATAACGCGGGGCATTCGTCTCGGACGATCGCCATGCGCCTGAATGCCGACGGCATTCCCGGCCCGCTGGGCAATGACTGGGGACCCTCCACGATCCATGGCAATGCGCAGCGCGGCACCGGCATCCTGAACAACGACTTGTATATCGGTCGCCTCGTCTGGAACCGGCTTCGTTATCTCAAAGACCCCGACACCGGCAAGCGCGTCTCCCGCGTCAATCCGACCGACGAATGGGTGATGCAGGACGTCCCCGAACTGCGCATCATCGATCAGGAGTTGTGGGACGCGGTCAAGACGCGTCAGCGCAGTCTGGCGTTCTCGACCGGGAGCAAAAGCGACAATCCGATGCGGGAGCGTTCACGGCCCGTCTACCTGCTGTCTGGTCTGGTCCGCTGCGGATGCTGCGGCGGGGGCTACAGCAAGATTTCCGCCGATCTGCTCGGCTGTTCGAATGCGCGCTACAAGGGCACCTGCGACAACCGGCTGAACATCCGGCGCGATGCGCTGGAGGCCTCCGTGCTGAGCGGGCTGCGCACCCATCTCATGGAGCCAGAACTGTTCAAGGAGTTCTGTCAGGAGTTCACCCGCGAGGTGAACCGGCTACGCATGGAACGCAGCGCCGATCTCGTTGCCCGTCAGCAGGAACTCGAGCGCATCAACCGCGACCTCGACCGGGCGATCGACGCCATTTTTGGTGGCGTTCCTCCTGGCAAGCTGAAGGACCGGATGACACGCCTCGAAGCGCGGAGAGAGGAACTGACTGCGCTGCTGGTCGATGCCAAAGAGCCGCCGCCCCTGCTTCACCCCAACATGGCGGAAACCTATCGGGATCGCTTGGCGCGACTGAGCGAGACGCTGAGCGGCACCGGCGTCCGGAATGAAGCCGCCGAGCGCATCCGCGCGCTCATCAGCGCTGTTGTCCTGACGCCCGAGGGACGCGATGGACTAACCATCACACTCAAGGGAGATCTGGCGGCGATCCTCGCCTTTGCGGCCGACAAAAAAAACGCCACGGCTCATCCCGAGCGTGGCGTTCTTCAATCGTTCTTGTCGCAAGCGTCGTTGGTTGCGGGGGCAGGATTTGAACCTGCGGCCTTCAGGTTATGAGCCTGACGAGCTACCGGGCTGCTCCACCCCGCGCTGGTGTGGTGTGTGTGTTGTGAGGGGTGGACTGGAAGACCTGGCGGCGACCGACTTTCCCGCGTCTTGAGACGCAGTATCATAGGCGCTGGGGCATTTCACGGCCGAGTTCGGGATGGGATCGGGTGGGTCTATCCCCGCCATGGCCACCAGGTCGTCCAGTCCACCCTGTGGGGTGTTATTGGGCGTGTGAGGTTGGTGCGGTGAGAGGTGAGTGTGTTGTGTGGATGATTGCTGTGCATGTGTGTTGCCTGCTGGGCAGGCGGTGTGAGTGAGCCTGTTGGGCGATTAGGACCAGTTAGCTGCACGCATTGCTGCGCTTTCACATCTGGCCTATCGACGTGATGGTCTATCACGGCCCTCGGGGAGACCTGGTTTTGAGGTGGGTTTCTCGCTTAGATGCTTTCAGCGATTATCCCGTCCAGACTTAGCTACCCGGCTGTGCCGCTGGCGCGACAACCGGTGCACCAGAGGTCTGTTCATCCCGGTCCTCTCGTACTAGGGACAAATCCTCTCAAGTCTCCAACACCCACGGCAGATAGGGACCGAACTGTCTCACGACGTTCTAAACCCAGCTCACGTACCACTTTAATCGGCGAACAGCCGAACCCTTGGGACCTGCTCCAGCCCCAGGATGTGATGAGCCGACATCGAGGTGCCAAACCTCCCCGTCGATGTGGACTCTTGGGGGAGATCAGCCTGTTATCCCTAGAGTACCTTTTATCCGTTGAGCGATGGCCCTTCCACGCGGGACCACCGGATCACTATGGCCGACTTTCGTCTCTGATCGAGCTGTCACTCTCACAGTCAGGCGGGCTTATGCCATTGCACTCAACAGTCGATGTCCGACCGACCTGAGCCCACCATCGCGCGCCTCCGTTACACTTTGGGAGGCGACCGCCCCAGTCAAACTGCCCACCATGCAGGGTCCCGGACCAGGCTTACTGGTCTCGGTTAGACATCAGAAACAGTCAGGGTGGTATTTCAAGGATGGCTCCACCGGAACTGGCGCCCCGGGTTCAAAGCCTCCCACCTATCCTACACAGAATGTCTCTGATGCCACTGCAAAGCTGCAGTAAAGGTTCATAGGGTCTTTCCGTCTGACCGCGGGTACCCCGCATCTTCACGGGGAATTCAATTTCGCTGAGCCGATGCTGGAGACAGCGGGGAAGTCGTTACGCCATTCGTGCAGGTCGGAACTTACCCGACAAGGAATTTCGCTACCTTAGGACCGTTATAGTTACGGCCGCCGTTTACCGGGGCTTCAATTCAGTGCTTGCACACCTCCTCTTAACCTTCCGGCACCGGGCAGGCGTCAGGCCGTATACGTCGTCTCTCGACTTCGCACAGCCCTGTGTTTTTACTAAACAGTCGCTACCCCCTGGTCTGTGCCACCCACCGATGGTTGCCCAACGATGGGTCTCGCTTATCCCGAAGTTACGCGAGTAATTTGCCTAGTTCCTTCAGCATCGTTCTCTCAAGCGCCTTGGTATGCTCTACCAGTCCACCTGTGTCGGTTTCGGGTACGGTCTATATGCCAGAGCTATTTCCTGGAATGCGCCAAAAGCCGGATCAATCCGTTAAGACCCGACAACATATTGCATTCGTCACTTCTGGCAGGCCCGGGAATATTCACCCGGTTTCCATCGACTACGGCTTTCGCCCTCGCCTTAGGGGCCGGCTCACCCTGCGCGGATTAACCTTGCGCAGGAACCCTTGGACTTTCGGCGACAGTGTTTCTCGCACTGTTTGTCGCTACTCATGTCAGCATTCGCACTTCCGATATCTCCAGAGAGGGTCACCCCGTCTCCTTCACAGACCTACGGAACGCTCCGCTACCGCGCATACAAAGTATGCACCCACAGCTTCGGCACGTGGCTTGAGCCCCGTTACATTTTCGGCGCAGGGTTTCTATTAGACCAGTGAGCTATTACGCTTTCTTTAAAGGATGGCTGCTTCTAAGCCAACCTCCTGGTTGTTTTGGAATCCCCACATCCTTTCCCACTTAGCCACGATTTAGGGGCCTTAGCTGGTGGTCTGGGCTGTTTCCCTCTCGACGATGGACCTTAGCACCCACCGTCTGTCTGCCAAGCTAAACTTCCGGGTATTCGGAGTTTGGTTAGGTTTGGTAAGGCTTTGGGCCCCCCTAGCCCATCCAGTGCTCTACCCCCCGGGGTCAACACCTGACGATCTACCTC